>JAYUCH010000072.1:0-22849 GCA_043740435.1 Bdellovibrionales bacterium | reverse complement strand
ATTTGGCTTTGGATTTTGTTAGCCCCGCTTTTGTTCTGTAGTACTTCGAAACTGCAGAATGGGTGATGTCCAGCGCTCTGGCCATGATTTTTGGTTTTGCGGTTGTTACAACATTTACTTTTGCATCCAAAGCGAATGCTACAAATGGCATCTGCGATCTGACTGAAGCAGATCGAGCAGGAATACAAAATTCTATGCCATTTTCTGAAAATTCAGACCTTTTAGCCACGATCAAGCAGAGTGATGTAGTCGTTGCGGGAGAAGTTCATTTTGTTACTCCAATAGAAGGACGTATAAGACTAATCGAAGAGTTTTATAAACTTGTAGGAGCCGAAGGTTGCGTTGCTTTTGAGCTGCCGTACAGGGAGCAAAGCGCAGTAGATTTTATGACTCATAACCGCGAAAATATTGCCACTTTGAAATCGCTAGATAAGCTGGAAGTACAGCCCTTATTGCAGATACTTCAAAATATTGAAGACTATTACGAACCTATGGTTACTAAAGCAGCTTCGCTAGGAATGAAGGTACGATCAGTAGATCATCAGGATAATGGGACAGTGGAACTTTCTATGGAGCAAAGAAATCTTGCTATGAGCCAGCATATTTCACAACTGCATTCCAAAAAACTATGTTTGCATACGCTATTTTTTGTAGGAAAGGCGCATCTTGGAGTTGCTCCTGACTCTCCTTCTAGAGTTCAAGATTTGATCTCACAAAAAGGTCTTAAGACAACGACATTGAATATTCAAATGACAAAAGAAAAAGATCTTCCTAGTTCAGTTCGGTCGTGGGCGCTGTGTGCAGAAAATGCAAAGCTGATTATAAATGACTATAAAACAATAAATAGTTCAAGTATTCCTGGAGATCCATTTTTACTCCCATTTAATAATTCACAAGTGAAGTGGAAAGATTTCGACTTCACGATTTTTTTACCGCCACAATTGTAAATAAACCACTTGTTACAAATGAAAATGGCGCACAGTTTTGCTGGCGCCATTTTTCAATTCTGAATCTCAAAAATCAGGTGATCAGCCGAGTTCGCATTTCCGGCCATCGCCGATCAAAGAGCAGTGGTTATTGACAGCTTTCATATGTAACTTGATAGCCTCTTCCATAATTAGGCATGGGCTCAAAAGTCATTCTGCAATCGAAGACCCCTTTTTCCATGTAACCACCATGGACCAAAATGGATGTTATTCCTTCGCAGTCTACAATTCTAATATCTCCGCCAACTTCTTGCTCTTCATTATGATTATATTGGCACCTGTATTCACCAATTTTATTTAAATCACCCTTAGAATACTCCTTCGCAACGTTATTAGAGTATTTTATGGGATCAGAAATTGCGGTTCCGAAAGCATGGCCAGTCATGAGCATTAATAAGGTAAACAATGTTTTCACAAGTCCTCACATTTTAGTTGTGTTGATTTAAGTTTAGAGCTGTTGTGAATAAATTCGATGTATTCCTCACCATTATTAATGATACTGGAGTATGGACCACTATACTCAGCTTCCCCTTGCCAATCGAAGTATTCAAGGGTTTCGGAATAAATGACTTTTCTTCCCTTGGTGATCGTAAGGAAATATTTATTAGATTGACCGATCTGTTGAACAGAATAATTTAAAGAGGAATCGTTTATATCTAAACATTGTAAGTTCTCACTATATGCATACGCATTTATTGAAAGTACCATCAAAGTAAAAATTAAAATCATCTTTTTCACGTTTACTCCTTTACCAGTAGCATTTTCGCTACTGTTTTTCCAAAAAGTTCAGCAGATATGGGATCTCTTCCTGTTATGAGATTTCCATCCACCACGACAAAGGGTTTTGTTAGATCGCCCGCATAGTATTCAATTTTTCCCACAAGAGTGAGAAGGCCAGCTACTTCACCATAACCTGTGGCTTTTCTTCCTGCAAACTGAGGTGTCTTTCCATCCAAATTTTTGGCTGTGGCGAGGAGGCCTGTTCCAGCACAAATAAGCCCAACAATCATTTTTTTGCGATTTATAGATTTTGTGAGAACATCATGTAAAGTTTTGTTTGGAAAAAAATCACTCCAAGCTCCGCCACCCCCGACAAATACAATGGCGTCAAAATTTTCTATATTAATTTCCTCATAAGAATAGTCGACTGCGACAGGATTAATATCTGTGTACTTTCTGCCTGGATGCGCCTTGGTGCCGAATTTAGAGGCCGTTTTAATTTCGAACCCTTCCGCCTCAAAAGCCTTTCTTGGTTCAAAGTATTCTGATGGTTGAAACGCATCATTTAATACAATCAAGACGCTTTTTTCTGTCTTGGCAAAAGAGACTTGGGTAAAAAGCATTAAAGTTAAGAACAGATATTTCATATGGCCTCCAAAATTATCAATGATTGTCTTATAAAGCAAATTTAGGTATAAGAATAATTGATTTATCGAATAGTGGTTATTCGATAACATTATATCAAGGGTAGGCAAAAATGGACATTGATTTTGGTTATTTACGCTGTTTTAAAGCAGTTGCTGAAACAGGGACGGTCTCTAAGGCCTGCCTTATTCTAAATCTGAGCCAACCTGCCATTAGTATGCAGATCAAGAAACTAGAAAACCAAGTTGGAAAAATTCTCTTTGAGCGCACAAATCGCGGACTGCTTTTAACTGTAGCTGGTGAGCGTTTGTTGGAAGTCGCAAACCGTGCAGCCGAACTTCAACAAGAAGCTCTTATGATTCTCTCTTCCAAAGACAAACCGCAGGGAAAAGTTAGGATTGGAACCTATACGACAGCTTCATCCTATTTACTAGCTCTTCCTATGAAGGCATTCTTGACCCAAAACCATGGGGTAAGTATTAGCTATCACTACGATCCTGTGGAAGTCATGCTGGCGAAGATTAAAACCAAGGAATTGGAAGCTGCTGTACTTTCAGATTTTGATGGAGATGCTACACTGGAGGCTGTTTCTTTATGGAAAGATAAAATGGTTTTAGTAGGCACTATCGAGCAAGCGGATCGGTTGCCAAAGAAGATGAAAGCACGTGACTTAAGCGAAGTTGACTTTTTGTCATATCCACTTCGACTTGATCTGTGTTACCAGAGAATTGAAAAGCAATTTGGAAAATATCTGTCAAAAGCCAACGTTGTTTGTGAGAGCGCAAGCTTCGACACTCTGAAACAGATGCTTCTTGTTGGAGCTGGTATAACTTTTATGCCGCACTATCTTGTGAAAAATGAAATTAAGGAAAAGAAACTAAAGGTTATCGAGATTGAAAACATTGAAATTCCTGTTCATTTTTCATTCGTTAGTAGAGGAGCTCATGCCTCATCTGCTGCGACAATTGCAATGAAAAACTTGCTTTCGGATTGGTTTAAAAAAAATCGATAAATCGTACAGCGCGGAGTTTAGAACCAATCGTTTAGAAGCGCTAAAATCATAAATGGTGGCGTTCCTGGACAAAAATTTGGTTTTAAAAACGCTGGCTATAAAAGATATCTTGAAATGATTTTTCTTCTTTCAACAAAGTATGCCTCTGAAGCGAAATTTTTTAATAAATCGCTGAACTCACAAATTATAAAGAAAAATTTCTTGCCGTTAACTGTTTAATTGCTTTAGGAATTTTAAATTTTATAACCCAAAATTTCATTCACGCGTTATTAAAACCACTTGTTATCGACATAATCGACGGTCAATTTTTCAGTGAAAATAAATTCAATAGGTTTCAAAAAATAAAAATGGCCATGAAAGTTCATTTTTATGGCCATTCGTGAATTAAAGACAGATTAACTATTCAGTCTATTATGGTGTTAATTCAAGGCACTTTTGCTCTGCCATTTCGTTGGTTAACTCAAGCTCGTCAAAACGCGGAAAATATTCCCGAACACGTAGCTTTTCAACTTGTGGTGGTATCCAATCAATTTCAAGCTCTACAAAGTTTCCGCGCTGAACCACGTGTGAATCTTTTGATATAAGGAAGACATCTGAACCATCGACTGAACAACCATTGTTACCATTCATGGGCAAGAACTCTTTAGCTTGATAGCGGTATGTTTCAATAATAACTGAGTCGTTGCTATCAGTTCCGACCATCGAAGTACAAAATGCATAGTTTAAGCCTTGTGGCTTTTCACTTGTCCATGCACCAGTTAAAAATTTACTAGTACCTTTTAAAAGATCAAAGCTGTTTGGTTTTCCAGACAATGCCATTAAAGTCCATGTCGATTGCTCTTTGCCGTATGCACAGCCTATGTGATTTAATCTTTGACTAGCTAATACTGGTGATAACGACAATAGTGAAAAAGAAAATATAACAAGCTTAAGCATGATTCCTCCAAATGATTTAAGAGAATTGCAGTGTATGAGATCGTGGTCAATATCAAACCTTTCTAAATCGGTAAAATCAATTAAGCTCATTTTCCTGGCCAAAAATCGATTTAAAAATGGATTCGAACTAAAATGATTACTCAGCATGATTTTTTACGAATCAACAATGCAAAGTTTTGAAGGGATATTTTTCCAACGAATCTAAAATCTAGAAAAAACAACGATCGAATTTTATCCAGTAAGTGTTTAAATGCTTTAGGAATTTAAAATTTTGTAACCTAAAATTTCATTCTCGCGTTATTAAAACCACTTCATTCTGAAAAATTTTAGTTACCTAAAATCCGCTTGAAAAAAGTGGATTTTTTCTTTGTACCCATTGTTAGTTTAAAAATTAATTTTATGTAGTTAACTACACTATTTTTAAAACGGGGACCGAACTAAAACCTTTCGAAAAGATATCCTTTTAGTCACTTCAATTAAAAAAATACGAGAACCGTCGTGGCTCCCGTATTTTTTTAATTGATATCTTAGAATCGCAGAACCTGTCTTAGTCAAAAGTTTCGTAACCAGCACCGCCAGTGATTTCATGAACTTTGCTTCTGGCTTCAGTTTCGATTTTAATCTGAAATTGCTTAATCACATCGTCTGAAACGTTCATAGACTTCATCGTGTCAATTGGGCTTTCAGATTTATTTTCAGTGATTTGCTTCTGAATTTCGTCCATTTTTTGTTGCTGTTCTTTTGCTTTACGAGCTGTGAATTCTTTTTTCTGGGCGTGCACGCTTCCGTGACTACATTTGGCAATTCTTGCAATCTCTCGATAAGATAAACCAGCTTCTAAAAGAGATTCAATTAAAGCCGAATTTCTTTTGCGTGTACGGCCTATGATTTTACCCTTGGCTTTGGCATTCCTCATTCCGGCTTTTACTCGTTCTTGAATCATCGATCTTTCTAACTGAGCCAAACTTCCTAAAATTGTAAACATGGCAACACCCATACTGGATTCAGTATCAATCTGCTCAGTGATGCTTACAAATCGAGTATTACAGTCTTTAAAAATTTGAAGCCCTTTTAACAAGTGCATTGTGCTTCGGGCGAAGCGACTAAAAGCAAAGACAATGACTTGGTCAGCCTCAAGTCGCTTTACTCGGTCCATCATCTTATCAAGTGCAGGGCGGCTTTCTTTAGCTCCTGAAATCCCCTGATCAGTGAATGTTTCATATTCTGTAATGTTATTTCGGGTACACCATTCTAAAAGGGCTCGTGCTTGTGATTCGGCCCCGTTGACTTGATCTAATGTTGATACCCTGATGTATAGAAATGTTTTTTTCGACATAATTTACGTCCTTTTGAGATATTTTTTTTTGAATATAAAAAAGCCCGAAGGGTGGCTTCGGGCTTAGGGTGCCTTTTTATTTTTTATAGGGTAGAGGCGCGATTAAAATACGACGATATTAATTGTTTATCAGTTAACGTCCAGTGAGCTGTTTTGTGTACTTCGAATACGACATGATCCCGCGTTGTGATTTATAAGCGGCTTTCCCCATCAGCATTAGTGTACAGAACTTCAGCTGACCCAACAAAGCTAGCAACAGGCCAAGCCTGACAACAAACGATACAAATTTTACGATTCCCATAGAACATCCTTTTCGGTTATTAAAAACCGAGGTAGCGGATGCAGATTTCTCTTACTTTTTGATTTGATCGTTTTAAATTTCAATTTTTATGAGGCGTTGATCATTAATGTTCAGACGGTTTTTACGTCCTACCAAAATCCTACCATAATTTGAAATATGCTGAAATATCTTGAAATACCTGTGTGTTTGTTGTGAACGTTTCTCACTCTGCATCTGATTAATTTGACTTGAGGTTTTTTATTTTCCAATTTCTTTAAAAAGAAATTGGATGGGGTAGAAGGACTCGAACCTTCGAATGATAGAATCAAAATCTATTGCCTTACCAACTTGGCGATACCCCAACATAGACTATGGAATAGAAAAATTAATGAATTTTGGGGTTTAAGGCAACTAAAAATAGATTCGTTAAAAAGAAAGCCCAGATTCAGTCACTGCATTCAGCTTCTAATCTGGGCTTTGAAATGTGCGACTGATTTTAGGAAAAATTTTTTTTGCAGGGTCTTTCCATGATCATTCGTTCAACTTGGTCGTACATGGTGCTAATAATCTAAACAAAAATTTAGTAATCGTCTGAGCCCGAAGTGACCGGAGCCTTCTGTCGTTTTAGGCTTACTAAAGTTTCACCCATCGATTTCAGCTGGCTTTCGTACGCTTCAAAAACCAAATCTTCGATCTGCTGTCTGGTTTCTTGATTCAGTGGATGGGCAATATCACGAAATTGTCCGTCTTTGCGCTTTTTACTCGGCATGGCGATAAAAAGACCTTGCGGACCTTGAATGATCTTTAGGTCGCGAACGACGAAGCTGGCTTCAATCGTGATCGTGACATAGGCCTTCAGGCGCTCTTCATTGACGGGGAAGATCTTTACTTCGGTGATTTTCATAGGCCTCTCGTTTCATGGTGCTGTCATCGTTGTAACTTATTTGTGCGTGGGTTTTAAACTCACGCAGTGCGTTTCAATGTTGTTACTAGGATTATCGACACACCAATAACTAGACTTTAGTTTGGCCCGAGATTTTTTGCGATATGTATCAGAACAAGACGAAGTCAGCAGAGTAAAACGTATTTACCGCACGATGACTACACTATTAGCGGACTTCGATTTCTAAAACACTGACCCCGCCAGCTCTTGCGACTTTGATGGAATTTAAACCTTTTTTAAGATTTTTTAATACATCTTTGGCTGATTTTATTTCGACTTTATTTATCTCGACAATTAGATCACCTACGCGAAGTCCTTGCTTTGAAGCCAGCGAAGTTCTTTCGGTTTCAATCACGATGGGCTGATTAATTTCTTTTTCAATTTTCCATTCTTCGCGAATTTCTGGAGTTAAATCGGCAACCATAAAGCCTAAATTAAACGGAGCTTTTTGACCGTTGTATTTTTTAGGTATCAAAACAGCTTGATCGCGAGTTGGACGGTCGCTTGGGCGTTCTCCAATTAGCACATCTAAAGTTTTAGGTTTTTCATTGCGGATGATTTTTATTTTAACTTTTTTTCCGGGTTCAAGATCTGAAACGGTATCGACTAAATCTCTGGAGTTTTTAATTTTTTTACCATCGATATCTGTGATGATATCATAAATTTTTAGGCCGCCTTTTTTTCCGGGGCCTTCACCAATCCCTAAAATAACACTGCCGCGAATTTCACCCAGTTTTAAATAACTTGCCGCTTGATCGTCGATATCGCCGGGATTTATTCCTAAAAAACCTTTTCGAATACTGCCGCGTTGTTCAAGTTGCGGAATAATCGCTTTCACTTCATCAATCGGAATCGCAAAACCAATTCCTTGCGCCCTGGCGTCGATTGCAGAATTGACCCCAATCACTTGGCCGCGTGAATTTACCAGTGGTCCACCTGAATTTCCTGGATTAATCGAAGCATCAGTTTGTAATAACGGAATTTTATTTATTTCTTCGATGGCGCGTCCCTTCGAAGAAATGATTCCCTTCGTCATCGAATGCCCATGCCCGTAGGGGTTACCAAAAGCTGCGACCCATTCGCCGACCTCGGTGTCTTTACTGGTGCCAAGACTTGCAACGGTTAATTTTTCTTTTGGTTCAATTTTTATCAGCGCCAAATCCGTGCGCTGATCACTTCCGATAACTTTTGCAGTGTAACGTTTTTCAGAGCCTTCTGATAACTGCACTTCAACTAAGTCAGCGCCCTGAATCACATGATTATTTGTCACGATCAGACCATCTTCACGAATGATAAATCCCGTTCCCAGTCCCATGCGCTGCGGTCTTCCTGGTTCAAAACCTTCGTCAGGGTAGGGTCTTCCGTAAAATTGCTCTAGCATTTCAAGCATGGGGTCCTGGCCGCGGCGGCCTTTCGGAATAACAGACGTGGAAATATTAACCACCGTCGGATTAATAGCCTTCGCTAATTCAACAAATAAATTAGCAGGCAAGGGATCTGAAAGTTTCAGTGTCGGAAGAACTTTTGTTAAATTTTGTGCCCATGTTATCTGGGGCAGGGTCAAAATTAAAACCAACCAGTATTTCATTTTGGATCCTTTTTTTTGATGGCTTAAATAATTTATTTTTTCAAATATGTGATCAATTATTTCATTTGCAAGAACTTGATCTGCAAATCTTGTAAAATATGATTTAACAGGTCCTGCTCTTCCGAATTTAAATTATTTTTTGTTTTTTCTTTAAGCACCGTCAGTAAATCAATATTAAACCGAGCAACCTGTTTATCGGACTCAAGTTTACCGGACTGTGGATTCGGCGATAGCCCCATCGAAATCAAAGCGCTAGACGCTATGGACATAATCAACATTGAAAATGAAGCCTCTAAGGGTGGGGTCTGAGTTTCTGTTACCGTCGTCATATTTTATCCTTACATCAGTTGAATTTAATTAAGTTACGGATGAAAGCCCATAACTGTTAAAAAACGTTTATGCAAACTGGGCTGACCAAAGTTTTGAAGCCAATTATGATTCGTCGCTGTTAGGGTCGAAAAATATTCAGCTCCGCGTAAGTGCTTAGCATGGTGAAATTTAAATTCATGCATTTTTTTTAAAAAATAACCAAATTCATAATTCGATGCGTGGCTGTTTTGCAACCCCAGCAGATCAGCCTGCAAATAAAATCGGGGATATCTAAGCATAGTCGCAATCATACTGATCAGGGGGACAAATAAAAACTGTAAGTGTAAAAAACCCATTTCAAAAATTGAAAAAATTCGGGGCCTGAAAGTAGGCCTAGATTTTAAGTGCGACAGTAAAAAATGAAGTAAAATAACTAGTTCTTTTTCGTTTAAGTGTTTTAAAAGCTGTTCGTGAATTACGATAAAACCTGAATTGGGGTAATCGCGCCATACCAAAGGCGGTGTCGGATCACCTGAGAAAAATAAATGAATTTTATCGATTTGATAATTGTCTTTAAGCAAGTTCAGTGATTTTAAAAAACCGGTGTTGTCCGAGCCAATGACTTCTTTGTATAAAAGTTGTTTCTGAAAAAGCAGTACGCCACGATGCAAAATAATATAAATTAGAAATAGACTAAAAAGAAAACTTAGAAAAAGCCCTAGGCGGCCCCGCAGTTGAAAACCAATGATTAATAATGTGATCGTCAGGGAAATAAAAAATACCCAGACTTGAGTCAAGGTCCGCATAGTGGTCAGTTTGCATTTAGTATCTGTTGAAATCAAGACAAGTTGTGACACACTAATTGTATTCAAATAATTGCTAAATATGGAGAAATACATGGCAGAAAATGATTTTCTAGCTTTGAATCAAGCGGTTAAAGACCAAAGCCTTTTCGTGACTCAGATGATGAACGAAATGAATAAAATAATCGTCGGCCAACGGGAAATGATTGAAGGCATGACCATGGGTCTGCTAACCGGCGGACACATTTTATTAGAAGGTGTTCCGGGACTTGCGAAAACCTTAACAATTTCGACTTTGGCACAAACGATTTCTTTGCAGTTTCAGCGTATTCAATTCACTCCGGATTTATTACCAACAGATTTAATCGGCACTATGATTTTTAATCCGAAATCAGGTGAATTTACTGCTAAAAAAGGCCCAGTATTTTCGAACATTGTTTTAGCTGACGAGATCAACCGCGCGCCGGCAAAAGTGCAATCCGCGTTACTTGAAGCTATGGCTGAGAAGCAAGTCACCATTGGGGATCAATCTTACAAACTAGATAATCCTTTTTTGGTGTTAGCGACGCAAAATCCGTTAGAACAAGAAGGCACTTATCCGCTGCCTGAAGCGCAAATGGACCGCTTTATGTTTAAAATTAATGTTAGCTACCCAACAAAATCAGAAGAATTAGAAATTATTTCTCGAATGGGGACTTTAGACAAACCGCAGATACAAACGGTCATTTCAAAAGAACAGCTTTTAAAAACAATTGCGGTTGTTGATCAGATTTACGTGGATCAAAAAGTGAAGAACTACATCGTTGATTTGATCATGGCCAGCCGCGAACCAAAAATTTATGGCTTGGGCCGCATTGAAAAATTAATTGCTGTGGGTGGATCGCCCCGGGCTTCCTTAAGTTTAATTCGCGCTTCGAAAGCCCACGCCTTCATTCGCGGTCGCGGTTTTGTAACGGTCGAAGACATAAAAGCCATCATTTACAAAGTATTACGTCATCGCTTGATTTTAACTTACGAGGCCGAGGCCGAGGGACTTAAACAAGATGATATCATCAAAGAAATTGTTTCAGCCATCGAAGTCACAGCTTAAACAAAGGGATTTCAACAAAGGGTTTTCGCATGACCGTTCCCGCTGAGATTTTAAAAAAAGTAAAGCGCGTTGAAATCGACACGCGAAAACTGGTGAATAATATTTTCTCAGGCGAATATCACACGGCTTTCAAAGGCCAAGGTATGACTTTTTCAGATTTTCGCGAATACGTGGCAGGTGATGATGTGCGCGCCATTTCTTGGGCGCTAACAGCACGGGCTGGTAAGCCGTACATAAAAACTTTCGAAGAAGAGCGTGAATTAACAATCATGCTGTGTGTGGATGTTAGCGGGTCCCAAGATTTTGGATCAAAAAATTATCTGAAAGGTGAAACCTTAACGTACGTAGCAGCCACTTTAGCGTTTAGTGCGATTAAGAATAATGACCAAGTCGGCTTGATTCTTTTTTCAGATGAAGTCGAGTTGTATATTCCCGCAAAAAAGGGTCGGGCGCAGGTATTTCGTATTTTACGTGAACTGCTGTATTTTAAACCGAAAAAAAATAAAACCAAAATTTCGGTGGCCTTAGATTTTTTGCGCGGTGTTTTAAAAAAACGGGCGACTATTTTTTTACTCAGTGATTTTCAAGACAACAACTACGAGCCTTCATTGAAATTATTAGAACGTAAACACGAAGTGATAGCGGGTCTGGTGCAAGATGAAGCTGAATTTAACTTTCCTGATATTGGCCTAATTGAATTGCAAGATTCCGAATCGGGTGAAACTCTATTACTGGATTCATCAAACCCGGTCTTTCGTGAACAAATGAAAACTCAGTTTAATAAAGATTTTGATGCCTTTCAGAAAAATCTAAAAAAATCAGGCATTGATTCTTTTCGCTTTGAAGCCAACGAAGATTACCATAAAGCGCTTTTGGCTTTTTTCAAAAGAAAGCGCAGCAGGTAAAATTCGTGATTCAGTGCGAACGGCAAATCCCCATTGTCAGTGGACTTAAAGATCAAGAGATCACCGTAGGTCGTCATGTTTTTTTGACCTGCACGGGCGATTACGACAAAGCTTTTAATTTTTCTGCCGCAAGTATTGTTTCTGATGAAAAAAATAACTTGAAAATCAAAATTCTAAAGGCAGAGGCCCGCTCGGCCAACCAGTTCGATATTGATTTTGTTTTTTATTCATCAGGTCAGTTTAAGTTCCCCGACTTTATTATGACAGATGGCACGCTGCAGATTAGTTTAGGAGAACAAAATTTCTTAATTCAGACTGTCATCGAACCACCAAAAGATGGTAAAGCGCCCGAGCCCTTTGGCCCCTTATTTCCACTTCGATTGGCTTGGCCCATCAGTTATACCTTTATTTTTGTTGGCGTGATTATAGCTTTACTGTTCAGCATGGCTTGGACAATCCGTAAACGCTATCGCTACCGACAATTATTAGCTAAATTAAAAAACTATGAATCTTTAACACCGCCGGATTTGCAATTTTACAAATCTATTCGTCAAGCTGAAATTTCTGGCCTGCCAGTAAATGATCTGGAAAATGCTTTTAGGTTATATATATTACGGCGATTTAATGTTCCGGCTTTTGATTTAAAAAATGCATCTTTGCTTAGATTTTTTAAAAAAAACAATCCTTGGCTGAAAAAAGAACGCCTAGAAATTAAAAAAATACTAGAAGACATTCAGTCTTTAGGTGAAACGGAACCAGAAAAAAAATTGGTGATTCAAAAAATGTATCACTTCGTCGATTCTGCAGAAGTCCTGAATCTACGGAGCCCACGATGAATATTTTCTCTCATTTAGATTCTTACCTGTGGGGACAGCCGCTGTATTTGTTACTGATATTACCGTGGTGTGGTTTGGTTTATTATTTACTTTGGTTTAAAAGATCAAATAAAGCCAATCTGCAAATGAGTTCTTTGGTGTCTTTTAAAAATTGGTCCGGTCGCGGACGAGTTTTTTTCGTCAATTTAAATAAATGGTTTTTGCTGTCGTCATTGTTGTTATTGATTTTAGCTTTGGCCAGACCGCAACGTTCAGATGCGAAAGTAAAAAGAAATATTGAAGGCTTAGATATTGTCATTGTTTTGGATATCTCTGACAGCATGTTAATCGAAGATATGAAACCATTTAACCGCTTGGAATCCGCCAAGGACACTTTGATTAAATTTGTTAAGCAACGCAGTTCCGATCGTATTGGTGTGGTTATATTTGCCGGTGAAGCCTTCACATTGGTGCCACCCACCTTAGATTATGATTTAATTATCGACCGAGTTTCAAAAATCACCACGGCGGCTAAAGCGCGAATCAAAGACGGCACAGCCATCGGAGTCGGCACGGCCAGCGGAGCTGCGCGGTTGAAAGATTCTCAAGCCAAATCAAGGGTAATGATTTTTATGACTGACGGCGAAAATAATTCAGGCACCATTGATCCGGAAACAGGATTAGAAATTGCCAAAGGTTACGGAATAAAAATTTATTCCATCGGCATTGGTCGTAGCGGAAAAACTTCGATTCCCGTGGTGACACAAGATATGTTTGGTAATCCCGTGAAAAGATATCAACCCTTTGAAAGCACAGTTAACGATGACCTTTTGGGTCGAATGGCTTCAGAAACGGGCGGTAAATACTACCGAGCTTCCAAAGAAGATTCTTTGGTCGGAATTTTTAAAGAAATTAATTCTCTAGAGACTACAAAAATCGAAGACAATAAATATGTTCAATACAAAGAATATTTTTATATTTTCGCAACAGCCGGATTGGTTTTATTTTTTCTAAGCCGAATTTTAAGTCTAACGTGGCTAAGGGTGGGACCGTAATCATGATCGAAACACAAATACTTCGATGGGGAAACAGTTCAGCTTTTTATTATTTAGGTTTGGTTTTAATATTGATTGCCGTTTTTTTAATTTTTGAAAAAATTTTTATTAAAAAGCTTCAGCTAAATTTTGGAGAAAAAAACGCCTTGTTTTTGTCTCAGTCAGTTTCCTATTCAAAACGTCGCTGGCAGTTGGCGTTACAATGTCTTGGAATGTTATTTGTTATCGTGGCACTTGCGCGGCCACAAATGGGTATTAGCCAGCAACAGATTAAAAGTGAAGGCATTGAATTATTAATACTTGCAGATGTCTCTGATAGCATGATGGCCGAAGATGTCAGACCTTCAAGACTTTCACAGATGAAAGTTGAATTAGGAAAACTTTTAGATCTTATGCCTGGGAATAAAATTGGCATGATCGCGTTTGCGGGCAGCAGCGCGCTGCTATGTCCGCTGACCACAGACCCTAATGCACTTAAAATGTATATTGATTCTTTAGATACAAATTCAGTCAGTTTACAAGGCACAAACTTTGAGTCAGCCTTAAGCTTTGCAAAAGAGGCTTTTGAAAAAGGTGGCGTTACGCAGGATCCATCGACAAAAACAACACGCGCTATTTTGATAGTTTCAGACGGTGAAGACCAAGAACCCGGCGCCGTAGAAACTGCACAAAAATTATCGGAACAAAATGTGAAAATTTTTTCTATAGTTTATGGAACTGAAAAAGGGGCTGCCATTCCGGTTCGTGATCAACAAGGTAACCAAACCGGCTTTAAAAAAGATCAAAGCGGTCAAACTGTTGTCACCCAAGTACACGGAGATTTTTTAAAAAAACTAGCAGATATCGGCCACGGGCAATCTTATTTTGCAACTTTTGGTGGAAACCACTTACGCCAATTTGTTGATCAACTAGAGCTTTTAGAAAAAACTGAATTTCAATCCAACATGACCACACAGTATGATGAAAAGTACACCTGGTTACTGCTTATTGGCTTTATTTTTTTAGTCAGTAGTTTATTTATTTCTGATCGTAAGGCACGCAGTGGAAAAGCAGCCGCCAACTGGAAAGGACGCTATGAAGTATCTTCTTAGTTTTCTTTCAAGTTTAGTTTATTTTACCTTTATTTTTTCACTTTTTTCATGCGCTAAAAAAAATGAGCCGACTTTAAGTGCTTTGATCAATGATAGAAAAGCCAGTTTATTTATTAGTAAAAAACAAAATGAACACGCACTTAATTCTTATTACAAAATTTTAGAATCCGATTCGGGTTTAGCTTCTGTGCATTCAAATATTGGAATTTTGTTTTTAGAGGATAAAAAATCGGATGATGGCTTAAAATCCCTTAATTTGGCATTGAAATTAGCCACCGATCAGGGCGATTTAAAAGCTCAGTTTGCGATTCGTTACAATCTGGGTGTTTATTATGGTTTAAATAAAAAAATTCCTGAGGCCTTAGAAAATTATCAGCAGGCTTTAGAACTGATACCAGATTCGAAAGAAACAAAACACAATATCGAATTATTAATTCAAAGTGGCTCGGATCAATCTAAGGGCGATAGCGACAAAAAAGAGAAAAATGACAAACAAGATCAGCAAGACCAAGATAAAAAAGATAAAGATGGCAAAGACGGTAAAGACAAAGACGAGAATAAAAAAGACGACGATAAAGATTCTGGCAAAGATAAAAAAAACAAAGACTATGAAAAGAATTCGAAATACAAACCCCGACCTTTCAAAAGTGGCGAACTTTCTGAAGGTGATGTTAAAAAGATTTTAGGCGAAATTAAAAACCAAGAACAAAAAATTCGAGCAAATTTTGATAAAAAAGAAAGAAAAGATAAGAAAAATGAAAAAGATTGGTAATTTACTAATTGCATCCGTTTTGCTTTTTTGTGTTTCTGTTTTTGCAGAGTCCCAGGCCCAAGTGCAGGCCTCGGTGGACCGCGATCAAATGGCCTTGGGTGATGCATTTACACTGACCGTGGATATTAAAAGCAACGAAGATTTTGAAGCTAGTCCTAAATTGCCACAGCTAAAAGGAATCGAAGTCGTGAATACCTGGGCCGACGGAAAATCTTCGTCTACCCGAATGGCTTTAATCAACGGAAAATCAGATTTTTCCAGATCGGTGCAGCAGTCGTTTCATTTTATGTTATCACCCAACAAAGAAGGTAAACTTGTTCTTCCAGTCATCGACGTTTTGATCAATGGAAAAACCTATAAAACTCAACCATTGACTATTGATGTCGCCGAAGAAAATAGGGGACGCTCAAATTCACATTCCAATTCTAATTCACGACAAAAAAACGGATCTAGAAACGGGCAGGCCCAGCTTTTACCTGGAATGAATGAAGAAGATCCCTTCGGCGGCGAAGACGATATTTTTTCACAGATGCTGAAAGAGCGCGAAAAAATTCTGAATCAGTTGCGCCAAGGTGGTGGTGGTATTGCGGGGAATCCTTTTGGTGGCTTGCCACAGGGCCAAGAAAATATTCCTGAAAAGAAAATGGATATTAATAAAAATGAAGCTTTCTTTATTTATTTAGAAGCTGATCGATCTGAGGCCTTCGAAGGGCAGCAAATAACTGCGAACTGGTATATTTATGTTCGTGGACAAATCGAGTCATTAGACCGAACAAAATTTCCTGATTTAAAAGGTTTCTGGAAAGAAATCATCGAAGAAGTTCCTAGCCTTCAGTTTACACCTGAAATTGTAAATGGCATACCTTACCAAAAAGCACTGTTGGCAAGCCATGCTTTATTTCCGATTAAACCTGGCGTAGCCGTTATTGATGAATTTAAAATCAAAGCGCGAACGCGAGTGCCTACAACATTTGGTATGGGTGGCGCCCATGAAACGACAAAAGTTTCAAAGCGTTTACCCATCAAAGTTTTACCCTTGCCATTAGAAAATAGGCCCCTTAACTTTTCAGGTGCAGTGGGGTCTTTTCAAGTTTCTGTGCATGCTGACGGTAAGCAATTCCCAGCGCATCAGCCATTTTCTGTGAAAGTTAGATTTGAAGGCTCGGGCAACGCAAAGTTGATTGAACTGCCAAATATATCTTGGCCGTCCACGGTAGAAGTTTTTGATACTAAAAGCGAATCTAAATTTTTTAAGAATGGCCAAAGTTACAAAGAATTTGAGATATTATTAATTCCACGAAAAGAAGGCGAGTTAATTTTACCAGCTTTTGAATTTTCACATTTTAATCCAGAGCAAAAGAAATATGTGACCACTCAGACCGAGCCAATTAATTTAACGATTACGCCAGGCTCACCCGGCACGGTCAATCCGGTTCCATCAACAAATGGCAAATCAAATGTCGAAAACGCGGTAGCAATCTTTAAGGCCGAGCCCATTATTGAATTCCCCGAGGCTCAGATGTTAAGCCCCGATAGTCGTTATCTGGGTTATTTGGTCGCATTTTTATTCTTGGTCGCAGGAATTTCCGTATCATTTTACCGGCAATTTAAGAATTTAAAGCAAGAGCCCGTTTTAAGCCTAATCATTGATAGAAAAATGCAGCTAATACAGCAAAATCTTTTGGTAAAGAATTTTCGGCAGGTCGGCACTGAAGGAATTAATTTAATCTACGCGCTGGCGGCCTACTTGTCCGGACAAAAAACGGCAGACCAGGAATGGCAAAAATTAACAGAAAAAATGCCGCTAAAAATGAAAGAAAAATTTTTACCAAACCTATCGGCATTATTTGAATATTTTCAGCTGCTGGGATTTTCTCCGGAGGCTGTGCATAACAGCGTGGTCGCAGCCAATAAAACAGATTCTGAAATTGTAAAACTAAAAACGGTAGCCTTTGAAATTAGCTCTGAGCTGAAAAGAAACGAAGTTGAATAGTAAAGACTTAGGTCTAGCTATATGCTTAAAAAACAACTGTTTTTGTCGAAAAAAGTTTTAATAAATTTGAACTTTTAAGATTAGATTTATACTCTGAATGACTAACGCTGGAGTTGTAAATTGAAGAAAAATTTATTCATAGTACTTCTATGGTTAAGCACAGTTCTGGTTTCTAGCCTGTTATCTGGTCTCATGTTCGGATGCGCGCACTCGAAAGTTGAAAACTCAACTTTAAGTGATGCGTCCAATCCAACCAATTCAAAACCATCCGAGCCCAACCAGTTTCGCGTCGGTGACTTAAATGCGACAACAGCACAAGCCGCAGATGAATTAGAGATTATTCCGACAGAAATTAATGCCTCTGTTGAAAAATGGATTAACTACTTCCAAGGTCGAGGCAGGCCTCACATGGAACGCTATTTATTACGTTCGACCCGTTACGAAGCCTTAATGAAAAAAGTTTTACGTGATAATAAATTACCAGAAGATTTATTTTATGTGGCTTTAATCGAATCAGGTTTCAGCTCGCAAGCCTTCAGTCATGCTTCAGCAGTTGGATATTGGCAATTTATTCGTGGCACGGGTAAACGTTATAAATTAAAAATTAACCAGTTAGTCGACGAGCGACGTGACCCCGTTTTGTCGACACAGGCTGCAGCAGATTATTTCAAAGATTTATACAAGCTGACCAATTCTTGGTATTTATCGATGGCTTCTTACAATGTAGGTGAAGGCCGCATTTTACGTGCAGTTCGTAAATACAAAACCAATGATTTTTGGGCGCTGGCCCGTCATAAGCGAGCCTTACCTAAAGAAACTGACGACTATGTACCGAAATTTATTGCAGCAAAGTTGATTGCAAAAAATCCTGATAAATATGGCTTTGAAGGTATCGATTACATGGCGCCAATTGAATTTGACCACATCACGGTCAATCAACCGGTGAACCTAAGAGTCATGTCTGAAAAAATGAATTTCAATTACGAAGATTTTAAAGCGCTGAATCCAAAGTTCAAAGGTGAAATTGCGCCCCTTGATACAGAAAATGTTTTAGGTCTTAGAATTCCAGTTGGTGGTTATGATGTTGCGGTGAAGGCCGCACAAGACAGCATCCCTGAAAAAGTCGAGTACGTTGCCGATCAAGATGAAATTCAAAATTATAAAATTCGAAAAGGGGATACATTTTCTTCAATTGCAAAACGCTTTCGGACAAATGTGGCTTTTCTACGTGATCTGAATGATTTTCCTAGGAAAAAAAAATTACGACTGGGTCAAAATATTTTTGTTCCAGATCGCACTCCACTTGAAGTGAAGCGGCCTGACGTTGTCGCGAAAACAAAAACAGTTTTGAAACCTGTTGCCGTGCCGATTTTAGGAAATTTTTATATTGTGCAGCCCGGTGATTCTTTGTGGTCTATCGCCGAAAGATACAAAGTTTCGCTGATGAGTTTGCAAAAGGTTAATAACATCAACCGAAAAAGCAAACTGAAATCAGGATCTAAATTAGTTATTCCAAATGATGCAAAATCTGACGATCAGCAGAAGACCGATCAAAGTCGAAATTCGACCTCTAAGGGTTCCGTGAAAGATAAAAAGATTGTTCGGTTAAAAAAGAAAAGTGTGGGCATTGCTAGAAAATAAGAATGCAAGCCTTTCATCAATAAAAAGCTTGCATTAAGGGGAATGAAACCAATCCATGATATAATTTTGTAGAACGATTTTTCCTTCCATTGCGATTTTCACCGCAGGCTTTTTTCATCCTTTGGCAGCTGGCTGGCAATCTTTCGATAAGCCCCTGTAGCTTTGCGTCCTATGGTTTCCCAGAGTTTGCCTTGAGGCAAAGAAGGATACGGTCACCCGTATTCAAAGTCCGCTAGATGCCTCCTGTTGTTTAAAATTGTTTAAGAACTCGAGACTTTCAAAAATTTGGTAAGATATTTTATTAGAGCAACTTCACTTCGGTGCTTTATCATTGTGATTAAAAATTCTTCTCACAAACGTCCTCCATTATCCGCAACAACTGTCCTAAGTGACCCCTTAGGCTTACGTCAGCGTTTCTTGTATACATAAAAGAATAACGCCGCAGAAAAAATGTTTCCATTTTTTATTTTTCTTTATCAAAATAATCCAAAAAAATGTCTTAGCTTAAGTCATTTAAAAGCAATTCGTTGGATTTAACATATTCTTGTTCGGTTATTTCCAGGAAAGAGACACAATCAATGGGTTTTATCGCCGATGGCGCGCAAGTATCCGCGGTGCCCATGGCCATTCTTACCCACACCTTCAAGGTATTCTTCTTTTAAATGTGATTTCTGAACTGAATTTACAAATTTCAAAAAAGTTTCATAGCCAGGAATGGATAACAAAGTTTTTTCGACTTTCGCTTTATCTTTTGCAGATCCATCCGTTTTTGCTAATTGAACGTTTGCGTACTCAACCGGTATTTTGACTTCAATGACACTGTGTTCGGGTTTGTAAGCCTCGATGGTTTTACCTAATTCATAAACCAGTAATGAAATTGATTTATCAAGCGTCATTTGAATTTGAAATTTTGAGTCGTGCCGCATATCTGTAAAATCCACGGCATAGGAAACACGTTCGTAAAGATTAACAGCCACTTTGCCAAAACTTGCACCTTGTTGCTGTCCGTTTAAAAAGAAACGCATCATGGCCTCGACTGTTTCGGGCGTGGTTTTATTAATTTCTAATGCCCGGGTTTCACGTAAAATCAAATCAAAGTTCGAAATAAATTCAGGTGTTCCAAACATATTGATATATTTGTCAGCCATGTACATGCGCGGCTTGAACACAGCACCGTTGAACCGGGCATCCGGAAATTTAAATTCGACGAACGAATAATCTTGGGTAAATGCAGCAAATTCGACATGATTCAAAGAAACAGCCTTGTCTGAAGAAATCGTACCGTATTTCCGAATACGTGGCTTCATGGTCACTTCAGTTAAATCAAAATCAGTTCCAATTTCAAATCCACTGTCTTTCAAATTTAATTTGAATTGGTCTAAGTAAATCGTGTGGGTTACGTTTTTAGAACCAGCTCTTACTTTATCGCGGGACTTAATAGCGACTTGATCATGAAAAAGATCTTGCCCCAGCTGATCGATCAATAAGGTGATGTTATGTGAAGGCAAAGTCCATTTTTTTTCGATCCGTGCGCCTGTGGTACTTTGACTTAAGTTTTTTACTGAATCGCGAAGTGCAACAATCATATTTTTTTGCATGGTTTGTTTTGTAAAAGGATCTTTAAAAAAAATATCTTTGCATTGGTTTGCTTGGATGGAAAATCCGGCGATCGAGATCCCGAAAAATAGATAAATAAGTTGCCAGGTTTTCATTCCTGAATATCCTGGTGGTTTAGTTTTTCTGTGGGTACTGAATCGTTATTTTTAATAAATGAAATTAGCTTTTGATTTTTTGCGGCATTAATTTCCATAACAAAATATTGCATTCCAAGATTGTTCGTATTCTTCAACTGAGAAGAAAGGTCTTCAGAAAAAACCAAATAGGTATGCTTTACTGATTCGTTTTTTTTAACTTGTTCGAAAATGAATAGGTTGCTTTTTTTTGAATCTAGAAAATGAAGTGCATGGCTTTCTGCCTGCGTGCGTATTTCAGCAAACTGCTGCCGCAGCTCTTTATCGTCTGCAGGTAAGTGTAAATTATCGATCGTTTTTTGAATGTACATTTGACTTATTGCTGGAGGATTAACGGGCTGAACTGTGTGCGGGAAAGCTGGCAACATAACGTGTGAATTAAATACGAAAAACATCATCGCGCCACCGACCAAAGTTTTGAATGGTTGTTTTATTAAGACATCAAAGAACACCGTTTTCGCTTTTCTTAAGTTTAAATAGGTTTTTATTTTTGATAAATTATCCGTTTTATTAAATAATTCCCTGAGCTCTTCTTTGCTAAAATACTCAAAATAATTAGCCATTTCGGAAAACTTCTTTAAAAGATCTCCATCGACTGTAAGGGGGATTTTCAAATTTATTTGTAAACCTTTTTGACTAAAAGTGTTTAAATCAAATTCAGATTTTTTGATTTCTAGTGCATCAGCGCCTAATATTTCATCTGTAATTTTAATTTCTTTACCAGTTGGGGTCATTAACAAGATTTTGTCTTGCAGTACAAACCGTGACACTTGCCCTGATTTCGATTCGTAGTTCAAAAGCAACGAATATCCATTTTTCAGCGGAACACCTAGCGTAAATTTATTTTTTGTTAGTACATTTTTGTCTTCCAGTTTGAAATCAGAATTTTGTACAAGCATGCGCACCAATTCAATCACCGCTTTTTTGGAATCGGGTGAAAAGCCTTCTTCTTGTAAAATCAACTGGGAATTTTTATCTGTGTCTTCTGATATTTTTGTTATTTCTACGCGGTTTGATTCCGATGCGACAGAGTAGGGATTGAAGGGCTCTGCAAATAAAACATGACAACTTAATGAAGCCTCAGCCGTTAAGCCTAGAAAAAAAACAATTGGTGCAGACAACGCATAGATCAAGCTTTTCATAGTTATTCCTTCGTAACTTGGTATTACAAGTTAGATGCCTGATAATTCATTAATAAAGGTTATACGATGATTCAGAGGCTCAGGGGCAAAGCGACGGAACCATTTGAACAAAATTGGGTAGTGGGGTGTCTGAACCTTAGACAGTTATTGGTCGGCTTACTTTTCAGTAATAATTTTGAAGTTTTCAAGAAAGTGCATCACCCGTGGACGGATTTTTTCAGGAAATTCCATTAAGGTATCTTCTGTAATTTCACCTTGAAGAATTCGGCCGGCGTTTTCATCACAGATTTCACCTAATTTCAAATTTATTTTTTTAAGAAATTCAATTTGTGCAGATTCTTCGAAGTATTCATTTTCACTCGTGATTTGCATATAGCGTAGAACATCCCTGATATGCTTACGCACGTCGTGCAGTTCATCGACGGTGATCAGCGGTTTTGCCATGATCAGTTCAGTGTCTTTTATAATATTTTTAAAATATTTGGTGACTGATTTTTTTGCTGCAGGCTTTGTGTCTTTGCTTAATTCTTCGAAATTAAGATCTGCGTATTTTTTCAGAATTTTTTTTGCCCATTTTTTTGTATTATCATTATCTTCGAGCAGCAGGTAATCCTTCAAAACGCCGAAGTCGCGAACAAAATTTGCGAATTCATTAGGACCGTGGTGACGCTTATCCGATGTTTGATAAATAGATCTTAAAAACGAAGAATTTTGTCTTAACTTAATTATGAATTTTCGATCTTCTGCAGGCAAATCAGTAATGCCATTATTTTTAATCGCAACAAGAACTTTGTTCAGATCTGAAATTTCGATATCAGTGTTCAGATTTTCATGGGCTTGGGCGATCAGCTTAGCAGATTGTTTTTTTCCTGTGACATGAATAACGAATTCGGAAGCTTTGAACGTCTTATCGAATAACTGGGCGCACTGCAGGCCGTCAGCTGCGGCGACGTACGCTTGAAATAAGATTCCAGTTATAAGGATAAAATTTTTGATTCGCATGTAAGCAACAATTTAGCTTAAAGCATGAGCCAAC
>JAYUCH010000071.1:0-61863 GCA_043740435.1 Bdellovibrionales bacterium | reverse complement strand
GCAGAACAATTGCGACGACGACTAATTTAGCAAGTTATCTGTCGCTCGCCGGTGGCACGATGACAGGTGCTGCGATTTCCTCTGCAGGATCAGCTGCTGCGCCTAGTGTTGGTGTGGGTCAGACGACGTCAGGGTTGTTCAGTGGTGGTACAAATATTTTAGGCTTATCTACTGCGGGTGTTGAAAGAATACGTGTCGACGCATCTGGCAATGTTGGTATTGGAAACGCAACAACAGGTGTTATTTTGGATGTAAAGGGTCACTTTGCAAATTCTGGAAATGCGGCAACTGTTGGAACATGTGGTGCCACGCCGGCAATCACGGGTAACGATACCAGAGGCGCTGTCACGGTCGGTACGGGCTCGATTACTAGTTGTGTAGTAACATTTAATTCAGCATTTATCACGGCTCCGTTTTGTACAATCACCTGGCGAGGTGCCGCATCCACAATTGGCATCGGTGTGACTGCAACAACCACAGCATTGACAATAAACTTTTCTGCGGCCGCTGATGGATTGAGTGTGAATTACAGTTGCATGCAATAACTTAAGAAAGTTAGACGATCAGTATTATTTTAACACACTTCTTACAAAAAAATTTTTTCTAAACAACAAGATGTTATCCTAATCCCGAATCATTTTATCCGGGGGGATGTCGATGAATCATATCAGTTTAATACTGACCTCGATCTTATTTTTTTCAATACCAACGTTTGCAGGCAACACAAATTACACAACCACAGTCGTTCAATCAAACTACGCGGTTGGTCCAAATTACACCCGTGTGCCATCAGCAGCAATTGTTTCGACAGCAGACAGATCAATAAAAATTGGTGCAGTTCGATCCACTATCGGAAAACTAATCTATGTCGATCAAAGTTACGCTGGTGTGAATGGTGTCGCTGACGGAAGCGTGACCAGGCCGTTTACAACAATTCAATCAGGAGTTGCTGCGATTACTAATGGCGCTGATAATACCCTGATTTTGAGTGAAGGCACCTACCGCGAAGTTTTTATGCTGAAAGGAAAAACTCCGACCAGGCTTTATATTCAAGCGAAGCCTTCGCACACGGTTTTTATAAAAGGCTCTGATATAAAAAATACGGGCTGGGTCAGTTCTGGAAACGGACTTTTTTATTTAAATTATTCTGGCCCGCAGGTGCAAATGGCCTTTATCAATCGCAGAATGCTTCAACAAGTTAATGGCTCGGTAGCAGCATCCACGATGCCAAAGTGGGGTTGGCCTGGGCATGTTGTAACTGGTACGGATCCCGCAGCCGTTCCTGCCAATAGTTTTTGGCATGATACGACGAACCAAAGAATTTGGATGCGCACGCCGGGTGGAATCAGTCCCAACGGACAGCTGATGGAAATTGCTGTGCGCGAAAGATGGATGGATTCCGAAGGCGTATCTAATTTGACGATTCGAGATATCAATTTTGAACATGCCAACACCATGACTTTCCGAGAACAAGGCCAAGGTGCACTGCATATTTATAACAATCATGATGTCACCGTCGACAATATTTCAGCTGCCTTGGCAGACGGGTCATGCATCGCCACAGGACCTACGACACAAAAAAATGTGAAGATTTTAAATTCAAATATTTCTTTTTGCGGTCAAACCGGAATCTCTGGTGTCGGTGATACAGCTTTGATTCAAAATAATAAAATTAAAGGCAATAACCTGCGTGCGTTCAGTGAACTGTGGCACGCAGGCGGTATTAAAATGGTTTCGGGATTTGTTAACTCGACAGTAGATAATAACGAGATTTCTTACAACTACGGCCCTGGTTACTGGTGTGATTTTTGCCGCGTGGGTAATCAAAAGATTACGAATAATTTGTTTTTACACAATAAAGGCCAAGGTATGCACCTGGAGGTTTCAACAAAGCACGCCGTCACCGGAAACTATTTTTTTGGAAACAGCATTGGTATATACATTCGCGCGGGCTCTTATCATACTGTGCAAAATAATGTGATGATGATGAATCCGAATTATTCAGTTGATGTGTTTGATGACCCCAGGGCCGTCAATGTTCCAGGCGGGTGCACGTGCTTTAACACGATTACAAATAATAAAATGGCGCTTGGTCAATTGCGCATGCAAAAACCAACCAGTAACACTTCGAATTTAAATTATTTTATTAGCAGTAATGCGTATATCGTGGAAAATACAAAAACACTGCCGGCCTGGATTTCATTCAGTGGCGGTGATGATGTAGGCAGTAAAGTTTTTACTTTCAAAAATCCAAAAAACTTTGTGGTTGATGGAAAAACATTGGCAGACCGGCTGACTTTTAAATCGTATACATCAAGAACACAGATGAATCAGTATTATGCTTTGATGGCTCTATAACGAAATACCAGTTTTGTTGGCATGTGGTCATTTGTTTAGAAAAGCCAACTTCATTTTCCAGTCACACAAACTGCAGCCAATTTGATTTCACCGTAGCAATCTGAAACAGTTGCTGATTTTCGGTAATTACTGTCGAACTTATCGTCAAAGTTCGGTTAAGTTTTACGAAATATAGTCCGATATTGTAGTATGAATCAAAGCATAAAAACTATCTTTTTAGTTTTCATTACAATGTTTGCGTTTTCACTCAATGCTTTAGCAGTGCCAAAAACCTTGTCGTTTCAATCAAAGATCTACAAACCAGATGGCCTTCCATTGGAAGCGCCCGCAGTGAATTTTCGATTTACCACGGTCGATCCGACGGGAACTTGTATTTTGTATGTTGAAGATTTCGTTAACGTTGATATGTCAGGTTCCACGGGGCTTGTGGTTTTTAATTTAGGTGCGGGTACCAAAGTTTATCCGACAGCCGCTTACACCTTTACAAATTTATTTAATAATTTATCTACATCGATGAATTGCCAAGGTGGCGGCACCTTCTCGCCCGATGTCAGTGGTAACGACAACCGAAAAATTATTACCCAGTTCACAGATGGATCGGCAAACGGATGGCAATCTTTGCCAGCGATTAATATTAACTCCGTTCCGTTTTCAAATTTTGCCGGCGACAGTGCAAAGTTAGCTGGCTTTACTGCAAGTGATTTTTTGCGATTTTCAACGCTTCCAGTTTGTAACCCGGGCGATGTATTAACCGTAACAAATCCGGGTTCAGGGCCAAGTCTTCGTTGTGTGCCCGGTCCGGTAGCGGCCACGGATGCAACAGCTTCTGCAAAAGGTGTCGTGCAAGTTGGTTCGGGTTTAGCTGTGGCCGCCGGAGTCATCAGTCTGGATAATTTCGATGCGGCAAAAATAACAACGGGTGTGATCACGGCTTCGCGATTAGGTACTGGTACTCCGAGTGCGACAAATTATTTACGTGGTGACGGCTCTTGGGCTTCGGTCACGGGCGGAACAGTTACTGCGGTATCCTCAGCTAGCAGTTACTTAACAGTTACCAATCCATCAACGACTCCATCTTTGGCAGTTAACGTTGGTACGGCCGCAAATACTTTGGCTGCCGGTGATGATTCACGAATTGTAAACGCCATTCAAGCGGCTTCTTACGCAGCCGACGTGGCGGATGCGATTTCATGTTTAGACAGCCAAAAGCCTTACTGGAGCACCGTCAACGACCGTTGGATGTGTACGGCAATTAATGATTCGACAAAATTACCAATAGCCGGCGGAACACTTTCGGGCACTGTGATCGCTGCATCGGGAACTGCCGCAGCACCAAGTGTTGGAGTGGGTCAGGCTACAGCCGGATTATTTAGCGCTGGCGCAAATTCTGTAAGTGTTTCTACAAATGGTTTTGAACGCATGCGTTTTGATAACACAGGTAACGTCGGCATCGGTACGAGTACTCCCAGCAGTCTTTTCGAAGTGAACGGTAACCGTACAGGCAGCGGCGGAATCTCTGGCACAACAACAACGATCACCGGATCAGGTACACTTTTTACTTCTGAAATAGTTGTTGGTGATGTGATTAATTATTCCGGAGTCGAGCGAACAGTTACGTCAATTGCCAACAATACTAGTCTGACAGTCAACCTGCCATTTATAGTTAATCCAGCCGGCGGTCCTTTCCTTATCGAGAAAAAAGTTTCTTTGGGTAATGGTAATGCAACCATCGGTGCTAATAGTGGTACCGCAACCATGATCAGCTCGGCTGCAACATTATTTCCTTCCGTCGTGCCAAAACTTGAAATTACAACGGGCGGTTTAACTTACAATTCTTACAGCGATTTAGTTGTGATTCGTCATGCAAATCAACCATTAAACACGGGCTCTACCCGTCAAGTGGGTTTGATGATGAAGTTAAGTACCGAGGCCGATAACAACGAATCGGGTAAATCCGGCGGTATGATGGTTGAATCTACGAACGTCTATGCGAATGCTCCGAATCTGTATCTGGTCACGCAGAATAATAAACGCATGACCGTCACTTATAACGGTAATGTCGGTATTGCGAACATGAATCCCACCTATCCGTTAGATGTCACTGGTGCCATCAGATCATCACTTGCGCTGATGAATTCCAGCGCGGTACCAACGATCAGTGCGTGTGGAACAGCTCCGCCAGCAGCAGCGGTTGGCAGCAATAACAATAGCGGGCAATTTACTTTAGGTGGGGGTAACACATCGGCATGCACAGTAACTTTTGCAAATGCCTTTCCGACCAATGCGTTTTGCACGGTGACTCCGGCTAGTAATTACATTGGCACATATTATATTTCAGCGCAAAGCTCTGCGGCTTTCACTGTGACTCTCGGAACTGGTGCAGCCAGTACGAAATTCAACTACAGCTGCGGTGGAAATTAAAAATAGAAACTGGCTGATCTCAAAGTAAGTCAGTTTCTGAAAAAATCCTAGGTTTTTAAACAACGTCCGATATAACATCATGCTTCGACAACTGAAAACACATATCATGGCATTCTTTGGAATACTTGCGTTTTATATATCGAAGATTTTGCGAATGTGAATATGTCGGCCTCGGCTGGATTGGCCGTTTTTAATTTAGGAAGTGGTACCAAAGTTTTTCCAACAGCCGCGTACACTTTTACGGATGTATTTAGTAATTCAAGTCCAACGTTAAATTGTTCCAGCGGCGGAATTTATTCACCCAGTGTCAGCGGTACTGATAATCGCAGAATCATTGCGCAGTTTTTAGATGGCTCACCATCAGGTTGGCAAACGCTTCCTCAGATTAACGTGAATTCAGTTCCTTACGCAAATTATGCCGGCGACAGCCGACGCTTATCAGGTTTTTCTGGAGGTTTAATATCAGGCGGTGCTGGATCTCCGGGCGGCGGTGGTGGTGCAATAAATAGTTCGGATGGTGGTGGTTCCAGTCATGCAGCCGCTTCAGCCACAAGTACTTTACTTACATCTGGTTCTGGAAGTGCAGTCGCCAATTCGGCGGACGCAGATTATATTGCAGGAAAAGGAAACGGGGCAGGGCACGCTACGGGTCAACCGGGTTTGATTGTTATTTATTATTAAATTCGCTACAACCTATGCGATTTAGCACGAAGTCATCACAAAAATCTATATCTTCATAGTTTCCAAAAATAAGGACTAATAAAAGCTACAAAAGACCCCTACGCTAATTTTATGAATCAAGTAAAACAGATGGCCCTTAGTATCAAAAATGACGGACTAAAAAAATCTTTCAAACGCTACGGCTGGCATTTAATTTCCCTGGTCGTACTTTATTATTTAATCCGAGACATCTTTTTATATATTTTAATTCCGTACTGGATTGCTGCTGCATTTTAAATGAAGAATTTTTCAATTAAAAAAATATTCCCTGCGTACCGGGACAATATTGCAAACCTAAAAACCGTGCGTCCGCTACCATCTCCGCAAATTGAAATGCTAGATCCTTTTTTATTTTTAAATCATCATGGCCCGCAAGTGTACTCCAAAAATAATAACGGTCTTCCGTTCACGCCGCACCCGCACCGCGGATTTCAGACTGTGACTTTTATTATTGCTGGCGACATCGCTCACAAAGACAGTGGCGGGCATGAAAGCGTTATCGCTGCAGGTGGAGTGCAGTGGATGAGTGCCGGCCGTGGTCTTACTCACGAAGAAGTTTCCTCAAAAAATTTCAAAACCCACGGCGGAGATTTAGAAGTTCTGCAGCTGTGGATAAACTTACCGGCCAGGCTAAAATTATCAGACCCGTATTACGTGGGTTTACAAAAAAATGAAATTCCGCTAGTCACGCAAGATAACGAAAATGTCGGGGTGCAAGTGATCTCTGGAAAGTGGAATGAAATTCAAGGTCCGTTTACTCCCTCCACAGATATTACGACCTTACTTATCGAATTAAAATTGGGTGGACGTATGGTAGTCGGCATTCCGCAAAATCACCAAATATTTTTTTACGTGGCGCAAGGTGAAGTTCAAGTCAGCGGCCAATCCATAAAAGCCATGAATTTAGTCGAATTTAATTCAGACGGTAATCAGCTGCAAATAAGCTCTGCATCAAATGCTTTAGTTTTATTGTGCCATGCAGAGCCTTACAATGAACCCGTTGCCTTCGGAGGACCCTTCGTCATGAACACAGAAGATGAAATTAGAACCGCCTTTGCTGATTTACGCGCCGGTAAGTTTTAAGACTATTTCGGTACATAAACCGAAATAGTCTTAAATATAGCGCGCTATCTATAAGGCTCAGGTAATGAAAAAAAAATTTGTTGCTATAGTGCTCATTTTTTTGGAATTATGAGCACTATAGCAACAGTTTTTATACTGTATGTAGCAGCGAACAGCTCGATTTCAATTGCAACTTCCCACCCCGGGTGGAACACTTTTTCGTAACGAAATGACGCCATTTACAAACATCATTCAAAATTCCGAGGCTTGGCTAAAAAACCAGGTTTTTCCTTTATGGACAAAAAATGCTTTTGATCCCGAAACGGGTGCCTTCATCGAAAGCCTTAATGCAGAAGGCACGGCTGAAAATTCCCCGCGCAGGGCCATGGTCCAAGCGCGCCAAATCTATGCGTACACCGAAGCCGTGAAGATGAATATTCTATCGAACGATCAAGCTAAGGCAATCATCGAAAAAAATCTTAATTTTATAAAGCACTACTCTTTACCCAGTGGTGCTTATTTGCACGCGCTTGATTCCAAAAATAATCCAGTCGAAACTCAAAGTGAATTGTACACCCAAGCCTTCATGCTGTTTGGATTAGCAAGAGCCTTTGAAATTTTACAAGAACCACAAATCAAAGACCGCGCTTTAGAATTAGTTAGTTATCTTAAAACTCAAAGAAAAAATCCTGCGGGTGGTTTTACTGAAATAAAAAACAGTCAAATAGTTTTTCAATCTAATCCGCATATGCATTTATTTGAAGCCGTTATCGAGTGGATAAAAATAGATTCAGATGGTATTTGGAAAGAGTTAGCTTCTGAATTGTATCAGCTTTGTAAAACCAAGTTTGTGAATAATGAAATCAAAGTTGTCGCTGAATATTTTTCTGAAACTTGGCAAGTCTTACGTGAAGATAACGATCAGTTTATCTTTGAACCTGGTCACCAGTATGAGTGGGCTTGGCTGATTGTGCAGTACGAAGAATTACTTTCAATAAAAAATACGAACTTACCGCTACAATTATTTAATTTGGCTGAAAAGCATGGTGTTGATATTAATTCAAACTTAGCTTTTGACGAAGTTTTTAGTGATTTTAAAGTTAAAAAAAACAGCGCGCGATTTTGGCCGCAATGTGAACGCATTAAAACAGCGGTGCAACTGGGCGTACTTGCTGATGCCACATTAAAACCTAGTTTTGCAAAAGCTGCTGATCAAGCTATGGTAGCACTGAATAAATATTTTGAAACAGAAACTGCCGGGTTATGGTTCGATACGAAAGCAGAAAATAAATTTATTTTACAGTCTTCGAAAGCAAGCTCGCTGTATCACATCATCAATGCGCTTTCAGAATACAAATTAAAGCGGCCGTTATTAGTTTAAATACTTAAAAAAGGACAATTAAAAATGTCAGGTTGGATTGAAGTCATAGCAGGTTCGATGTACAGCGGAAAAACCGAAGAGCTGATTAAACGTGTGCGCCGATCTGAATTTGCAAAACTAAAAACCCAAGTATTTAAACCTAGGCTTGATAATCGTTATCATGACACCGATGTATCATCGCATGACCAATCACAAATAAAAGCTGTTGCCTTAAATCATATTCTTGATGTTTGGGATCATCTTCACGACAGCACGCAAGTTGTTGGATTTGATGAAGGTCAATTTTTTACCCAAGATTTAGTAAATGTCTGCCGAGATCTGGCAGCGCGTGGCCTTCGCGTGATCGTTGCAGGCCTTGATATGGATTGGCGCGGTCAACCGTTTGAACCCATTCCCACATTGATGGCTATTGCTGAAGATGTTGCAAAGCCTCGGGCTATTTGCACCATTTGCGGAAATCTAGCTTCGTACACGCAAAAATTAAAAGGCTCGGGTTTGCAAATCGAAGTTGGTGCAGTTGATAATTACCAGGCACGGTGTCGGTTGCATTTTAAGCCGCAAATCGAAGAACAAATAAACATTTCTGCTGAACTTTAAGTTTTCATCCGCAGATTTTCGTCTATTTCTTTTTCAGATCTGATAATTCTTAAAAATTGATTTTAATTTTTTTTTAAATATATCAATAGCTTAAGCCGCCTCATAGTAAAACAATATTTGAAATACCTGTGATATTTCAATACCTTAAGGCAAATACTTTATTTTTCACTTAATAGCCGTAAGCTTATTAAATGAAAACAACTACCAAAGAAAATGGCTTTCGTTTCGTTCAATTTAAAGTAATCGTCTTTTCAATCGCAGTCTTAATCACGGGTTGTAAACCGGGTGACACAGCTTCGAATTCATTGAACGAAAACAGCTCTTCAAGCCTATCCGTTTGTGACAACTCAGGAACGTCTTTAGCAAATTCACAAATCCAAGGCACTACGCAAATGATATCGGGTCAAAGCTCAGTTTTATCTTTAGACACTTCAGTCAGTTGTGCCCAAGCGCAAAAAGCAACTTGGTCGGCATCGGGAGTGGTTATCGGCTATGGGTCTCAAATTGCTGCAAAAATTAACGGAACGGGCACTTATCTAATTTCAGCTAGGTCGACGGTAGCTGCAAACACTTCGGCGTCCTTTTCATCTGGGAAGGCTTCAATGTTCGCTGCAGCTACGACCTCAGCGGCCGTTTCAACTGCAACTACCTCTACTTTAGTCGGAGTTACCAACACGACTGTTTTGATCGTCGGTCCGCAAGTTGGTTTTGAATTGAATGCTTACAATTTTTCATTAGCAATTCCGCAAGGAACCCAGTTGATCAGTGCCGAATGGAATTTTGCGGATGGTTCAGCTGTTGTTAATTCCTTAGTGCCTATTAGTCATTCTTTTTCACTAGGATCTCACACGGTCTCAGTTCGTGTTACTGATGCGAACAATCAGGTGCAAACTTTATCTCAGGTTATTTCTATTTTACCGTTAACGAGTGGGATCGATTGTCCACTGCAGAATTTATCTATTGTTGGTGCCACTGTTGTTCCTGCTGAAGTCACTTCAACATTTTCATTAAGTGAAACTTCGTGTTTGGCTTACGCTGGTACCGAAATCACTTGGAATTTTGGTGATGGTACGCCAACCGCCAACACGTCGTTAGTTCGTCACACCTATGACACTCCCGGAGATTATGTTCTAACAGCTGTTATTCGCTTAGGATCTGAATCGGCCAACACCATCACATTGACTCGGCAAATTTCAGCGATTAGTTTTTTAGAAGTGCTTCCCGGTCCTGTGCCAGCGCCTGTGCCTGCACCGGTTCCTGCACCAACTCCTGCACCAAATCCAACGCCTATTCCAACTCCAGTGCCCGTCAATCCCAACGCATGCTTAGATCTAAATGCAACTCGAGCTATTGACGGTGATATCAAATTACGAAATGCAGTTTGTGGACTTAACGGAATAAAAGAAAATAAATACCGTGATCAGATCACTCAGATGTGTAAATCAATCAATGAATCGCAAATGTGGGTGGAACAATCACGCACTGAAATTTTAGTCAGTGAAGGCCCTTGCACAGGTCAGTCATGTACACTTGCAACCACGTCTGGGTCACAAATTTTAACTGATAACCAAACTGTGCTGGGTGCTGTGACTGCAGAAATTTCACAAGCTGTTGTTTGTCCATTTGCTGAAACTGGAATCTTTAATGTGATGAATCAACTTTCAGATAATAAATGCACCAATGGACAAATTTCTACCAGTAACATTCGTACTGGAGAAATTAAAACAGCCGGTCTATGTCCCAATTACAGTTGGGTGGCCACAAATAATTTTACAGCGTGCTCGGCCAATTGTGGTGGTTCGCAAAATAAAATTTATGAATGCCGTGATAATAAAGGAAATATCAGTCCAAATGAACGTTGCGTGATTCCGTCTCCGATTGAAACCCGAGTTTGCGACGGAAATCCTTTAGCCGTGCAAAGTTCTACATCAACAACGAAAGAAGAAGAAATTGGAAGCTCTGCCGTTTGTCCGAAACACCAAATCGGTGTTATTACCCAAGAGCGCAGCACGACGGTTACAGTGAATATAGCATGTGTTGATCATAAAATCTCTGAAGCCAGTCGTACAACTATGTCCACGCCTTGGGTCACAAACACGTATTGCCGTGATTTAGTGACGGCTCGGTGTTCGCACGATTCTTTAAGTAATGAAAAAGCAGCAGGCCGTCATGATTGGATGGTAAAGTGTGAAAATCAAGTGCCATTGATCAAAGAATTTTTAGAAAATTTTGAAAATACAAAATACAAAAACATTGGTTTAAATAATACCACAAGACATTTGTATCCAACTTTCATGGATTCTAAAAAAAGTAAAACTTGGATTGCGCCAACATCAGCGGCAGCCAGTTGTGATATTCCGGTAACCGCGTACATTGCAGCCGTGTGTGTCTCTTCGTGTGCGACTCCAGAGCAAACAATCATTGCTAAAGCCAAGCACGACCGCAATCTTCAAACGGTATCATTTATCGATGCCTTAACCCAAAATCTGGCTTGGGTTGGAACACTACAAAGTAATAGCAGCATGAGTAGCAAAGACATTCAAAAAACGGCAGTCGATAAATGGGTGACCGAGCTGGTTGATACCACACAGCCTATTTTGATTTTTCATTTAAAATCGGGCGCTGAATTAAAACTGACCTTGAATCACGCTTTACTGCATGAAAGTGGAATGATGAAATTGGCCAGTGAATTTAAAGTCGGAGATAATTTATTACAATTGGGTGCACGCAAAGATCAAATCCTTGCGATCGAAAACAAAGAACACTTCGGTAAAGTTTATAACGTGTTTGTTAAATCCAATGATCTGAAGAAAAACGTGGTCGTGATCAACGGATACTTAGCCGGCACAGCTTATTTTCAAAACGAGGGCGCACAAAATTTAAATCGTCAAATTTTACAAAAACATCTCATTCGTGGAGTTTTAGATAAATAATGAAAAATTCACGAGTTGTCTTTTTTTCTATCGCCTTAGTTATTTTTACTGCTGCGTGGATACTTTTTTCATCCACGCCAGATAAGACTCAAGCTGCTTTGAAAATCTCTGCTTTGCCACAAAATTCCATAAAATTAAAAAGTCTGCAGCCGCAAGTATTGGCGAAAAAAGTTTCAGAAGTTACTAGTAACCAAACCAAACCTTCAATCGCAGCTCTGCAGGAAGTCAGCGTCAAAGAAGTCATCGCAAAGGACTTACAACAATTTAAATCCATTAAACAGAAAGTGTTTAAATCACCCAGCGAAGAATCTGTTCTGAGACAATTATTTTTTGACCAAGAAAAATTGCAAAATGTTTTTTCATTTTTAACAAATAAAAATGATCTCGAATCTGCAACGGCAACAGATTTACAAGCGGCCGTTGATTTATTAATTGCAGCCGCCCAATTTGGGGATACCCAACTAAGTATTTCTTTGGTTACGGCGATCATTCAAGATCCGCAAGTGGAAAATAGTGCCATCAGTAAAGCCCTGCGTGAAACTTTAGCAGGCATCAAGGCTGATTTATTGTATCAAGCAAGTTTTATCGATACACAAACTATCCAGAACTCAATATCTGGGCCAGTGACAGAAAAAATATGGGAAAATGTGAAACAAGCTCATGCTGCAAACCTTTTAGATTCAGAAAATGAACGACGTGTCGCGCTGAGTGGTCATTAAAAATAAAAATTTTAGCACTTCCTACTTGATTGAATTCATTGATCCCAAGCAGAATACAAATTGCGGGGGATTTGGTGAAAAAAACTAAAAATCATTTTCAGAAAATTTGTCAGTTGAGCTTAAAAGTTATCTTTTTTATTTTAATTTTAAATGCATGCAGCGATTTTAGATCGCACCCTACGCTAACGCTAAATTCAAAAGTGCGTTTCAATTCAGCCCAGCAACAAACTAAACCCACGGTTATCATGATTTCAATTGATGGATTCCGAGCAGACTATTTAGATTTATACAAACCGCCTACGTTACTGGCCTGGGCAAACAACGGCGTACGTTCCGATGGCTTAATTCCTAGTTTTCCAACTTTAACTTTTCCAAATCATGTGTCACTGGTGACAGGTCTTAAACCGGGTCACCACGGTATTGTCGGAAATAAATTCTATGACGAAAAACGAAAACAATATTATTCGATGGGTGACACCACATCGGTGAATGATGGTTCGTGGTACCGTGGCCTTCCAATTTGGACCGCCGCGGAAAAACAAGGAATGTTAGCAGCCACTTGTTTTTGGGTGGGCGCCGAAGCTAAAATCGGCGGAGTTGACCCAACATATATGAAAAAATACGACGGCCGTATTAGTAACGATCAGCGCGTTCAGTGGGTCACTGAATGGCTTAGTTTGCCATCAGAGCAAAGACCGCATTTCATTAGCCTGTACTTTTCAGATGTGGATTCAGCTGGCCACAGATTCGGTCCGCGGGCTGAAGAAACAAAACAAGCCGTGCTTTCGATCGACAGTAGCCTTTCGCAGTTAAAAGATTTTATTTCTAAAAATAATTTAGACATCCAAATCGTTGTCGTTTCTGATCACGGCATGAAATTAATCGACAAAACGATTGATATAACTTCTGTAATGCAAACATCATTAAAAGGTTTTAAAAATTCCGGCCGCGGAGCTGTAGTCTCTTTTTATTCCGACGATCAACTAGCCATCGAAAAAGCGTATCAGGATCTTAAAAAAATTCCCGTCTTACCCGGTGAAATGACAGTTTATAAAGCGTCAGAATTACCCAAAGAATGGGGTTTAGACGATGCTGATCGCCGCGGTGATATTATCGTGGTCGGCGCCCCAGGCGTGTACATTGGCTTCGAAGAAGGTTTCGTGGCGCAGGCTATTGGCACTTCAAACAAAGCCACCCACGGGTGGGACACAAAAAATACTGCAGAATTAAACGGGTTATTTATAGCCTACGGCAGTGAATTTAAAAAAGGCCTTCGCATTCCCACGACTGAAAATGTGAATGTGTATCCGCTGGTTATGAATATTTTAAAACTTGAATCCAGCGGTGAAATCGACGGAAAACTTGAAGTTTTAAGACCGACACTGAGATAACGATAGGCTGTATTTAGGTGACCAGCGCAGTCACCCTGTCAAAGTTTTAGTCAGAGATTTTATTCTCATCAAGCAAGCTCGCTTTAAAGTTGGAATACTTTTCGCACCAACTACGAATGTGGAAGTGACCTACAAAGATGGTGAAGCGTACATGTATGAACAAATTGACGGATATACTTTTAATGGCTCTTGTAAAAAAATAAAATAGTTTTGAATTTTAAACTGTATCCAGAAAAAAATAAGGAGTTTTCAAATGAAAAGTTTATTATTAACAATTGCAATGACTATGTTAGCCATTAGTTCGTCTGCGTTTGCAGTTTCCAGCGATAAATACAAAGACATGAATCTAGCTATGACTTGCGGAGACATCGATATCGTGAATACAGATTATACAACTCGATTGAGTATTCTGTATAAGCAAGGACAACTAACTAATCAAAAACTGGATTTAGGAACAAATGTTTGGTTGGTTGAAAAAAAAGGAACCTCTTCCATGTCGAAAACCGCAGGGCCGGTTAAAGCAGGTCTTTTTCGTACCAAAAAAGGTTTTGGTATGTTTGAAACTCTGGAATACAAATTAGATTTACGTAATACAGTAGATAATTACGAAATTTATCTTGAAAATAAAATAACGGGTGAAAAAATTGAATGTAAGGTCATTGGCGATTGCTGCTAGGATTTTAAATTTAGTACCCTAAAATATCAACGTAGGTAGTTCCCACAGCAAGTCCTGATGAGGGCTTTGCACGCTGACCTTTGATCTGAATACTTCCGTTTAAAAAAAGTTCTTTTAATTTTGCCCGGGAAATATTTTTTAAATCCAGATTTTCTTTTTGGGCTTTCAGAGCATTTAATAAAATCGTGTCCATGCGGTTGGCTCTAGTATTTAAATCTAAAGTGATGCGGAAAGAATTTTTGGGTTGTTCTGGAATATTGTCTTTCATTTCAGGCTCCGGCATTGCAAGTGCTATTCAAAATTTAGTTTTAAAAGTTCAAAAGTGTTATAAGCAATAGGGCATACCTTTAGATTACTCAACACATTTTGAATGCGACCTATAAAATTTCCTTTTTCTAGGTGCGGATACGTTCTGCAGGTGCTGGGCCTGTTTTCATAAACCGAACATAAATTGGTTTTTAAAAACGGGCAGGGGCGTTGTTTAAAAACCATGTCACCTTCGAAATCACGCTTCATGTATTTGGCTTTAAATTCAGCGTGTTCTAGGTTTAAGCCAGCTGCAACTTTGGCGCTGTCCTGGTAATTGGCGGCAACCGTAAGAGATTTGCAGCAGTTCGCGCACTTTTTACAGTCAATTCCCGCAGCAACGCTTCCGCTTAAGGATCTAACTAAGGTATCTAGATCTTGTGTATTTTTGGTTTTTAAAAGCTCGACAAATTTTTGGTTACTTTCAGTTTGCTGATCGCTTAATTTTTCAATTTGCTTTAAATCAGTGATCCACAGATTTTCTTGTGCGATTTCGGTGGGCTTTATTTTTTCAAGCTCTGATTCCATATTAGAAATGCTAGCGTGACCGATACCCCGCAGTCAAAAAAACGTCCAAAAAGCGTTTATGAAAACTAGACCAGCTCGGTGTTAAAGCGAAACTGCAATTCTTCTAATCCAAGCTCTGATAGAATGGATTTTAATCTTTCAGCGGGTCGTTTTTTTGGTTGTTCAAACTTGGTGGCGATGATCAGTTCATTTTTCATACTGTGCTCTAGGCCCACAAGCTCTGTGACTGTCACTTGGTAGCCATAAGATTCTAATAGTAAGCAGCGAAGCACGTTGGTTATGTGACTACCGAATTCACGAGTGTGAATCGGGTGGCGCCAAATTTCTGTGATGGCATTTGCTAATTGCTTGGCTTTATTTTTTTTAAGGTAACTGGCCACTTCGGCTTGGCAGCACGGAATTAGCACAACGTATTTTGCTTTTTTTGCTAAAGCAAAACGGATGGCATCGTCGGTTGCGGTGTCACAGGCGTGCAGCGCAGTCACAATATCCACAGTATCAGGTATTAATTTGGATTTGATGGAATCAGCCACCGAAAGATTTAAGAACGACATGTTTTTAAACTGCAATTTTTTTTGCAGTTGGGTTGATTTATCAATTAATAATTCCCTGGTTTCGATGCCGTAGACGTGCCCTTGGCCAAGTGTTTTATAAAATAAATCGTAAATAATAAATCCTAAGTAGGATTTGCCGGCACCGTGGTCGACCAAATTCAGTTGGCTATTGGTTTGTTGCAGGTCTTGTAACAGCGGCTCGATGAAATTATATAAATGATAGACTTGCTTTAATTTACGTCGTGAATCTTGGTTCATTTTCCCATCACGAGTTAATATATGCAGTTCTTTTAAAAGCTCTAAGCTTTGTCCGCTACGAATCTCTTCCATATTTTTAAGGGTGAATGATATGTGAAAAATTCTCAATACTTAATTTAATCGGTTTTGGTGAAAATTATGTCTGAAGATGCAGCACATTAGCTTTCAAGTGGACGTGTTCAATCACATAAGCTAGCTTCTAAAAAAAACAGAATTATTAAAAGGAGCTATCATGAATTCAATTGGTGTTTTGGCAATTATTTTAACCACAGTGACCCTGTCATTCGACGTTTTTGCAGCCACAAAAACTTCAAAAACAACTACAACTTCAGCAGTTACCCAAACCGAAGTTGTTAATAAAACCAGTGTTTCAAATACGGCTAACTATCAAGCTAAAACAAATCCGCAAATGTACTTTTCAACAAACATGTTGGGTTTAATTAACGGAAATTCAAATGTGAATGCTAATTTTTTCGTCTTACCTAAAATTGCCTTATCTGTTTCTTTTTCAAACGATGCCGAAAAGACGGCGCCATTAAAGAAAGCTAACCAAGCTGCAAATACAAAGTTAACAGTATCAACGACTCAGTTTGGAGTGGGCGCTGCTTATTATTTTTTCCCGATGGAACAAAAATGGAATATTTCAGCGAATCCTTATTTAGTTTCTGAAAAAAAATCAGATCCGTTAGATACTGAAAATAATTTAGGTTTTGGCCTAAAAGCAGAGGGTTTGTATTTAATTAACAGTTTGGCCTTGGGCGGTGGCCTGCAGGCTGTTTCTGTTTCGGGAAACACGACAACGATTGCAAGCGGTTCTGTTGGCTATTTGTTCTAAACTTAACAACTTTGAATTGAAATTTATTAACACTTAATTCTTAGAATGATTTTTTTATTTTCGAAGTTAGTATGAATTTCGCAAATAAAAAAACCTTCTAAGGAGAATTTCGAATGAAATCTGTTTTCGTACTTGTGTTCATAGCCAGCTTTTCACTTTGGGCCGAAAGCCTACAACCGTTAGCAGCCTCGGGTTCAAAATACGAAACCTATTTGGTTTACGAAACCAATGTAAAACAAGTATCTGTTCTGGTTGATTATGAAAAAACTGAAACCGACTGCCATGGCCTTGATTACCTATACGAAGCTAAAGAAATTGCCACCAATCGCTTTATTGTTTCAAAAAAAATGTTACTTAAACCGCTGTATCTTTGTGGCAGCACTGAATTTTTTAGTCTGAAACAAAACGGCATTAAAATTGAAATTCCGATAACACAAAATTATTCAGGCACAACGGCCCACGCTGAAGTCATTGTACCGACCGACTCTGCGGTTTTGATCCAATTAGAACGCTGATTGAATCAAGTTGTAGGCATCAATAATGCCGCCGGTAGCTGATAAATCTGCAAAAGGTACTTTGTATAAATCAGCTGCCTGACCTGGTAACTGCACTTGCAATGAATCGTAAAGTCTTACGTGATTTAAAATTAAATTCTTTGCCGACAGCGCAGTCATCATCGGAAAATTTGATAACAGCAGGACTGCTACACCTGTTGTAACTGGTGCGGCCATGCTGGTTCCACTGAATACCGAATAGGTATTGTTCGGAGTTGTAGATTTAATTTCAACACCTGGTGAAAAGAAATCGACATCTTTTTTACCATAATCTGAAAATGCAGCCACTAACTGCGGCCCTTTAAATTTTGCTGAAGCACCGATCTCAAGCCAGGTTGAAATATATTCGACATTTCTTTGCATCGGATATGTGCTTTTTACCGTTCGGTTTGGGTAACCAATCTGAAGATCGTTATTGCTAGCCCCATTTCCAGCGGCATGCACCAGCAGAACATTTTTACTTGAAGCATACAAAAAAGCTTCATCTACTTTTGTCTTTTGCGGAGAATAATCTTTTCCAAAACTCATATTAATGATTCGCGCACCGTGATCAACGGCATAATGAACGGCTAAAGTGATATCTTTATCACGCTCGTCACCGTTGGGGACAACCCGCAATACCATGATTTTGACGTGATCTGCGATACCATCAATGCCGATGCCGTTATTTCTGTTGGCTGCAATAATTCCCGCGACGTGGGTCCCATGACTGGCGTCGGGGCCTTTGACGTCATTATTTCCGTAGTGAATTTGTGAAAAATCATCCGGGTCATCGCCCACTAAAGCCCTTGAATTATAAGATTTATTTAAGAAATACTCCGTCGAATTTTTGGCCGTGTTATAAATACGAAAAAAACGTGCAATGGTTCTAAACTGTTCGATGCTTTCTAATAGCGTTTTTTTTGCTGCAAGGACTTCTGCATTGTTTGAAATAATTTGGTTTAAACTTTCTTTACTTAAATCCGTTATGTTTAAGCTTTGTTTTAAAACCAAAGCCGCATCGTTTACTTTTTTATTGATGGGATCCAATGCTTGCAAGTCAGCCTGGGCACTTTTCACTTCATTTTCAAATTTTAATTTTAGGTCTTCATAATACTTTATTTCGGAATCAGTAAGTTTCGTACCACTGGCTAGTAGTTTATCATAGAGTGCGGCTTCACGGGTTATTTCTAAAGTATCAATCTCTACGTTTTTACCATCGGCCGATCCTAAAAAGTTCCACCCATGCACGTCATCAATATAACCATTCAGATCGTCATCGATGTGATTATTTTCTTTATTAGAACCGCTAGCATCTGTGCCCGTTTCACCGGGATTTTGCCAGATTTTGTTTTGCAGGTCTTCATGATTGATATCTACGCCGCTGTCTATCACAGCAACAATAACTTCTTGTGGACTCGATAAATGAAAATCCAAGATAGCACTTTCAGAGCGAGTTCCTTCAAACCCAGACTGCACCGGATCTTTGGTAAACCAATTTCCGCTGTCGGTGGGCTGGTCTGATTTTACATCGCCTTTTATTGTTTCTTTCTGCGGTCTTGAATCCGAATTGTTTCCCGAGCAACCCGTAAGTAAAGCGGCTGCCGAGCACACACAAATAATTTGTAAAAGCAGCATTTTTTTAATCAAATTCATAAACCACCGACCTTTGCTAACCAAGCGCCAAAGTTAGTTTAAAAATCTTGGACTTGGCTACTGTTTTTTTGTTAAAGGCCATCTATGTGATCAATGTGTGATCAATGTGTGATTAAAAAAGATGATCTTGATAATCTGTGGCTATTTTATTAACCAAACCAGTTGTTTTGACATCATTGTAAAGGCCAAAGCTATTCAGCAAAATTCCCTTAATATTACGTTTTTTACAATGAACGGCATACAGCACACACTGATCGTCTGGATCGGACTGATTATCAAAGCGAAAAGTTTCTTCGATCACAAATTGTGTGGGATCTTCCTGAAATTCTTTGCAAGAATTCTGAAGATTAAAATCTTCCACATACCCTAAAGCTTTTAAATGTTGAATCACTTCACTTAAAGTATAATTTTTATTTTCAATTAAATCCGATAGCATGTTCTGCCTCTTTTAAAATGTAATCTTTGGTTGATTCAATGTTCCAATTGGGTCTGTATTGTAAATGCAGCTTCATATCGGCGACTAAGTTGCCTGCGTCTGGTTGATTTTCTAAGTCGATTAAATAGTGATTGGCTTTTCGCATGAAATCACCGTAATCCAGTTCCTGAATCTGCGAAACATTTTGAATAAATCGAAGAATGGCTTCTTTCATCATCACAGAACCAACTTCCTTTTCTTGATTGACTAACCCGCCGCTTTGTTTTCTTTCGCACGTGCCTGTTGGTAAAGGGGTAGTGCCTTTGGTACTAAACTTTGTAAATTTTCAATTCGCTTATTATCTGCCGGATGGGTACTTAAAATTTCGGGCGGCTTCGATCCGCTGACGGCAGACATTTTTCTCCATAAGCTAACAGCAGAATTAGGATCATAGCCGGCGCGTGCCATTAAATCTAAACCTATTCCATCGGCTTCAGTTTCTTGGCTGCGACCAAACGGCAGTGAAATAGCAACCGTAGACACGGCCTGAGCTGCATTTAAATATTTTGCATCCATTTTATTTGTTGCGACCAGTAGGGTTAAACCCATGGTTTTTAGAGTTTCTTCGGACATACGCTCTCGGCCGTGCTCTTTTAATGCATGGGCAATTTCATGACCCATGATGGCTGCTATTTCTGCGTCGCTTAGTTTTAGCTTTTCAATAATTCCGGAATAAAAAATAATTTTTCCACCCGGCATACAAAACGCATTGAGTTCATCCGAAGTTATTAAATGAACTTCCCAATTCCAACCTAAAGCATCTTTTCGAAACGATCCAGTTTGGGCCGTTACTTTTTTTGTGATGGCTTGTAGTCGTGCGACGATCTCGGGGTTTTGATCAAGCTTTCGTTCCGTTTGGGCTTTGGTTTTTAATTGGCTGTAACTTTCATCTGACAACTGCACAATCTGAGCACTGGGTACTAAAAGTAACTGGCGGCGATTACCGATGACATCACTGTTTTCGGTTGTGCTGGCGCAACCCATAAAGGAAGACATAAAAAAAAATAATTTTAAAGAAAATTTATTTGCTAAATTGATGGTAAGCCTCGGGGAAATAAAAAGTTTTCTGGTCCGCCCCTTTGATTGGCTGGCATTTCTTGCAAACTGTCAATTTCATTATTTTCTAAATCTAGCATTTGCAGATCTTGGATGGCAGGTCCTTCGATGACTTTACCGTGACAATTAAATCTTGAACCATGACAGGGACAGTCCCAAGATTTTTCAGCTGTGTTCCAGTGAACAACGCCGCCCAAATGGGGACATGCGGCCGATAAAAATTCAAGGCGGCCTTCTTGATTTTTATAAACGGCAACTTGGCGTAATCCACTTCTAAAAACTGTGCCTTCCCCCCAAACCAAGTCTTCGACATCTTCGAACGGACGGTCATTAAACCAATCTTTGTACTGGGCTGCCATATTTAAATTTTCTTTTAAATATTTAGATGTGGCTTTGATACTCATGCGTGACGGATCATAGAGTAACTCCCATTCATTATTTCGGCCCATGATTTGATCGGTGATCAGCATTCCGCCAATCGTACAGTGGGTCATGCCATTTCCAGAATCACCGGTGATGATGTAAACATTATTTTTATCTTGGGGATTGTGCCCCAGGTACGCAAGTCCATCGACAGGTTCCATCACTTGCCCAGACCACCGATAAATTATTTCTTGAGTCATCGGGAAACGGTCGCGCATCCATTTTTCTAAGCGGTAATAGCAATCGCTGGGGTTTTTATTCTGTCCGGTTTTATGATCTTCACCACCAACAATTAATAAATCATGTTTGGTGCCTGATTCGACTCGCACGTAATGATAAGGATTCGTTGTATCCCAATAAAGCGCAATTGGAATGCTGTTTTTAGGAATCTGCGCTGAAATCACATATGACCGGTAAGCTGCTTGTTTGGTGTGTATTGCTAGCAAATCATTGATCGGAGTATTCGTCGCTACAACAACGGCTTTTGCATGCACGGTATGTCCAGTTTTAGTTTTTACAAAAGAATTTTCTCCACCGCGAACCTCAACCACATGGGTGTTGGTAAATATTTGACAACCCCCTTGCAGTAAACATTCTGAAAGGCCTTTTAAATATTTCAGCGGGTGCAGTTTTAATTGTCTTGGAAAGTGCAGTGCAGGGCCTGTGTCAAAACTATCAATAGGTGCACGAGTTGTTAAATTAACACTAAATAAACCAGCCCGGTGAGTGGCTTCAAGTTCTTTAAATAAAGTCTCTTCTGTCGTATCTTCGGCGCCAAAAAGATAACCATCCACACGCATCATGTCACAATCGATGTTTTCTTCGTGCACAATATTTTCAACTTTTTTTATAGCTGCTGCATGACTTTCAGCAGCTAACTGAGCACCGCGTGCACCGTGAATTTTTTCAAGCACAAAGTAACGGTCATCTAAAGCCGTGGTAAAATGGGCCGTGGTGCGGCTGGTTTGCCCGCTGCCGATTTCAAAATCTTCTAAGATACAAACTTTTTTGCCTTCTTTCATCAGCAGGTAAGCCGTGGTTAGGCCGCCTAGACCGGCACCGACGACGCACACATCCACTTCAATATTTTCAGAAAGGCCCGGGCAGGCAGGCATATCCACGGCATCTAACCATTCTGATAAACTTTCACCTTCGCGGACTTTGGTTTGATGTAAGATCGGATCAAAATCTTTTTGCGACGGCATTTTTTATTCCTTGCTATTGGTTATAGATAAAATAACTAAGCAAAGTTTCAGCCAAAAATTCGGTGATTGGATTTTCTTTTTTTTGTTCAGGTTTAGTTTGATGACAGTCAATGACAGTTCAATAACAGTTCAATAGCCGTGGCATTTTGACCAGCTTATGGGTCATAAAAGACCTAACTCAAATCAAGTTAGATCAATCGTTTGGTTTAATAAACCGCCGCGTTCTAAATTAATTTTAACTTGAACTTGTCCTGAACCTTGTAAAACCCACTCAAGCCGGGCCTCGTGTTGATTTGCAATTTCTGAATACCAAACCGGAGTGTTTCTGCGGCCCCTTGCCGAGCGGCCTTCAAGATGTTCGATTTCAAATTCTGTTTTACCGGTAATTAATTTAAGATTGGGATCTAAAGTTAAATAAACCCGCGGTTTTCTGGCGGCTGCACTTTTGATGGCTTGAGCTGACCCATGAGTTGGCAAGTAGCCTTCATTTTTAATAATAATCTCTAACTTCCAATGTGATTCAGATAATTTCGTTTTTTGAACTGAACTAATTTTTACCAATGGACAGCATTTAGCTAAGCTTAATGAACCTTGAAAAACTTTTTTCAGTTCATTTTCTAAAAACTTTTTTGGCGGATTCTGAAATACAAATTTCCAGTCCCAGCCGCCAATTTCTATTTCCCCTAATTGCGGATGTAAATAAGGTTGCCACGCCACGTGAAACGACTCTTTTGGTAAATGTATTTCACACCAATTATAGATGGCCAGCAAATGATCTTCACTGGGCGAAAAATAACAATCTAGCGCTCCGGTGAATGGCAATCCTGCCGCACTGGCCACGTCCCAGATTTCAACTGTCGAGGCAAAAATACCACGGTGACTGTAAAGCCACTCATCAAAAGTACCGGTTGTTAAATCGTGGGCGTCATAACGAAAATCTTTAAATAAAGTGTAGACTTTATAACCCATTTTTTCTGCCGAGCTGTCACAGAAAGTTTTAAACAAAAATAAATCTTGGGGATCCATTTTATCTTCGTCATACTGCCCAGGTAGCCGTAATATCATACCGCCGTAAGTGTGATACGTGTGCGCCACGGAAATATTTGGGCGCTCGGTCACAGCTTTTACCAAAAACTGCGCTTCAGGTAAATAGTGGGGGTACGGGCCTGCTCCGACTTGCTGACCCTCGGGTCTAAAGCCCGAAGCAAATTGTCGATTTAAATCAAAGCCATGTTCGCGCGAAAAATTTTTCGTAAAACCGTCGTACTGATTGAATTCACCTTCGGTATACAAATGATAAAAAGTTTCTTTATTGAAATCAAAGTCTTCGTGTCCGCGTGAAATCATCAGCTGAGGATTTTTTTTAGAAATTTTAAAAGCGCCGGCCGGATCAGCTTTTCGCATCATTAAAATACGGCCATCGTTATTGATATCTTTTTGATAATGGGCTTCGATCATGTCAGCGTGCGGCCATCTCATTGTGGATGATCGTAAAGTGTGGGCTGTACTTAAATAAAGTTCGGCGCCGTCGACAGATATGCGTGGAACGAAATAAAAGGTCAACTGGTCTAATAAGGTCGTAAGCTCTAAATTTTTTCCATACTGAGTTAGTAAATTGTTTGCAAAATAAAGTGCTGCCTGACAACCAGTCACCTCGCCAGCGTGCGTGTTGGCGTCAATCCAAACGGCTGGTTTGCTGGAATGAATTCCAGTCGCCGAATTGGTCAAAGTTAAAAGCCAAACTTCGCGCTGCTCGGGGGTTTTTCCAAGGCTCTCAAGCGTCGCTAACTTCGGGTATTTAGTCACATAACTTTGCAGTAATTGCGTCATCTCATCAAAAAGATAGTAGTGGTCAGGTTTAAACATTTGATAACTCTGACATACCCAGCATGGCGTGTCATCGGCTTCGTTTTGTAGCCATTCCGCAGCGGAGTCGTTATCGTTTATTCTCAACTTTGAAACTCTACTTTTTAAAAAGGGACAACTATGCTTGTAGGTGCAAACTTTATTGCAGGAAAATGGACATCAGGCGAAAGCGGCCACTTCGAAGTCATCAGTCCCGTTAGCGGAAAAAAATTGGGCGCTTGTTCAGTTCCATCAACAGCACAAATTCATTTCGCGATTTCGTCTGCCGCAGTTGCGCAAAAAACCTGGGGCCAATTACCCATCAAAGAGCGCAGCAAAGTTTTGTATCATTTTCGAAATATTTTACTGCGTGATGCTGATAAAATTTCAGAACTTAAAGCTTCTGAAAGTGGAAAAACTTTGCCTGAAGCTAAAGCTGGATTAATGAAAGGCATCGAAGTTTTAGAATTTGCGCTGTCATTACAAAATTCAGATTTAGGCGGAAAACTTGAAGTTTCTCGTGGTGTGACCGGAGAATTTCGCCGCGAACCTTTGGGGGTTGTGGCAAACATCACGCCATTTAATTTTCCGGCAATGGTTCCGCTGTGGACCATTCCGATTTGTTTAGCGTTAGGTAACGCGTACATCTGGAAGCCGTCTGATAAAACTCCGCTGACGGCCCTTTTAATTGCCGATGCATTGACTGAGGCGGGCCTGCCTTCTGGCCTATTCACCGTTCTTCACGGCGGTGAAAACACGGTGAATGAAATCATAGATCATCCGTTAGTTAAAGCCATTGGTTTTGTGGGCTCAACAAAAATTGCAAAACTTGTTTACCAACGTGGGACGCACTTAGGGAAAAGAGTCCTAGCTTTAGGCGGAGCTAAAAACCATATTATTTTATTACCCGATGCAAATTTAGAATTAACCGGTGTGGGAATTTCTGATTCTTTTACGGGGTGTGCGGGTCAGCGCTGTATGGCGGCCTCTGTTTTATTAGCTGTTGGCGATACGACTCAGCATATCGAAAAAATTATTCAAAGGGCGGCTTCATTAGAACTTGGTAAAACCATGGGTGCTATTATTACTCGGAGCCAAGTTGATTTTTTAAAACAGGCCATTACTCGCGCTGAAAAATCCGGGGCAAAGATTTTACTGGACGGTCGTTTGGCAAAAGCTCCAGCCGGTCTTGATGGCGGCAACTGGCTAGGACCTACGATTATTGATCATGTTCAGCCAAATACCGAGGCTGCGACGCATGAATTATTTGGTCCTATTTTAAGTATAATTAGATGCAAAGATTTATCGGAAGCCTTACAAATTGAAAACAGCGTCGATTATGGAAACGCTTGCAGCGTGTTCACTTCAAACGGTGCTTTGGCAGACCGTGTTTCCAGAGAAGCTTCAACGGGAATGGTCGGCATCAACGTCGGAGTTCCGGTTCCGCGCGAGCCATTTTCATTTGGTGGTATCAATGCATCTAAATTTGGCCACGGAGATATTACGGGTCAGCAAAGTTTAGATTTATGGTCAAACGTAAAAAAAATAACGACCAAATGGGAAATGCAAAGTGAATCAAATTGGATGTCTTAATAATTACTGGATATAAATAAAAAGGGTTTCTATGCTAAAAAAAGATCAACGTTCTAATCATGTTATTTTAGCTTCACATGCAAATTTAAAATTTAAAGAAACATTACCAATTGATTGGGGTGCGAATTCTGCATTAGCACGCGGTCCGGTTGTGGCTTCCAGTACAAATTCAAAAACTAGAAATGCAATTGGCACGCACAGTGGTAGCTACACGGTGTACCGGGCCCTGTCGATTGCCAGCGGTAAATTTTCGCAGCAGCACAAACCCGATTTACACAACACGGAAAGTCCCGCCAAAATTGGCCCGTATCCGTCGTGGTACAATGCCGACAAACTTGTAGCGCTTGATCCTTGGGGTTTAGATCCAAAAAAACATTTTTCAGATCTTTATGACAAGGGGTACGACATCAGACCCACGATCGCCGTCACACAGGCCCATTTACAATTACCAGAAATTCAAGAAGCCATTTTAAAAGGTCGCTTGAAACCTGACGGAAAAATTATCAAAGAAAATAATGATATCAAAGTCACCAAAGTGGCCATCGATCCGGTTTGGCATTTACCAGGAATCGCAAAACGTTTAAAAATCGAAGAGGGTGAATTGCGCCGGATTTTATTTCAAGAAACTGGAATGTTTCCTGAACTGATCACCCGCAGAGATCTAAAAGTTTGCTTACCACCTATCGGTAGCACCACAGCTTATATTTTTGGAAACCCTGAAGATTTAGCGAATCCAAAAATTGAATTAACCTGCCGCGTACACGACGAATGCAATGGCTCAGATGTTTTTGGTTCAGATATTTGCACGTGCAGACCTTATTTGATGTACGGCATCGAAGATGCGGCCCGCACGGCCCAGCGGGGCGGCGTAGGTATCATCGTTTATTACCGAAAAGAGGGTCGAGCTTTAGGTGAAGTTACAAAATTTTTAGTTTACAACGCGCGAAAACGCCAAGAAGGCGGCGACACCGCAGCCACTTATTTTCACCGCACGGAATGCGTTGCAGGTGTTGAAGATGCCCGGTTTCAAGAGCTAATGCCTGATTGTTTGCATTTTTTTGGAATTGAAAAAATTCATAACCTGCATTCCATGAGCAACATGAAATACGATGCCATCGTGAATTCCGGTATTGAAGTGGTGAACCGAATCTCTATTCCCAATGAACTGATTCCAAAAGATGCGCAAGTCGAAATGGAAGCCAAAAAAGCAGCTGGCTATTTGAATACGGGCGCCACCAAGGACACTGAGGAATTAAAAAAAGTAACAGGCAGAAAAATCGATGAATGATTTAAAACTAAGTACTTCAGAAATTGATTATATACTAAGTCCTGCAGCAATACGTGCCAGTACAAGCAAAATTTATGACTACGTCCAAAATGGAAAGTCAGCGTTTCAAATTCATGCAGATCAATTAGAACCTTTGATCATTTATGTTTTAAATGTGATTAAAAAAAATTATCCAGATTTAAATATTCCCTTTCATTCAAGATGGGGTCACTTCCGAGTTGGCGGTATCGACCGCGCACGACAGCTTGAAGAAAGACTAATAGCGACCGATAAACTAGAAATTGCCCGTGTGAAATTAGATTTAGTCATCACTTCCGTTTTATTAGACGCAGGCGCTGGTGCAAGTTGGTCTTATCTAGAAAAATCATCGAACAAAACATTTTCTAGATCCGAAGGGCTTGGGGTTGCTAGTTTTTATTTATTTATGTCAGGCCTGATGTCTGCGGATCAAAAATCTTTAAAAGCGGATGCCACCGGATTAAAAAATTTATCAGAAAATCATTTGAATGAATTTTTCCAAGTCAGTGCTAAAAATCCACTACTAGCGGTCACAGGCCGGCTACAGTTATTAAATAATTTAAGTTTAGCCCTGAAGAATAAAACAATATTCAAAGACCACCGCCCAGGGAATATTTTAGATTATCTTATTAGTCTTCACGGGCAGACTATACCTGCTACAGCTATTTTACGGGCCGTGCTGGATGGGTTTGGTCCTATTTGGCCAGGAAGGCTTTTTTCCGGCAGCACAAACTTAGGTGATGTGTGGCTTCATCAAGAAACAAAAACTTTAGTGGCTTTTCATAAATTATCCCAGTGGATGACTTATTCATTAATTGAACCCATCATCGAAGCGGGTTTTGAAGTGACCGGCACCGAAAAATTAACGGGCCTAGCCGAATACCGAAACGGCGGCTTACTGATTGATTCAGGTCTTTTATCTGTTAAAGATCCAAAAATGCTTAGTCAAAGCCATGCGCCAGATTCTGATTTTATTATCGAATGGCGGGCGCTGACGATTTATTTTTTAGATATTATCGGCGAAAAAATTCAGAAAGCTTTAAACAAAAGTCCAAAAGATTTTCCTTTAGCTAAAGTGCTCGAGGGCGGAACCTGGTGGGCTGGTCGATTCATGGCAAAAGAAAAACGAGAAAACGGCGATCCGCCGATACAAATAAAAAGTGATGGGACGGTTTTTTAAAATGAATAACGAACACACGGGACTTATTAAAGTCATCCAGCATCCGCTTTTTAAACACAAGCTTGGCTACTTACGCGATAAAAATACCAATTCCGTCGAATTTCGAAGGCTTACGGCAGAAATCAGTACGCTTTTGGCCTACGAAGCTATGCGTGACTGGAAAGACTTAATACAAGTTAAAATTGAAACTCCGATTGCACCTGCAGTTATCGAACGGATTACAAATCCGCCTGTGGTGGTTTCAATTATGCGCGCGGGGAACGGAATGTTGGATTCCATTTTAACCGTAATTCCTTTTGCCTCGGCAGGCTTCATCGGAATTTACCGCGACAAATTTATTCACAACACGGTCGAATATTATTTTAAAATGCCCGAAGATATCAAAGGTCGTATGGCCATTTTATGTGATCCATTAATTTCCACGGCCGACACCATGATTGCAGCCATTGATAGACTGAAAAGCTACGAGGTAGAAAAAATTAAAATTCTGTGTATTTTAATCAGTGATTTTGGACTTAAAAAAATTCATCACTTTCACCCGGATGTTGAAATCTATACTTTGAATATCGAACAAGAAATTAACGACCTTGGATATTTAGTCCCAGGTTTAGGAGACGCGGGTGACCGCCTTTTCCAAACTAAGTAATTTTTTTAGAAATCCTGCAGAGCCACCTTTTTTTCTGGGTGTGGCTGGCGGCAGTGGCTCCGGTAAAACGCACTTTGCACGTGCGATGCACAGCCTTTTGGGTTCTGATTTGTGTGAAATTATCTACCAAGATAATTTTTATCTGGACCAGTCAAAGCGCTTCGATAAAGATGGCGGCGCTGTTAATTTTGATCACCCAAACAGTATTGATTTTTCACTTTTAAAAAAGCATCTAAAAACTTTAAAAAATGGTTTTAAAACAGAAATTCCAACTTATGATTTTGTGACACACAAAAGGCCAAAAAAAACGGTGCGTGTAGAACCAAAAAAAATCATCATCATTGACGGAATCCTAATAGCTCATGTCGCTGAAGTGCGATGTGAATTTAATGAATTAATTTTCTTTGATACACCCGAAGATTTACGTTTTAAACGCAGACTTGAACGGGATGTTAAAGAACGCGGCCGCGACCCTTTGGGTGTGCACGCGCAATTTTATAATCAGGTTAAACCCATGCATGACGAATTTGTCGAGCCTTCAAAAATTCACGCCCACACAGTGGTTAAAGACTCAGGCGATTTCGACCGGGTGTTAGAAGACTATTATTTAAAATTAAAAAACATAACAGCAAAAAGGTAAATATTTATATGCATAAAAGCCACGGTCCAGTTTACTACAGCGATTATTTAATGCTTGATCAGTTTTTATCAGCGCAGGCGCCACTTAGCCGAAAACATGCAACTGCTGAAAACCCCGAAGCCCATGAAGAGATGCTTTTTATCGTGGTCCACCAAGCCTACGAATTGTGGTTTAAACAAATTCTGCATGATTTGGATTCGGTTTTAAATATATTTAACAAACCCACTGTTCCTGATAGCCAGTTTGGTTTTATTATTCAGCGCCTTGACCGCATCACTAAAATTCAGACGATGCTTTTATCTTACCTTGAAATTTTAGAAACTATGACCCCGATGGATTTTTTAGAGTTTCGAAGTCTATTAAATCCGGCTTCAGGATTTCAAAGCACCCAGTTCCGTGAAATCGAAATTAAATTAGGTTTAAAAACCGGAGACCGGCAAAGCATCGACCGAGAATTTTTTCTAGGAAGACTTACTGAGAAAGACCGGGACCGTTTAATTTCACTAGAAACAGCGCCAGCATTATTAGGTTTAGTCGAAGCCTGGTTAGAGCGTATGCCATTTACGGTCATGAACACATTTAATTTTTGGGATGAATACAAAAAAGCTATTACGACCATTACCGACGAAGACGAAGCGACCATTCGCTTAAATAATGCAAAACTTTCTGAAAAAGATATCCAAGGTCAGTTAGATAATTTAAAAGCGACCCGGGAAAATTTTGACAGTTTATTTAATCTTGAACTGCACAAAAAAGTTGTAGAAACAGGTCAAAGAAAATTATCACAAAAAGCTATTTTGAATGCTTTATTTATTTCCATGTACCGCGACGAACCCATGCTGACTTTACCGCATCAGATGTTGTCAAAAATGATGGACATCGATGAAAACTTCACCACCTGGAGATACCGCCATGCACTTTTAGCACAAAGAATGATAGGCAGCAAAATCGGAACGGGTGGATCTTCAGGTCATCAGTATTTAAAACGGGCCGCAGATAATAACCGCGTCTTTATCGATTTATTTAATTTATCAACATATTTGATTCCGCGCAGTCGACTGCCAGTTATTCCACAGGAAGTTCGAAAGCAATTAAATTACAATTCTCAAAGTTAGGTAGGGTTAGGTAACATGAAGACAACGCCGTTAACAGGATATCAAAAATTTGTGGTGGCTGTGCTGTCTTTTTTGCAGTTCACAATCATTTTAGATTTTATGATTATTTCGCCGTTAGGTGCGATTTTGATGCCGGCTTTCAAAATATCTCCGGCGCAGTTTGGAATTGTCGTTTCAGCTTATGCATTCAGTGCTGGTATTTCTGGAATTTTAGCCGCGGGCTTTGCTGATCGATTTGATCGTAAAAAGTTATTATTGTTTTTTTATGTCGGTTTTATTTTAGGAACTTTTTTATGTGCCCGGGCACAGACTTATTATTTTTTATTAGCCGCGCGGATGGTTACAGGACTTTTTGGTGGTGTTATTGGATCAATCGTTTTTGCGATTACCACCGATTTATTTGCATTCGAACAACGGGGCCAAGTCATGGGTTTTGTGCAAACGGCATTTGCAGCTAGCCAAATATTAGGAATTCCTGCTGGATTATTCATTTCAAATCTGTGGGGTTGGCATGCCCCTTTCTTAATGATCGTAGCTGTTAGTATTTTAGTCGGGTTTTTTATTTTTAAGTTCCTGCGGCCCATCGATGCTCATCTGAAAATTAAAACTGATAAAAATGCCCTTCACCATTTCACGAATACGTTTAAAAATCCCCATTACCTTTTCGCTTTTGCGACAACAGCGCTGTTGTCAACGGGTGGTTTTATGTTAATGCCCTTTGGCTCTGCGTTCACGGTCCACAATTTGGGGATTGCCGTTGATAAATTACCACTGATTTATTTAATCACTGGCCTTTGTGCTATTGTTACCGGCCCCCTGGTCGGTAAAGCCAGTGATGTGTTTGGTAAATTTAAGGTCTTTACGTTTGGGTCATTAGTCACGATGGTATTGGTGCTAATTTACACGAATTTAGGAATTTCTCCGTTGTGGTATGTGGCCGCGGTGAATGCCGTTTTATTTGTAGGAATTTTTTCGCGGATGATTCCATCCCAGGCTTTGATGTCTGCTATTCCTTCGCCAGATAGTCGCGGTGCTTTCATGGCCATTAGTTCTTCCTTGCAGCAAATTTCAGGGGGCTTTGCAGCCATTATTGCTGGGTATGTGGTGACAGAACAGCCGGGTGGGTACTTAGAACATTTTAATACTTTGGGTTACATTTTGGTCGGTACCACAACGTTTACTTGGATCATGATGTTCACCATCAACAAATCGATTCAACTTCAATTAACAAAAACAAAGGCTGTACATGTCGCTAAATAATAAATCGAAGACTCCTTTGCAAATTATTTATTTCAAAAAATGGCAAAGCACTATCGGGCCGCTTTTCTTGTATGCCACACAGACTCATTTAATTGGCCTATTGTTTAAGGGCGATTCCACTGATTTCATGAAATATTATAAAAATGCTCAGCTAATCGATAAATCAAATTTAATTATCAAAGATTCAATTTCGCAGTTGAAAGAATACTTTGCAGGAAAGCGTAAGCAGTTCGATCTACCAATTTTACTTTCTGGGACTACTTTTCAAAAAAGCGTATGGTCTGAATTATCACAAGTGCCATTTGGAAAAACAATAACGTATAAGGAACAGGCAAAACGAATTAAATCAGAAAAAGCAGTACGGGCCGTTGGCGCTGCAAATGGTAAAAACCCAGTTGCTATCGTGATTCCATGCCACCGGGTCATCGGTTCGAATGGTAAATTAGTAGGCTATGCGGGCGGAGATAAAATGAAATCTGATTTATTGAAAATCGAAGGTTTGCTGATTAAATCCTAACACAAACAAAATAAACTGACGCTAAGCCGCCTAAGATTTAAACGAACTTTGACTTTTAAATTTAAAAAACAAACACTCAGCATTAAGAGTTTTTAACAACCAGAAACACAAAGGATATTTAGAATGAAAAGTTTTTTAATGCTTTTAGTTGGAACAGTGCTAGCAGTGCAAGCCCACGCTATCGGAAGTCTTAATTTAGATTTACGCACAGACATGACTAGCCAATCTTACAACGACGCAGCTAAAGCCGCGGGCGGAGTATCAAATTATCGCTTCAACCTTCAAACAGCTCGTCTTGATTACAAAGGCACACTGAATGAAAGTGTTACTTACCGCGTGCGCGCACGTATTGCTGGTAAAGACCAAGGCCTTGTTGATAAACGAGATAGCACCAATCCAACTTTAGATTACGCTTATGCGACTCACAAAATGTCTGACACTTTTAAATTAACTGTCGGAAAATTATCGTCTGAAATCGGCGGCTTCGAAGCTGTTATGCCGGGCGCAGATAATTACTACAATTCTGAAGCTTTCGCTGGAACAAGTTACTTAGGAAAAACTGCAGCTTCTGGCAATGCTAACTTAGCTGGTTTTGCAAATCTTCAGTATTTAACTGGGGCTAAATTAACAACAACTTTCGATACTCAGGAATTGTCTTTAATAGTAACTGATTTAGATACACGAGTTGGTCGTAATACATCTTCGGGTTCTGGAGACGTTCTTGAGAATGGTAAAACAGCGCAGAATAAATCTTTGCTTGGCTTATCTTACAGAGGCACTTTCCTTGATAAACAGTATTCAACATATGCTTCTTATCACGCTGAGACTTTAGCAGAAGACATTTCTGCTGAATTCATCGGCGCTGGCGTGCAGTGGAATTCAAATCCATTCATGGTTCAACTTGAGTATTTAGCAAATAATTCTCAGTTTTTATTGGGAACAACAGTATTAAAAGACACATTGTCATCTGTTCAGCTTCGCACAGGTTATAATATCGATGAACAGACTGTAATCGGATTACGTGCAACAGCATCTGAAGAAAAAATTGATGCGGCCACTGCGGTTAAAAACAAATACACGACTGTTGGCGCTTCTGTAGAATTTAAGCCAAAAGCTGAGGACGTTTATCGTTATCACTTTGCGTACAATGCTCGGACAGTAAAAACTGAAACCGGTGATGATCGCAATTTGAATGAAGTCATCGTTGGAATGCGTATCAATGCTGATTTCTTGAAGTAAATTCACTTTGATATAGGGATGTTTTAGGAAATTGTTTAAAAAAAAAGCAAGTATTCTTGGAATTTTGAAGAATTATCTTAAAACCCTTTCAAAGTTTAAAAAATATGTTAGAACTACATCACAAATTAAAACAAGAGGTTATCACATGAGTTCTGGCACAGTTAAGTTTTTCAATGGCGAAAAAGGTTTTGGATTTATCACTCAAGACGGCGGCGGAGATTTGTTTTTTCATATCTCTGAAGTCAAAGGTCAACAGCCTAAAGATGGCGATAAAGTTGAATTTGAAGTCGGTCAGGGTAAAAAAGGACCTTGCGCTGTTAATGTTAACGTAAAAGGTTAATCACTTACAGTTATCAAAATCTGCTTTCAAAAGCATAAAAAAACTCGCTGTTACCAGCGAGTTTTTTTTTACTTAAAAATTGGATTTAAGAATTAAAAAACTAGGCTTTGGCTTCAGTTGAAGATGATACATCTTTTGCACCTGAAGTTTCCATCAGTTCTTTCGCTTTATTCGTCCATTCATGATTATCACAATGAACTGATAACAAAATTCCTCCGTCTTTGACGGTGCCTTCGTAGCGCTTGGCTTCAAATTCGGGAATACCCATGCCGACCAAAGCTCCGCTGACACCACCGACAGCTCCGCCGACTCCGGCGCCTGCGATCGAAGCCACAATCGGACCAGCAGCGACAAAAGGTCCGATTCCTGGAATTGCCAAAGCACCGGCACCAACCAGCCAACCTAAAGCTCCACCCAGAACCGCCCCGGTTCCAGCGCCGGCTGTTGCCCCCTCGGGGGCTTTCGTATGTTTTTCGTGGGCGAAACCTTTGGTTTCATCTTTGTCGGGCATCAGAACAGAAATATCAGAATTCCGAAAACCAGAGTATTTCAATTGGTCTACGGCATTCTCGATCGAGTTACGGTTTTTATATATTCCAAATACCGCAACTTTTTTATTATTTTTTAATGCGTCAGTTGTTCCATACGTATTCATCATTTTGTATCTCTTTCGTTAAGATTAATTTTTTTTAAATCTTTATTAAACTTTTAAAAAAAACACTATCTGGTGATTTGCAGTTCATTACGAATTTTATATTTCGGAGCCATCGCCATCGCTGATTTTTTTATATAAGTAATTTCAGCTTCAGTGCGTACCGGGCCTTTCAACACCACGGTCTGACTGTTCGTGATAATTTTAATATTTTTAGCATAAGTTGAAAGGCTTTTATTTTTAGTCAGTTCAGCACGAATTTTCTGAGTAATTTTTAAATCCGCCGGATTATTAGACTGATCTTCAGCTGTCATTTCGACAACCGATGTATCCCTTTTGTTGATTGCACTGTTGTCAGGTTCAGATATTGTACCGGTAACAGTTTCTGCAGCATAAATACTCAAAGATAAGAAGAAAGTAAAACAAAGGCTAAGTATTTTCATGTTATTACCTTTTTTTTGAAGTGAAAAAAGCCCGGAATGATCAAGTTATTTTTAAATTAAATTATTCATTTAAAACTAAAATTATTCTTAACCACTCCGAGCATAAAGTTTAATTCCTAACCCTTACTTCTGCTGAGAATTTTCCGTCGATTGATCGTTCATGGTCCCTACGATACCCTTGCCTTGACTAGCTTGACCCGACTGTCCGCCTTGGCCGTACTGTCCTTGTGAGGCACCTGATCCACCACTTTGATTACTGCGCGAACTGCTACTTTGATCAGCCTGGGAATTAGTAGATTTAGACTTTTCATTCATTTGAATGTCTGGCGGAAAGCCTCGATTCCCTTGTTGTTCTGCAGTGTTCGGGTTTTGTCCCGATTGATTATTTTGTCCTGTAGATGAACGTGATCCTGCTGACCCACTTGATTTTTGATTCTGCTGACCTTGTTGGTTATTTGAGTTTTGTTCATTCATTATAAAACCTCCGTTGAAATGTTGACGACCGCTGCAAAAATATTCATTGCAAAGTTTCGACCACCTTAAGATCAATCATTTGCGTATTTGCGGACTTATTTTGCGAAGTAACAGTGAAACAATTCCCCATAAATAATTATCGCCCCGTAAAAAAAAGAGGACAAAGATAAATCTTTGTCCTCTTTAATCAAGCAAAATCAAGAATTTAAAAAGCCTTGATTAATACCAGTATTTCACGACTCCACTGAGTGATACAGCGTCGGGTTCAGAACCTTCAGCCGTTAAAAATTTGGCATTAGCGCCGAAAGATAACGAAGCCTGATCGTTCTTATCACGAATCGGTATGTCAAAACCCACCATAGGTGCTGTTGCTAAAGTTGATTTATCTTTTGCAATGACAGCTCCAACTCCAAAGCCGACATAACTGTCTCGGATGATGGGGATAGAGCCCCCTAAATTATAAGTCGCTTTAGCTAAAACAGTTCCACGTTCATTTTTTCCATCGTTCACTGTTGAATTTAATTGGCTGTAAGTTGCTTCTAGACCTAAACCAAAAGGTACATAAGGTTGAAAACCTACGTCGATACCAACTTCAGCTGAACTGTTAAATCGTCCTTCGGGTTGGGTCGAGCCTAACATCAAGCCGATATGGGGGACTTGTTCGCCACTGTTTCTTATTGCATGCGGCGCCGGAAAAGTGGAAGTCTCTGTTTGTTTGTAGGACCAAGCCGGAGCTGCGGCCAATGAGATTAATGTGAGTATCCCTAAAAATTTATTTTTTGACATAAAGTATCCCTTCTTTAAAATGTTACACTTCATAATAAATCAAATTGCAAAAACAAATCCAAGTTAGCTGCCTGCATTTTACATATAAAGCCCTTCGCAAGAGGTGAAAAACCCCATCTGAGTAGTAACGAGGTGATAATTCAATTCATAAAAATTTTATCCTGTGCTAACTATCATTTATGATGAATGACCTTTTTGAAAACCAAATGAGTGATAGACTAAAACCACTAGCTGAAAGATTACGGCCAAAAAAAATATCTGATGTCATCGGACAAAATCATGTGCTTTCCGCCCAACTGCCAATCGGAAAACTTTTAAACAGTGGACACTTACTAAATATGATTATTAGCGGGCCACCAGGTACTGGTAAAACAAGTTTCGCGAGGGCTTTGGCAAACACAGCAAATGCACATTTTACTGCGTTGAATGCGATTGATGCAGGGGTAAAAGATTTAAAAACAGTTGGTGAAGAAGGCAAGAATCGCCTGCTTGAAAGCACAGAAAAAACTTTATTGTTTGTCGATGAAATTCACCGTTTTAATAAATCCCAGCAAGATGTTTTACTGCCGTATTTAGAAAAGGGTTTTCTTTACCTAATCGGTGCCACAACTGAACACCCAAGTTATGAATTAAATCGGGCGTTATTAAGTCGTTGCCAAGTCATTTATTTTAAACAACTTGAATTTTCTGATTTAGAAAATTTATTTTTAAAAGTGGAAGAGTTCGAAAAAATTCCTTTAAACAAAATCATAACTTTGCAGCAAAAAGATAAATTAATGCAGCTTGCAGACGGTGATGGTCGTCGATTTTTAAATATCCTTGAATCCATTATCGAGCTGTATCAAATAGAGCCCGCAGGTTTTACTCTGACTGATTTAGAAATCGAAAATTTAGTCGGAAAAAAAATGATCGCGTATGATAAATCAGCCGATCAGCATTATGATTGTATCTCGGCTTTTATAAAATCTGTTCGCGGCAGCGATCCTGACGCGGCTTTATACTACATGGTCAGAATGCTAGAAGGCGGTGAAGACCCAGTTTTTATTGCGCGGCGGCTGATTATTTTAGCCAGCGAAGACATCGGAAATGCCGAACCCCGCGCTTTAACTTTGGCTTTGGCTGGACTGCAAGCCGTTGAAGCCATTGGTCTGCCGGAATGTAAAATTAATTTGGCTCAGGTAGTAACTTTTTTAGCTAGCTGTCCTAAATCTAATCGCTCATATTTAGCCTTAGGAAAAGCCGAAACCTTCTTAAAAGAAACGGGCAGTCCAGATCTACCAGAGGCTTTGAAATCTTCACAAAAAAATTCAGGAAAGTATATCTACCCCCACGATTTAGAAAAAGGCTGGGCTGATCAGAATTACTGGCCACCAAAGCTTACTGCGCAAAAATTCTATGAACCGGTTTCGCGAGGCCAAGAAAAAAATATTCTAGAATATTTAAAATGGCTGCGTCTGAAATAAGTTAAAGATAGTTTCCCACTTTTGAGTCAATGGCGAGTGCCACGTCATCAGTTGATTCGTTTTAGGATGAGTAAAAGTAATCGAAGTGGCACGAAGACATAATCCGTCGATGCTTAAATTTTCTCGAAAATAGCGATTGTGTCTTGAATCTCCGTGTTCGCGGTCGCCCACGATCGGGTGGGATATCCTGTTCATATGCCGTCTAATTTGATGCCACCGGCCCGATTTCGGACTGACTTCTACTAACGAGTATCTAGAAGTCGGAAATTTTTCTTGAATGCAGTGATTTTGTTCCAGGGTTTTTAAGGTTTTATAGAACGTTAAACACGGGACCAGTTCGCCCGTGGAATCAAGTTCCAGTGGTAAATCAATTTTGCCATCTGTTGGTGTCATCCAGCCCCGCACAACAGCATGGTAAACTTTTTTTACAGATTGTTCTTTGAACTGGGCATTTAATAACGTCGAGCTTTCTTTATTTTTTGCAAAAATCAGTAAGCCCTCGGTGGGTACATCAAGGCGGTGAACAGGATTCGCCTTGATATTTTCAAAATCCATTAACCACTGCACGCAGGTGCGTCTTTTAAGTCCGCGTCGATAAATCGGATTTTCAGGAGGATGCACAAACCAACTGCTGGGTTTAAAAAGAATTAAAATATCATCATCTTGAAAATGAATCGACGGCGTTTCAGTATTTTTTAGGTTGATCTCTGGATTAACGACTTAATCCTAAAGCTGTTGTCAGTTTTTTATTTTTTTCCGAGTTCAGGCCAAGCTCTAAAGTTTTTATTTCTATCATCGAATTGTCCGTGAATTCACAAACTTGCAAAGTAGGCCCATCCGGAATTTTTAGTTCAGTCAGCTGGCCAAAGGGTTCGCAACTTAAAACATTTTTCTTAAAAGCTTCAATCGATAAAACATCTGCATGACCTTCGTCATAACGAAGTAAATCAATTGTTCCAATGATGGCATCGTCAAAGCGACAAAAGCCAAACTGATCGCTTTCACCATCAGCCACAAAAAATTCACCATTTAATAAATGGCACTGTCGTATCTGAGGGTTGTTTTGAATCGAATAGGCGGGGTGACTTATTAAAATAATCAGTCCCATAATCATTCCCAAAATAGCAAAATTAAAAAATTTGAAGTTGTGCACGCGTTCCCCTTTGCCTTCAGAAATCTTTTTCTCTTTTAGATTTATAAGTCTAGACCTGGCTCATGCCAAGCTTTTTGATCAGGGGCCAAGCGATATTAGGCTTAAATTAAACCTCAATCCTAAAAAACAAAGCAAAAAGGGATGCTTTAGCTGTGAAATCTTGGCAAAGTAAAAAAATGAATAAAAAAATCTTATCTTGGGCGCTGTACGACTCAGCAAACAGTGTTTTTTTTACAACCGTTATGGCGGGCTTTTTTCCATTATTTTTCAAAAAATACTGGAGTGATGGTGTTGCTTCGATTGTCAGTACCGAACGTTTGGGTTGGGTTTTAGCCCTGTCGGGCTTGTTATTAGCGATATTATCTCCAACATTAGGCGCCATTTCAGATAAAAAACAGGCCAAGAAAAAGTTTCTTTTTTTCTCGATGTGTTTTGGTGCTTTAGCTTGCATGAGCCTTTACTTTGTTCCCGCTGGCGGTTGGTCACAGGCAGCATTGCTATATGGAATCAGTCTATTTATGTGCTCGGCCAGCTGTGTTTTCTATGACTCGTTACTGACGGCAGTTGCAACTCCTCAGCAGTATGATTTTGTTTCGTCTTTTGGTTACTCTTTGGGTTACCTGGGCGGTGGGTTGGTTTTTTTACTAAATGTGCTGATGTATTTACACCCCGAGTGGTTCGGAATTTCTACTGATGTACAGGCTATAAAAATTTCTTTTTTGTTGGTCGGAGTCATTTGGTTTTTATTAACTATTCCGCTGATGCTTTATGTTCCGGAACCGAACTCTTTAAAAAGTCAGTTAACAGCGTGGCAGCTGACGACTGAAACATTAACGGAACTGCGGCAAACATTATTTAGTATTTTTCAAAATAAAAATCTTTTTTATTTTGTGTTGGCTTATTGGTTTTATATTGATGGTGTTTTTACTGTAATGACCATGGCCGTTGATTTTGGCCTTTCTTTGGGTTTACAGGCCAGCGATTTAATAAAGGCTTTATTGATCACTCAGTTTGTTGGTTTTCCCAGTGCCTATCTTTTTGGAGTGCTTGCAAACCGTTGGAACAACCGCAATCTAATACTGGTTTGTCTGGGTATTTATATGTTAGCCATCATCGGGGCTTCACAAATGAAAACGGGCACTGATTTTTTTATTTTAGCGATCGTTATTGGATTATCTCAGGGTGGAGTTCAAGCTTTATCCCGGTCACTTTTTGCTCAGCTTAGCCCACCTGAAAAATCCGGCGAGTATTTTGGTTTTTTTAACTTATTAGGAAAATTTGCGTCGGTCTTGGGGCCTGCGTTGATCGCATTTTCAGCTCGGTTTACCAATGATTCAAGCTTAACAATTCTTAGTCTTTTGCTGCTGGTGGGTCTAGGAGCTTTTATTTTATTTAAAGTGAAAAAGCCTGCTGGTAAAAGCTAACTGCTTTTACCTTCGTCATCATCACCGTTTTGGTGACGCTGAATTTCGTGGGCCTTTTTTCCGGTAATGCCTAGCCATTCAGGATAAAAAACACCCACGATGACAAAAGTAATAGTTACCAAAATAAAAAACCCAAACATCAGCCAGATTAAATCCATCGCTACTGGTAAAACAATCTGTGACAGAACACAAGGTATTTGGTACTGACACCCCTATGTCTTATAACCCCAAAGATCACTATTTTAAAAAAGCAAAAGAACAAAATTTTGCAGCCCGTTCCGTTTTTAAGTTAGAAGAAATCGATCAAAAATTTAAAATCATACAGCCCCGTCAAAAAATTCTTGATCTGGGCGCAGCCCCCGGATCGTGGTCTCAGTACTGTTCTAAAAAAATTGGTAGCGATGGCCGAATTTTAGGAATCGATTTATCTTCGGTAGAAATTCAATTAAATAACGCCGTTTTTGTGCAGGTCGATCTGCGAGATTTGGAATTAGAAAAAATAATCAAAGAAAACGGCTTTAATCCGCCCTTTGATGTGGTGTTATCAGACATGGCACCGCGAACAACCGGAATTCGCGTCACCGATCAAACCAGATCGTTCGAGTTGTGTGAACTGGCGTTAGACATGGCGGCAAAGTATTTAAAAAAAGACGGGCATTTTGTTTGTAAATTATTTCACTCAGACGATTTTGGTAAACTCAAAGATTTAATTAAAATGCAATTTCAGCGTTTTGAAGCCGTCAAACCTGATTCAACCCGTAAAATTTCAAAAGAAATATTTCTGGTGGGACTTAAAAAAATTCTATGATCGAAATTATTTATCAGAATGAAAATTTTGTGATTTGCAATAAACCTGGCGGTGTTTTATCAGTCCCTTCCCGTGATCGAAGTGATGCAAGACCTTGCCTTGGTATCGATTTGCAACGACAGCTGAAACAAAATGTTTTACCGGTGCACCGTTTGGACTTTGAAGTCAGCGGTTTAATTATGTTTGCACTAAATCCAAAGGCGCATACGAAGGCACAAAACTGGTTTGAAAAAAAATTAATCTCGAAGTTGTATGTGGCTGCAACTTCGGTTCAAGATTTTTCCCATTGGCCAGACAATATTCCTACGGTCCGCGATCCTATTTCACCCACGGATAAAAAAATGTTTTTATGGAAAACTCAAATTCAGCGGGGTAAAAAAAGATCTTTTGAAAGCCCCCACGGGGAATGGGCTGAAACCAAAGCTCAAATTCAAGAAACAAACGGCACGCAATTTTTTTGGCATTTGTATCCGCTGACTGGAAAACCTCATCAACTGCGCCTAGAATTATCTCGGCGTGGCTTTCCAGTGGACGGCGACCTGCTTTATGGATCTAAAGCTAAATCTTCAGAACCCTCTGGTATATCCTTAAAAGCTGTTCAACTGGATTTGACGTATGTGCCTGATCGATTGGGTTTGCCAGAGGAAATTAATTTAACTTAAATGACTTAAAAAAAAGGCGGCTTTCGTGCATCAATTCATTTATTTTTTGATTTTATTTTTAGTATTAAGCCCACCTGCTTTTGCACAATCCGTAAATAAAATTATCGGTCAAAATGATTTGATTGCAGTGAATAACGATGGCGGTAACATTCCTTTTAAATATCAAAAACTTTTAGATGCCTTCGGACAAACTAGTGAAAACTGCACGGCTACACATATCGGGCATGGGTACGTCATAACTGCGGGGCATTGCTTCTGGGCGACAGCTGATTTAATGGAACACACCGCGTGTTTTGGCACGCAGATTTCGTGGGGGCTACGCGGCGATAAAAAACCATATTTAATTTCTCAGTGCCAAGAAGTCATTGCAGCCCAGCGAAGTGATGCCGCTGATTTTGCGATTATCAGGGTTAATCCTGCACCCAATTCTTATATCGAACCCGATTTAACAAGACGGGCGGCCCCAGGTGATTCGCTAACAATTTTTTCTCATCCGGACCGATTGCCACTACATTGGTCTCAGCTTTGTGTGGTTGAAAAAACTTTAGATCCATTACTTTCACAAAAAAAAATTCATCACAAGTGTGACACGAATCCTGGCAGCAGCGGAGCTGCGCTGATCAATGTGGACACGTTGAAAGTCGTAGGCATTCATGACGGTGGTTATGCCGATAACGGGGTGGGTATGAATTACGGAACGTACATTATGAATTCACCTATTTTGGAAATTTTAAATGGGCTTGGATTTAAATAAATTTATTCTAAAAAACTTATGAATTGTTCCAGTGACCATCGATTGCTTTTTGTAACAACCGGTTTAATCGCAGCAATTGTTCAAAGTCTTTGGCCACTTTTTTTGATAAATTAGCAGAGCTAAACTCTTTCATCGTTAGGTTTTTGCTAACAAAAAATGTTTTTAGTTTAAGCCATTCCATATCTGGGTGCTTTTCAGCAAATCCCCTTGGACAATTTTTCGCTTTCATTTCATCATTAAATGAAGTTTTGAAACTTTTTTTAAATTCTTTATCACGAAAAAGTTCTTTGAAAGGCTCTGCATCCGCAGCAATAGCTGACCTGATTCTTTTTAATTGCAAGGACGAGGTCATGTAAAGACCACCGGCCACAACAACACCTTTAACACCGGCTTCATTTGGCAGAAGTCCAAAAAATAAATGGGGATTTTTTTCGAATCTTGATTTCGGCGGAGTCGTCACGATATAGGAAACCCAATCTTTATAAATAGGTTCACCGGGACGAACTCGGTTTGCAGGTCTTTTGATTCGGCCAATACCTTGCTGCGGAAAATGGTAACCAGGTGCTTGGCCAACCAATTCTTTTTTAACCTTTGCTGCTAAGGCCATTAGCGGCTGCTGAATCAATTGAACGTGTTTCGTTTTATTTTTATCGATCCAAGTTAAACTTTTTTGTTTTCCGGCTAATTTCAAAAAAGATAAAGAGTCTTCTGAAAAATGCGGCGCAGTTATTTTTTTCAATGATACCAACTTATAGGAAAATGTTTTTTTTGATTTATACCTTTTGCAGGTAAAAACTCAATCATTACTGCCCTTTTGGCCCAACATTTGCCTACCAATAATAAATACCCAATAGTTGGTGTCAAACTGGCCAATTCTTCAAGGAGAGAACTGTTATGATGAAGTTAGCTATTTTTTTAGGATTATTTTATGCCTCTGCGGTTTGGTCTCAGGTTCAACTTATTTCGACTGAGTTTGCTGGGTCGGGATGTCCCACGGGTAGTGTTCGAGCTGTGCTTGCTCCGGATGGCTCGGCTTTTTCGGTGCTTTATGATCAATTCAGTATCGATGTTGGCCCGCAGGTGGCTACCGCCCGCAAAAATTGCACCGTGATATTACATCTTAAAAAACCAAAACGTGTTGGATTTCGAGTCGATGGTGCAGACTTTCGCGGTTTTGTTGGTTTAGATCCGGGTGTCGTTGCAAGCCAAAATGTAAAAGTCATGTCGGGACCGAATCCAGGTCATCGCATGTTATCGGCCGAATTCGGTAACCAAACTTGGCAAGGTCCAATCAACGAAGTCGTTAGCGTCAGAGCCGTGCGGCCGACCAATAACAAGCCCCCAGTTCTGGATTGTGTTCCACCTAAAGAAAATACAGATATTGTCATCGAGTCAGCGATTCAACTAAGCGGAGGCGCAAGCGACAAGTACGGTCAGGTTTTTGTCGACAGTGCCGATGGCTTACTTCTGCAAAAGTTTTCGTTAACTTGGATCAACTGCAGCCCTGGAAATGGTCACGGTAAGTAGTTTTAGTGATGTCCAAGTGTAACCGAAAGATAAATTGAATAACGATGAAACTGTTCCTTGCGTGTCTCTTTTTTGCTTTGACTCTAAAAACATTTTTTGCAGATAAATAAAATCATAATTTAAACCAAGTGCACCACCCACAAACCAATTCTGAAAAAACCAACTTCGGCGACCATTAAGCCTGCTATTAATTCCCAGAGCTGGCGTGAAATTGTACTTTTCTGCTTGCAGCAATGGGCCGACAACGGTTTGGTTAATCACATCATTAAATGCAAAAGCTGCTGCAGGTAAAATAAAAATTAAAAAAATTGATAGAGTTCGTAGGAGTGTCACAATCCGAATTTTAGCATAATATTATCAAACTCTAAGACAGTATTTTGCCAGCGGACAAATAGGTGAATTATTTTCTGAAGTCATTGTCAAACATTTTGACAGTTTCGAAGGTAAAAACTTTTTTTTCACTCAACCACTGTTCAAATGCACACCAAACAATTGCCGTTGATACTTTTGACAGTAAACCAAATATTTGACGTGTTAATTTGAGAGATACATTTAATGTTTGGAATAAATTATTTACTCAATGTTAATCTAAATTTGGCTGAAGGAATGATAAAAATTTTTTCACCAAACTATTTTCGGGGAGAATGTCATGAATCCAATTAAAATATTTTTAGCTGTAACGTCTGCACTTTCAATTTGTCCATCGGTAGGATTAGCAATCACGTCTGGATCGTTTTATCAGTTGGTTTCCACATGCGATACGACGAAAGCACTAACCATAATATCGGACAGTACAACGGACGGCGCACCTGCAGTTTTAGCAACACAAAACCTAACTAGAGGCGGACAAACTTTTAAGATTGAATCCGTAGGTTCTTATTATAAACTGACAAATAAAAACAGTGGTAAAGTTTTAGATATTTCTGGTGGATCTTTTTCCGTGGGTGCCGCCGTGATTCAATGGACTTATCACACTGGAGATAACCAACTTTTTACGATTACTAACCCCAGTCCCAATGTTTATCAGTTTCAAAATATTAAAAGTAAATTGTTTATTGATTTAGCCGGAGCTAACACAGCCTCAGGAACAAAATTTCAGCAATACACAAGTAACACCAGCTGCGCACAAAAATTTAATCTGAAAGATCTAAGTGCGGCTCCGTCTTTAATGACTGACCAAGTTTTTGCACCCACAAGCCCTTGGTATACCAGCATACCGGCGGCTGTAACTTTAAATTCTAATAACGCAAATATGCTGCAAGATTTTTTAAACCAAAAGCCAACGACGTTGTACAACGGTACCGTTAATGTTAACACGCGCTCTTATTCAAGTCCGGTATTCATTGCGCCAGCCAATGCAGCAACGGTCAAAGTCAGTCAGTATGATTGTCAGCATAAAGGCTACTTGGATTCTAACCTTGCGACCCAGTGGGCCGCTGTTCCTATGCCGGCAACAGCAAAACCTTCAAACGGAACCGATGGTGAAATGACGGTCTATCAACCCTCGACAAATACGGTTTGGGAATTTTGGAAGACTCAAAAAAATGTGGACGGAACTTGGCAAGCTTGCTGGGGCGGCCGCATGCAAAATGCGTCTACGAATCCTGGTCACTTCACAGGTTATTATGGAACAACAGCTACAAGTCTGCCTTTTTTAGCGGGGCAAATTACGGCCGATGAATTAAAGCGCGGAGAAATCCGTCACGCGATTGGAATTGCACTTCGAAATGCAACGGCCCGAAGTTACTTTTCTTGGCCAGCGCAACGCTCTGACGGAAATGGTTTAGGTATCATTCCGCAGGGTACCAGAATTCGTCTGGATCCAACAATTAATGTGGATGCGTTGAATCTACATCCCATGGCAAAAATTATCGCCAAAGCCGCTCAGAAATATGGTTTCATTGTTTGGGATACTGCGGGATCAATCTCAATCAGAGCCCAGAACGTGGTGTCTTATACAGCTATCGGACAAGTGGATCCTTACCATTCGACTACGACCAACGTGGGGTTATTCGGATCAACCCCAGACTATGATGTTCTGAAGTATTTTCCGTGGAACCGCTTGCAGTTTTTGCCATTGAATTACGGAAAACCGTAGATGAAACTCGGCCTATCTGAAAGATTTGCCGAGTCTTATTTAGCTAACTAATTAATTTTTTTAAAAACAATTGAGCCCTGGGCTGAGTTTGCAGTCATTGAATTACCTTCTATGATAATATCAATGGGCTCGTTATTAATCGTGATCTGTCCGCCGCCATTGGCAAAACGATCTACAGTGTAAGTAAAATTCGTTGACCCTTCGGCTTGAGCATTACCTTCGCAGCGCTGATTTTGATAAACATTATAAACCTGTGAGCCTTGGCCATTTCCCGAAAATGTAAGGACGGTGACATAACTTCGGGTGCTGTCCGCTAACGTGCAGTTTTGGGTTACCCACGTACCTGTTGCGGCTCGGTCGAAATCATTTCCAGTCGGAGCATTCGGCGCGTGCGAAATAGGTTCTAGTTTGTGGTAAGTTAACGTTTTGTTTTCAGCTGTGATAGTCATTTTTGGACCGTCGACCGTGATATTGGCTTTGATGGCAGGCTTTCCTGTAAACGTTAAAGTTACTTCGGTTGAGTTTCCAATCGTTACACCTGAAGTATACTGAAATGCTGTGGGTCCTTGTGTTTGCATAATGGCGCCCGAGCAATCTTGGTTTTGCATGTACTCCTGAGTTGACGTGCCATTTCCATTTTGCATTGTAATTTTATCGAAAAAAAATCCGCGGTCATCTTGTAAACAGTCAGAAACCCATGCTCCGGCTACGGCTTTCTCGACGACACTACCGCCGCCACCGCCAGCTGGTTTATCACTTGAGCTCGACGAACACGCTACCATTGTGAAAGTCGTTACTAAAGACAATACGATCAATAAAGATTTAATCATTTTTCCCCCTGTGTAAGCGTGTTAGCAAGAGTCTTTAGATGTCTCAACTTAATTGCGTAGTTTTTCATTTTTTTTGCTCAGAAAGAATTAATTGGCTTTGAGCTCCGGCATATCAGCAGCAATCCAATCCAGAATTAGCTTTTTCTCATAATCCGTTAAGGCATCTTTGCGCGGCATATCTCCGGATCGAACGTCTTTCTTGATATCATTTTTTTGAAATAGTAAATCGGCAAACGTGACTAATTCGATTCCATTTTTTGCGCCCGAGTTGTGACATTTTAAACATTTCGGTTCAATAACCAATTTCATCACCGAAGCAAAGTTCATATTGGCTAAATCGACAGGCTCGGTTGACGGAGGATCGTCTTCAGGCACTTCAGGTGTTTCCAATATTGGCAAAGCGGGTGGTACGACCTGTGGTAAAGGCTCAGATGTCACAAATTCATTGGTGCCAGCATCGATCCAATTTACAATTAATTTTATTTGATCATCTGTCATTGGTTCGACAGATTTCTTGGGCATTTTTTTTGTTAGGACTTCTTCGCGAATTTGGTCTTTGTTTGTGAAAATACTTTGATAAGTTTCTAAATTAAGATGGCCACGATTGCCACCTTTTTCAGAATGACAGTTTAAACACTTTGCCTGCAGGACTTGATTACGAATATTTTTGTAGGATAATTCGCTAGGGTTTCCGTCGTTTAGAATTTGCGGATCGGCATTGTTAAGTGAATTCGATAATTTATTTAATTTTAAATCAACAGTATTATAATTATTTTCCGAACAAGATTGCAGGAAAATCAAAGTGATAATTAAAATAAAATTTATTTTCATAACATCACATCGATTCTATTTAAGTAACTGTCTTATTGCCGTAACATCGGCACCTATTGGTGGAAAAATGTTGCGCTGTACTTTTAAACTTTCTGCCAAAGTGGCAATCACGTTTTCTGGTCTAATTAAAGTTCCACGTTTTTCGGCATCAGTTTTTGATTTGATAATCTCACCGGTAGCCATATCAACCATTTGCGCCACCAAGTAAGATGTTCCATTGGCAGACTCTGCTTTGGGAATAACCCGGCTAGCTCCGAAAACCTGATTTCCCTTGAAATCAGGACTGATAATGATTGCTGAATTATTTAACGGATTGTGGTTCGTACCCTTTGAGCCATCTAATGCCGGAGTCCTTGAAAATTCTGATGTAATATAAAAAGTAGTTAAATCAAATAGTGACTGACCATTTGCATATTCGGTTTTTTCAAAAGCTTCGAAGATATTTTTTAGTTTATCAAACATGCTTGTTAGCCCAGCTAAGTGAGTACCTGGATGATTCGCATGTGTATCAAGGTTCGCTTCGTTAAGCGGTAACGAAGCCGTCGCGGCAAGCCCAGATTTAAATGCAGCTGCGGCAACGTAGCCATTGCCTAAATTTGGATTAGTTAATTTTTGCAGCGCCAGTATTTTCTGAAATTCTTTAAACTTTTCTAAATTATTTTTTTGCACTTGCATTGCTTTTGCAATGGGTGATGTTGGATTCTGAAACGGCAGTTCGGCATTTACTTCAGCGGTCATGCCAGCTAAATTAAAAATATTTACAGAATTCACCGCGGACTGACCCGTGTACAAATTGCCAGAACTAATCACGCCCAATGGCGATGGGTCGCGGTAAAGTTCGTATTCAACAGCAAAAGTTCCTGAAGTTCCGTCGCCACGCCCTGTGGTACCATATATTTCTGCGGCCTGATGACCACCATCAGTCGGACTTATAAAAATTCCGTTAATAATATTCATTCTTGATGCGTAACTTTGTAACGACTTCATTGCAGGGCCTAAAGCGATATTACCACTTCGAAATACTTCATCACTTCGGTACTCTACAAACACATCGCTTTCATCAAGACGGGTCGCTGCTAACCATGGATCCATAGCTAAGTTTGTGTGCCAGCCACCCGAGACAGAAATTTCAACAAAAAATCTTGGAGCGACCGTTTCGTCAGTATTTGCGAAAGCTTGATTTCCTATTAGAAATTGAGATAGCCATAAGCCACTTGTTAGACTAAAACCAGACTGTAAAAAATCGCGTCTTTTCATAAGCAGTTCCTAATATGTTAAGAATTCATCTCGTAAAACAAGTTCACTCATAATAATGACAAAAATATCTCTGAGTGCCATTGAGTTATTTACTTTCGATAATAAATAACTGTGGTACTTGCTTAAATCTGTAATCAACCCATAAGATAAAATATTTTCTTCGGTTCCGAGAAATTCTTGAACAAGAAAAACAATAACTTCCTTTAATTCCTGATCATCCAAAATTCCTGATGTATTTAGCAGTGAATTAATTTTTGTCGATGCTATTTTTTTATCAATGAGGGTCGATGGCATAATCCGACTTAAAACAGAACGGCTTTCAAATTCAGAAAGCGATCCTGCTGTAAGCACTGTATTGAATTGGGCCATCGTTATGGCCGGGCACATTTTTAAAATATTAATCGTTGCAGAGTTAGGAGCGCTGGTGATCGGCTTTCCAGTGGCAGGAATATTAAAACCAAATGCTGAGGTATCGCTGAAACAAAACGAAACCACAGCTTCACTTCCAGGAAGTTTGTAAACTTCATCAAAAAAGTAAGACATCCGATTTTCAAAGTCATAACCAGAGATATAGCGCTGGCTGTTTTCCTTAAATGCTGCAAATACAGTCGAAGAAAAAGTAATTAAAATTCCAAAAAATATCTTTTTAATCATGGTTGCACCGCTTGTTGTGGTTTTCCAGATTCATCAGGGGCGCCACTTTTTATCCATGCTTTGATTAAGTCTAATTCATGTTTCGATGGAATAAATCCGCCATCTTTAGGTGCGGGTGGCATGTCCCGGTTTAATCCTTGATGATCTAAATCCAAAGAGTTGCTAATCTGTGTAATCCAGTATTGGTTATTATCTTTTGGATTATTTTGATCAGATCCCAAAGGCCACTTTGTTAAATCAGGTCCACTGTAATCGGCTGAAGTACTGTGACAAGACTGACATCGTTGCAAAAAACCTTTGACGTTACCAGCAAGGTCTCGAAGTTCGTTCGGTAGTTCTCGCATTGAAAATTCTTTTGAAAGCAGTAGTGATTTCGTAAAATCGTTTGTTCTGCGATTTACGCTTTCAAAAGTTTGTCGCAGCTCGGTCATTCGTTGTTCTGTTAGCGGAACATCAACGCCAATGTACCACTTCCAAAAATGTTTGATCTGGCACTTGACGTAATCATCTTGTTTCGTCAGAACTTCGGCCATTTCACCAATACCAGCCACTGGAATATTTATCATTTTTCCTGAAGAATCTTTATAGGCCAATGCGCCCGGTGAAGGCATCGAACCAAGACTGGCCGGAGAAGTCTTAAAAACACTTCCCATTGGGTCTAATTTATAGTGACACGATCTGCAGTCAGCTCGCGTTCCGTGAATCTGGTCATTCTTATTAAGAATAGCGCGGACTTCGTTCTCAGTCATACCTGCAGAATTTCTAACGTCAGATGAATTTTTTGGATACAACAGATCGTACAAAGCAGGGTCAATTCCCGTAGCCGCAGGAATAGCAGCACTCATGCTGTCGCACAAAAATATTCTAAAAATAGCAGCAGCACGTCTGCGATTTTTATTAATCCCAGTCGTCGCATAACGTGTAAAAAAGGGTGCAGTTGTTAAAGCACCAGCGATTCTTGGGTCGTCCTGTTCAAATTGAATAATTTTAGGAGCAAGCGGCAAATCCGTGTATTTATCTAAATTTGCATAACCGTCACCTGGATTAGGTAAATCCATAACGCTGCCAAAAAAACCGAAGTCCGTATTGCTTAGCTGAGAATTCATACCTAAATAGTTTGTCGTAAGCGTATACTGTTTAGAACGTAAAATCATATCCCAAGAAAGATTAGATTCTGCTAGGGACTTAAATAATATATTCGTCGAGTAGGGTGCAAAAGTACGGGCGGCGTAGCGTTCTAGTTTGTATCTGACTGATTCTGGATTTTTGAACTGAAAAAGTTCATAAAGGTTAAATACAACTTTTTGTGCATATTCAGATGATGTCATGTATTGATTTATTTTTTGAACTAAGAAGGCTTTCTGATCTGTTTGATTTATTAATTTCGAAATTGCAATTTGGTCGGCTGTTATTGCCGGCTTGCCAGTCAAAGTCATACTCATCTTATTAAGTAATGCAGCAGATTTCAATTCGAAAGCCGGAGCTTGGAAACTTACGAATAATAAAATTAAAATTTCTGCTATCTTTTTCATTGGAACTCCAAGACAGCACCTGCATAGGGTTTGAGAATGGGCTGTAATGATTTCGTAAAGCCTAAAAACTTCGGGTTGGTATAATCATAAAAAATTTTGAAATTAGGTTTTTTGTTATAGTTTTCATCGGGATTTCGACCTTTAACTGCTTGCAAAATATTATAACTTAAAGACACTTGACACAACTGTTTGGGATTTGGTCCCATTACCTGAAAAGTAGTCAGTTGGCCTGAAAAAAAGAAATTAGACGGATTTCTGATATAGCTGCCGGCCCTTATCAAGCGACCAACCGAAGTCAGTTGGTACGATTCCCCGATGGGTCGTAGTAATACATTTTCAGCCATCATCAGAGTGCGGTTTTCATTAACGCCAGTTTCGTCGTTAATATCCATCCTTTCCGACGAAAGAATTTTGAATCGCAAGTCAGGTAATTTTTTATTAGCACTGGCTGTATTTGCGAACTGGCCACCTAACCATTCATACTGGTCACAGGTCAGTTTTTCTGGTTTAAAGCGCGCGTCTGGTTTTCTGTTTACATACGGATCTAGCGAAGATGTATCAAGTCGCTCTTCAACTTCACTAAAGCCACCCTCGGTGTTGTCAGCTGTTTTGTATTTAATCTTTTGACCTAACTTGGTTGGATCTGAATGTTTGCTCCAGAGCAAAACAATCCGGTCAGAACAAAAGCCTGCAGAATATACGCATGTAGGTTTTCTGTAATTTGGGTCGCAAAGATTTTCCGTGATATCTAAATTAATATCTAGATCCAGCGGCTCGCTGTAACTAACGAAGACAGTGGCTTCATGATCATCATCAATTTTTAAAACAGCTGGCTGCCCTGGCGCATATGTTAACGTGACGGGGCCCTTGGAGCTCACAATAGTTGATTGCGCCCAACTGATAGCCGTAACGAAATGCACCAGCGCAAACACCACCAGTACAAATACATAAGATTTTTCACGCAAAAGTCTTAAGGTCATATCATCCTTTAATAACGTTCTTTGAAAGCCAAACAGCTAGCTGCAGGATGTATTCCAAAATCTAAGCGAACCAAGTCGCAGCAAACCGTCCAACACTTAGACAGGTTACAAATAAAGGGTGATCAAATTCATAAAAAAACGGCTCGCCGCGAAAGGGTAGAGTCGTTAAATTTAAAGCTAGTTTTTTATTGATTGCTAATAAGACTTGATTTTTAAATTGCCCGAGCCAGCTTCCATTGAAACTTTAAAGGCAGCATTAGCATTGTCACCAAGCTCGTTGGTTAGTTCTCCGAGGCCTGCTTTGAAGCTGGTTTTTACTTTTGCTCCCTTTGGAAACAGTATAGACACGTTGCCACTACCGACTTTCAAATCCAGCTCTCCGGTGAGTGATTTTTCAATATAAGTAAGATCGATTTCACCACTGCCAGATTTTAGTTTGCCTCCGCCGACCAGCCCTTTAACGGCTATTTTTCCACTTCCAGTTGCTCCGTCGATTTTTTTGAACGAGCCATCTGCGACTATGCTTCCGCTTCCGACTTTAAAAGCAAATTCGCCCTGAGTGCCGTTGACCGTAATGTTGCCAGTTCCAACTTTTAAGTCCAGATCGACATCCTTAGGAACACTGACTTGCAAATCAATATCACACTTATCTGTTGAAAAAAGACCGCCAGTATTTTTAACTTTAATCACTAATTGAGTTCCTGCACGGTCAATCGTGATCTTACAATTATCAGAAAATTTATTTTTTGTTGTTACAACAGTAGCCTTTTCGCTGTCAGTTGCATTAACTACAACTTTTCCCACATTATTTTCGACCAAAACACTTTTCAGCCCATTGGCTGCGATGTCTTTTGTTTCCTGCATTGGCGCAGCAAAAACAGAACAGCAGACTAAACCGATTAAAATTGAATTATATTTTCTCATTTTACCGCCTAAATTTTGATTTTATATTGTTCACTTATGTCATAAGAATTTGGTGCCTCGGGCCGGACTCGAACCGGCACGGGATTGCTCCCACAAGATTTTGAGTCTAGCAAGTCTACCAATTTCATCACCGAGGCACATTTTGTTGTGTTCTAAATATACGTTCAGTTGGCTGAAAGGTTCAAGAAAATTTTTCAGGGTTGTAGCCGGGATTCGACACTTTTCTAGTCACTGCTGCAATTGTCGGTTTCTATGATTTTCTAAAATACATCCGAAAATTCAACATGTTGCAATTTTTTTCCACACACGCCGTAACTTGGCACCGCGGTTGCTCTTGATCAAGTTGTTCATTTTTTTATCGGGGAGATATTTTATGAAAAAGCACATGTTGTTTCTTGTTTTAGTTATGTTGGTTGCAAAGTCTTACGCTCAGGTCAGTAGCCAGAACATCGATGGTGACGTCGATTCTGAAATAGACCAAATGTATCAGCAGCCGCAAACCTCAAATACGCAAACTAAAAAGTCGAACAAATCGACCTCTATAGTTAATCAAACAGTCGTGGTTCCACAGTCCAATGTGCAGACTCAACCAACAACATTCATTGAAGCGTCTCCGCTGTCAGACTCGAAAGCGGACTATATTCGAAAGAATCGTCAAAACGAAGAGATGAAAACCGAATCCAGAATCGTTGAAAAACTTGAGCAAAGCCGTATGGAAGACGAGAAAAAACGAGCCGCTGTTTTATTCGGCGACAAATTTGATAACTTACAAAATACTCAAGCAACCCAAGCCGCAGTGCAAATGGCTCCGGCACCACAGCCGGTGCAAACCGTCGTGGTTGAGGATCGGGCCGAGACTTTATCCCGCGACGCCGTTCGTGAAGAGGTCAGAGCCGCATTATCAGAAGATTCTTCTGCGATTGTGGGTCCTACGGAATCAAAATATTTTGCGGGTATGGCTGGAATCGGTTACTACCCCGATGTTAAAAACGTAAAGGGTAATTACTCTTTAGGTGCAGCTTTTGGAAGACGTTACGATTTCTTTTTAGTTGAAGGCGCTTTCTTAATGTCTAATTACGGTGTCGACGTTAATAACTACGCGGCTTACACAGGTTATGGATATCGCGTTGATACTTACGAAGTGAATCAGTATCAAGGATCTATTGCAGCTAAGTATCAGTTATTAAGCGGAATGGTTCGTCCGGTTCTTGGTGGTTTGGTGGCTTATTCTTACAGAAAATATGCTTTGACAAACAGTTATGCGGGTTCAAGCAACGATACTGGTAATTCGCACGCGATTGATTTAGGTATCAATGCCGGAGTCGATTTAGAATTCAGCAGTCATTTTGCTTTGGGATTTGATTTTAAATATATGTTTAACATGTCTAGCCAGGTTAATTCAAATTACCAGAACTCGTCTTATGGTTACGTTGGAACTCCACTTGAAAAACTGCAGTACTCGATTACCAGTATCGTAGCGCGCGTGAATTTTTAGTTCGTAGCGTAAAAAAGAATATGATTTCAGCGAAAAGGTCTTTTTGTGAAAACAAACAGACCTTTTCATTTTCAGCTGTCTGTGTTTATAGTGGGGTATGAATTTTATTGTTTTGATATTTTTTTGTAGCAGCCTGAATGTATTGGCGGAAAACTCATCTCGCTCAACAGTTGTTCCCAAGGTTGCTAGTATTCCTGAAGCCTCTCAAGCAGTATTTAATCAAGTTTTATTCACGGAAGCGGATGTATCGTGGACATCTCGCGATTTAAAGCTGTATAAAAAACTTTTGCAACTTCTCACGAAAAAAGAAAAAATGACTCCATTTTCTAAAAGCTCTACCGAGGACTTTCTTTTATCCAGGTTGTTAAAACGAGAAGCCCTGCTATTTGAAATTGCTCCACAGAAATTATCAATGTCGTCTTCGGTGAATTCGGAGCTGTCTGGTTTTACAAAACTTGAAATCGAACAAGAAATTAAAATGATCTCTGAAGCTTTAGCCCTACTGGATCTTAAAAGCAGTCAGGTGAGCCAAAAAATTCGATTTCAAGTTTGGATGGATGTTCTTAAGCGCAAATATTCGGTTAAGATCAAATCAACTGAGTTTTGATGGCATCACCCGTAACCATTGAAAAATTATCTGCCGCAGACAGGAAAGCGTTAGCACACATTTATGTAATTATATCGGATAATGTTGGTTCATTTTTTAATTGGAATTTTCAAAAGGCCATGGACGAATTCGAAAAATCAGAAAGTTTAGTGCTGAAACTAAACTCTGAAATTATGTCATTTGTTACTTACAGGGTTTATGAAGACCGTTTTGAAATTATGGCTATGGGCTCTAACCCAAGTCACTTGCGGATGGGTAATGGCAGCCAGCTAATGAACAAGATTAAAAATATTGCTGCGCAGCAAAGTTTGGCTATTTGGTTGGAAGTGCATGAAAACAATCACCAGGCCGTTCAGTTTTACCTGAAGAACCAGTTTACAGTGGTAACTTGTCGAAAATCTTACTACTTGGATGGTGGCTCAGCCTTGGTTATGCGTGCTTAGGTGATGACTTCATATTCAAAGTTGATTGCTGTGATTTAGTTTGTTAAGGTGTCAGCAATTGGGCCCAAAGCCCAATTTTTTTTTGTGCAAACGATTAAATAAAATGAACAAGATTGGTTAGTGTTTTTGGATTTAAAAAGAGTGGATTGGTTATCTGAAATTAAAGTTCTGGCCCAGGAAGTGGCGCAACAAGAAGGTTGCGTGCTGTATGATTTGGAAATGATTGGCACAGGCAACGGTCGAACTTTAAGAATATACATCGATAAAGACGCGGGCGTTGGCGTAGAAGATTGTTCAAGTGTTTCCAAGGGTTTAAACTTAAAGCTTGATGCAGATGATATTGTCCCCGGGGGTAATTACCATCTCGAGGTTTCAACGCCGGGTTTAGACCGGATTTTAACTAAACGTTGGCATTTTGAAAAAGTCATCGGTCAAAAAGTATATGTTAAGCTGGTTGGGTCTTTAGGAACCTTAGGGGTTATTGAAAAGACAATTATGGCGATGAAGCAATTCGAAGAGCCTTTAAAAGCTGTGCAGGGTGATGATTTGATTTTTGATATTCGCACATTTGAAGTCAAAATTCCAATGGCGAAAATTGAAAAATCGAAACTTGTTTTTGAAATGAAGACGAATTCTATTAAAAAAAAGAAAAAATAATCGGGGGTCCTAGTGGCAGATAATTTATTTACGGATTTAGCAAAAGTTATTGATCAAGTTGGTCGTGACAAAGGAATTGATAAAGAAGTCATTATCGATGCGGTCAAGCAAGCCATGCTAGTTGCGGCTCGTAAAAAATTTGGAACGTACCGAGAAATCGAAGCCCAGTACAATGAAGCCACGGGCGAAGTCGAGCTTTATGAATTCAAAGAAGTGGTCGAAAAAGAAAAATTCGTGGATGAAGAAGTCGAAATTACCTTGGAAGACGCTTTACTATTAGATCCAGGTGCCTCTTTAAACGATTCAATTGGTATCAAATTACCATCGAATGATTTAGGTCGTATCGCTGCGCAAACGGCAAAACAAATTATCATGCAAAAAGTGCGCGATGCGGAACGAGAAATTATTTTTTCTGAATTTGAACAACGAAAAGGTGAAATTGCTTCAGGAATTGCTCGACGAGTCGAGCGCGGAGCCATTATCGTTGATCTGGGTCGGACTGAAGCCCACATTCCACCACGTGAACAAATTCCAGGTGAAGTGTACAAGCCTGGTGACCGTATTCAAGGTTACTTATCTGAAGTTCGTCAGACCACTCGTGGTCCGCAGATTATCATGTCTCGTGCGGACGAACGTTATTTAGTTAAATTATTCGAGATGGAAGTTCCCGAAATTTATGACGGCGTTGTTGAAATTATGTCGGCAGCTCGCGAGCCCGGACAACGTGCAAAAATTGCCGTGCGAACCAAAGACGGTTCCGTTGATCCAGTCGGAGCTTGTGTTGGTATGAAGGGTTCACGCGTACAAAATATTGTGCAAGAGCTTCGCGGTGAAAAAATAGATATCGTTATGTGGGACGAAGATATCACTCGTTTTGCTTGCAATGCTTTAGCACCTGCTGAAATTTCAAAAGTATTTTTAGATGAAGAAAATAAAGAAATGGAAATCGTTGTTCCTGACACTCAGTTAAGTCTTGCGATTGGACGTAAGGGTCAAAATGTGCGCTTAGCTGCTAAACTAACAACTTGGAAGTTAGACATCATGTCGGACACGGCGGCTTCGGCTCGTACAGCTGAATCTATTTTTAATTTGATGTTAATTCCTGGAATGAACGAAACGATGGCGCAGAATATTTTTCAATCGGGCTTTGGTTCTATTCAGTCGATTGCGGCTGCTAAAGCAGAAGATATTATGACCATTCCTGGATATGACGATCCTGATAAAGCACAAAAATTAATTACTGATGCGGCCACTTTAATTAAAAGTTACAAAGACCAGGGACTTGCAGTTCCGAAATCTCCGCAAGCAGCTGTCATTGATAAAGGTTCTTCTGCCAAGCAACGTGCTGAAGAACAATTAAAAGCTGAGTTATCAAAGCTGAGCACAAATACATAGTGATAAAAAAAGGGACGAAGGGAATATAACGCGTGAGTAATCCAAAAGTTTTTGAATTTGCTAAAGAAATTGGTATGACGCCGCTGGCTTTAATGGACAAAATTAAAGAGTGGAATCTGCCAGTTAAAAATCATATGGCTGAAGTTGAGCCCGAAGTTTTAGAGCAGATCAAATTAAAATTAGCTGGTTCAGATAAAGCCTCTGATGAAAAACCGAAAAAAGCGGGATCCAAAAAAGCAGCCTCGGGTGCAACAGCAGCAAAAAAACCAGCTGCTGCAACGACAGCAGCAAAAGCCAATGTTTCCAAACCAGCCGTTAAAACAGCTTCAAAGGCCGCGAAAGCAGCCAAAGTTATCGAAGATGAATCTTTGCTTCCAAAAGCAGCCTCTGTCATTCGTCGAAAGATGAAAGAAGCTGAACCCATCGTTATTGAAGAGACAAAAGCCAAAGTGGAAACGGCTGCAGAGCCGTCAGCCGTAAAAACTGCTGAAACCGTTGTGACAAAACCATCAGTAATTTTAGCAGTGACGCCGGCCGCAGCAAATACGATAGCAACAGCTTCGGGCCTTGCAGCGCCTGCGGGTACAGCCGTTTCAGGTGTCGTAACGCCAGCTGCAGAAGTTATAAAACCATCGCCAATTATTTCCAGAAAAAAAGAAGTTGCGATCGGTGAAAGTGGAATTTCTAGTTCAGCAAATATTGCAAACCAACGCCGTAATATCATTGGCAAAATGGATTTAAGCCGAGTGCAGGCTCCCCCAGGATCAGGCTATCAGGGTACTGGTGGTCCAAGACCACTGAGTGGACCTCGCAGTCAGGGTCACCCGGGTTCGACAAACACGGGCGCAACAGGCGGATTTAACTCACGTCCGGGTATTGGTGGAATTCAACCGCGAAGCACAATGGGTGCAAGAAATATTCGCCCTGGTTTTGTGGCGCAAATGCCAGATACTCCGGTATTTACGAACACTATAGATACAAAACGTGATTATGATAAAAAATCGAAAAAATTTGGCCAAGTAGCGACGCCGACGGGGACCTTGACCGCCAAAGAAAAAGAAGCCGAAACAATTTTAAATAGTTTTAATCCCAATGAATTTAAAAAACGTGAATTGGTATTTCAACCTCGGAAAAAAATGGACATATTAAATCGTGCGGCTATGAAAACTGAAATCACACAGCCGAAGCAATCAAAGCGCGTTCTAAAAGTGAACAACAAAATGAAAGTCAGCGATGTCGCCCAAGAAATGGGAATCAAAGCGGCTCAGTTAGTTAAAGCGCTGATGAAAAGTGGTGTGATGGCCACAATGAATACCGATCTGGATTTCGATACCATCGCCTTATTTATTCCTGAGTTTGGCTGGGAAGCGCAGAACGTATTTAAGACAGCCGATGAAATGGTTGTCGAAATGGCGTTCGGTGATCTTGAAGCAGTGAAAATGACTCGTCCACCAGTTGTAACTGTCATGGGACACGTCGATCACGGAAAAACATCTTTATTAGATGCCATCAGAAACGAAAAAGTAGCCGCTGGCGAAGCGGGCGGAATCACTCAGCACATTGGTGCGTACTCAGTCAAATCTGAAGACGGAAGTTTTGTTACATTCTTGGATACTCCGGGTCACGAGGCCTTCACGGCGATGCGTGCTCGTGGTGCGAACGCGACTGATATTGCAATTATCGTAGTTGCTGCCGATGACGGAATGATGCCACAAACAGCGGAAGCCATAAATCATGCGAAAGCAGCTGGCGTTCCAATTATCGTTGCAGTGAATAAAATGGATAAGCCGGGTGCCAATCCAGATCGTATCAAACAGCAATTAACAGAATTACAAATCGTTCCTGAAGAATGGGGTGGAACAACAATTTTCGTTGAAGTTTCAGCTCTGAAACGAACAGGAATTGATAAACTTTTAGAGAGTATTAAATTATTAGCAGAAGTGGCAGAGCTTAAGTGTAATCCTTCACGTTCTGGAACTGGAATCGTGATCGAAGCAAAACTTGAAAAAGGTCGCGGCGCTGTCGCAACTATTTTAGTAAAAGATGGAACCATTTCCATTGGCCAGCACATTGTTGCGGGCTCAATGAAAGGGAAAGTAAAATCTTTAACGAATGATAAAGGCGAGCGCGTAACTACCATGGGTCCAGGATTTCCGGTTGAAATTTTAGGTCTTGAGGGCGTTCCATCTTCAGGAGATCGTTTTGACGTCGTCGCAGATGAACGCACTGCTGAAGAAGTCGTGAATAATCGTAAACAAGTGACGGCTGCGGAAGCTTCTGTAAAGGGTAAAATATCGATGGAAGATATTTTCTCTAAAGTGACTCAAGGTGATGTGAAAGATTTTAACATTGTTTTAAAATCTGATGTGCATGGTTCGTTAGAAGCCATTCAAGGAATGTTAACTAAAATTGCAAGCGCTGAAGTTAAAAATAAAGTTATTCATGCGGCTGTTGGTGGAATCACTGAAAATGATGTTCTTTTAGCTCATACGGCTAAGGGTGTTGTGATCGGATTTAACGTTCGTCCTGACGGAAATGCACAAGCTAAAGCCAAGCAAATTGGTGTAGATATCAGAACTTATTCCATCGTTTATGAAATGATTGATGAAATCAAAAAAGCGATGGCTGGTGTTCTGGCTCCGCAAATAGTTGAAAAAGTAATGGGCTCTGCCGAAGTTCGAAATACTTTCTCGGTTCCTAAAATGGGAGTGATTGCAGGTTGTTTCGTGAAAAACGGAAAAATCCAAAGATCAAACATGTTACGTTTAGTCCGCGATGGTAAAATTATATTCGAAGGCAAAGTGGGTTCTTTGCGTCGTTTCAAAGATGATGCGAAAGAAGTCGCTGAGGGCTTTGAATGTGGTATCGGCATTGACGGTTTTAACGACATTAAAAATGGCGATGTGATTGAAGCTTTTATTAAAGAAGAAATTGTTCGCGAATTGACTCCGCTAAATCCTTAATCGGAAATATTTAAGGATTCAGATATGAAAAATATGAGCGATGGGCGTAGAAAAGAACGGGTTGAAAAGGAAGTTCAACAAATAATTTCTACGTACATGATCAGCCAGTTGCAAAATGAATTGGGCGGTTTAGTGACGGTAACTCGGGTCATGATGCCTGCAGATTTTCGTGCGGCTAAAGTTTTTGTTACGTTTTTTTCAGTCGACAACGAAAATATAGATTTGATCAAAGAATTACAAAAATGGACAAAAGACATTCAAAATGAAATCAACAACAAATTACAAATGCGTTACTGCCCAAAAATTACATTTTTTAAAGATGAATCCACAGCAACTATTCTGAAAATTGAAAAAATAATTTCGGAAATTTCAAATACAAAAAAACCTGACGGAGAAAATTAAATGCACGGTTTGCTTTTAGTGAATAAGCCCGTGGGATTAACCAGCCACGATGTGGTAGCCCGTGTGCGCAGGCTTCTAAGTACACGCGAAGTTGGGCACTCGGGAACGTTGGATCCGCTAGCTAGTGGTCTGATGGTGCTTTTAATCGGTGAAGGCACGAAACTGAGTCAGTACGTCACCGAGGGGAATAAATCCTACAAAGTAGGGCTACGTTTGGGAATCACAACAGACACTTTAGATATTACGGGCCGGGTACTTACAGAAAAACAAGTTCTTGTGTCAAATCAAGAAGTTGTAGAAAAAGCGTGTGCACTTGCGGGTGAATTGAATCTACCCGTGCCGATATTTTCGGCAAAAAAAATAGATGGAAAAAAGCTGTATGAATATGCACGAAATAATGAAGTTATAGAAATTCCAAATAAAATGATGACCTTTTGGAATGTCTTGCACGAGCCAAGCGAGATACCCACACAGCAAATTTTCAGTTTATCGTGCTCGAAAGGAAGCTTTATTAGATCATGGGTAAGCCTTTTGGGTGAAAACCTTCAGTGTGGCGCTACGATGTCTAGCCTTGTACGCACAGCTTCCCACCAGTTTCATTTAGATCAAGCCGTCACGTTAGATGCTTTAGAGCAAAAACCAATGCCAGAACGCCTACAGCTGCTGATACCTTTGGATCAGGCTTTACCCGAAGTTAAACGCATTCGAATTGGTGGCAAAGATCAGGCTTTAATGAAAAACGGCCAAATCAGTCATCAGTTAAAGTCACAGTTGATTTCGATATTCAATCCGGAATCTGATCAGATCATTCAAATTTTACCCGAAGAGCGTGGCCAATTATTAGCTTTGATTGGGCTTGAACCTGGGGCTGGATTTAAAAT
>JAYUCH010000070.1:0-22945 GCA_043740435.1 Bdellovibrionales bacterium | reverse complement strand
GTGCTTGCATTATTTAGTGCGTTTAATATGGAAGTAAATCACGTGCGCAAAGCGGCAAATTTGGCAGCGATGCAATTGGATTTAACCTCGTCGGGTGTATTGATCGGAATACTATTAGGATCTATTTTGCCATTTTTAGTTGGCGCTGCGACAATGACAGCCGTTGGCCGAGCTGCAGGTAAAATCGTTGAAGAAATTGCGCGTCAGTTCAAAGAAATTCCAGGGTTACTTCAAGGTAAAGCTGAACCTCAACCAGCAAAGATTGTGGATATCGCAACAACCGCTGCACTGTGGGAAATGATTCTACCTGGTTTAATTGCGGTAGTAGCACCCGTTGCCGTCGGATTTTTAATGGGGCCACAAGCTTTGGCGGGATTACTTGCCGGTGGTTTAGCAGTCGGTGCTTCCATGAGTTTATTCATGGCTAATGCAGGCGGAGCTTGGGATAACGCGAAAAAATATATCGAAAAAGGTGGTCTTGTTGGTCATAAAAAAGGATCTGATGCCCATAAAGCTGCCGTTGTTGGTGACACGGTGGGTGATCCATTCAAAGATACTTCCGGACCAGGAATTGCCATTTTAATTAAAGTGATGTCCGTTGTATCTTTATTAATCGCTCAGTTGATTGCTTTGAGATAACCTAGGATAAATCTTAAAGAATGAAAAAAAGCCTAACAAATGTTGGGCTTTTTTTTTATGCTATTCAAGGTAGCTTCACATCAAAGGATTGATTCATGAAAAAACAGCTGAAAGAAAAAGAAATCAAAAAACATGGCGCCATCGAATTAGGAATTCCTGACAAACAACGAAAAAATATTGCAGAAGGTTTAGCTAAGCTTTTAGCTGACAGTTATTTGCTTTATATTAAAACGCATAATTATCACTGGAACGTTGAGGGCCCGATGTTTAATACTTTACACATCATGTTCATGGAACAATACACCGAGCTTTGGAACTCTTTAGATCTTATTGCAGAACGCATCCGTGCACTGGGCGAGTATGCACCGGGCTCTTATAAAGAATTTGCAAAATTAACTTCGATCGAAGAATCTGAAAAGGTTCCAAAAGCGGATAAGATGATTTTGGAGCTGCTGAAGGGTCACGAAACAGTCACCCAAACAGCACGCAGTCTTTACCCAGTGGCAGAAGCTGGTAACGATGAAGTCAGTATGGATTTATTAACTCAGCGTTTACAAGTTCACGAAAAAACAGCTTGGATGCTGCGTTCACTTTTGTCGTAGTCCATTTTGAATAACAAATCGATTATCCGCATCAGCTTACTGGAAGCTTTTTTTACAAGCTTTGTCGTGGGCCTTGCGGAAACATATTTTCCTGCATTTTCTTTAATGAAAGGAGCTTCAGCCATCGAGGCCGGAGTTCTGGTATCGGTCCCTTTGGTTTTAGCTGTTTTTTTGCAATGGTTATTAATCAAAAAATTTCAAAATCTTACTGTTTCAAGCTGGGTACCAGGTATGGCTTTGGTGCAGTTTTTTGCATTGGTGCTGTTGGCCTTTGGTAGCGTCACCCCAGCCGGTGGGGTATTTATTATTTTATTAATTATCTACTCGGTATATTGGTTTGGACATTTTGCCAGTCAGCCGGCGTGGAATCGGTGGATCTTTGATTTGATCTCGGTAGAAAAAAGTCAGTTTTATTTTTCTTTAAGAATGCGTGTGATGCAAACGGGCATTTTGACTGGTTTAATTCTTGGTGGTTACGCTCTTCATTTGAATATATTAAATCTGCCGATCCAGATTTTATTTTTATCAATTTTTCTTTTAGCTGCAATATTGAAATTTTTTTCGTACTCGATGCTAAAACAGCAAGGCTTTGTTGAGACGAAAATAAAGTTAGACATCATTCATGCTAAAAACTTATTTTTAAAATATAAACCCTTCTTGAAAAGTTTTAGTTTATTTAATGTCTCGGTATTTTTATCTGCATCCTATGTCGTTTCTTATTTGCTGGTCGACCGAGGTTTGTCTTACGAGCAATTTATGTGGGTGATGGCTGGATTATTTTTAGGTAAAATATTAATGACATTAATTACCGGGCGCCTTGAAGAAAATATTCAGCCCTTTAAGTTATTATTTTATGGTGGTTTAGTGGCAGCCCCCTTACCGATGTTGTGGCCGCTGTGCAGTCACGTGTGGATGTTATTTACGGTTCATATTATTTCAGGACTTGCCTGGGGGGCATGGGAAGTAGGGCTATCGTTATGTTTTTTTAAAAACTTACACCACACTGAAAAAATGGAAATGATTTCGATTTATAATTTAGTAGGAATTTTAACCCAAGTGACGGGCACATTAATCGGAGCTTTCGTACTTAAGTTTCTAATTACCGAAAACTACAATCTGCTGTTTGTTATTTCAGGAACTGTTCGCTTGGTCTGCGTGTTTTCTTTACGTAAAAAAACCTTTGGCGAAATAGCGGCCTGATTTTTTTTACGTTGTCAGTAAATCTAAAAGAGGTCCTTCGATTGTCACCACCGCAGATCTTGGCATGTCTTCTTTTTTTCCACTGGGCCAGTTTGAAGTAAACTCACCCATTTTTTTTGTACTATCGCCTGGATGTTGCACACATAAAAATAATGTTTTTCCATCCGGTGAAAAAGTAGGGCCCGTCAGTTCGGCATCAACAGGTGCTGAAGCCACTTGATAAACTTGGCCAGCAAAAGGGCCCTTCATTGGAATATAAAATAATCCGTTATTCATAAATTTTTTGTAATAATCAGCTTTCATCTCGGCTTCGGCACGGTCCGAAGTCACCCATAAATTACCAGCTTTATCAAAAGCCAAGTTATCAGGACTTGATAAGCCGGAATCTTCTCCGCCACTGATCCAAGTGGTCGCAGTAAATTCTAAAGATAAATGATCTGCATTTTTTTCTACAATTTTTAATAATGATCCGTGGGGGCGACCATGTTTTTTGTTATTGGTAAGGGCAACAATAATATCCCCATTGGCCGGATTTATTTCGATATCTTCAGGTCGATCCTGTGGCGTAGCCCCCACCGTTTTTGCAGCTAGTCTGGTTTGAATTAACAAATCTGTTTGATTGCGAAATAATTTTTTAAAATCGGGATGGGCCTGCATCGTCAGTGGCAGCCATTTTCCTTCGGTTGTATTGGCTACAAAAAGTGTTCCTGTTTCCAGCGAATCAGGTTTATCTGAAATAAATTTATAAATAAATTCATCACTGCTGTCATCGCCCATGTATACAACGGTGGGGCCTTTTTTATCAGGCTGAATACATGTAGCACCTTCGTGTGCAAAACGGCCTAAAGCGGTTAATTTTTTTGCTTTTTTTGTAACGGGATTAATTTCTACGACCCAGCCATAATGCAGTGGCGGGCGGTCAAAGTGTTGGTACCAACCAAAATCCTTGTCGTGGTATTTAACAACAGGCTTTTCATCACCATGGGGAACTTTTTTCCAGTCACCGTAATACATGTCGTAATTCTCTTCGCAGGTCAGAAAAGTATTCCAGGGTGTTTTACCACCTGCACAGTTTGCAATGGTTCCGTAGGCTATTTTAGAGCCATAAACGGGATGGCTGCTAACAAATGGAATCGGCGTTGACCCATCAATGCGGGTGTTGTGCTTTGAATCGGCTACCACAGTCCATTGGTTATTTATTTTTTTTACATGCAGTAATGATACACCGACCGATTTTATTTCTATTTCCACTTGGGCTCTGGTTTTTTTTAAAATTTGACTGTCATTAAAGTTACTGACAAATAATGGATTGAGATACTCGTGATTCACTAGTAAAATACCTTCGGTCAGGTCGTTTTCGCTAAATGGTATAAAAGATGTAAAGTCATTGTGTGTTCCATACTGAAGTGGTTTTTGCTTCGTGCCACCAATTGGGTCTTGCCACCGCGCTAAGACGGAATAATTAAGCCCATCTGCTAAAAGCAAACTGTCATCAAGACTTGGGCTTAAAGGCTTCCAGCCTAAGTTTGTTTGCGGAATATTTTTTAAAACATTGGTATGTGTGCAACCAGATAAAAAAGTAGCTGCAGGTAATGTCGAAAGTGCTAAGGTTGATAAACCAAAAAACTGTAAAAATTCGCGGCGTGATTTTGTCATAGATTTTCTTTCATAAATTGGCGATTAAATTTAAGATGAACGGGTTTATCTAAGTAGGTGTCTGTTGGATCCCTTAACTCTGATTCCGTGTAGCCCGAGCGAATAGATAAAATTCCTACTGTCGTATCCGTCAAAATAAAATCAATACGCCATGTGCGGTAGGCTAAGGTCCAAACATGATTATTTTTTTCAACTCTTTTTTTATTTGCATTCGTTGGATCAAACTCAAGTTGATGTTTGATAAAAGATTTCAGTTGATTCACGTTATTTATTTCTAGGAAATCCAGTTCCTCTAAAGCCAAAGGTGAAAAGTTAATTTTCATTTTTGGATGGGTTGAATCATTCAACCAACGAACGTGCGTATTAGAAATGCTATCAGCTTCTGCCAAATACGGTTTAATATCATAAACGGGTGTTCCATCTAACAAATCGTTCGGTCCAAGATGAATTTCTAAATCATTAATCTTTAGTAATTGAACGCAACTTAGTCCCAAAGGATTTGGTCGGTATGGCGCACGAGTTGCAAAAACTCCGATCTTTCGATTTGATCTGGGTGTTTGTACTAAGGGTTTCCAATTTTTATTGTGATGAAATCCAAAAATTATCCACACATGCGAGCAACCATCTAAATCCGTTATCGCTTGAGAAAAATTTTCGCCGTGTAACATAAGTGTTGCTGTTTCACTGACTTCATCAGGTTGGCGGCCCGCTTGATAAGGTTCGATCTGTTTTGAATGAATAAAACCAATAGGTTTAAGAACTAATTCCACGGGACTCATTCCATTGACGGCGCCACTCGTAACCCGCAATAGCCATGGCGACTGCAGCATTCATCGAATTTTTAACTCCAAACATTTCAATTTTTCTAACTTCGTCACACAAGGATAACTGTTCTGCATCCAGTCCGAAGCGTTCGTTACCAATCAGAAAAGCAGTGGGGTGGTTTTCTTCAAACGGAGCGGATAACAAAATAGATCTGGCCGAAGTTTCAAGCCCTATAATTTTAAACCCTGAAGATTTTAGCTGGTGGATACAATCGGTGAAAGAAACTGTTTCCCAGTTGATCACAAGACTTGAACCCAGAGCTGCTTTTTCAACTTGTAACTGATGTGGGGTTGGCGAGTAGCCACACAGCCAAATTTTTTGCGCACCCAACGAATCGGCCGTACGAAAAATTGACCCCACATTAAAAGCCGAGCGCATATTATCAATGATAAAATGTAAAGGCACTCGTGGAGTTACCAAATGATCACGATCCGTCGTCGTTATCAGAAAGTCGTCGTCTTGAATTGTTTTTTTCAGCATGCGTTCAAAAGGGACCGCAATACCTGCAAAATGTTTTACCGTCATTTGTACGTTCAGGTGATTTGTATACAAAGACAGTTTTTTTAAAATTGGATCTGCAGAATCTTTAAATTCAGCAATACAAAAAATAAGTTGTTCTAATAACTGTTGATCAAAATTAGCATCGGTTGAATCTTTTTCTAGACCGCTAAACAGTTGGTAAATTTCTTCTAGTTTTTTCTTTTCAGCGGCATTCATTTATTTAACTCGGGCTCCGGCTTTGGCCCCAACATCTGGCGAAAGCACAAATAAATCAGGGCCACCGTCTCCGGCAGCTAAGATCATACCTTCGCTGGTTCCAAATTTCATTTTTCTAGGTTTTAAGTTGGCGCAAACAAGCACGTGTCTGCCAATTAAGCTTCCAGCTTGGTAAGCAGATTTAATGCCTGCAATAATTTGCTTGGTTTCACCGGGGGCTAATTCGACTTTGATACGAAGTAATTTATCGGCTTCTTTAATTTCTTCGGCTTCGATGATTTTAGCAATGCGTAGATCAATTTTCATAAAATCATCGAACTCAATTTCGGCTGGTTTATCTGTTACTTTATCTGCTAATTTCTTTGCAGGCACAACTTCAGGTACAGCTGTTGCCGCATAAATTTGTTTTTGCTCATCGACCATGGCATTGACTTTATCCATTTCAACACGACTGGCTAGGTGAATATAATCATTTATTTTATGCTGGGTTAGGGTTTTTTCAAGATCTGTCCAAGCGTAAGGTTTTTCGTTTAATAATGTTGCCACTTGGTCAGCCATTTGCGGCAGCACAGGTTTTAAATAAATAGCCAAAATCCTAAATGCATTGAGCGTTGTGGTTAGAACTTTTTTGGTTTCCGTTGGGTCTGGTTCTAAAGTTTTCCAGGGTGCTTTTTCGTCAAAGTATTTGTTCACTTGATCGGCCAGTTCACGAATCAAAGTAGTGGCTTTAGAAAAATCACGAACTTCGTAAAAACCTGCGATGATTTCACTTTGTTGGCGGATTGATTTTAAGATGGATTCTCCGGCCGCATCCAAGTCACTTAGTTTTCCGTCCATTTTTTTTGTTAGCATCTGCGCCCCACGAGATGCCAAATTTACTATTTTTCCAACCAAGTCCGAATTCACCCGAGACGCAAAGTCCGGTAAATTTAAATCCAGATCGTTTATGGTCCCATTTATTTTTGTTGCGTAATAATAGCGTAAAAACTGGGGGTCTAAATGTTTTAAATAAATGCTGGCTGAAATGTAAGTGCCGCGGGACTTACTCATGCGTTCGCCGTTCACCATGACATGACCGTGGACCAAGACTTGTGTCGGAGTTTTAAAATCAGCACTTTTAAGTAAAGCTGGCCAAAAAAGTGTGTGGAAATAAACGATATCTTTACCAATGAAATGATAAATTTCGGCATCCGCAGATTCCGACCAGAATTCTTGTAAATTTCTATTATTTTTTTTGGCCCATTGATCTGTAGTTGAAATATAGCCCATAGGGGCATCCACCCAAACATAAAAAAACTTATTCACTTCACCGGGAATTTTAATTCCGAAATAAGGTTCGTCCCGCGAAATATCCCAGTCCCTAAGATCTTCGTTAAACCATTCCATCATTTTTTTAGAAATCTCTGATGTGGTGTGCTTAGGTAACCAGTCGATGAGGTATTGTTTGAAATCATTGAGTCTAAAAAAAATATGATCAGAAGCTTTTTTAATAGGTTTTGTTCCACACAGCGAACATCCGGCGTTGATTAAATCTTCGGGTGTGTATGTCGCGCTACACACATCACACGAATCACCGTATTGATCAGCGGATTTGCACTTAGGACAGGTGCCTTTGACAAAACGGTCTGGCAAAAACATTTTATCATTTTCACAATAAAGTTGCTGGATAGGTTTTTTATGAATATGCCCCTTGGCCTTCATACGTTCATAAAAAAGTTCACAAAGCTTTTTATTTTCTTCGGAATGAGTCGATCCATAATGATCAAAACCAATCGAAAAATTTTTAAAGTCGCTGATGTGGTCTTCCGCTGATTTTTGGATCAGGGCTTCGGGTGTGATACCCTGTTCGCGAGCTTTGATCATGATCGGCGTGCCATGGGTGTCATCGGCGCAAATAAATATACAGTCATGTCCGCGCATTTTTTGAAACCTAGAAAATATATCGGCTTCAATGTGCTCTAGCATGTGACCCAAGTGAATGGGACCGTTCGCGTAGGGTAGGGCACAAGTCATTAAAATTTTTCTGGTTTTTTCTAAGTTCATTTTTTAAACCTCAAGCTGAATTTTATCGAGCAAATCAGGGTCTGATAAGACCATCTCGCCACCTAAAGCAATGGTGGTTAGTGGGTTTGCAGCAATGCGGACTGGAATGCGTACTTCCATTTCAATTTTTGCGCAGATTTCATGAATCAGTGCACCGCCGCCAGCTAAAACTATACCGTTATCAATTATATCAGAAACTAACTCGGGCGGAGTTTTTTCAATCGCGTTCAGAATTCCATGGACTATAATCTGGATTGAATCCGACAAGGCTGTGCCAATTTCTTCAGACGTAATTATTTGTTTTCGTGGATACCCTGTATCTAAATCACGCGCTTCGATTTCCAGCGATCGAATATTTTTTTTCGGAAGCGCTGTTCCGAGTTCGACTTTTAATTTTTCAGCCAGTTCATCAGTCACAACAATTTTCTTGGTGTCTTTTAAGTAGCGGATGATGGCTTCATCAAACTTATGCCCACCCATTTTCAAAGGTTCGCAGTAAACAACGTCTGATAATGCAATCACGGCGATTTCCGTGGTGCCACCACCGATATCAATAATCATTTGCCCCGAGGCTTCTTTGATCGGAAGTCCGGCTCCGATAGCGGCCGCCATGGGTTCATCAATTAAATAAGTTTTGATGGCTCCGGCTGATCTGCAGGCTTCGATAACTGCTTTTTTTTCAACTTCGGTAATTCCGTACGGTAAAGAAACCACAATGCGTGGCCGTTGCAGTGATATCGATTTTAAAACTTTAGTGATGAAGTATTTCATCATCATCTTCGTGGCGTCGAAATCGGCAATGACGCCGTCTTTAACGGGTTTAATAATCAGAATATGTCCTGGATTTTTTTTAAAAACTTCAAGGCCTTCTAAGCCAATGCCAAGAATTTTTCTTTTTTTAGGATTCGTTTCAGAAACCATCACTTGGCTGGGTTCATTCAGCACGATGCCTTTACCCCGTGCCGCAATTAAGGTGTTGGCCGTCCCTAAATCAATATACAGATCAGCTCCGAAGCTTGATGTCCTAACGAACAGCCAGTTGAACATTTATTTTTTAAATCCCACAGCACCGTCAAAAGGAAAGCTTATAAACGCCGAGACGGCTGAAAAAGATTTCGATAAATTAAGATCAAGTTCAAGGCCGTAGTTGACATCTTTATTTTGAAACCATTCAGCCCCGATGGCTAACTGAATTTCTGTTTCACTTTTTACCTTTTTATTTATAATCGGAATTGATAGCGGAAGCGCTAAGAACGGGACCATTTCGCCGTACTGAGTGTCTGCCTTTTTACTAATAATTGGCGCAATTAATAAATGATAAAAATCAGAACCGTTGTCCCGTGCAAAACTAAAACCGCCGCGAAGGCCAACAGCCGGTTGCTTATCAACGTCTGGAATTGGAACCCATTTGACTGTGCCAGCCGTCCAAAATTCCGTGCTGCCGCCACCAATTTCGATGCGGCCGTCGATTCCATTTTCAATATGAGTATCAAAAAATGCGCCTAAGTTAAAGCCGCTGCCATCAGATACAATCAACTGGGGCTCTAGGCCAAATTTGTAATACCCTTCCGGTAAAACTTCGGCCGTTTCACCAACGGTTAAATAGGCCAGAGAAGTGCGACTTAATAAAAGTGCGGTTAAAAATATAAAACTTATTTTTAGAATTTTGTTTTGATTCATTTTTTTCATAATCTGTATGGTAGCGGTCTAGACTTTAGTTTGACAAGAAAGATGAAAGGTTGTGACACTATTTTTGTGAATAAAATAAAGCTCAGCGTTGTGGTTATAACTTTGAACGAAGAGGCCAACATTGAAAGATGTTTAAAGTCTGTTCAATGGGCCGATGAAATCTTTGTTTATGATTCGGGCTCGACGGATTCGACCGTGAAAATTGCGCAAAGTTTAAGCGCGAGTGTTACAAGTGGGCCTTGGCTTGGATTCGGACCGACAAAAAACAAAGCCGCTGCATTGGCTAAAAATGACTGGATTCTTTCTGTTGATGCGGATGAAGAGGTCTCAGCAGAACTTTTTCAGGAAATAGTTAAAAATACATTAAATCCACAAGCTGCCTATCAGATACCTAGGCAGTCGCGGTATCTTGGAAAGTGGATTCGGTTTGGTGGTTGGTATCCAGATTATCAAGTGCGTTTGTTTCACCGCGGTCACGCGAATTGGAACCAAGATTTAGTGCATGAAAAAGTTGAAGCCAAGCAGTATTTAAAACTTGCAAACAAGCTAAATCACTATGTTTTTAAAAGTATAGAACAGCATATTCAAACCAACAATAAATACTCAGGACTGCTGGCAAAAAAGCTGTTTGACCAAGGCAAGAAATTTTCTTGGTTTCATTTTTTTACTAAACCCAAGGTCAAATTTTTTGAATGCTATTTTTTAAAATTAGGGTTTTTAGATGGCTGGGTCGGTTTGTTTATTGCGCGAAGTGCCGCTTACTCGGTTTTACTTAAGTGGTCGAAATTGAAAGAGCTGGAGATGAATGAAAAATAATGCTGTTATTTCATTGGTTTTTTTGTTGTTAGTAAGACCCTGTTTTTCGCAGACTGAATCTTTCCCCGAAGTTATTTCTTGGAAAAAAAATCCGCTGATTGAACTTGAAAACAAAAAAATACTTTTGCTGCAAAAAAACTTAAACATAAAAAACTCGTTCACCGTAGTAACCCTCATTGATGATGAACTGGTTTTAAAATTTTCAGGCGGTGATGAAATTATCGTTTTACCTAAGTCAAAAGTGACTGTGCCTCAGGTTAGTCCAGATACCGGTGATGTCAGTGAAGTTTTTGTTAACGAAGGATCGGTTCGATACAAATCGCCCGAATTACAGAGTGCCCGCTCGAAATTACGACTTAAAAGTGTATTTTTTGATTTAAAAATTCCACCCGCTGTTGACGTACTGGTCAATTTAAACACCAGTTTACCGCGGGTTCAAATTCAGGTGGTCTCGGGCGAAATGAAAGCCGAGTTTTTAGATTTTGAAAAAAAACAAATTCTTAAGTCTGGTGAGTCCATATCGTTCGACGGAGAATTTGAAGACAGTAAAAAAAATGAGAACATCAAATATGATTACTTGCTAGATGGTCGAAAATCGCCCCACGGCGTATTAGGCCTCGTTGAAAAATTTGATTACTCCAAGTTTGTTAAACAGGAGCAAGATAAAGTTCAAAAGGCCCTAATTGATTTGCAAAAGCAAAAACAGGCCGATGCTTTAAAAAAGAAAAAACAAAAAGCCTATGAGGATTCTTTTCTGTGCCGAAAACCCTTCGGTCAGCGCGAGGAATGTTACTGGATTAAAAAAATTGATAAATGTTTCCGTTACCGTTGTAACGTCAGCGGTCAATGGGGAGACGAAACAGAGCGCCCCCTTGATCTTATGGGAACGCGGTGCAAGTCTGAGCCCCAGGTTGGGCGTTGTGATTTCTAAATGAATTCTAATTACGAGCATTGACAAATTATTAAACCAGTTATCAGATAGAAAAAGCGATTTTACACCAAAGATTGGAAACAAAAAAATTATGATGAACACAATACTTTCATTATTTTTAACTTTAGCACCGCACGTAAACAATTACGACAAGGTTGTCACAACATTAAACCAAATTCATCAGGCGCATCCGAACACGACGCAAATTCTAACCATTGGTGTTTCCGATCAGGGCGTTCCGATTTATGCATTACAAATTGGTTCAGGTGCGGTGAACAGTTTAATAGTAGGCACGCATCATGGAAACGAATACGGTTCAACTGCGGTGGCACTGGGTGTAGCTGATAATTTAGCAAACAGTCCTATTGACGGCCAAACAGTTTTTGTTGTTCCCGTTTTAAATATCTCTGGCTTCAATGCCGGAAATCGTTTCGAAAATGGTATTAGCGGAAGTTTCGATGCGAACCGCGATTACCCAGGCCCTTGCAAAGCGGGAAAAACTTTTAATTTAAAATCAACGAAAGCTTTGGCTGATTTTTTAGTAGAAAAAAATATTCAAGTCTCTGCAACACTACACACTTACTGGCCTGCTGTGGTTTATCCGTGGGGAATTTCTACAAAAGATTTGTCGACACCTTACGATGCTCAGTACATTGATTTGGTGAAGGCAGCCACTGTTGAAAGTGGTTATCAGACGGGTAATAACACCCAAGTGCTTTATGCAGCAGACGGAACATTTGAAGATTACGCCTACTGGAAGCACGGTATTTGGACTTTACTTTTTGAACTTGGCTTTTCCCACAATCCTGATCAAACGGCGATTAAAAATATGGTCGACGTGAATGTTCCAGGGATTCGCAGATTTTTAACGCAGTCTCCGAAAGTTCGGGTAACAAATCATAATTTTGCGGGGACTTGTGATTCTCAGGTCATGCAAAGAATGTGGCTCGAGTAATTCAAGTCAGACGAAGCAGACTAGGCCACATAGTAAAGTAAACAAAGAAACTGGCTAACACTTCCCCCAAGTACAAATAAATGCCAAATACCATGAAAGTGTTTTATTTTCTCGTCGAGTAGATAAAACACAATACCAAAAGTGTAAAATAAACCACCCGCAGCTAACCACCACATACCCGCTAAAGATAACTTTTCAATCAGCGGTTGAATTGCAATGACAATAATCCAACCCATTACGGGATAAATAATCAAAGAATAGCGCCTGGTTTTTTTTCCTAAATAAATTTCCTGAACTATTCCGATCAGTGCAAGCGTCCAAATAGTACAAAACAAAGTCCATCCCCAGGGGCCTCTTAAGGTAATTAAAGTAAACGGAGTGTAGGTCCCTGCAATCATTAAATAAATAGAAATATAATCCAGTTGCCTAAAAATATTTTTCAAAGGGCCGCGCGTGCTGTGATAAATCGTTGAAACGGAATAAAGTAAGACCAGCATTGTCCCGTAAACGCTAAATCCGATAATTTTCCAAATATCACCTTGATTGATTGCTACCGAAACCAAATAAAAGGCCCCGATGCATGCCAGAATCATTCCAAGCAAATGCGAATAGCCATTAAACCGTTCACCCTTATACATGTTAGAATAGTAAAAGAGCTGCGGCCTGGACGCAATTAAGTTTTAGTTTTTAGAATCTTTTTTTAGTAATCGTTGGGGCAGATTTTGAAATTGAAACAATTTGTTATTTTTGAAATCTAAAAGCCAGTAACGGTCAAAAACTTCACTGGGCCAAGTTTTTGGCGCCATGCGGGCACCTAATCCCAATGCTATTTCTGGAATAGAATCATGTTGCCAGGCAATCATGACTACTTTGTTATTCATCTCGGGTGAATTCATTATCGTTTTAATAAGCTGTGGGATTTCGTCTTTGGTAAATTCAGCCTGAATCGGCTTGGCTAAATCCTTAGAAAGAGGTTGTAGAGTCTGAATCGAGCGAATAGATCCGCCTGAGCTACTTGGTTTGGTTGCAATAAGAAAATCAGGCAAACCCCGCTGAGCCAACAGCGTGTCTTTTGAAAAAAGCTGAGGTAACGCAAAAGCGCGCTTCCAACCTGTTTCGGAAAGTTCACGACCTTCTGGTCCCGAAGTGGGTTTTTCGCCATGGCGAATGATGATGACAGTTGAAGGCAAGGCAAAAACCTTTAAAGCAAAAATGAATCCCAGTGTGAACATTAATAATTTTTTCTTCATAATCAGTGAATCTAGCATTTTTCATTCCGCTTCAAATAGGTTCTGGGATGATTCAGTGTCAAAACTTTTGACACTGAACAAAGTGGGGCGAATCCTAATTCTAAGTAAAGTCTACAGTAAGCGCTTATTGTGCTTCTATCGACTGAAAAACACTGCTATGAGTTTGCTCAACAAGGAGATTTTTTATATGAAAAAAACAGCTTTTTTAATGGTCTTATTATCATTGGTTACATCTACAAGTTTTGCGCTTGGTGAATACAATTCTAAAGACAACTGCGTGATCACTTTAGATAAAGTCGCTTCTGAAAACCAAAAACTTGTCATAGCTTGTGATGGTCAAGCTATTCTTAATGTTAAGATCGTATCTTACGAACAAGGAATTGAAAAAAATCTTTATTCAACATTTCTGACTATGGTGAACACTGACGGAGCCAAGCACTGTGAACAGTACAACCAAGAAAACGTTTGGTGGGCTAGCTGTTTACGAAAATAAACAATGACTTAATTGCGGGAATTACCTGGATTGGGTAGTTCCCTTAATTTGCCAGCCTTTTTAATCGCACAATATATTTTTCCACTTTTTAATACTTCACAACTTTTATTTGTTTTTTTCATCGCCTTCACTGGATAAACTTCTTTCGAATTGTCAAAAATTGCTTTCGGATCAGAATCGACATCAGCATGCGCTGCAAAACGATCCAGATGCGGTAAAGCAGAAAATAAAAAAATAAAAATTAACATTTGTCTAAACTTCATAATTAATCTTTAGCAGAAGCAATTTGTAAACCAAGTTGCAGAGCTGGCAGGTGGCCTTAGCCTTGCTGTTTGGCTACTGTGAGGTTGATAATGGAGAATAAAAATTTAGCATGTGGAATGTATTCAACTCGAATTGCAGCACAAAAAACCATCGATGAGTTAAATTCTGCTGGATTTTCCAAAAATAAAATTCATATTTTAAACCGAGAAAAACCTGGCCATCATGACTTTGTGCACTCGCAGCCAACAAATATTCGTTACGGTGCGTTTTTAGGTGCTGTCGTCGGTTTTATGCTGTTGGGTTTGGTGGGTTTTTTTCTTGGATACAAGACGGTGCCCACAATGATTCTAAGCACCTTAGCTGGTGGGGTCCTGGGAATTATTTTTGGAGGTGCTTCGGGGGCTTTGGCAGGTATTGGAATTCCATTTTCAGTGCATCATCGGTATCGTTTTTATTTGCAAGAGGGGGGTTTAATGTTGGCTGTTCGCTTTGATTCACCCGAAGAAAATGAAAAAGCGACTGATATTTTAAAACGAACTGGAGCTCAAGATGTTGCAGGGCTTTACAACGCAGAAGTTTGGGAACTAGCACTTCGGTCTTGATAAATAATAACAATAAAAAAGAACTCGAATAACAAATCGTAAGTTTTATAAGTGAACTTTGACATTCAAAAACATAACTTTTTATTCGTTATTCGAGTTCTAAAGATGACTTTAAATTAATTCTGCAAATTAACTTTACAAATTAACTCTGCGGCTTATTTTTACATAAGCCGCATGTTAATTATACGAATTAGAAATGCAAACAAGCAGCCAAGGTTTTTTAGGTTTTAGGCTAAGATTGAAATTGCTGAAGGTAAAAATGCCCAGTCCTAATTTTTTTTCGAGGCAATTTATAACTTAAATTCAAGCCTGTTTAAAGCGGTCTAGTTCAATCGCCACAACCAAACAAGCCCATGCAAGCCCAAGCAAGTGTTGTGAAGCCAGTGAAGCTAGAGAAGCCAGTGAAGCTGGTCTTGAAAATGAATTAATTAGTTTCTATAGTTGTGATTCCACAACAAAATTTATCTTAAGGAGATTGCAAAAAATGTTTCAAACTCGAATCCACAATAATTTCAGTAAATCGGTTTCTACTTTGTTATTAATTTCAGGAATTTATTCATCACCTGGAATTGCTGCAACAAAAGAAAAAACCTCAGCAGCAAAAGACACAACTGTGGTCCTTGTTCATGGAGCTTTTGCAGATGGCTCCAGCTGGGGCAAAGTTGTACCCTACTTACAAGCTAAAGGTTTAAAAGTAATCTCTGTACAAAACCCACTGACTTCATTAGCAGATGATGTGGCAGCAACTCAGCGTGCGATCGATGCAGCAACGGGTTCTGTAATTTTGGTGGGCCACTCTTGGGGTGGAACCGTGATCACACAAGCTGGCAGCAGCGAGAAAGTGAAAGCATTGGTTTATGTTGCAGCTTTTGCACCGTCAGAAGGCCAAGCTTCCTCTGAACTTGGAAAAGATTTTCCAGCAGCACCGGGCCTTGAAAACTTAAAACCAGATGCAGCTGGATTTTTAGCTTTAACTGAAGATTCATTAGCAAAAAACTTTGCGCAAGATGTGCCTGCCGCAGAAACAAAAATCATGGCAGCGACTCAGGGTCCTATTGCTGGCAAAGCTTTTGGTGACATCGTTACGACAGCAGCTTGGAAAACAAAATCCAACTACTACATCGTGGCAGCCAAAGACAGAATGATTCAGCCCGATCTACAAAAAGTATTTGCAAAAAAAATCAACGCAAAAACAACTATTTTGCAATCGAGCCATGTACCAATGGTATCAAGCGCTAAAAAAGTTGCTGATGTCATCATTTCTGCTGAAGAAAAAATGTAACTGGTTAGACAACCGGGTATAGTTTACTGCTGAAAGCGTCAGCCTAATCTCGATGAAATCTTGACAATACTTTTTCATGAAACTTGATTATATCTATGCGGGTTCTAAGTTTTAACCCCTCAAGGAGTGTTTCATGAAAAAGTTCTTTAGTCTTAGCCTTTTGCTTGTTTCCCTTAACCTTCACGCCGAGCAAAATGATTCAGTCTGCTATCAGATAGACCCGACTTCATCGGTTGCGGTAAATAGCGATATTCCACTAGAAATTTGTTTAGAAAGTTTAATGATTAACACGGATGAAGCGCAAATAATTGTTTACAGTTCGAAACACCAGGATTTATTTATGCATTTAAATATCAAAAATTTAATTCGCAAAAACGAAGATGAATATGCATTCAAATCCATTGCTGTTTTAAAATATATTGACGATTCTGCGTGTGGTGAAAAAAATATGATTGATTTAATGATTTCAGGAACGGCAGACATTGTTGGTTTAGTGAACCCCGAGCTTTTGCAAATTTCAGTGCAGCAAGTTGTTATGAATGACACGTGTCATTCTGCTAAATTAACGACGATTTATAATTATCTGATAAAAAAATAATTAGTTTGAAAAGGAATTCTTTGCTTTCACGCGGATAATTTTCTGGGTGATCTAACAGTTTCTGTTCTTCGTTGCAAACTTGCTAGTGGATTTTTTCGCTAGCATTCTGTTTGAAAATAAAAATACAACCAGCCATAAAAACAAAAAGTGCAGCCGACGCCGAGTAACGGCTAAGTTCTAATCCGCCTTTAGCAATCGGTTTGTCTAAAAAATCTCCTAGAACAGCGCCTAATGGACGCGTTAATATGAACGCTGCCCAGAACAAAAAAGTTCGAGATACTTTCGTCTGATAATAAAGCCCTACAAGCATAGTTAGAAGTCCACCAAATAGAACAGCAGCTCCAAGGTAACCCATTCCTGCGGTATCCGATGTCCAGTCACCTAAAGCGGTACCTAGCGTTTGCGAAAACATGATGGTTAACCAATAAAACATTTCTGCTTTTGGTGTTTTAATGGATTCCACAGAAACCGTACCCATTGATTTGTACCAAACAAATAGCGATCCCAGAAGCAGCGCTAGTAAAAGCATCGAACCGCCCGAGTAGCCAATCCCCAAAGACCGAGTCGCAAAATCTGCCAGAGTTGTACCGACAGTTGTTGTTGCAACAATTGTCCCCCAGTAAATAAGTGGATGGAATTTTTTAGCATTAATTTGTATTGAAACTGCCAAAATAAAGATTGCCGCAAAAATAGCCGTGCCTACAAGGTATCCTAAATCCATCGACATGGAAACCGCATCACCTGCCGTTTCACCTAAAGTCGTTGCAGCAATTTTGATGATCCAAAAAACCACTGTTAAAGCAGGAACCTTACTTAAGTTTTTAATGGAGTCATTATTCATGTTCAATCCTTCAGCTTAGTTAGTTGTCAAAACGTCGCTGATGGGTGATGTGCTTAAGTCTTTTTTATTAAGTGAGTCCAATCCCCAAGCCGTTTCGACTGTTCTTAAAATAGAATAATGAGAGTATGCAGTCAACGATTTTGCTCCTGGTAAAACGGCACTGCCATAAACTGCGGTGTAAATTTGATTGTCATTATTTTTGGAGCCCGACTCATCAAAGGTCACAATGAAAAGCATTTGATTCATGAACTGAGGATCTTTCAACAATGGACCAAACTTTTTAGCCATATAAGAATCGGCAAATGAAACATTTGTGTTGTGACCGTCGTTATTAAGATCAGGAATGTAAATTGCGTAATTTGGTAAATTGTTTGCTTGAATGTCGATATCCATTTGCTTTGCATCGACAATATTTTTGCATCGGGCAGGGTTGGTGCTTACATCTTTGAAACTTAAAAATGGCACATGCTTACGTGCATATTTTCCGCTGGTGGCACCAAGAAAACAGTTTCCGGGAAAACCTTCTACGTAAGCTTTCCACGTGAAGCCTTTGGCTTCTAATAAATCGCCGATGTGTTGAGCATCAAGATCAATATTCTTGTCGTTGGTAATTCCATAGGTATCACCGCCGATCATGGATATATAATTACCTTGCGAGGGGTGAGTCAGGGCCGACATGTTGTCAAGGCTTGCCCCCTTTTTTGCGAGTTCAGATAAAAAAGGCTGAATCGATGCGCTTGAGTAATTTGCATTTTCAAGAACAACGATCATAACATGGTTAAAAGAAGCACCGGCCTGCACTGTGCAGCTAAGAATTAAAGTAATTGCAGCTAAACAGCTGTTAAATTTTAATAAATACATTCAAAGCCTCCGGTAGATTAAAGTTTATGATGCCTTTGCTTGCGCGAATTATCTTATGGCGGCATGGTTAAGTAAAGTGACATTAATGTCATAGAAACGTTTACATTTTCTGAGGTTATGATGAAGATTTTAATTGTAGAAGACGACTTAGGAATCGCTCAAGAGCTTATTTCCGGACTTGAAAAAAATCAGTTCAATTGTGTTCATGCAGTCGATGGATTAAGCGGAGCAAAGTTAGCTTTAGAAAATGAATTTGAACTGATAATTACTGATCTCATGTTGCCCGGGATTGACGGTTTAGAAATGATTTCCCGTTTGAGAAAAGGTAAAGTGATTGCTCCGGTACTTATTTTGACAGCTAAAAGAAGTTTAGATGACCGAGTCATAGGTCTGCAAAATGGTGGAGACGACTATATAGTAAAGCCATATGCTTTTGTTGAATTACTAGCCAGAGTTAATAATCTAATAAGACGCAATAAAAAAACCAATGAAGCAAAGCAAGAGACTTTAATTTCATTCGAAGATTTAACATTAAATTTAATTACTCGTGAAGTCATCAGAGAGCAAAAAAAAATAGAGTTGCAAACCAAAGAATATCAACTTTTAGAGTTCTTTATTAAAAACTGCAAAACTCCACTTTCTAAAAATCAGATCCTTGAAAAAATATGGGGGTATCATTTCGATCCACAAACGAATGTTGTCGATGTATTAGTGTATCGCCTCAGAGGCAAAATCGATAAAGGGTTCGGTAAACCATACATTCATACAATGAAAGGTATCGGCTATGTTTTCAAAGCTGAATAAAAGTTTTTTTAAAGGTCTTAGTTTTCGTTTTACGTTCGGTTATGCATTATTGTTTATAATGAGTAGCTTTTTAATTTTATTTCTGAATTATTACTTGTTTAACAAGTCTATTAAAGATCGTGATCATGAAATTTTACTTTCAAAAGTAAAAGAATATTCTTCAATTTATTCAAGAGGTGGCATTCATGAACTTAAAAATTATTTAGCCGAGCAAAGACAAAGTGACAGTGACTCACAGTTTTTGGTTCGAATAGAATCCACCAATTTTAAAACGCTTTTTTTGCATATTCCTGAAAAAATGCAGCAACTTAAAGCTGCGGAAGTGGATAAAAAAATATCCAAACTATTTTTTTCAGAAAATATATCAAAGTTTTATATTGCGGAAGGTAGTGAAGATTCGAATGAAGAAAATCAATACGAAGTAGCTGTCCAAACGAATTCCAGCGGAGAGCGTATTCAAGTTGCTCGAAACACCGATGAGCGTGATGACCTTTTAGAAAGATACTTTCAGACTATTTTAGGTGCATCTTTTGGTATTTTATTAATCGGTAGTACAGGGGGTTTTGTTTTTTCAAAACAAGTACTTGCGCCGTTACGCAACTTAATTCAAGCCATCAAGTTAGTTCGTGCTGGTGAACTAAGTGCCCGTGTACCCGTTAGAAATTCAAACGACGAAGTTGATGAAATTGGTATTCTTTTTAATAAAATGGCTGCAAAAATTGAAAAGTTAATTTCAAATATGCATGAAACTTTAGATAATGTGGCCCATGATTTAAAAACACCTTTGACTCGGTTAAAATCAAAGGCTGAATTGACTCTATTAGTTCAATCATCTTCAAAAGAGGATTACAAAGAAGCCCTAGAGATTGTGATAGAAAACACAACTGAAATCGTAAGTCTTGTGAATACAATAATGGATATTTCAGAGGCTGAGGCAGGCGTATTAAAATTAGATTTAGTGGAAATAAACGCGCAGGATGTTATTCTGGAAATAATTGATCTGTACCAGATGGTCGCAGAGGAAAAAAACATTTCACTTCAATTCATTCAAACATCTGATTTTAACTTTTATGCAGATAAAAACCGATGCAAACAGGTCTTATCTAATCTCGTTGATAATGCAATAAAGTACTCAAGCAAGAATACCCTTGTACAAATCGTAAGCCGAAATGTTGATGGTAAAAATGAAATTTGCGTCTTTGACAGCGGAATTGGAATTTCCGAACAAGACATCCCGAAAATTTGGGGTAGGCTTTACCGAGTCGATCACAATCAATCAAGTAAAGGATTAGGGCTTGGATTAAGTTTAGTGCGCTCTATTTGTAAAGCACAGGGCTGGACAATTCAGGTCCAGAGCCAGCTTGGAATTGGCTCTGGATTTATCTTGGGTGTTACAACTTTTACATAGTGAAGGTTTAAGTCCAAGAACAGTATTTAATTTGATTCGGAACAGACTAAATCAATCAAATTTGGGTAAGAGTCCTCGAAGGAAATTTTAAAAAATGCTTCGGTTGAATCTTTTCTTTTGCTCATATCTTGAGGCAAATACAAAACAAATTGATCTTGATTATTCTTCACAGAAAATAAAAGTAAATTATTCAGTGGGCCGGATTTTGTTTTTGATAATTTTCCAAGGATTTCCTGATCCGGTAAGTTTAAGAATTCGTTCTCGTTATTGTTTTCAATAAGATGTATCAAAAGATGAGTAATTGTTTTTGTGTCCAATCGAGTGAAAGTAATTTTTATTTTTGAATCCGTCGCAGATTTTCTTTGTAGACAGGAAAATTTAATTGAAAGTGGATTCGTTACAACGGCCCCGTTATCTGCAGGTGAAGTAGACGGAATAATTTTGTTAGTTTCTTTGCTTAACTGGTTAAACCAATCATGAATTTTTTGTAGCGCTTGATCCTGAGTCATAGTTCCAGCTTTGAGTGCTGTACAAACTTGAACTTCAATGACATCTTTTTGTCGTGCCTCTGTAATAGGTTGAGGCCACAGATTTCGAATGTTGTTTGAGCCGCCGGCACAAAGTGGAATGTAATGATCGAACTCGTATTTAACCCATTCTGATCGTGGGATATTTTCATAATTTCTAGCTACTTCTGCTTTTTCTAGATTCCCGATATTTCGGTTACAACGTGGGATCTGAGACGGGTAGTCGTAACCTTTAAAATCAGGATCGCTTGAGCTGCATAATACTCCAGGAGTTAGCTTTGGATTGGGTAACGTCGATGCAAACGAGAAATGACCAATCATTAGCCCTGTTAGAAGAAATGAAATTTTTCTTAAAGATTTCATAGAACCACTCCTTGTTGTCTTTTTAGGCTACCCCCTGTTAAAAAAAAATTATAATGATTTTAATGTCATCTATGATTTTATTCGAGCTAAGCTTGTTTCGCTTGGAGTTTAACGCAAGACGCAATCAAAGCAGATCGTTTCATAAGAAGTTAGATTAAGCTTTAAGTCAGAATTAGCGATGGAAAAAAGTTATTCCTGAAAGTCTTTCGATCTCAGAAACGGTTGTTTTGTATTTTTCCCAGTCTTGAGTGGGACCTGCCGTATCAAGTGAAGTAGCTAGTGCGGGGCAGGGGTTAGAGACTGATGGTTGCGAGCCATCTTCGTTGGTATTCGGCATGATGACTGCGATTGTCTCGGTGCTTGCGTTCACGTCGGCTGGGGTTTGATTCGAATCAAGCAAAAAAATAATTTTAAATTCTTTTGAAGGCACCTGAATATCATGGTGCAAGCCCATCTTCCCAAAATCTTGATCGTATATGGGTCCAGCGATGATGTAGGCTTTTTTATTTTGAGTGTGTATAAGCGTGCGAGTGTGCTGTTCAAGATGTTCCCAAATCACACGGTTTAAGTAAGGTGTCTGCGGGATGATGTTGCTCATGATAAAAGTCATCTTATTATTCTCCGTCGTATCCGAGCGATCAGCCGATGGAATTTGATGACCACGATCGAAGCAAAATCCAGTATATTCACTGACTTCAACTGGTTTTTTTAACCCTTGTGATGAAGTCTTTAAATACTTTGCTAGCTCACTATCTGCAGTGAATGTCGTGGCTCGTCCAGATTTGCCAAGATCCTTACTTTCAAGTTTCCAGGCCACCCAATTTGGATTTCGTAAATCTTTGTTGTAGGAGAGCACGTACTGCGATCTAGAAATAATAATTTCTGAATTGTCCATGACTGGAAGGCTATTCGTGTACAAGTTATTGTTTTTTTTTAAATCTACTGATCCTAGGATAACTTCAACTTTGGCAATTGCTAACTGTTGAAAAGAAATGAAGGCAACTGTAAGGATTGAAAGTTGAAATTTAAGTATTATTTTGAACACAAGCAGCCTCCAGTTAGTGCAAACCGAGGATAGCAAAAAAAATGACAATTTATCTAGTTCTTTAAAATTAAGTAAATGTCATGTTCAGGGGCTAGGCCAAATCGATTAATCGCGACAGCCTTACAGTTTTGGATGTCAAAAGTTAGTACATGTTGGATCAATTTACAAAAAATATATCCGTAGCGTTAGGTGTTTAGGGTATTTATTTTTTATGATCCCGAGCTTAACTTAGATGTAACTTCTTGGTCTACACACTTATCAATTAGACTAAATAGTTTCTCCGTTGCCTTTGTGGTGCGAGAATCAAATAGATCCTTAGAGCTAGTCAAAGTATGAATTATGGACTCTTCGATATGACTGCATTTAAAGGATATTGAATTAATAGCATAGATATTTTCAGAATCTTGAACTGTAGTACCCAGAATATTAAATGAGTTTGTAGTCTCATCGTATTCAACTTTTTGAAAATCTAAAGAAACGGCTCCTTCACACCAAGAGTCTGCACAGGCATCATTCAGAATATCTAAAACCAAA
>JAYUCH010000069.1:0-8056 GCA_043740435.1 Bdellovibrionales bacterium | reverse complement strand
TCCTGATACTCTAAGTTTAAACTTATAAAAGCGATATACAGTCCACCACCGATACGGTACCCGTTGAAGCCCGTGTATTCTACGTCAACGTTGCTGATAGAACCTGGGTCTAACTTGCCATCCAGAATAAATGTATTCCAAACTCGAAGTCCAAGAATCGGAGTTTGTAAGCCTAAGGTGACGCCGTAATTCACAGCTTGCGAAGAGCTGGAACCGTTTAATGCAGAGGATTCATAATTCGGTTGCGAGTATCTGATATCGCCCGCCAAAAAAAGAATGTCAGCGAAATGGCCACCAACACGAAGACCAAAACCATAACCTTTTATGTTTTCATTTGAATCCGAAAGAACAGGTGCGGGATAGCGCAGGTTTAAGCTTCCATTCTCATAAGTAAGTCCCGGTTCCAAGAATAATCCACCAACCTTGATTTCTGCCATTGATGTTAGACTCAGAAAAAGTATCAGTATAAAAATATTTATCTTAAACATGCAATCTCCCTTTTTTATTTAGTTTTTATTGAATTTAAGATCTTCTACGAGCAACAAAAACCCCAACTAGCAGTCCAACACCTACGGCTCCTAAAATGGCATAGGCCGGATTCTGTTTAATGTAGTCTGTCGCAACATTGGCGTATTCCTTTACTTTTTGTTCGACCATTTCTGAGCCTTTTTCAAATTGGTCAGCCATACCAGAAGAGTTAAAAGTATCAGCAGCAGTTTGTTTTAAGTCTTTAAATGATGAGTCAATTGTAGGTGATGAGTTCATGGGTTACTCCTTAAAGTTAAAAGTTAGTTTAAATTTCTTCGTATTGGTTCTGATAAAAATTTCTCGTAAAGTCCTAAAAGATTTTCTGATATTTCACTTTTTTCTTGTCCATAGCGTTGTTGAATCAACGAAGCTATAGCGCTTAAGTCCCCCTTTGTTTGTTCCCACTCGTCTTCAGTGATTTTTCCCCATACTTTCCGAAGTTCACTTTTTATGTTTTTCCAGTTGGGTGATGAAATATTTTGGTACAAATTAACTCCTGTGCATTTCTTAAATACTTCTGAAATAAATGACTATTCATATTTTATTACAACGATGGCTTTTGATACTTTCGAGTTCATTTTATCAACGGAATCCCCGCTGGGTGCGGCTCCGGCATTTTCAAAGTTTTCTTTGATACGATAATCATCTGACTTTACAAATTCTGCGAAAGATCCAGGGCGTTGAGCCATGTTATGCTTGTCCACATCAGCATTGGATTTAAGGTCCTCTTTTAAATAGCTTTTAATGACGCTGGCGCGGTCATCGGCCAAGTTGACGTCACCACGTTCTGCTTTGATGCCCGTATCTGGATATTCTTTATCGGCCCAGGCTAAAACTTCAATCTGTTGAACATCTTTTCCCTTCGCTGTGGCAGATTGTGCAACTTTTTCTAAGGTCATTCGTCCTTTTTCAGATAAAGCATAGCTTCCTTTGTCAAATTCAACCACTGCGAATTCAGAACCACCTGACATGGCTGCTGCACGGGAATCATCGGTATTACGATTCATTATTTCAGAAGCATGGTGGCGGGTACTGGCACAACTCATAACTAAGAAAGAAGCGATCATTGCAACGGACAAAAAAATTTTACTTTTTAGCATTTTGGTCTCCTGATATTTTGTTTTATTTATATTAATTATTCTTAACCCAAAGACTTTTTTCAGAACTAGATTCTGGGTGATTTTCCTCGGACCATACTTATAACGAAACTGATAACTGCTAAAATTAAAAAAACAAATAATAAAGTTCGTCCGATTTCCATCGAAACACCCGCAAATCCCGTAGCGCCCAACAAAAATGCGACCAGGGCAATAACAAAAAAAGTAATTGCTGCATTTAACATATATTAACTCCTTATTTGGTTTAGAAAAATTAAGCCAATCAAACTAATTGGCTTTCCTAATTTTTCTTAAGCAATGTAAAGGCCTGTTGCCAAAACAGAGCTTGTGATATCAACTCGAATAAATTCGATTTAAATAAAATTTTAAAAAATGCGAGGGAATATTTGCCATTAAAAATAGATTATTGCCCCGAAAGATAGACTTTCCACGTTGGTAAAAGAATAGACTTGATATAAAAAAAGGAAGCTTTCATGAATCAGGACATTTTATTAGTTGAAGATGATATTGATCTTGCCGAATTAATCGTGGCATTTTTTAAACAACGAGACATCAAGGTGTTTCATTATGAGGATCCTTTGAAAGCACTCAAAGATTTCCGAGGAAAAAAACCCAGTTTTGGCGCTATTATTTCGGATTTGAATATGCCGGAAATGTCTGGCTTTGAATTTATCAAAAAAATGCATGAAGAGGGTTCTCTTATTCCTATTATTTTAATTACAGTTTCAGACGAAGTTGACGTTGCCTGTGAGGCCATTAAAATAGGGGCCTACGATTTTGTCGTTAAACCGCTACACTTTCCCCAGCTTTTTATATCTGTCCAACGTGCGTTTAAATTAAATCAATTAAATACAGATAATGACAATTTAAAAATAGCCATAGAAGTCAATAGGGGAAATAATCCGGACGGGATCATTGGTCATAGCGAAGCTTTCAAAAAAGCCTTCGAGCTGGCTAAACGAGTTTCTCAAAGTAGTTCGACAGTGTTGATTTCCGGTGAAAGTGGTTCCGGCAAAGAAGTATTTGCAAAGGCAATACACCACTGGAGCAGTCGGCGTGATAAACCCTTCATTGCAATTAATTGTTCTGCGATTCCTGATAATTTGTTGGAATCTGAACTTTTTGGACATGCCAAGGGAGCCTTCACAGGCGCTAGTGACAAAAAAGTAGGATTGTTCGAAGAAGCAGAAGCAGGCACTCTTTTTTTAGATGAAGTGGGTGACCTCAATCTTCCGTTGCAGGCAAAACTTTTACGTGTATTGCAGGACCGGAAAATAAAAAGAGTCGGTGAAAATCAATACAGAAATATTGATGTTCGTGTTATCACGGCAACCCATAAAGATTTAAAACTAGAAGTAAAAGAAAAAAGATTTCGCGATGACTTATTTTTTAGACTAAATGTTATACCACTTCGAGTTCCTGCGCTGCGTGAGCGAAAAGAAGACATTATACCTTTGGCTCAGTTTTTTCTTCGAAAATTCAATGCAATCAATGGTGCAAGCATCAAAGGATTTACAGTTTCAGCGAAAGAATTTTTGATAAAAAATAATTGGCGGGGAAACGTGCGCGAACTTGAAAACACAGTCGAACGTTCTGTTGTACTTTGCACGGCCGAAGAAATCGATGTTTCAGCATTGATGGCTTTTGATGATGAAACTGCAGATCAAAATCAAGAAGCAACTATTGAATTAAAAAATGCCTTTATTTTTAACTACGGCGAAGTCTTTTCACCCCTTCAAGATGTTGAAAAAAAGTATATTCAACATGTTTTTCAAAAAAATAATCGTGCTCGGGAATTGACCGCAAAAATACTAGGAATTGATCGGAAAACACTTTACAGAAAATTGCAAGAAATGCCAGAAAGCATAGAGCTTTAAATCGACTAGTTGAAAACTAAACGTGGTCTTTATTTTGCTTCTTTTGAGTAATTAACAAAGGAGACTTTATGAATGCCGATATGATCAAAGGAAAATGGCAACAGATAAAAGGTGATCTGAAAAAAACTTGGGGTAAAATTACAGATGATGAGTGGGAACAAACCAAAGGGGATGCACAGTCTGTTTCGGGATTAATCCGCAACAAATACGGGAATGCTAAAGAAGATGTGTCCACGCAGGTTTCAGATTTATTTGATAAACACACAAATGAAAACTATCAGAACAAAGAAAGTAGTGATCTTTTAACAAAAAAAAATAGTTCAACAAGACATCCGTCCGAGTATTAACTACTAACTAAAATATTTACGTAGAAGCCTCATTATACAAATAACCAACTCCATAAACTGAAACTATCTGAGATCCAAACTTAGATAGTTTCTTTCTTAAATGAGCTATATGAGTATCTAGCCCTTTTTGTTCGATGGATAAACCGTTATTCCTCCAAACGGCACGAATAAGTTGCTGGCGCGAAAGCGTGGAACCTTTGCTTTTAAACAAGTTAAGCAGAATACGAAATTCAGTGGGTGTTAATTCACAATCCTTTCGTGTTTCTTTTTGGCCTTCTTTTTTAATAATAAAACACTTTTGTAAATTGGTATCTAACTCAAAATCTTTACTTTTTAATTGGGAATCCGTGAGCTGAATTTTTTTTCTTAGGTGGGATAAGATACGGGCATTCAGTTCGGCTGATGAAAAGGGTTTCGTGATGTAGTCACATGCTCCGCAGCTAAAGCCATAAACTTTGTCCGTCACATCATCTTTGCCTGTCAACAGAACAATCGGTGTTGTACTAAAATCCAAATTTTTCGAAATTTCAGCGCAAAATAAAAATCCATTTCCATCCGGTAAAGTTATGTCGATCAAAAGCAAATCGAATTTTCTTTCTTTTAAAAAAGTCCGTGCATCTGAGATTGTTACAGCCTGAGTTACTGCCAGTGGAAAAAGGCATTTTTTAACTTGAAATCCTGTATCTAAGCAGTCATCGACAAGCAGCACTTCCATGTAGGTCTCCTTTTCGTAGAAATAATTTATAAAATAATCGATTAAAATAATTGATATAATCACATTTTTTTCGATGAAAAAATAGTTGAGATTTCTCTACCAGTTTTCTTCCCAAACTTAGGAATTAAATTGCTAGTCTGTTTTTGATAGTGTTAATGAATAAAACAAGGAACGTTTTATTTATCGTTTTAGCCCTGATTAATTTGAAGTCAGTTCAAAACACATAAATACGGAGGTTTATATGTTATTCCTAGAAAAAGCTTTTTTACCAATTTTTATTTTGCTTGCAACCATTTCCGGCCTGGCTGCAGGCTCTTTCATACCGATCATGTTTATCGTGGTGCCCGTCGCGACCATCCCGTTTTTATTGTATGGGTACACACAAGTTTACAGACAAAAATATAAAATGTTGTCGGATGATTCAGAATTAGATTTGTCACAGTTTTCGGCCGCAGCTTTAGAGTCTACTGAAAAAGTAAATTCTTCGAATCAGAATTCAGCTTATTTTGATAATTATCCGCTGATCATTGAATCCGAAGCTTCCGAACTGTCACAATCGCAAATTGCGGATATCACGGCAAGACAGCTACCCGAGCTGACCGATGCAATGCCTTCCAACGGTTCGGCGGTTCAGCACTTCAGCGCTTTCGGAGATCACTGGGTTTATCGTTTCCGTTTTAAATCGGTGTGTGCAGAATTTAACGCTGTAGGTATTGGAAGCCAGCCATTGGAAGCCTTTGCTGTTGCTCGTGAGGTCCTACTTAAGCAAATTCGTGAGTGGCATATTGCGCGCGATAAAGATGAAGACTATTTCGGAGAACCTAATACAGATATTTTACAAAATTTAAGAAAAAATGAAAATTTTCGAAATTTAGTGACGGCCAAGCAAAAACACGTGCCGACAGTTCTGATCGTTGAAGATGACCAAGATGTCGCCCTAGCTACTGAATCCATTTTTAAGCAACTTGGTTGCAAAACTATTTTATCGGATGGGCATGATGGAGCGTCTCATAAAATGAGTTTCCAGGATGTGGACTTTATCGTGCTGGATTGGATGTTGGGTGATAATTTATCTGCAGATGAGTTAGTCAAAAAATCAACACGTATCATTAATGCATTTAAAGATTTAAGATCTCGTTTTCTTCATCAACATGCGAAAGTGATAACTTATTCGGCTTTAGATAAATCTAAAGTAAACCTTCCGGATAATGAATACTTTGATCACTTAGATCACTGGCAAAAGCCAGTTAATTTTGCCGAATTAACACGAAGAGCTTCGGATTTACTGGTCGCAAACGGTTACTAATTTTGTTTAGAAAGGTTGAATTTATGGAAGCGCAAAATGATTATAAAATACCGGCTGAATTAAAAAGTGCTGTGCCAGGTTATATTTCCAGAAGGGAACAAGAAGTTATTTCTTTAAAAATATTTGCTTCTGCATCTGATTTTAGTTCCATAAGTAAAATAGGACATAAATTAAAAGGCAATGGTTCTAGTTTTGGTTTTGACCGGATTTCTGAAATTGGAACTCATTTAATGAATGCTTGTGAAAAATCAAATCACAAAGCCGTATTAGATTTAATTTCAGAATTCGATTCCGAGATCCAAAATATTAGACGAAACTTTTTGTGATTTTGATTTGATTGTTTGTTTTTAGATTTGATTTAATTTTGCTAACAAATGATTTTTTAAATAGATTTAAAGGTAATAAAAAGAAAAAATTTAAAAAAGTAATTCTTTAAACCAGGGGGAAAAATGGTTAAATACATCGCGGGGACTTACACTTCACCAGTCGAAGAATATATGAAATGGACGACTCCGTTCTGGAATAGCAGTTTATTTGACGAGCTTGATCTTTTCGATGAACATAAGGATATTCTGATTGTTGAAGATGACTCAGATACTATTAAACTATTTAAAAAAATGTTGCGCTCGTCGGATGATACCCTTCGAATTAAGTCTATAACCACGGCGGAAGACGCTGCTAAGTATTTAAAGGATCTGCACCTTAAAAATGTAGAGGGTCCAGACGCAGCCCTTATTGACTATAACTTATCAGGAAAAGATGGATTGTATGTTTGTCATTTACTTGAGGCCTATTTTCCACAAACAAAAGTGATTTTAGTCTCGGCTTTAGATCCTGAAGAAATTAAGCTTAAATTAAAAGAGCAAAGGTTAAACATAGAATTTATGCCAAAACCGCTGGATCGCGGTCAGATTTTACATATTTTAAGACCCTGAGTTTGTCCACACGAGTAGGGTAAAAAAAAGCCTACAGCGGCAAGCTGTAGGCTTTCGAAAGCTTTGGTAGTTATTGAACTAGTAACAGTAACTTTTAAAATAAGTGCTTATATTTTCTAAAATTTCTGAGCAATTTTTCCTGTCACTTTTTTTCGCTGCATTTTCCAACTGAATAATTAAAACCTCAAGCGTGGGAAATCCATACGGACGGGCAATGCCCTTAATCGTATGACTTATTTTGACGATGGAATTAAAATCGTTGGAGGTTAGTAACGAATACAGGTTTTGAATGTCCTTTTTCCTGGATTCACAGAACCCAGGAATTAAGTCGTAGATATCGGAATCAACAACGGCTTCAGTTAGTAAGTGTTCCATTGGTGCTCCTTTTTAAATATGGAAGTGACATGGTCGCTGTTGTTAAATTGGTCGTTTTCTTTAACAAAAGGTCTTCCTTTTTTAAATAGTATCCTTTTCCACGTCGATTTTTGATAACAAGTCCACCAGCAACAATTTTTTTACGTAAGTGGCAAACGTGGGTGTCTATATTTCGTTCGCTTAAATTAATTTTATCCCAAACAGTCTGAACGAGCTGTTCGCGATCTATTTCTTTTCCGTAGTTTTTGACTAAAGTCAGAAGTATTTTAAATTCAATCGGAGTTAAATCTATACCCACTGTTTCATCTTTGCTGATGCGTGCACTGACGGCATGAGATTCGATATTAATAATTAAATTGGCCAAAGTAATTGTCGACTGAAGCTGGGACCCGTTGGTCGTGCGTCGGCGTAGAATAGCCTCCATCCGTGCCAGAAGTTCGCGAGGTTCGAAAGGCTTAATCACATAATCATCTGCACCGGCAGACAAGCCCTTAACTCTTTCATCAAGCTCTCCGTGAGCTGTCAAAATAAGTACGGAAAATTTAGATTCTAAGTTAAGTTTTTTTAACTTAAAACATAATTCTAATCCGTCTCCGTCGGGTAAGCTTCGATCAAGAATAACAATATCCCAATCTTCACTTTCGATGTAATCCCATGCGGATTTTAAATCCGAGGCCATTTTGACCTCGTACGTTGGCACTAATGTTCGATTCAGCAAAAGCTGGGTATCAACATTATCTTCAATCACTAGTACTTTTGCCATATTTCCCCCTGTTGAAATAGCTTTATTCCCATCTGTTCTGTCGAGCAACACAATTTTTTGTCATGTTAACAATCCACCAAGAGACAATTTTA
>JAYUCH010000068.1:0-8139 GCA_043740435.1 Bdellovibrionales bacterium | reverse complement strand
CTGCAAGGTAAAGCCATCGTTAATTCTATTTCTTTAAAAGAAGGTGAAAAAGAATTCTTACGCCAAGCTAGCCTTATCAAAAAATATGGCGCAGCCGTTGTGGTTATGGCTTTTGATGAAAAAGGCCAAGCCGCTACTAAGGCTGATAAAGTTAGAATTTGCCAGCGTGCTTATAAATTGCTGACTGAAGAAATTAATTTTAACCCAGCTGATATAATTTTTGATGCGAACATTTTAACAATCGCTACAGGCATGGATGAACACAATAACTATGCCGTTGATTTTATAGAAGCCATCAAAGAAATAAAAGCGACGTGTCCGCAGGTTTTAACATCGGGCGGAGTATCTAACTTAAGTTTTAGTTTTCGTGGCAATAATAAAGTCCGCGAAGCCATGCATTCTGTCTTCTTGTACCATTCCGTCCAAAATGGATTAGACATGGGAATTGTCAACGCAGGAATGCTGGAAGTATACGAAGAAATTGACCCCACACTTCGAAAGTTAGTGACCGATGTGGTTTTAAATTTAAACCCAGACGCAGCAGAAAATTTATTAAAAGAAGCTGAATTATATAAAGCAGATAAAACCATTGATAAAACACAACCAACCGTTGCTGATTGGCGAAAACTACCACTGCAAGAACGTATCACCCATGCATTAGTTAAAGGTATCGATTCACACATAGCCTTAGACACGGCCGAGGCCCATAAAACCTATCCACGCCCACTAGATGTAATCGAAGGCCCCTTGATGGCTGGTATGAAAGTCGTTGGATCCTTATTTGGTGAAGGCAAAATGTTTTTACCACAGGTGGTAAAAAGTGCCCGGGTCATGAAAAAAGCCGTCGCGTATTTAGAACCCTTCATGGAAGAAGAAAAGAAAAACAAAACCAGTCTGCAAAGCCAAGGCACTTTTGTTATTGCGACGGTTAAGGGTGATGTGCATGATATCGGAAAAAATATTGTAGCCGTTGTGCTGGGATGTAATGGATATAAAATTGTGGATCTGGGTGTGATGGTTAACGTCACGCAAATTATGAAAGCCATATCTGAACATAATGCGGACATTGTTGGATTCAGCGGACTGATTACACCTTCATTAGATGAAATGATTTTTAATTTAAGTGAATTTGAACGTGCCGGTTTAAAAATTCCAGTCCTGATCGGTGGCGCGACCACAAGCCGCGTTCACACGGCTGTAAAGCTTGATCCCCATTACAGCGGAGTTGTCGCCCACGTTGGTGATGCCTCATTGGTTGTCGAGGTTTGTAATAAATTATTAAGCCCCAACACTCAAGCCGAATACGCTTTAGACATCAAACAAAAAAATAAATCAGCACGCGAGCACTATTTAAATTCTAAAAGTGCCGCAGACCAAATAACTTTAGAAGAAGCCCGTGCAAAAAAATTTCAATGTGATTGGGAAACAGTTGAAATTTCACAGCCGCAGCGAAAAGGTGTTTTCTCGCTGCCCGTTACGATTGAAGATTTAGTCCCCTTGATCGACTGGAGCCCCTTTTTCTGGGCCTGGGAACTTAAAGGAACTTATCCAAATATTTTAAAATCTGAAAAATACGGCGTAGAAGCAACTAAGCTTTTTGATGATGCACAAACTATGCTTCAACAAATGATTGTTGGTGGAAGAATTAAACCCCGAACGCGTATTGGTATTTTTTCAGCTAAATCAGATATGGATGAAGTTTTGATCTTTGATGAAAAAAATAAGCCATTAGAAAAATTACGATTTGATCGGCAAACCAGAACTAAAGTTTCAAATAATGATATTTATTACTGTTTAGCCGATTTTATAGCGCCTACTGCAGTCGATCGAAAAGATCATATTGGATTTTTCGTGGTCACAGCAGGTGATGAAATTGAAAAAATATCCAAAGAATATGAAAAAAATCTGGATGATTACAATTCGATTTTAACTAAAGCCATCGGCGATCGACTTGCCGAAGCTGCTGCAGAATACTGTCATAAACAAATGCGAGAAAATTTTGGTATTTTTGAAGATCTAAGTCGTGAAGATATAATTGCTGAAAAATATCGTGGAATTCGACCTGCTCCGGGGTATCCTGCTTGCCCGGATCACAGCGAAAAGGCGAAGATTTGGAAACTTTTGGATGTGGAAAAAACACTAGGCGTAAGGTTGACTGAGAATTATGCGATGACACCTTCATCCAGCGTGTCTGGGTACTATTTTATGCATCCGGGGGCTAAGTATTTTGCGATATAGGGAAAGATTTTTTAATTTAAATATTTTTTTTGAAATTTTTTAAAACGCTCTTGAAAAACAACTTCGGTTATTCTTCCCCATCTTTCGTAAAGTGGCTTTACTTTGTGAATATAGTCAGGCTCGCAATCTGGAGAGATTTGATTTAAGGCTAGTGGAAAAAAGAGTGATTTCAGAACTAGAAATGGCCAAAGCCCAAGAAGGGCCTTGGGTTGAGATTTAAAAATAAAAGGCACCTGAAGCAGTAATAGCCAATCATTCATCTGATACTTAATTTTCTTCAGTTTTACGAAATTAACCGGAGAACTCACTCGATAAAATTTTCCACGAGTGCCATACCCGTGATAAAGATAAAATTCAAACACTTGGCATTTCCATTTTTTTCCTAATGCCTGAGCAAGCATTGCAATAGCATCATGATCATTGTGTCCACCTTCAAAGGCAGGTGAAACGATTTCAATTTTTTCTTCGGAATTATCGAAGCGAGCTGCAATTTCCAAATAAAAACTTTCCAAATAATCAATCAGACTACCATCAGGTGAATCCAACTTATCACCCAAACAAATAACGTTCTCTTTAGAGATTTTTAATTTATTTAGAAATAACAAGCTTTCTTGAAATCGCATTGTAGAATTCATGAAAAAGAAAAAAAACTGCGTATTTTTGTTGATCCTATCCCGGTTTATTTTTGGAATAATGAATATTTCATCATCGAAATGAGGCAAAAAATAAATAGTTTTCACAAGTCGTCCGAATCTATCCAGAATAAATGCCATGAATCAGGTGAAAATAACTCTTCATCCTTTAAACCAGAATTTAATTTTTTAATTATGATTGAAAAAACATAAGGTGTTGGCAAGTAAAAGGCACTACGAAAAGAATAATGCTTTACCCATTTAGCACTTAGCATACAAACAACTACGTCTTTTTTAAGGAATTTTGAAAAATCATAGATTTTTTTATGAAGTTTTCTACATCCAGAAAAATGATTTTTCAGAACACAAAAATCAATGATAGCTATGCTTTCTATTCCTTTAAGTATTGTTGGTCTTACCAGTGCATAGCCAACTAAATTGCTATCTTTCATGAGTGTAATAAAAAAATACTGCGACCTTGGCGCAGCTGTTCTCCATTTTAAAAATTCAACCGATTTAACCAAAGCATTTTTTTGTTCAGATAGCCAAACTTTATTAAAATTTGAAAAATTTCCTGCGCTCAAAAATTCATTCACCGTCACAATCTCGGTCTGATAATTATTATTTTTAGAATATGTCCAAAATTGCAGTAGACTAATAATAGGATTTAAAAATTTTGACATAAAACGGATTTTTTTTGGCAATATAGATTCGGTACCAACCAGCCGTAGGTACATCGGCATTTTGAATGCAACTCTCCATCCAACTTTAAGATGACCTGGCAAAACCTCGGGTCGGACTGGGAACCCCAACACAAAATCAATTTTTTTTTCTTTCAGGTCATTAGTTGCAAATTTTCCGATACCTGTAAAAAGACCTTTTCCACGGTAATCTGGATGTGTCATAACGTCACAAACCATCCCGCAAGTAGCGTGGCCAGCTTGGCCCGTTTTGTACTTGTATGGCAAGGCAGCGTAGTAGCCGACAATCTTTTTTTCACTATTCGAAGTATCTTCAGCCACATATTCGAAAGCTGGATAATCGGAAAATTTGCTTTCAAACTTCCAGTGATAATGTTCAGCAGTACTAACAGAAGTTCCAACAGTTTCAGGAAAACTTTGTGAAAAAAGTTTTCGTTGTGCTAAGTAATCTTGGTTCTTGTTAAAAGGTCTGAAATCAACTCCAGCTTTAGAATTCACTAAAACTGTCCACCGTTTAGATGCATGGTTTGTCCGGTGTAATATTGGCTTTCAGGACTCAGTAGGTATGTCACAGCAGCACCTATTTCTTGCTGCTCACCAAATCGGCCTAAGGGTATTTTCTTCTTAATATCGGTTTGTAGATCTTGAGAAACTTCGTCGATTAAGCCTGTATTGAAATAACCTAATGCAATGGAATTAACAGTAATATTTTTGGGTGCTAGTTCAAGGGAAAGTGATTTTGTCAGCCCGACGAGCCCAGCTTTAGCAGAACAATAATGTGACGCTCCGGCCATTCCCGTAAAACCAACGATGCTTGAGAAATTAATAATTCGCCCAAATTTATTTTCGCGCATGTCAGGTATAAATTGCTTACTGCATAAAAAAGATGACAAAAGATTATCTTCAATAACTTTCATAAATTCATTTTTTGACATTTTCCAAGACATTGAATTACTTGAAGAGCCTGCCACATTAATTAATCCACTTACACTACCTAATTCTTTTTTCACAAAGTTACCCATCGCCTGGACCGAATTTTCATCGACTAAATTTGCTTGAACTGAATGTTTTTCTGGATCTAGATCAAATTTTTTAAACAATTCTAAAATTTGGTCATTTTCTGTTCTGTAGTGGCAGACTATGTTTCTGATACCTTTGGATAAAAGGTACTGTGCTATAAATTGGCCGATACCGCCATTGGCACCCGTGATTAATATAAGACCACTTGACATTTTATACCTCCGAAAAAATTAAATTTAAAAACAGAAACCCAAAAATAACTTGAACTAAGTTCGAACAACTATAACAATTCCGACGATAATTAATGTTAGCCCTAAAAAGTATTGAGCTTGAAAGCGTTCTCCAAAAACAAAATGACTACCTATTGGGACTATCACGAATGCCAGTGCCATTAACGGATAAATACGGCCCAAATCTATTTTTCGCAATACCCATATCCATGCCAATGACGTAACAAGGTACAGTAACATTGCAATTATAATTGGAGTTGCAGTTTTGACATTTAAAAAACTACCAGACTGAGCCAAGCCAGCTGCTCCAAGCTTGAATAGAATCTGCCCAATGGATAATCCAAATACACACAAAATCGCTATAAAATATTCCAAAGCTAGCTACTTTCTGATCACAGCATGGTAAACATAAAATAAATTCAGATCAATTGAGGCTACTGGAAGTGGCCACCACCCATCACTGTGATCAGGAAAGTAATGTCGCAGCAGTGCAATTAGATTGTTACACGGATTTACATGTTCACGTGCCATCAGATAATCGTAGGGCATTCCTTTTGCAATTGCATTTCTTCGAGGTCCCAAATTACGACCTAGTCGCCAAGCAATGCCCGGATCGGTTGGAATAAGGACGGACAGAACTCCACCATTTTTTATAACTCGTGCCCATTCTTTAAGTGCCAGATGTGGCTGATAAATATGCTCAAGTACATGTGTAGCAATCAGTCGATCAAACGAATTGTCTTCGTACGGAAGATCGACGCCACTTTGGACCTCGAATTTCAGCTTGCCTTGAAATTTTTCATTTTGTCTACGCTTTGCTAGATCTAAAATTTTTATGTCAGAGTCTGTAAGTATGTATTCATCAAATGAGTGCTGTACGAAATCAAGGTGCTCCCCGGTACCTGACCCAATTTCTAAAATTTTTGAAAAATGTAAATTTTTGCTGAATTTCTTTTCCGCTAATCGATGACTTGATCGCATAACTTTAGATTGCAATGGACTACTGTAATTAGAATCATCATAAATTTCTGCGAATCTTGCACGATGCTCGATCCAAGCCTGATCTTCAGTTTTCATCAAATCTCCAACTTTGTTTAATTTACGTTTTTGTTACTGTTTAATCTATGAAATGCTCGCCGTGGCACATTAGCAATATCATAACCTAAAAATGCAAGTAGCAGCTGGATGCCTGTTAATACTGGTAATGCGGCTAACATCACAGTACCGGCAGATGTAGTTGAACCTAACCGGAGAGCATTGGCCCATTGATAAGCACCAAAACTGCTACCGAAAATAAATAATACCAAACCTATAGGCAATTCCAAAGACGCCAAAGACATATCTCTTAGATAATAATTATAGAAAATACGTTTTAGTAAATTGCGCAAATGTTTGAACAAGAACTCACCAATAATTTTTGATATTTTCAGATTACTTTCTTCTAAATCGTACTTTGCAACCATTGGTATGTCCACCACAACAGCACGGAGCGTGTTAAGCCGGAACAGCATATCAGTTTCGAAAAAATATCGAGCACTAATTTTTTTAAAAGGCAGATGCTTCGCTACGTCGCCATGAATAGCTGTGTAACCGTTTGTAGGATCAAACAAGTCCCAATATCCCGATGATAATTTTGTCATAAATGAAAGTGCTGCATTTCCAAGAAGTCTGGCTGTGGGCATGTGCTGAACCACTTCAAGATTAAAAAAACGATTCCCTTTCGTATAGTCAGCTTCACCTGCAAGTATGGGCGTAACGAAATCCATAATCAAACCAGGATCCATCTGCCCGTCACCATCTATTTTTACAATTATATTGGCATTATCTGCTAGTGCTTCCCGATAACCGGTCATCACGGCACCGCCTACCCCCAAATTCGAACTATGCATTAACACTTTGACACGCGGATCATTACAATTTTTTAGAACGTAATTTCCCGATTCATCTGGACAACTATCATCGATGACATATATTTTTTTTACTTCAGAACCAATACTGCTTATTACATTCAAAATATGTTTGGTCACCTTAAAGCAGGGAATGACCACAGTGATATTTACTGATTCAGTTTTCGCATCTGAAATCGCAACATTCGAAGTTCGTGAAGTAAAATCCATGCTACTTGATCTCCGTTTCAGAGATACTGTATCTGGACCAACCGTCTTTTTCACTTAAATAAACCAAATTCTTATTTGTTTTAATCAAACCAGACTGGTTTGTTGGTACAACTAATAAACCCGCTCCGGTCATACTAAAATTAAAATGATTTCCATCCACTTTTACCATTACTACGTCAGCCGATGGACTTTCCACCTTGAAAAAAGGCGTATCAAGAACCTCAAACAGAAATATCAGATGTTGAAACCTATTATAAACCTGCGTCTGCGATCCATCAGGAAAAAGTCGGTCCCACAGTTTTTTTTGAGGATAATAAAAGATGCCGTTTGCCACAGCCCGCCCACAAGCCAAAAGCATCATAGCTGGAATCTGAGTGCTCATGACCAATATTCTTGAGGAGTCAGAATTGAATTCTGAGTTCACAGTCAATCTTGTCGGAGCAATCGATATTGGATTAAAAGTCCAAATTGTAAAAAGTGAAAAAACTAAACTAACAACAAAAAATTTACGATAAACACCTAAAGCCAGCCACCAAGAACCTAACAATATAAACATAAATGTCAAAAATATATTTATCGATGCAAAACCAAAAGATTTATAAGGCATTTTAGAAACTGCGTAAGTGACCAAGAAGCACCAAAATACACTTAGCATGGCGACTGCGATTTTTACGGGAACTTTGAATACGTGCTGGTTCTTGGCATTCGGCAACAACATGGTCACAACGAGCATCACATATGACAAACCTAAAGCTACATCAGCTCTTGCTCCTGGTATTCTACCCCACAGGGAGTATTCTGCAAACCACTCTGGAACTCCAAGTAACATAAATGAAACGATATATGTTAAATAAATTAATAATATCCATTGTATAATTCCAATTTTTTTTTGCCAAAGACGCAGTCCAAACAAAAACAAAAGCGAAGGAAAAAAATAGAAAAAAGAAGAAATTTCACTTTGATTGCTATAACTTCCATCGATCTCGTAGATCGAACGCAAGTTGGTAAAACCTCGCAATAAAACGGATATACTAACATCACCCCCGGACAGTTTAGCTCGTTGTCCAGGATACACTGTGTTCATCATGGAAATAATAGCTGGGCCGGCATCCGTCCACCATTTTAATAAAATCGTAGCGGCTAGCCCTAATGAAATTATAAAACCAAATATCTTGTAAAAATTAAATTTGAGGTAAAGTTT
>JAYUCH010000067.1:0-23614 GCA_043740435.1 Bdellovibrionales bacterium | reverse complement strand
GCTACCGATCGAAGTTTATTAATTTTAGATGAAGTGGGCCGGGGAACCGCGACCTACGATGGATTATGTTTGGCGCAATCTATTTTAGAATATATTTTGGAAATGAAAAAATCCCATGTTTTTTTTGCCACTCATTATCACGAGCTCACTGTGCTTGAAAAAAAATTCTGGCAAATAAAAAATAAATACATGCAAGTGGTCACAACTGCTGACGGAAAAATTGAATTCCTACATGTTTTAACTAACGGGGCTGTTGGTCAAAGTTTCGGAGTCAAAGTTGCCGAACTTGCGGGTTTGCCGATACAAATTGTCCGGCGAGCTACTGACTTATTAAAGGTTTTAGAAGTTGAGCATCAATTAAAAAAAACATCTGATCAGATGTCACTTTTTGAAGTTAAGTCGGTTCACGTCGATGAGCGGGAAGTATCTTTGATTCAAGAACTTAAAACATTTTCAGTTCAAAAGACTTCACCACTGCAAGCACTAAATCAAATCGCTAAGTGGCAAGAGACTTTAAATTAAGAATATAAAAATTAAATTATTTAGTAGTATTAATTGATGTTGTTTTTTTCGGTTGGCCGCCAGCAAGGCTACCTTTGTGTTCGCGCCAATTATATTCGGAACTTTTGATCAGACGGTTATTCCAATCGTCCCACTGTTTTTTTGGAAGTTTGTGTGACACCAAGCCTTTGTCGTCAAAAATATCGGGCTCTTTGCCACCTAGAAAATCGGCTAATTTTTTTAATATACTCATAAAACTAAGACTAACTACATTTTTGGATTTGCGCAAATATCTATAATGTCCATGCCTCGATCTTCACCAGGGTATTTGCCGCCAGTCAGTTTTTGAAAGCATTCTTTGGCCGCTATTTTAAAAGCTGCATCACGGTTAGCAGCGGTTGTTTGAACTTCAAATATTTGCTTCCCCGCAGAGTAGCTGAATTTAAAGTTTTTGCTATTAGACGGTCCCGTGCTTGAAAAGCCGTTTAAAGCTGTAAATAAAGTAATCAGGGTAAGTAATGCTTTCATAAAGCCTCCGTTGTTGTTCTACTTTGATAGTTGCAAAAAGCGGGGCCAGTGCCTGCTCGAAAGTCTTATTATGAAACAGCCTAAGCTATTGATTACTTTAGACTAAATGATTTTAATTCTAACGTCTTTAGGACAAATTCAAAAACTGACATTAAATGTTAACCACCTGGTATAGAAAAAAAATGGTTTTAGTCACCGCACTGTGTTATTTTGATCCAACTTCTTTATAAGTTTTTTAAAAAAAAGGAACTGATTCAATGAAAAATTCGTATCCAAAATCACTTTTTATAGCGGTAACCTTACTGACTTCATTAGCTTTTCCTGCGCAGAAAAAAGTCCTGGTCATCAGCGATATCGATGACACTTTGAAGGTTTCTCATGTTCTAAATCCTATCTACGCAGCGGCGCGGATGCCAAACTACACCGTTAGATTTTCAGGGATGGCCCAGCTTTTTCAGCTGTTAGCCCAGCAACCCGATACTTCAACTGAGTTTGCTTACATTTCAAATGCACTGAAATCAGTAGCCGGAGTTCCTTTACTTGAGATGACTCATGAACAGTTTTTAGCTCATAATCATTTCCCTGCTGGAATTCTAACTTTAAGAGAAAACCTATTCGACCATGATCATAAAATCCGAGAAATCCGTCAGCAATTAAATCAAGTTAGGCCCGATGCGGTTATCTTTTTTGGAGACAACGGTCAGCGTGACAGCGAAATTTACCAACAGGCCGTTACTGAATACAAAAACACAGGAATTCATTTCACCACTTTTATTCATCAAGTCTACAAAACCAAACGAGGTCTTTTTGATGGACCTTTATTCCCGGAAATCGGTAACAAGATTTTAATGGGTCAAGTGGCTTATATTACTCCGGTTGAAATAGCTTTAGAGCTGAATCAACAAGATCTTTTTGATAAAAAGTCAACGCACTGGATGATTCGTAATGTTGGAACAAACGTCGTTCAAGAAAAGTTTTATAATTCAGATGCTATTGATAATATCACGTTTCCTTCGTTTCAAGACTGCAGTGAATTTGTTTGGGTCTGGCCAGTCACCACAGAGCTTATACCGCTGGTGAAAAAAATAAATTCAACTTGTCACAAAATTTTTTAAACAATGTGCAAAGTTTGGAACTATGCAAATTAAAAGTGTTGTTCCCTTAATCTATCAAAGCTTCCTGTCGCCAAAAGTCCTTCAGCTGAGTGCGGTTGAAACCAAAGCCACATGCAGTAATTGCCTAAGATCTCGTGATCGGCGCTTTGCTTACGCTTACAAAGAAAATCTGAAATGCTGTACTTTTCATCCGTATTTGCCTAATTATGCCGTTGGTGCACTGCTGTCAGAAACAATTAAGACCTCAGGTATTTTAAAAATTGAAGAAAAAATAAAATTACTTCAGTTTGCGCTTCCGATTGGATTAATGGCCCCTTTTGATTATCAGTTATCATTTTTATCTAAAAACGAAGACGAATTCGGAAATAGAGCCGACTTACTGTGTCCCTATTTCAGCGTGTCGCAGAATCAGTGCTCGATATGGCAATACCGGGGGGTTGTGTGCACTTCGTTTTATTGCCGCAGTGATCACGGCCAAGCCGGTCAACGTTTCTGGGCCGTCTTCAGCGATTATTTAAGTTACGTCGAAATGGCATTAGCCGAAGAATGTTTGGTGCAAACAGATTTTTCACCACGAGATATTTCAGATCAACTCATGTATCTGAATAAGCGGGAATTTTCTTTTACAGAACAAACGCAAAAATCAATTGAACCCAATGTTGATAAAGTTTTATGGAATGGTTACGATGATAAGTTCCAGTATTATCAAAAATGTTTTGCAATCATACAGAAAATAGATAGAAATCAATTCAAAGAGATTTTAGGCCAACAGGGTCTTGAACTAGAAAAAGAAGTCATCGAATATGGCCACAGAAGATAAAATAAAAGATTTAAAAATTATGTTTGCTCAGGATCTATCTTGGGAAACCAAATACGAAAAAATTATTCAACTGGGTAAGCAGTGGCCAAGCCTTGAAGAATCGCTTAAAGTCGAAGATCTGAAAGTTAAAGGGTGCCAATCTCAGGTCTGGATTAAAGCAGAAATGACTGCAGATAAGAAAATTAAATTTAAGGGTGATAGTGACGCGTTATTAGTAAAAGGCTTGGTGGCCTTAGTGTTAACAGTTTACGATAATGAAACACCTGAAAGCATCTTAGCAACGGATGTGGGCTTTTTAAAAGATATTGGATTTGACACAGGACTAAGTCCAAGTCGCTCAAATGGTCTATTTTCGATGATTAAACAAATTAGGTACTATGCGACAGCATTTCAGTATTTACTTTCAAAATAAGTTCGACCTAAAATAATGTGTGATCAATGTAATTATTCTTTCAATCCTATCTGTCATGTTTATGCACGAAGCCCATGCTCGAATTCGTTTACGTCAGGTTAAAGATCCGCCCCGGGTTTGCGCGGTTATGAAAAAAGATGATTTTTTAAGTAGGCCATCAAAAACGGTCTGGTCCACTGAAAAGTACAGCGTGGTGGTTGCAGACGAAATTGAACTTGTTAATGACCTGGGTGTAAAAGTTTGTTCCTGGAATAAGGATTTATTTAGCCAAGTTGCTGAACCAAATCAGTTTCGATTTTATGTGGATGAATTTAAAGAGTACATTTACCCTTATGTTGATAAAAAAGAAAACGGTATAACGGTTTTTAAGATTCCTTTCAAAGATTGCTCGCTGGCCGACAAGACAACGACAACTCAACTGCAATTTCCAGCATGCGAAAAGCCAAAGAAAATTAGCAAAAAAAGAAAAAAGAAAATGACCCAAATCACACAAAAGGCAAAACAATGAGTTCTACTAAATTAAGTTTTTTAATATTTTTATTCACCCTCAACGCAATTGCAGGAGCGCCATCTATGGACTGGAAAAAACCAAGTGATAGTGAACTAAAAACTAAACTGACTAAGCTTCAGTATGAAGTGACACAAAAAGAAGGAACCGAGCGTCCTTTTTCAAATGAATTTAATGAAAACAAAGCCGAAGGTATTTACGTAGATATTGTTTCTGGAGAACCGTTGTTCAGTTCATTAGATAAGTATGATTCAGGAACGGGATGGCCTAGTTTTTCTAAACCAATTGATGATAAATTCGTGACTTTAAAAGTGGATAAAAAATTATTTTCTTCGCGGACTGAAGTTCGCAGTGTTAAAGCGGATTCACACTTGGGTCACGTTTTTGATGATGGCCCTAATCCGACGGGGAAGCGTTTCTGCATGAACTCGGCGGCTTTTCGGTTTGTACCGGTGGCTCAATTAGAAAAAGAAGGCTATGCAGAGTACTCGAAACTTTTTGATAGTAAAAAAAAAATTTTGAAAAAATAGTTCTGGCCGGCGGTTGTTTCTGGTGTATGGAAAAACCGTTTGAAGAACTGCCTGGCGTGATTTCAGTCAAGTCCGGCTACTCGGGTGGTTCTGTAAAAAACCCAACTTATGAACAGGTATCAAGTGGTTCAACCGGTCACCTTGAAGTGGTGCAAGTTGAATACGATGCAGATAAAATTAATCTTGAAAAAATACTTGAAGTCTATTGGAAAAATGTAGACCCCTTTGATGGTGTGGGTCAGTTTTGTGATAAGGGAAATCAGTATGTCAGTGCTTTATTTTACAAAAACAAAGAGCAAATGGAATTATTCAACAAAAGCTGGCAGGCAAGTCAGAAAAGCCTTTCCGAAAAAGGGGACTTAAAAACGAAGTTCTTGCCGGTTTCAGAATTTTATGTGGCCGAAGATTATCACCAGGATTATTATAAAAATAATCCTATTCGTTATAAATATTATAGAAATGGCTGCGGTCGTGATAAAAGGCTTAAGCAAATCTGGCACTAATATTTTTTTAGAATGTCTCTGAATGATACATAATATTTTATAGTTAAAACTTTTCTGAACCGATAGAATAAGAATGAATCTTAGTCCTAAGAATAAAATTGTTCTTATTTTTGCAGGCCTTATGGGAATGACTTTAGTAGCTTTCCAAAATTGTTCTTCTTCATCGTTATTTTTGTTTGGTTCTGCAAATAAAGCCCGTGCGACGACACAGATTTCTGATATGTTGGAAGATAGCGAAAAAGAAGTAAAACAAACTCAAAAAGAATTTGAAAGCGTTTCGGTCCCATCAAAAATCATCATTCGAAAACGAGTTCTAGCCAATGAACCTGTCACTGAAAATCTAAAAGAATCTCAAAAGCCAGTTACTGCGATCGAAAAAGATTTAAAAATAAAATTTCGAGTTAAAAAAATTCACAAAAAAAATCACTCGGCTAATTAAACAGTCGCATACACCTTATGCGTATCATCTAAGTCATCGACGGCATTTAAAAATTCTAACACATCTTTTCGCTGAGCCTCTGACAATTCAGTTATATTCGTGGCTTTATAAGACAAAGCCGCTGAAGTTACTTTCCAACCGCGGGCCTGAAGTGCCTTGTTTAAGGCATCTAAATTTTCAAACTGAGTGATAAACTCATAAGAACCATCTTCATTTTTTGAAACATCATCAGCACCGGCTTCGATTGCTTCTTCGTCAATATCAAAAGTTCCAGTCTTGACCGCTTCGGCTGCGCCAACGCGCGCAAACATCCAGGCAACACTGTTTGTTTCGCCAAGATTACCTTCATGTTTTTTAAAAACACTGCGCATCTCGGGTGCTGTTCGATGCTTGTTATCCGTTTGGCACTCGACAATGACACCCACGCCATGGGGTCCGTAACCTTCGTAAGTTAATTCTTCGATAATTTTTCCGTCATCTAATAAGCCCGCACCTTTTTTAACGGCGCGGTCAATCGTATCGTTAGGACACGAAATGGCTTTAGCCGCATCAATCGCCATTCGTAATCGGGCATTCATGTCAGGATTTGGCCCACCAAGTTTTGAAGCCACTTGAATTTCTCGGGCTACTTTGGTGAACATGGCCCCTTTTTTCTGAGCATTTTCTGATTTACCAGCAGCTTTCCAACCCTTACCCATGATGATCTCCTGTTTAGATTCCTTAAATTATCCTACCAGGTCTTAGTTTGTCTAGGTCTAGGCTGTGTGCTACAAAATTCGAATGTGGGCTTTTGATGAACCAGATATTTTTAAAAAAATCCTAATAATTCGGCAAAGTTCCGAAAATATCTTTAACTTAAAAATATCTGACGTAAAAAATAATGCAGCACCACTGATTCCAGCCCGCGATATTAGTTTACTGGCACCCAAACAATTGCCTGAAAAAAAAGGGCTTTCGACCCGTGAAGGACAAGCCCGCTTGCTGCATGATTTAGCCAGCATCGAACTGCAAGCCATGGAGCTTGGCCTACGCACATTGGTTGAATTCCCTGAAGCCCCCAAAGAATTTCGAGAGCAACTTTGGGATATTACATTATCTGAAAGCGAACACTTAGAAATGTGTTTGACCGAAATTGATGGCCTTGGTTTCAAGTGGGGCGATTGGCCCGTGCACTGCGCGCTGTGGTCAGCAACTAGCGACAAAGATTCTTTACTAGACCGAATCCTGATCGTGCACCGATTTTTAGAAGGCAGTGGCTTAGATGCCGGAGAAACAATTTTACGAAGATTACAAGGTGTGGACGCGGTTCCTGTAAAAAAAGCGGCCACTCGCATTTTTAATGATGAAGTGGGGCACGTCGAATTTGGTTCCAGGTGGTACAGAAATATTTGTGATTTAGAAAAAATAGATCCGAATTTGGATTTTTCAGAGCGTATGAATAAATTAAGATGGGTTTTACCCAAGCGAGTTGAAAATATCGCTGTCGATCTTCGCCGTAAAGCCGGCTTCACAGATTCTGAAATACTTTATTTACAGAATCTGCGCCTAGCTTTTTTAGGAAAAGATAATTTACTGTCTCATTCGGGCCGGTGAAGTTAATTTCTTAGTAACTTCGCTGCTCAGAATTTTTCCTGAGTCCAAGGTTAGTATTTCGCTTTCATAAAGTTTTTCGCCACCACAGGACATCAATTCAAAAGCTTTAAACTTATTAGAAGTTATTTTTACTCGAAGCAAAGTTCCGGCTCCCATTTTTAAAACGCTTAATGCTTTACGATCAAAATCTATGGTTTTTGCAACTTTAGGATTAAATCTTTCAAACAACTCACAAGTCACATCGCCTTTAGTTTCTGATTTCGTCAAAAATGCTTCTGTAGGACGCCCCATAAAGTTGTAATTTATTTTGTCAGTTGTCTGATTGTTCTTTTGACTCGAATTATAATCGACATGACAGTACCATTCGTTTGGATTTTGCAACAAATCACTTTGCAAGAAACTGTTTGCCTCAGGTGTCAGGTTTTCGTAGGTCTTGCTGAAATCAAAATTTATTTTAGGATAAAGTTCGCCTTGGAAATCATAGGTCTTTTCAGATATAGAATGCGGCTTTTTCTTAAAAACTTCGTCAATTTTTTTAAGCGGCATTTCACTGAGATTTAATGTTTCATAATTCGTTTCAATGGAAATAAAATCCGGACGAATTTCTCTGACTGTGTTGGTTGAAATATTATGACTTTTGCTCAGAGTTATCATTTCTCGGATCGTTTCTCCGCGGTACTGATCATCTACTTGTGTTTCTGGATCTAACTGATAAATGGTGCTTGAATCTGCGCCAGCCACTTTGCAGCCAGATGTGTACATTTCTTTTTTCTCTTCAGTTGTAAGATTTGCTTTCACTGTTTGAACACGGTCAGACAAAACGGATTTTGTGACATCTGATACAGAACCAGATTCACTTAATTTTTTATTAGCTGCGACAATCATGTCCTCTTGTGTTTTTGCTTTTCCGGTAGCTGCTGGGTCGCAAGCGTTCAGTGTAATTAAAGCCACGGATAGAATAAGTAACTTAGTCATGACAATTTCTCCTGGAAAAATGTTTATCACATGAAATGGCTTTATAGCATATCTGAAAGAAGTCAGGTTGATTCAATAAGACCACAGTAAATACTACTTGTGTGTTAAAAAGTTCTACAGTTAGATCACGCCAGATTTAGATCTCTTCGTCCGGATCAAGAAATCGCCAGCGGCCTTCAGGTAATTTTCCAAGCATAAGTTGACCTACACGAACGCGTTTTAAACCCGTTACACGAAGGCCTACTAATTCGCACATACGGCGAATCTGGCGTTTTTTTCCTTGTTTTAAAATGAAGCGCAGTTGATCTTCGTTGATCCAATCGACTTTTGCGGGTCTTAATTTTTCACCGTCTAATTCAAGGCCAAAATTGAGTAATCCTAGTTGTTCTTTTGATAAATAGCCTTCGACGCGGACCATGTATTCTTTTTCGACTTGGGAATTTTCGCCGATTAATTTTTTGGCAAGGCGTCCGTCTTGCGTAAAAATAAGTAAGCCTTGCGAATCAATATCAAGTCGTCCGACAACGGCTAAATTTTTTAGATCACCCCGCTGCAGTGTGCGTTTTTGATTATCAAAAAACTGAGTGCTGTCTTTGACCAAGCGAATGGCGGGTTCGTAACCTGGTTCGGGTTGGCCGGATACGTAACCAATTGGTTTATTCACTAAAATAGTTACTAAATTATTTTGTTGTTTTAAGGCGGGTGCATCCAGCGTGATTTTAACATTCGGTAATACTTTTAATCCTAATTCTTGAACGCGTTCGCCGTTTACAAAAACTAGGCCTTTAGCAATATAATCATCAGCTTCCCTGCGGGAACAAATTCCACGTTTGGACATTAGTTTTGATAAACGTAATGGTTCGTCTAAGTTGATTGATTTGCCACTGGTAGCTGGTGGTTTGGGTGAATTTCTAGACTGTGACATAATATTTTTCACTCCAAAGATTTTCTGTTTCAAAAAGCTTTATGAAGACTAACGAGTTCTTTAATTTTAATCCGCATAGTTTTTTTTCAAAATAAAGTAAAATGTTTTCGGTTGTCGGGACAGTGTTTTTAAATTCGGGTATCACAAAATTAAGATGGGTGAAATCAAGGTGGTCAGTTAGCTGATTTAGTTTTTGTTTTAATGACTTTTGTAAACGGATTAATTCTGGGTCTTTGATGTCATTGTTAATATGAAAACCCACTTCAATTTTATAATTATGTCCGTGTCCGTAATTTGAAAAGCACCGACCGAATTCTTTTTGATTTTCTTTTTTTGAAAATAAATCATTGCGGTAAAGATGCGCTGAACTAAAATTTGAATCCAGCTTCAGAACGCGCTTCATTTTAAACCAATTCCACCGTCAACTGATAGTAAGCTAGCCGTTGTCCACTTTGATTCATCGCTAGCTAGAAAATAGCTGGCTTTTGCAATATCTGTGGGTTCACCGATGAAGTTTAGCATTTGCAGTTTTGCTAACTGGGTGGTGACCCTATTTTTTTCTGGTAATTCCATGGAATGAAAACCGTGAATGGGAGTGTCAACAATGCCAGGGCAAATCACGTTTGCACGAATATTGTACGCGGCACCTTCCTGCGCCAATGTGATCGTCCAGTTGTTCATGGCAGCTTTCATGGCCGAATAAGCCGAAGTGTTAGGGGAGGGCTTTATTCCTAAAGACGATGAAATATTTAATATGGATCCTTTTTTATTTTTAGTAAAAATGGGCCAAATCAGCTGGGTCAGTTGAACGGGTGCTAATAGATTAATAGTGAACTGTTCAAGCCAAGTTTCAGGGGTTGTTTTTGCAAAGCCTGCTTGTGAATAAATGCCGGCATTGTTGATTAAAATTTCCAGTGGCGGAATTTTTTCAAATGATTTTAATAGTGTGTCTGCGTTTGCATTTAGATCTTTTAAATCAAAGGCGAACATTTTGGATTCACCTGTTAAAGATTTCTGCACGGCTTGAAGTTTTTCTAAACTGCGACCTAGTAAAATGACAAAATGTCCGTGCTTTGAAAATTCACGGGCAATTTCAGCACCAATGCCTGAACTAGCTCCCGTGATAATCACAGTTGATGACATTTACGCTCGGTCCATTTCCATTTTAGCAATAGTTTGTAACTGCATGTTCGATGTTCCTTCGTAAATCTGACCAATTTTAGCATCGCGCCAGAATTTTTCTACCGGATATTCTTTGGTGAAGCCATTGCCACCAAACAAATCGATCGCCATTGAAGTGATTTTTTCTGCAGCCTTAGATGAATATAATTTTGCCATAGCAGCTGATTCAATAAAATCTTCACCCGCATCTTTAAGCCTTGCTGCATTATAAACCATTAATCTTGAAGCTTCTAATTCGACGCGCATTTGCGCCAACTGAAATTGAACGCCTTGAAATTGTCCGATGGCTTTGCCAAATTGTTCTCTGGATTTTACATAATTTAATGCAGCCTCGTAAGCGCCCTGGGCAATTCCAACCATCTGCGCGCCAATACCGATGCGACCTTCATTTAATGTTTCAATCGCAATTTTGTAGCCTTTTCCAACTTCGCCTAGGACGTTCATTTCCGGAATTTCACAATTTTCGAAAATTAATTCAGCCGTCGAGCTTGCACGGATTCCTAATTTGTCTTCTTTTTTTCCGACCGTGAATCCTTTGAAACCTTTTTCAACAATAAATGCAGTGATTCCCTTGTAGCCTTTTGTAATATCCATATTCGCAAACACAATAAAAAAGCTGGCTTCTTTGGCATTCGTAATCCAAAGTTTATTTCCGTTTAATATCCACTTGCCATCTTTTTTTTCAGCGCGGCATTTTAAGGCAAAAGCGTCTGATCCCGAGCCCGATTCAGAAAGGCAGTAGGCGCCGACCCAGTCTTTTGCTAAGCGGGGTAAAAACTTTTCTTTTTGGGCGTCTGATCCCCAACGAATGACAGCGTTGGTGACTAAAGTATTTTGCACGTCACATAAAACAGAAACCGAGCCGTCAATGCGTCCAATTTCTTCAACAGCAATACAAGCCATCGTGAAAGTGGCTCCGGCTCCGCCGTAATTTTCCGGAGATTCAATTCCCATCAAGCCCATTTCAAAAAGTTTACTTACAATTTCTGGTTTCATCTGGGCTTGTTCATCCATGTGGGTCACATGGGGCTTAATTTCGGTTTCTGCAAAGCTGCGAACAGCATCACGAAATGCATTTTCATCATCGGAAAACATAGTTAAAGCAGGACGAGCATTTTCCACTTTCATGGGGAACTCCTTTTAAAAAAAGAAAAAAGTTTTTTTATAAATTAGGCGTATATCTGTTGCAGAGCAAGTGACCAGTCGCATTAATTACAGATTTTGTGATTTCACACAACGTGACTAAAGCTCACGCAAACTGCAAGTTTTGCTCGACAAGAGTCTTAACTTTGGTAGCGTGATGATTATGGATATAGTTGAAATTGGTGGAAAATTAGCAATTTTTTTCGTTCCGTTTTTATTTGCACTTTGTTTTCATGAGTTCGCCCATGGCTTAGTCGCCAAATGGCGTGGTGATAATACGGCCGAGCAAATGGGTCGTTTGACACTTAATCCGATGGCCCACGCAGACATTGTAGGGACTTTTATTTTGCCAATTAGTGCTATCGTTTTTGGCATTCCATTATTTTTTGGTTGGGCGAAACCAGTGCCGGTCAATACTCGAAATCTTAAAAATATTCGCACCGACATGTTTTGGATCGCGTTAGCAGGTCCTCTGTCGAATGTTTTCTTAGCGGTTATTTCAACATTAGTAATGATGATTTTAGTTCGTTATAACTTAATGGGCGAATTTGCTAAACCTATTATGAGTCTGCTGCAAATGTTTGTGCTGACGAATTTATTTTTAGCCATATTTAATATCTTACCCCTGCATCCGTTAGACGGCGGGAAAGTACTTGCGCGATTTTTACCCGCTTCGGTCAATCACAAGCTCGAGCAAAATGAACAGATCACTAGTTTTATTTTACTCGGCTTAATGATCACAGGTTCTTTAAGTGTGCTGCGCGGGCCGGTATTCTATATTTTTAATCATCTTATGGCTTTTGCAGGTGCAGGAGCCGTTCTTTGAGAGTCATGAGCGGAACCCGTACAACGGGGGCACTTCACTTAGGACATTATTTAGGTTGGTTAAGTAATTGTCTGAAATTACAAACCGAGCACCAATGTTATTTCGGCGTTATGGACTGGCACGGAATGACGAGTCATTACAAGTCATCCCATGAAATTTCGAATTGGAACCGAGATATCTTTGCCGAAATGGTCGCCTGGGGTTTAGACCCAGAAAAAAACACTTTATTTATTCAGTCCTTGGTGCCTGAGCACATTGAATTATTCATGATTTTTTCTAATCTAACTCCGATGGGTTGGTTAGAACGTGTACCCACTTGGAAAGATGCCGAAGAAGAAGCAAAGGCCAGTGATACGCACAACTTGGGTCGTTTTGCTTATCCGGTCTTGCAAGCTGCAGATATTGCGATTTACCAGGGAAACTTAGTTCCGGTGGGTGCCGATCAAGTGGCTCATTTAGAATTAACCCGAGAAATTATTCGCAGGTTTAATCATTTGTACAAAGCAAAACTTCCAGAGCCGAAAGCCTTGCTAACTGAAACACCTTCTTTTGCGGGTCTTGATGGCAGAAAAATGTCCAAGTCCTACAACAATTCGATTTTGTTGTCTGAAGAAGAAAAAAGTTTAAAAAAGAAAATCAACTCTATGGTCACGGATCCCCAGCGTGCTCTCAGAGAAAATCCGGGAAACCCTTTGATCTGCAATGTGTTTAGTTATCATAAATTGTTTTCCACTGAGGCGGATCAAAAATGGGTGACCGAAGGCTGCACCACTGCAGGAATTGGCTGCGGAGATTGCAAAGCAAAGCTTTGTGCCAATATTGAGCAATTAATAAAAATTCCGCGCGAAAAGAAAAAAGATTTGTTGAATAACACCAAACGTCTTGATTCAATAATTTTTGAAGGATGCGAAAAGGCGCGCAAGGAAGCAAGTAAGAACTTAAAAATGATCAAAGATCACATGCATTTAACTTAGACATTTAAAACTAAATAATAAACTTAAGATAAAAGGCAGTCCATGAGCAGCATCCGAGTCCAGCTTCAACAGTTTGAAGGTCCATTAGATCTGCTTCTTTATTTAATCCGTAAAGAAGAAATGGATATTTTTAATATTAATATTGTGGAAATTACGGCGCAGTATTTAGATTTCATTAAACTGATGAAAGAATTTGATCTTGAAGTTGCAGGGGATTTCATCGCCATGGCTTCAACTCTTATTCAGATCAAATCAAAAATGCTGTTACCGCAGTACGATGAAAATGGCGAAATTGTTGAAAATGTTGATCCGCGAAAAGAACTGGTTCAAAAGCTTTTAGAATACGAAAAATACAAAGAGGCTTCCAAGGCACTGTACGACAGACCTTTGCTGAACCGAGATATCTGGGCTCGTGGAATAAAAGAAAAACTTGAAGTGACAAATGATGAAATTGAATTGGAAGAAAATGCCCTATTTTCTTTGATTTCGTCCTACAGAAAAGTTGTCAAAACTTTGCATAAAAAAATTCACAAAGTGAATATAAAGCTGCAATCGATTGCCAGCCGAATTTTGGAAATGTCAACGCGCCTGATGCCAGGATCCACCGTGCGCATGGCCGAATTGTTATCAAACGATATCAAAGACCGTATTGAAAAATCACGTCAGGCTTTGATTACGTTTTTATCTTTGCTGGAACTTGGAAAAATGGGTTACGTCGGCTTATATCAAACAGAAAATTATGGCGATATTCATATTCAAACCAAAAAAATTATCGAAGGTGACGTAGTTTCCCGTGTTGAAGAGTACGGAAATATTAACGCTGACCAAGTTGCTGAATCTTTATTTGCAAAATCAATCAAACTTTCTCAGCAAGAACTTGAAATGATTGAGCAAGAAGACGATGTTTTAGAAGCGACAGCGAAAACTCAAATGAGTTTTTCTGAAACCGTAGAAAACATAACGTTAGATCAAATAGCTTCCGATGACGAAATTTTAGCTGCAGAAAATGAATTAAATTCTAACCCTTATGCCAATGAAGAGCAGGTGTAATTATGGCTCGCAAAAATAAAGTCGCAAATTCTAACGATACAGCTTTAGAAAATGTTAAAAATGCTTTGCAAGATATTGAAATTGAATCATCTATTTTCTTATCGGAAGAGACGGAATCCGAAGGTTTTTTACCCGAGCCCGATTCTGGCGTCGTGCCAGATGCAGAAACTTTATTTGCGGACGTAGATATCGCCAACCTAGAGGGCTCTGAATTAGATAGTTTTGAAACCGCTGAAATTGAAGACGTCGAATTCGTTGAAGAAGAACAGATCCACAGTATCATCGAAAGTATTTTGTTCGCCTCGGACAGACCCGTTAGTTTTGCTTCGATTCAACTGGTTTTTAAAGGCACGAATGTCAAAAAAGATAAAATCAGACGAGTCCTTGAAACTTTAGCAGTTGGTTACGCGGGCGGTGATCGTGGTGTTGTTTTGGAAGAAATAACGGGCGGCTATCAGTTACGCACAAAAATTGATAATATGAATTTTTTAAAGCGCACGATCAAAACCCGAGCTTTTAAATTATCAGGTCCAGCTCTTGAGACTTTATCTATTATTGCTTACAAGCAGCCAGTCGTAAAAATGGAAGTTGACCAAATTCGTGGTGTTGAATCAGGTCATTTACTTCGTGCACTGATGGAAAAGGGCTTGGTTACTTTTGAATCCAAAGCCGAACATTTACCGGGAAAGCCCATGCAGTATGGAACTACGCGCCGGTTTCTGGAAATATTTGGTCTTCGAAATTTAAAGGAATTACCAACCCTTTCGCAAATTGATGAACTTTTGCCTGAAGGAATTGGTGAAGAGTCCGAGGAAAGACAAACTTTATCCATGGTGACTGATTCTTTAGCGGAAAATACGAAAGCGCTAAGTTACTCGGAAGGTGAAGAAGAGCTTGGTCTGATTGAAGAACAATTAACCGCTATTTCAACTTCCTCTGATTTTTTCGAGCAAGAAAAAATACGACAAAAACAAAAACGAGATGAAGAAAAAGCCCAGAATATTCGTGAAGCCGTAGCCGTAGGCGAAGTGGTTTCTAAGCGTGATATCAATTGGCTTAAAAAATTTGAAAATCCTGAACCCGTAAGTATTTCACAAGAGGGCACTGAATTAGTTTTAGCAGATGCCAGCATTGAAGCCGAGTCCAGCGACCAAGCTGTCAGTGAATCAGGTGACGATAGCAGTGAAGACGAATTAGCGATGTTTGAAGAAGCTGACGAAGAGGCTGGCGAAGAAGGTCATGCTTAAGACCATAAAGAAATTTTTTTTCTTTACGGTATTTGTTTATTTCGTAGCCATGATCATTGTTTTAGGAAATGGATCTTCTTTTTTGGGTCGCTACTTTCAGGGCGTGTTTAATCCTGTTGCCAATTCAATCGGCCTTAATACCACTTGGAATTTTTTTTCTCCGGATCCGGCGCACACGATGTATTTGAAATATTATGTGCTTTTTGCAGATGATTACAAAAATTCGACTGCCGAAACCATTGTTGGGTACTACCCTGAATCCAAAGATCAAGGTGACGACTTTCGTTTAGATAAAAAAAGAGATTCTTACGCCATGCGCTTTTTAGCCGTCGATCCCTATCGGTTAGAAACATTTTTTACGCCATGGATTTGTAAAAAACATCCGGGTTCGACCCAGGTACAAGTTGAACTTTTTGTAAATCGCATTCCTACTTTGGATCAAGTCATAGCCAACGTAAATAATAACATTACCGATTACGAAAGTATGCTTAGTACTGAAGAAATGAGTCGTTACATCTTCGAGTGTCCGCATGCTTTATAAATTACTGAATAAATTCAATCAGCTAAAAACCCATGTTGATATTTTTCTGTTTGGAAAAAATAACTTTGAACAATTGGCGCTTTTAAGAATTATTTTATGCGGTACATTGTTTTATATGGCGTGCTTTAGACAATTTAATGTTGATCAACTGGGGCCGAATTCCTTGATACCTAGGGACATGGCGCTGAATATTTTTCCTGATTTTTATAGACCGTTTGTGCAGTGGTTTTTTTGGCCGGACGCTTTTGTTGGAACAGTTCATATGATTTTGATAAGTCTGTTGTTTTTAGCCATGATTGGGCTAATCAATCGGCCTTTGTTGATCTTAACCTGGATAATTCATCAAGGAATTTTAAATCGTAATTATTCGATCCTTTTTGGGGCCGATGTCATTGGTGGTTTATTTTTATTTTATTTATCATTCACAAAATGCACGGAAGTCTTCAGTGTAAGAAGTTTGATTTTTAAAAAACAGAATTCATTGCCAAATTTTGATGCAGATAAAGAATTGCCAGTAACTGATTATTTAAGTTCAATATTTTTTAGAATCATTCAGATTCAGTTGTGTGCGATTTACATGTACACGGGGTTTGAAAAATTAAAAGGTAAAACATGGTGGGATGGCACCGCTTTATGGACTGTTTTTGCTAACCCCCAATTTAGTCAGTATGACTTTAAGTTTCTAAGTAACGTGCCGTTGTTTTTTGCAATCAGTACATTTTTGTCGATCATTTTTGAAGTTTATTTTGCTCCTATGGTCATGAATAAAAGCTATCGAAACCTTTGGCTTCTAGGCGGAGTCGTCTTTCATGTCTCGATAGGAATTCTGTTAGGACTTATGGCCTTTTCGATGGTTATGTTATCGACCTATGTGCTGTTTTTAGAAAAAGAATTCATTATCTCGCAAGTATCTTTTTTAAAGAAAAACTGTATCAGACTGAGACAAATAAAATCTAGAACTTGAACCAGGCCGCGTTTTTAGGCCTTAGAAAACTTCATTTTATTCCAATTAATTCCGATAACTTATCTGTGAAATCATTGGTATTTTTGGGTTTTCTTTTTCTTTTTTTATCTGGCTGTGGTGGCAGTATAGCTTCCTCGTTATTAACAGATTCCACGAGTACATGTGATCCCATTAAAAATCCTACCTGCAGTGAAGCGGATGATACGGTCAGTTCAACAGCTGTGGAAATCACGGCAAGTTCTTTAAATTTAACGGCGAATATTGATAAATCTGATACTGTTGAAATTTCTGGTACGTGCAAAGATCAAGGCCGACGAAAAAACAGAATACTTGTGGAAGTTTTTGCAGGTGATTTGAATGAATCTGTGGAGCCGTACATCAGTAACGATCGAAGTTCGGTTTGTACAAATGCCGCAGGTAGCGGTTTAACTTCGTCAGGAATTCCTTTTGGAACAAATTGTTTCTGGATCACCAAGGGCTTAGGTTTAGTTGAAGATTCTGGACTTCCGAGCCAGCGGGACTACCCACAATGTCATAACGGGCAGTTTGGATTTTCTGTTCGCCTTGGTAAAGTTTTAACGGATGCCAGTTTAGGTTTAAATTATCTAGTTCGCATTAAACTTCGCACAGAAGATAACGGTATTTCTGAATCAACTTACAACCGAGTTGTTGTGGCAAGACAGGTATCTGCACCATCGATTGATTCACGAACTGTTGATCCAACATTGTTTAAATGCAATCTAAAGAATTCTGTGGCCCGGTTTAACCAAAATATTTCTTATGTCCTAAGTAGATCTTATAAAATAATTTCAACTGGCGCCCAATCCATACCCACATCCATTGCTGGCTACCCATCGACCAGTATCAGCGCTTTAGCATATGACTTTGATGATTTTCAATTAGTAGACGGACTTACTTATTCGTACTCGCTGACGGGGACTGATACTCAGTACAGTTATGCTCCGTCACCAGCTCCGGTGGGTATTTCTAATACCATGCAGTGCCCGATGTCTAATCCAGTGCTGGTGCAGTTTCGTGCGCCGACTGCAAATCGTTGTTCTTTCAACGTTCAGTATTCGAATGCTTCAACGAACGTGAAATATCAAATAGCTTACGGGCCACCAAATTGGTCGGGTACGCCAGGGGTTGGCGCTAACAATCCACCAGTACCAAGAAATTGTGATCCAGGAACTTCTTTCAATGGTGGAACTTATTATTGCGATGTTAGTGGTCTTTCAGCAGGGACAAAATATAATTTTTCCATTCGTGCCTATAAAGACACGAATGGAAATAATTTTCCGGATGCGACCGAGGAAGTTGGTTACTGGTCTAATGAATCCCTTTGCCAGACACCTTAAAAAATGAACGACTCAAAACAGTTTAGAATGTTTCGTCAAAAGACACTTGGCCGCTAACACCAACTTGGTAAGCTGACACTCGTCTTTCAAAAAAGTTTGCTAATTCTTGCATGTCTTGTAGTTCCATAAAATCAAACGGATTTTTTGCGTTGTATCTTGGAGCGATGTTCAGCATTTCTAAACGTTGGTCAGCAATGTATTCAAGATATTGGCGCATATCATTGATCGATAAACCCGCGATGCCATTAGCAATTAAATCTTCTGCAAAAGTCATTTCGCAGTCGATAGCGTCTTCTAACATTTGTACGACCATGTCTTGCATTTGTTCATTGAATAAAGTGGGTTCTTCTTTGCGGATTGTTTGAATGACTTGGTTAGCAAAAGCCATGTGCATGCTTTCATCACGGAACACCCAGTTTGTGCCTGATGCAAGACCTGCCAACATTCCTTTTGAACGTAAGAAATAAACGTACGCAAAGGCTGCAAAGAAAAACATACCTTCAATACAAGAAGAAAAACAAATCACATTCATTAAGAATTTACGACGGTCTTCTTGAGTTTTCAAAGTGTCTAGTTCATTGATTGAATCCATCCACTTGAAGCAGAAATCTGCTTTCTTTTTAATAGACGGAATATTTTCCACAGCAGCAAAAGCTTCCGCGCGATCTTCAGGGTTTGGAATATAAGTATCTAAAAGGGTTAAGTAAAACTGAACGTGTAAGGCCTCTTCATAAAGCTGACGGCTAAGATACAACCGAGCTTCCGGAGAGTTAATATGCTTGTACAAATTAAGAACTAAATTGTTTCCCACTATCGAATCACCCGTTGCAAAAAAAGCGACTAGGCGGTGGATCAAATGCTTTTCTGAATCCGACATCCGTGAATTCAAATCAACCAAGTCTGTCGAGAAATCAACTTCTTCCACAGTCCAGGTATTTTTAATTCCATTTTTATACATTTCGTAAAAAGTCGGGTACTTCATTGGTCTAAGTGTAAGATTAAATCCTGGATCTAAAATCATTTTCTTCTCCTTTAAAAAATGGCTATTACTTCTACTAAAAACTACGGGTAAAAACTACTGCTAAAATTACTGCTAAAACTACTGACAAGCTTCGCACAATTCGGGATTTTCTAAACTGCACGTCACGGCTTCCGCATCCGTGTAAACTTTTGCGGCTGCTTCTACATTTTCATTTTGACCAACACTTGATTTTTTAACTGTCGTTTTTGCAATCGAGGTGGCCGGCCGAGAGCGCAGATAATAGGTCGTTTTTATTCCTTTTTTCCAAGCGTACATGTACATCGAAGACAATTTTCCAATCGTTGAACTTTCTTGAAATAAATTTAACGATTGCGATTGATCGATGAAAGCTCCGCGGGCTGCAGCCATATCAATTAACGCTTTCATCGGAATTTCCCAGACCGTGCGATATAGTTTACGAATCGCTTCTGGAATTTCTGCGATGTCTTGAATAGAGCCTTCATGCATTTTGATTTCATTTCTGAAATCATCGTTCCAAATTCCATGAGTTTTTAATTCGCCGACTAAATATTTATTCACTTGCATAAATTCACCAGACAAAGTTTCTCGCTTAAATAAATTTGAAATCTGTGGCTCGGTTGCTTCGTAGGCTCCGACGATGGATGCAATTGTCGCTGTCGGTGCAATAGCTATCATCAAAGAATTTCTAAGACCAAATTTTATCATGCGTTCCCGCAGATGCGTCCAGCGTTTTTCGTCAGTGGGTTTAACATTCCACAGATCAAACTGAAAAATTCCTTTTGCTGCTTTGGTCATTTTAAAATCGGTATGAGCGCCATGCTTTTCTGCTAAATCCACACTGGTTGTTAACGCATTGAAGTAGATTTCTTCTTGAATTTTATTGGATAAAGCCATCGCTTCATCGGAATCAAAAGCAAACTTCATTTGAAAAAATGCATCTTGTAAGCCCATGATTCCAAGACCTACGGGTCTCCAGCGATTGTTCGAACTGGCAGCCGTATCAATCGGGTAAAAATTGATATCGATCACTCGGTCTAAATATTTAATTGCAGCGCGAACGGTGCGGCCTAATTTTTCGAAATCAAACTGACCATCTGTGATGTGTCTGCCTAAATTCACTGAACCCAAGTTACAAACTGCAGTTTCATCTTTCGAAGTGACTTCTAAAATTTCGGTGCACAAATTTGATAAGTGAATCACATTGCCTGGTGTGCCGGTCTGGTTTGCCTTGATGTTAGAGGCATCTTTAAAAGTCATCCAACCGTTGCCTGTTTGAGCCAAGGTCTTCATCATTCGTGAATACAAATCACGAGCTTTGGTCTGCTTCATGTACATCTTTTTTTCTTCAGCAGCCAAATAAGCTTTTTCGAAGTCTTCACCAAAAAGATCACAAAAATGGGGGACAATACTTGGATCAAACAATGACCACATAGCGTCCGCTTCAACACGTTTCATAAATAGATCTGGAACCCAGTTTGCGATATTTATATTGTGGGTGCGTTTCGCGTCATCGCCGGTGTTGTCACGCAATTCTAAAAATTCTTCGATATCTGCATGCCAAGTTTCTAAGTACACACACGCAGCACCTTTTCTTTTCCCCCCTTGGTTCACAGCAGAAACAGAGGAATCCAAAGTTTTTAACCAAGGAATAATTCCATTACTGTGGCCATTGGTGCCTTTAATCAAAGATCCCCTAGACCGAATGCGTGAATAAGCTAAACCGATTCCACCCGCAAATTTAGACAATAATGCGATATCAGTATAGCGATCGTAGATAGCTCGCAAATCGTCAACGGGTGAATCCAATAGATAACATGAACTCATTTGTGGACGTAAAGTTCCCGAGTTAAACAAAGTAGGTGTTGACGGCATGTAATCATGGGAAGAAATCAACCTGTAAAGTTCAATGGCTTCGGCCGGAGTTTGCGCCAATCCACAAGCCACACGCATGAAAAAATACTGTGGAGTTTCAAAAACCTGTCTGGATTTTGGATTTTTTAAAAGATAGCGATCATAAACCGTTCTTAATCCAAAATATTCAAAACGATCTGTTCTGTAATGTTCAATGGCAGCGCAAAGTTCTGCTTTGTGAGTCATCACGAACTGATAAACTGTATCGGCCAGAAGGCCATGAGTTTTTCCGAACTGAACTGAATCTGCAAAAGAATCAATTTTTAATGAACGAACTTCTTCTTCGATATAAGTTGAAAGTAAACGAGCCGCCAAACGTGAATACTCAGGATCTTCTCCGATAAGTAAAGAAGCCGTTTGAATACAAAGATTATCTAATTCTTTCGTGGTAGCGCCGTCATACAAACCGTTAATAGCTTTTGTAGCCACACGCAAAGGATCAACATAAGTTAACCCTTGGCAACATCTGGTCACACGCTCAACGATTTTAGTGACATCTACGGGTTCCAGAGTTCCGTCTCTTTTTTTCACGCGCATGATGTGAGCGGTTGTTTTTGATAAAGTTTGTGTTTGAATTTCCATTCGCGTTCCCCTTGGTCTAGTCAGACGGCTTTTAAGTAAAAGATTCCCTAAAACTTCCCCTCAGAAGTTTTAAAAATCTATGGTCTAGTTATTATATTTCTGAAAAAATTTATTTGACCGTTCTAGTCAGATCGTCAGGTTTGGAATCTTGACTTTGTGGTCAATTTTTCTCATCCGTGTCGTTAAGCATTTAACCTCAAACATAGCGTATCTATTACATCTACTACTACATCTAGTGGTTAAAACACTGAGCCTCATCAATAAGGCCTATTCTTCTTAAAATCAGGTTGAATCTTTTTTTCGAAAGTTTCAAATAAAAAATAAAATATTTTTTAAGGTCCTGCTAAAAAGTCGGGCAAATGCTGTGCAGAAAAATGAAATAGTTAAGACTAAGATCTAGTTCGTTTGCTCTCTCGAGAAATAGTGTCAAGACGTTAGTTTTAAGCCCTGTAATTTCACTTTTTTTGATAAGCCTGGGGCGTTAGCATGCTTTTCTTAAATAATCTGTTATGTGCTTTTTCTTGCATCACCGTAAACTAATTTCGACTAATTTTGCACGATTCTTGACTGCATCTGTTGAAAAAGAAAGCGATCATTTTCATCCTGAGGAGACCACAGGCAACTTTGAAAAGTTTTTGATTTTCGTAATTCATCAACAATAGCCTGGTGGGTTCCCATTTTATTGGCCGTCCACTGAGGCGCAACAAGCTCTTCCCAGCGTGACGCAAAAGCGGCTAAGCGGTGAACCGCAATGTGCGGTTTCAAATAAGACAAAAAAAGTTTAACCCGCTCGGTGTAGGCCTCTTGCGAAATCGGAGTAAACTGTCCCTGATTATACCATTTTTCTAAGTCCGTATTTTTTAACACATGCAGATTATGAAGTTTAACATTTGTAATTGGTAAATCGTTACAAATTTTTGCAGTCTCGATGATTTGCTGATCAGATTCGTTGGGGCTGCCAAAAATCAAATGAATACCTAAATCTACACTGGTTGTATCTGCAATCTTTTGGATGGCCTTCAGGGAATCTTCAGCGGTGTGGCCACGTTGCATGAACTCTAAATGCGGATCAAAAAAACTTTGTACGCCTAGTTCTACAGAAACAAATGATTTTTGGTTATACTCTTGCCATAAATCCAATACGGCTTTCGAAAGACAATCAGGCCTTGTACCAATGACAAACCCTTTTACAAAATCATATTTTAGCGCCGTTTCAAAGCGTGATCTTAGTATGGGAACTTTCGTAAAAGTATTGGTGTAAGCTTGAAAGTAGACTAAGTACTTTTCCGCTTTGTAACGTTTTGAAATCAAACCATGAAATTTTACAATTTGTTCGTCTAAACTTAGTTCAAAGGATTCTTCCCGTGCAGCGGATCCCCAAACGTCACAAAAACTGCAGGTTTTCATTCCTTTTAAACCCATGCGATTAGGACAGTCGTCGACGATACTTACTGGAATTTTATAAACTTTATCACTAAAAATTCTTCTGTAGTGTTCTGATATTGAATGATAGGGTAATCCGGTCCAGCCTTTTTCCATAGGAAGGTAATATAAAGTGAATCTGTCATTCGAAGCAAGCGGCTTCGAACTTGAAACCACAAAAGACGGTAGTCCGACACTGAAGCTGCGGCAGACCGGTGAATCCATGCACCACTCGGCAGGTGCAGCTTCAGAAACCTGGTACATTTATGGTGCGGTCATCAAAGCTGTCATGGATGCTGAAATTTCTACTGATATTGGCACTGATATTTGTACAGTAGGGCTTGGTTTGGGTTACATCGAAATGGTCTGGGCATTACTGCAAGAAAATAATCAATCAACCCATTTGGATACCTTTGAAATTTCACCAGAGCTTCGAAATAATTTTACAGACTGGATTCAAGAAAAGAAAACATCACAGTCCGCAGTTTATGATTTAGCCGCAAGCCATCTAGTTCAGATCTCGGGGCTGTTAGGGCTTACGGATCTGGCTTTCGTTACAAAA
>JAYUCH010000066.1:0-64854 GCA_043740435.1 Bdellovibrionales bacterium | reverse complement strand
ATGAACTTATTTGTAAAAAATTTGATGTGATCAAAGAAAAAAACATGTACGGAAAAAAAGTTTTTGGTATTGAACGCAGCACTTTTATCATTGATGAAAATCAGGTTTTGATTGCAGAATATAGAAAAGTTAAAGCCGAAGGCCATGCCGAAGAAATTTTAAAATTCATGCAGCAAAGTTTTTCTAAAGATTAAAGTAGACCTTTTGATAATTTTTCAATCAGCTCGGTGAAGGCGTCGATTTCGGTTTTTTTTGTATCCCAGCCTGTCATCAATCGGCATTCGAAAGTTTTTTCATTCCAAACATAAAAGAAAAAATGGGCCCGTAAAGATTTGATCCATGGTTGTGGTAGGATAGCGAAAACTGCATTACTTTGTCTGCTTTGAGTTATTTTCACTTGCGGATACTGAGATAATTTTTCAAATAAATATTCGGCCATCCTGCAGGAATGATTTGCAATCTGCAGATACAGTTCATCGGTAAGGTAGCGGTCAAATTGGGCTGCAATAAAGCGGGTTTTTGACGGCAACTGAGCCGCTTGTTTTCTAATAAATTTTAAGTCCTCTGCAACTTTTGGATTTAGCACCAGTATAGCTTCGCCCATCATCAGTCCATTTTTAGTGCCGCCAAAAGACACGATATCGACGCCTAGTTGGGTGGTCATTTCTGAAAATGTTGTCTGTAAAAAATGGACGGCGTTACTGAGCCGAGCTCCGTCGATATGGACCCATAAGTTTTGGCTGTGGGCCCAATCCGTGATCGATTTTATTTCTGCCAGCGTGTAACACGTGCCAAGCTCGGTGGGCTGGGTCAGGCTAACAACTTTGGGTTGGCTAAAGTGCTGATCACCCTGGCGGATCAATGCACTTTTAAGCGAATCTAGGCTTAATTTTCCATTGGTATTCGGTAATGGAATTAGTTTTCCAGCAAAAAATTCAGGAGAGCCACATTCATCCAGATTTAAATGGCTTATGTCGGTGCAAAATACGGATTGATGGCGCTTCATCAAAGACTGCAAAGATAAAACATTTGCAGCGGTGCCATTGAAGACAAAAAATATTTTGGTTTGATCACCAAATAATTTTTTAAATTGGTTATTTGCATTCTCAGTAAAACTGTCAGTTCCGTAACTGGGCGAATGATCCACGTTGCTTGCGATGATGGCGCTTAATAATTCGGGGTGGATTCCTGAGTGATTATCGCTTCCAAAACCTTTCACTTAAGGCTCTGTTTCAAATAAAAAATGATGAATCAAAAGGGCTGCTGTTTTTGATGTTTGAAAATCGCGATCCAAAGGGGGTGATACTTCATAAATTCCTAGGCCCCGAACGTCGGCCATTTTGTAAAGTGCAGTCAAAAACCGAAGACATTCTGCTGTCTTTAATCCGGTGACCCAAGCTTGGCTGCAACCACCAGCCTCGTTGGCTGATAAGGCATCGATATCAAAGCTAACAAAAACCGGGGTTTTTGAATTTACTTTTTTAAAAACATCAAAGGTAAAAAGATTTTCTAAACCATTTTTTTCGACGGTTTTTAAATCAAATAAATAAGCGCCATGTTCTTCGGCCCAAGCCCAGTGCGCTTTTGAATTGCACTGCGGTTGCAGTCCAATTTCAATGAATTCGAATTGACCTTTAAATTCGTTCAGCACACGGTAAAAGGGTGTGCCGCTGTTAAAACCATTATTGGTGGGACGGACATCTAAATGTGCATCAAAATTGATAACAACGGGTTTCACATCAGCAGAAATATAGTTTTTTAAAAAGCCAGCCACATCCGAGTATCCGTAATCGTGACCGCCACCTAAAGAAATTAGCCGCATTTTTTTTTGGTGCAAAAAAGTCGTGATTGTCAAAGCATCCTGATGGCGAGATTCCAAACTAGAATTATTTTGTAAATCTCCGAAATCAAACAGGCTCATTTTTTTTGTTGAAAGCACAGATGGAGTCATTTTGTACAAAAACTGACGAATTAACTTGGGGGCTTCGGAAGCTCCAGGGCGCCCTCCGCTGAGACGAATTCCATCATCATCAGGATATCCGATCAAGCCAAAGTCGTTAGCCTGGGTCGCTGTTTGATTGATTTGTGCTGTTTCAGCCATTTGACCAAGGCGGGGATCGTCAGGATCATTTTTAGAAAAAAAATAATTTGGCGGCGTTGGAATAAGTGGGCTTTTTAATGTCATCATGAATTGAATTACTTTTTTAATTTTATATGTCGAAGAATATTCCCACTATTGGAATCGTAAAGACTAATATTTATTGATTTCTCATCCTCGACAACTAAATCGGCTATGTAACTGGATTGATTATCTGAAAGTAAAATAATCCAGTCGGGGTCTGAGGGGTTGACGGTATATGCATAGATTCGGGATTCAAACGTTTGGTGACCGCAGCCGGGTCCCGTACGAAAGTAAATCCACAATTCTGTAAATGAATTAAAATTGTAGCAGTAGTTGTCATCGCCCTGCCAAACTCCGATGAGGTCGGTTAAGCCGACGTAATTGACAGATTCAACGCGAATCGTGTTCGTCGCAGAACTGCGGGCGCCCTCGAAAGTAACGAAGTCGTTTATTTTTAGTTTGCCAAACATATTTTCAACAGTTTGATTTGCGAACGTTAAGCTGTAAGTTTTGTCGATTCGAGATTCTTTGATGCGGTAGCCATAAGGGCTACCTTTGGTGATAACTCCAGAATACAGCATTGAAAAAGCTGTGGTGTGAAATAAACTAAATAAAATTACGAACGAAATTAGCCTCATTGGGCTTTAAAAACCATGTAATATACACCGGGTCAAACCTAAAGCTTAAGCTAGATATAATGCAACGCACTAACCATTTGAAACCTCAATAGAATAAGATGAAATAGGCTATGAAAAATATATTTAAAAACCCCGTGGTTGTGGTTCTACTTTCAGTTTGTTTTTTTGTAAGTGCTAAAACTTACGCAGTAAATAACCCGCGGGAAAGGCCTGTTTCCTATTCAATGAACTCGGGTCGAACCGGGGTTTTGTTTGATTTCGGCATTTATTACGGGCAGTCCGAAGCAACGGCAGATCCAGCTTTAGGAAATGAATGGAAAAACTTAACCTCGATTTATGATATAAAGCTTGGGTATATTTTTGATTCGAATTTTTATTTGGGCGGTGAGTACTCGACTAGAAATGATTCTATGATCACCACTTCAAATCAAGGCGGTACAGCAGCTGCAGGTTTGGGTATTTTCTGGGGAACTGGTTTTCACGCCAGAGCTTTTTACCGGATCAACGAAAATTTTGGCAGCTACACGGATGGTTCTGGTTTTCAGGCTGACTTAGGTTATATGACAAATTTATCTTCAAACTTTTATGTTGGCGTTTTGTTTTCCCATCGTCAGGTTACTTATAAAAGCAATTCATCGATTGTGGGTTTTAATTCCTATACAAAAAAAGACACTCAGCCGATGCTGACCCTTGGTTTTTTGATCAACTAGAATTTTAATCAAGTTGTGTTAAACACCAAGTCGCAAGCTCTGCTAATTTTGGATTTGCTAATTGCAGTTGAACATCGGCTTTAAGCTCTGATAATTTTCGGTTAGCAATCACAATAAGAGCATTTCTTTTTAGCCCATTGCCGCCCGAGCGCATCAAGGCAGTGCCGATAAAATCTTTTGCAATTTTTTTATTAGATGAGTTCAGTAACTTTCTAAAAAAATCGGTCAAATCAGTTTTTTCAGTCAGTGATAAATCCAAAAATGGACGGGTATCTGTCGCAGGCTGCGGCGCTAAATTAAGCCCACGAAAAACTTTTTCATTCCACGGACAAGTGGTTTGACACAAGTCGCAGCCAAAAAACCAGTCACCCATTTTTGTGCGAAGCTCTAGGGGCGGGTTTGATTTGGCCTCAATGGTTAAATAAGAAATACACAAATCAGATTTTAAAACATGGGGCTCTACAAGGGCTCCGGTGGGACAAATTTCAATGCACTTTTGGCACTTACCGCAAAAGTCAGGTAACGGAGCTAATTTTTGAGTGCTGCTATCTTTACTGAAGTCAGGAATCGAAGTTAGTATTTCGGCAATAAAAAAAAGACTTCCGTGTTGAGGGTGAATCAAACACGTATTTTTTCCGAACCAACCCAAGCCGTTTTCATAAGCCCAGTTTCTTTCCAGTACGGGACCCGAATCAACAAAGGGTAGAAAATCATGATCGGGATAAATTACTTTAAGCTCAGAAATAATTTTTAGTAATTTTTCTTTCAGCCAAAAATGATAATCTTTATTTTGTGCATACATTGCAACCCGGGCCGGGTAAGTCGTTGATGATTTTTCAACAGCAGGAAAATAACTTTGTGAAACGGTGATAACAGTTTGTAAGTTTTTATTTAATAGTTGTGGATTTTTTTTTGTAAGATAGTGACTGGCTAAGTAGCCCATTTCTGCATGATATTTTTTTGCCAGCCATTTTTCATAAAATTCAATGGTCAAGGGTGAAGCTAATGGACCTATTTGAATCTGATTCAGTCCAAGCTGATTTTTTAATTCATTGAGAACTTCTGATAAATCTTTCATACTGAATTATGCTTCATGTTCACGTGGCCACTGCATTAAAAAATCATCCACTTTATTCAAACTTTGTACAAGTGAAGAATAAATTGTCCGGTCGTGGTTATAAATGCTGGATAGCAGGCGGAGCTGTTCGTGATTTTATTTTAAATCGAATACCCACGGACTTTGACTTAGTGACCGATGCAACCACGAATCAAATATTAGAGTTATTTCCTGATGCTATTCCCGTTGGGTTACAGTTCGGTGTTGTAAAAATCCCCTTAACCAATCTGACAGCGGGTTCTCAAGCTGATAGCCAGCTTTTTGATTTGACAACTTTTCGGCGTGAATCGGATTACCGAGATGGTCGAAGACCATCACAGATAGACTTTGCTTCACCGGATGAAGATGCTTTACGCAGAGACTTTACAATCAATGCACTTTTTTGGGATGATGAAAATAAGCAAATTATCGATTATGTAGGTGGGCTAAAAGATATTGAAGCAAAAATTATTCGTTGTGTAGGAAGTGCTCAGGTCCGATTTCAAGAAGATCATTTGCGCATTATCAGACTGCTGCGGCTAAGTACTCAGTTGAAGTTTAAAGTCGAATGTGAAACTTTGGCAGCAGCAATAAGACTGGTGGCTTTAACCGATCAAGTCAGTGGCGAACGGTTATGGTCAGAGATTCAAAAGATGCTTCCTTTTATGGAATGGCAAACATTTTTTAGTAATCAATTATCACTGCAGATTTTCGAGATCGTATTTCCAGTTCAAATTTCGAAATTTAATTCCTTGGAATTCGTCAACCAGACCTCTGACCATCAGCTGCAGTTTTTTCATTTTTTATTACTTACGCAAACTGATCAAAAGAAAGTGACCGATTGTTTGAAGCATAAATTACGGGTTTCGAAAAACGAGTTAAAGATTTTTGAAACTCTTCGCTTTTGTCTTGATTGCAGGTTTTCAGAATCCGAATGGGTTTATCAGGCTGAGAAAAATCTGCTTGTACTCAATGTGCTGAAGTATTTCGGTAAAACCGGTCGGTGGGCAACAAATGAAGTGGATTCTATCGAAGAAAAATTTAATAACAGGCCCGCAAAATTAGTCGATGGAAATGATTTAAAGGGTTTGGTACCACCCGAACAGATGACTGATACGTTAAAAAAGATAAGGCTGCTTCAGTTGTCGCAGCCTTATCTTGATAAAGAAAGTCTTTTAAAAAGTATTAACTAGTAAAGAATCATCTCGACGTAGCAAAGAGTTTGCTCGATACGAAACGGAATAATCAGAAGTGTTTTTTCACCAATGATTGGTGGAAGCGTATCGCTTTCACATGGATGTGGTGTGGTCATATTTAATTTAAATCCAATTGAATTCAGTTTAGTTTTTGTTAAACCAAAGAAAATATTTGAAATTTCGCCAACTCCGTCCAAAATATCTGATAAAGCCATTTCTTCAACTTTAGCACCCAACATTTTTTCAATAATGCCCTGGGCAACACTTTTATCGAAGTGAAAGCGCACTTGCCCTTTGTAGGGGTCAGAATGCAATTCTAGAAAAACGGCGATTTGGCAGGGGGTTTTCCATTCTTTTGCGACAAATGGTTTTTCAAAAGCGGCTACAGTTTGCGCCATCGTGTTTAAAGTTTCAGTCACGCCGTTAGCTAAACTTAGAATAACATCACGATCTAAAAATGGATGCTGAGCTGGTTGTTTAGTTGCTGCTCCCATATTAAGCTACCTTTTTTTCATTCGACGGGTGAGTTTTAGCGTAAACGCGTTCTATCTTGGCTTTCAAAGTGGCAGCATTGAATGGTTTCACAACATACTCAGAAACTCCGGCTTTGGCGGCTTCGATGATCTGAGCCTGTTCGCTTTCAGCTGTAACTAGCATAAATGGAATTGTTTTGTAGGCAGGGTTTTCTTTACAGGCCTTTAGCAATTCGATCCCTTGCATGTTGGGCATATTCCAGTCCGAAATCACGAACTGAACGGGGTCACCCTGTTGGAACGAAGTACCAATCACTTCCAAAGCATTTTTACCATCAACGGCTTCGACCACATTTTTGTATCCGATTTCGTCTAAGACTTTTTTGATGATTTTTCTCATCGTAGAAAAGTCGTCAACGACTAAAAACTTAGTGTTTGTATTGAACATGCTGGACTCCTGTTAAGTGCCTATCGGTTAATTTTTAGGAAACTTAGATAAATTATTGAAAAAATGCGGTCTAGTTTTTAAAAATAGCTCAGTCTTAAGTATTGCGTTTTCTTAAAAGTCCGGTCAGACTTATATACAGGTTGTTGTGCTTCATTTCGAAACACCGATCTAGACAAAGGATAGTCTGGATCATGTTTCAAACTGGTACAAAAAGAGACTCAAAACAATAAAGCAGGAGGAGCAAGGATGCTCAGAGATGTATTAATACAAAAAGGCTTATCGAATCGCGAAGCTGAAGTTGCAGACCTAGTATCAAAAGGTCTTTCTAACAAGGAAGTTGCAAATCAGTTATTCGTAACAGAAAAAACTGTTAAGTTTCACTTAACAAATATCTACAAAAAAATGAACGTGAAATCACGCGCTCAATTGATTGTATGGTGTCTACCACACATTGGTTTTGTTGAAAGTGAATCTCGTGCTGAAGTTTCTCAACCTGCTGGCGCATCTGCTTATAACACACAAGCAACTCCGATTATTCCTGCTGGAAATACAACAATCACTCTTCCTGGAACGGGTACCTTTGGTAACCGCAACGGGAACAATGACGCTGGCGTTTAATTGTTTTTAGTCCTGTTTTAGTTTTGAAATTAATTCTGTTTTAAAGTGGGGTCATTATAATGAAAAAGAGCAAATCAGTTAGCTCTTCGGAAGTTATAATGACCCAACTTGTTTTACCCATCCATACAAATTCTTTAGACACTGTTTTTGGTGGAACCGTCATGTCCTGGATTGATGTCGCTGCGGCCATCGCAGCTCAAAGACATTCAAACAGCGAAGTCGTAACAGCCAGTATAGATCAACTTAATTTCATAGCACCAATCAAAAAAGGTTGGGTCGTAAACTTGAAAGCCTCGGTCAATTTCGTATCAAGGACCTCGATGGAGGTCGGCGTTCGTGTTGATGCCGAAAATCCAAAGACTTCCGAGTATTTTCATACAGCTTCAGCTTATTTAACTTTTGTTGCAGTTGGCTCTGATGGGAAACCCATCGAAGTCGCTGGTCTTGATGTGGTGACTGAAATTGAAAAACGCAGGTTCTTTGCGGCTGAAATGCGGCGTAAACAGCGTTTAATGAACCGCTAATTCTTAAGAATAATTTGGACTTAATTGCAGATAGATTTCAATACTTTTTCTATAAGATTAATTTGATCTTTTTCTTCGTCTGTTAAATTCATTTGATTTAAGGTTTCGGCATTTCGGCAATTGATTTTATTGATAGCAGAAGTTGCTAAATTTCTTAATGGCTGCAGAAGCTCAAGATCTAATGCCAACTGATTTCCTTCGACGGATAATTGCTTTTTTTCCAGGGATTTTAACTTCAGAAATTTTGCATTTAAATCTGCATCTAGTTTTTTAAATTTTTTGGCAAAATCTTTTTTAGTCTTTGTCGATGACAGAAATAAATCTTTGGTTTTTTGAAAATCCTCATAGACTGCATTTCTATTTGCATCATTCGCTTCTAGCGCAAAAGTTGGAGCTGTTAAAAGCGCTGTTAAAATAAATATCAATTGACGCACGATTGAGCTCCGTTTTTTGCATATTCAGATTTCAAAGGTTCTTGTAGAAAGTCTTGAGCTAGTTCTTTTTGCTTTGCTTCAATGCGCGTAATATACTTTGTTAAATTGCCACGCTTAGATGGTAAGGGTTTTTTCATCGCGGCAATGAATTCATCGGGCGGGTAATCAGATAATCGCACGATAGCTGCTCGGGCATCAGCGCGACCTGGGCCATAGGAATTCAGCAAGGCTAAGTTTTTTACTTCTTCAATCCTAGGGTGTGATTTATATTTTTTTAAATAAGATCTTAATTTAGGTTCGATGTCTTTCTCCCATGACGTGGCTAGCCCTAAAATAGAGTAAAGAATATTTCTTTCAAGCCCTGATCCAACCGTAACAAAAGCGCATTTGTCTGCATGGCTTGGGGGGCTTTTTAAGTCTGATTCAGCTATCATCTGGGCACCTTTGCACTGCGGTGATTTTAAGGCAGCGATTTTTTTTAGATTTTTTCGGCCGCGGTGCTTTTCATGCAAGTCTTTAACGAAAACAGAAGTCAATTGACCGATACCCACGCCACCCGAGTAAGAATAATACGGCTTAAAAGCAGATTCTAAGGTGTACATTTTAAATAAGTGGGCTGCATCTAAGGTTTTAATATTACTGGCATCCGCACAAGCCTTGAAATTACTAATTACTTCATTTTGATAATTTAAAAATTCAGTGTTGATGCAAAAATTGAAAGATTTTTGAGTGCGCTCGTTTGATGGACATTTTATTTCATCGGTGTTGGCTTTAAATTTCGAGCTTGCAACTAAACATTCAGTTTTAAATAAAGTACCGTTTTTTTGACTTTTCATTCCGCTTTCTTCTGCAAATTTTTTTAAATCTTCTACTGCAGAAGATTTTGTTCGGCAGGCTTCTTCGGTGCAAAAACCTGTTGATACGATTTGACCCTCTGGAATATGGTTGGCATTTTCAGATTTTGAAATATAAAACGCCGGCGATTTTGGATTCGATATGGCCATTTTCATTTGATCAATCAAGTGGGTCGATGATTCCTTGCCACTGACGCACTGATTGGCTAAGGCAGAATAGGACATCAAAATGATACTTACTGAAAAATAAAGCTTTGTTTTCATACCTTAAAGAATAAAGCTATTTGACCAAAAAATCTTTCCATTTATTCATTAAAGTCGGGGTCATCATCACAAAACAAATGGTACCTTCGGTTGCAGGCTCTTTACGGTTAATTTTGGCTTCGCGACTAAGATCATAAATGCGGTATTCACTGACACGGTCAAAATAAAGCTCGACCTCGGTCTGCATTTCGTTGATCGAATCAGCCATTATTTTTTTCAGTTGATCAAACCCTTGACCGGTAAGGGCACTGACAAAAACGCGGGGAAAATGCTTTACCCGGAATTGCCGATCAACGGGGGCTACGTCACATTTATTAAAAATATGAAGTATTTTTTTGTCTTCCCATTTAAATTCTTTCATTAAACTTTCGATGACTTCAATTTGCCGCTCCATATTGGGTGAAGCTAAATCCACCACATGCAGTAAAATATCGGCCTCGGCGGATTCTTCCAGCGTGGCTTTAAAAGCTTCGATCAATTGCGGCGGTAGTTTTCGAATGAAACCCACGGTGTCCGTCACAACTGCTGGTGGACCGTCGTCTAAAAAAACTTTTCGAGTGGTTGGATCAAGGGTAGCAAACACCATATTTTTTGCGACAACCTGAGCGCCCGTTAAACGATTAAGCAGCGAACTTTTTCCGGAATTGGTATAACCGATCAAGGCAAAACTTGGAATTTCATTTCGTTTGCGTGACTGCCGATGCTGAGCGCGGTGCTGGGAAACTTCGTCTAATTTTTTTTTAACGATGGATATTTTTTCACGAATTCGCCTTCGATCATTTTCTAAAGCGGATTCACCAGGCCCCCGCGTTCCAATACCACCACCCAGCCGGGATAAAGATTCATTCCACGCGCCGATCATACGCGGCATCTGATCTAGTAACTGAGCCAGTTCAACTTGCAGTTTTCCCTCGTAGGTACGGGCTCTTTGCGCAAAAATATCTAAAATTAATTGAGAGCGATCTAAAATTTTACATCCGATGGATTCTTGTAAATTTCTAGATTGAATTCCGGAAAGTTGATGATCTAAGACAACCAGATTGGCTTTACTTTCTTCAACCATTTCTTTGATCTCTTGAACTTTTCCGATTCCGATTAACGTACTAGGATTAAATTGGGGTAAGACTTGAACGGTCGAGCCAATAACATCTCCGCCAGCAGCAGCGACAAGTTCTTCCAGTTCACATAAATTTTCTTTGATCTCGGAAATAGGCTCGGATTTAAGCCCAACGCCTACAACAATCACTTTATCTTTATCAATAATGCGTGACTGACTCAATGCTTCTGACTTTTGTAATCAGTAATGAACTGAGCTTCCAGCGCAGTTAACACAACAGAGCTAAAAATTGTATCTTCAGTGGTTGTGCGCTGTAAAACATTAGCAGCTCTACGCACACCCATTAGAAACGGTCCAAGAACTTCTACTTTTCCAAGCTGTTGCAAAAGTTTATAAGAAATATTTGCACTTTCTAAATTTGGAAAAACCAAAACATTGGCTTCGCCTTTTAAACCTGAAAAAGGAAAAATACGATCTTGAATTTCTTGGTTCACGGCGGTATCGGCCTGCATATCACCTTCGACTAAAATATCGGGACGTAAAGTTCTGACCAGTTCGGCCGCTTTTTTCATTTTAGCCGGAGTGCCTTCGTTTCCACTAAAATTAGAAAAACTAAGCATCGCGATGCGGGGTTTTTGGCCAAAATGTTCAGCCACCTGAGCTGTTTGAATCGCAATTTGCGCCAACTGTTCAGCTGTCGGATTAAAATTAATTGTGGTGTCAGTAAAAAATAGTAATCGGTTATCAGCTAACACAATATTAAGTCCTGCGGGCACGGCATTTTTAGTAATTCCCACAGTTTGTAAAATCGGCCGAACAGCTTTTGCGTAATCAGTGGTAGCGCCATTAATCATTCCATCGGCATCGCCTTGGTTGACCATCATGGCCGCAAAATAACTGGGCTCCATCATCAGGCGTTCGGCTTCTTTAATATTAATGCCTTTACGCTGCCGAGTTTCAAATAATTTTTGAGCATAGGCGCCCAGTTTTGGGTGAGTGGCTGGGTTAATAATTTCTATTCCCGAAAGGTTCACACTATGCGCTTTTGCTTTTTCTAAAATATGTTCCGGGTAACCTAAAATAATTGGTTGGCAAATTTTTTCTTCTTGGCAGGTCTTTAATGCTTTTAATATTTTTGAACTGGTGCCTTCCGGAAAAACAATTTTCGGAATAAAGCCCAAGCGCTTTGAATTTTCATGCACCCGGTGAACGGCCGAGCGAATAAAAACTTTTTGTGGTCCCTGAATGGCTTCTAATTTATCATGGTATTCATTCCAGTCGACAATATCGATCCGGGCTACTTTTGTTTCCATTGCAGCTTTGGCAACAGCTGGGGCCACGCGCATCAGTACGCGCGTATCAAAGGGTTTTGGAATTAAATATTCGCGGCCAAATTTAAATTTTTGCCCACCATACGAAGCTGATACCGTATCTGGAACTTCTTCACGGGCTAATTTTGCTAGCGCATGGCACGCGGCTAATTTCATGGCTTCATTAATTTGTGTCGAGCGAGTATCCAGGGCCCCCCGGAAAATTGAAGGAAATCCTAATACATTATTCACTTGATTTGGATAATCCGAGCGACCTGTTGCAATAATCGCATCTGGCCTAGACTTACGGGCCTCTTCAGGAGTTATTTCAGGATCAGGATTCGCCATCGCAAAAATAATTGGATCGGTGTTCATTAATTTAAGCATGTCACCGGTGACTGCACCCGCTACCGATAAACCAACAAAAACATCCGAGCCGGCCAAGGCTTCTGTCAAAGTTCTTTTTGTGGTTTCAACAGCAAAAGCTTCTTTGTATTTATTCATTCCTTTTGTGCGGCCCTTGAAGATGACACCGTTACTGTCACACATGATAACATTTTCTTTTTTAACCCCAAGACTTACAAAAATATTTGTACAAGATATAGAGGCAGCACCAGCTCCGTTGATGACAATTTTTATTTCTGACATTTTTTTATTGATAATCTGACACGCGTTAATCAAGGCCGCTCCGCTGACGATGGCTGTGCCATGCTGATCATCATGAAAAACGGGAATGTTCATTTCTTTTTTTAAAGTCTCTTCAATTTCAAAACATTCCGGAGCTTTGATATCTTCCAGATTAATTCCGCCGAAAGTGGGCTCTAAAGTTCTGACGGCCGCAATGAATTCGGCCGTCGAGCTGGATTTAACTTCGATATCAAAGACATCGATACCAGCAAACATTTTAAATAAAATTCCTTTACCTTCCATCACGGGTTTTGCAGCCAGTGGTCCGATGTTACCTAGACCAAGTACGGCCGTTCCATCTGAAATCACGGCAACTAAATTGCCTTTTGTTGTGTAGTCGTAAACCATGTCTGGGTTTTTTGCGATTTCTTTGCAAGGTGCTGCGACTCCCGGAGAGTAAGCTAGCGAAAGTGCTTTTTCAGTGTTGCAGTCCTTTGTCGAAATAACTTCGATTTTTCCTGGACGTCCTTTTTTATGAAATTCTAAAGCTTCTTTATCTAAATTTTTTTCTGATTTTGTGTTTTCCAAAATTACCCCGCTTACGTATTTAGTCTACGAATCTGTTGGATAAAGCACAAATTGTTGGTCTGTATTGTTGAGTAGCGTCAATTGCATGATCTTCTAATTCAAGGTCTAATAACAGAGGCCTAAATAATACAACCAGGAGTGACCTTATGAATTCATCAGCAAAATCTGCACGAGATGTTGTCATCGTTGATGGAGTGCGTACGCCATTTGCAAAAGCAGGCACAAAACTAAAATCAATTCATGCCTCGCAACTGGGTCAAGTTGCACTGAAAGAACTGATTGCGCGCACAAATTTAAATGTCGATCTTGTGGATGAAGTGATTATTGGAAATACCGGATCACCTTCGGACGCGGTGAATATTTCGAGAGTCGTAGCTTTAAACTCAGGGATTCCAATAAAAACTTCAGCTGTCACGGTTCATCGCAATTGTGCATCCGCATTAGAAAGTATCAGTTCAGGATTCGAGAGAATTAAATCCGGAACGATGGATATTGTTGTGGCGGGTGGCACAGAAAATATGTCTCAGATGCCACTGATTATGCCCGCGGCCATCACTGCAATCATCGAACGCTTGGGCGCCGCAAAAACTGCAGGTGGAAAAATTTCTGCGCTCTGGGCCTGGTTAATGGCGGATCTTAAACAGATCAAAGAAATGGCCACAACAGCTCCGCTAGCAAAAACAAAATATAAACCCATCATTGCCTTGGCCGATGGATTAACAGACCCGTTTGTTGGGATGAATATGGGAATGACAGCTGAAGTGATTGCCAAAGAATTTGGAATTACTCGGCTTGAACAAGACGAGTACGCTTTGAAATCCCATCAAAAAGCGATTGCTGCCAAAGCAAAAATAAAAGAAGAGATGACACCTTTATATTTGCCACCCGATTACAAAGAAACATTGACCGAAGATATCGGTCCCCGAGAAAATCAAACGCTTGAAGCTTTACAAAAATTAAAACCATTTTTTGATAAAGTGACCGGTTCGATAACTGCAGGGAACTCTTGCCCCATTACCGACGGGGCTGCCATGATTTTATTAATGTCCCGAGAAAAAGCAGAATCGCTTGGATACAAACCTATTGCAAGAATTCGCGGCTACGGATACGCGGGCCTTGAACCTGAACGCATGGGAATAGGTCCGGCGTATTCAACTCCGCTGGCTTTAAAACGGGCCGGTTTAACAATGAAAGATATGGGTCGTATTGAATTGAACGAAGCTTTTGCGGCGCAGGTTTTAGCCAATCAAAAAGCTTTTGATTCTGATGAATTCGGAAAAAAACTAGGGTTAGCTGGAAAAATTGGCGAACTTCGAATGGACATTTTAAACGTCAACGGTGGAGCCATCGCCTACGGTCACCCGGTAGGTGCTACGGGGACTCGTTTGGTTTTAACTTTGATGAAAGAAATGAAGCGCAGTCAGGTTCAGTTTGGACTTGCTACATTGTGTATTGGTGGCGGTCAGGGTGGATCTTTAATTATAGAAAATGAAGGGTAATTAAAATGTCAGCAATTCAATTATCAACCAAACAAATTAACGGACACAGCATTGCCTATTTAACTTTTGATTTACCCAATGAAAAAGTAAATAAACTTTCGACGCCCGTCATGCTTGAGCTACGCTCGCATTTAGAAAATTTAAAAAATTCTTCGCACAAGATGGTGGTTTTTCAATCTGCAAAACCAAAAATATTTATAGCTGGTGCCGATATCGAAGAAATTAAAAACTTAAAAACCAAAGAAGACGTTCAGCACGCGGTAAAAAATGGCCAAAGTATTTTTAATTTGATCGAAGATTTACCAATGCCGTCGTTAGCACTTATCAATGGCGCCTGTGCTGGAGGAGGCTGCGAACTGATTTTAGCTTGTGATTACCGTATTGCCACCGAAGATTCATCGACTCGTATTGGTTTACCTGAAACACAACTTGGGATTTTACCAGGCTTTGGTGGCTGCGTGCGATTACCACGCTTGGTCGGATTACAGGCCGCGCTCGATGTCATTTTAGCCGGCAAATTATTGAACGCTAAAAAGGCGCAAAAAATTGGCTTGGTCGATTTTGTAGTTCATCCTAATTTATTAGAAAACTTTGCCAATGACCAAATCAGTAAAATCATCACTGAAGGCGCAAAAAAGCGTCGTAAAAAATTTCAAGCCAAAGGCGCTGTCGGAAAACTTTTAGAAGGTATTCTATCTGGAATAGTTTTTAAAAAAGCGAAAGACGGCGTTTTAAAAGCTACGAAAGGCCACTATCCAGCGCCGCTAGCTGCGCTGGAGGTTATTCGTAAAACTTATGGCTCGGTGGATCGCACAAAATCTTTACAAACAGAGTGTGATCATTTCGCAGATTGTGCGGTCAGTGATATTTCAAAAAATTTAATTCACGTTTTTTATTTAACAGAAATGGTGAAGAAGCAATCGGGAGTTTCAAATTCCAATATAAAAGGAAAACCAGTTAAGCACATCGGCGTATTAGGGGCGGGGACTATGGGTGGCGGTATTGCTTACGTCGCCGCAGATAAGGGAATTGACGTCCGCGTGAAAGACATTTCTTTGGATGCAAATGCTAAGGCTTTAAAGCATGCCCGCGACCTTTGGAATAAATTAATGAAAAAAAGAGTGATCGATAATTTTCAATTTACACAAAAAATGTCGTTAGTTTCAACGACAGTAGATTTTTCTGGTTTCAAAAACATTGATGTGACTATCGAGGCCATTGTTGAAGATATGAATATCAAGAAAAAAGTAATTGCTCAGACCGCAGCTGAAATGCGGCCTAATGCAATTTTGGTGACCAACACCAGTTCTTTATCAGTAACTGAAATGTCAGAGGGGCATCCGCGACCAGAAAATTTCGCGGGGATGCATTTTTTCTCTCCGGTGCATAAGATGCCATTAGTTGAAGTGATTCGTTCACCAAAATCATCCGACGAAACGATTGCCACGGTTTTTGAACTGGCTAAAAAAATGGGAAAAATGCCCGTGGTCGTAAAAGATGGTCCTGGTTTTTTAGTGAATCGCTTATTACTTCCGTACATGGCCGAAGCTGCATTTTTATTGGCCGAAGGCATGGATATTGAAAAACTTGATAAGTCATTCGTGTACGAATTTGGTATGCCCATGGGACCATTCGAATTGATGGACAGTGTGGGCTTAGATGTATGTGTAAAAGTTTTAAAAATATTTAAAAAGGCCTTTCCGGACCGGGTTGAAATGCCAATTCTGATGGAGAAGTTAGAACAAAATAAAAACCGAATGGGGCAAAAAAATAATTTAGGTTTTTATAAATACGATGAAAGCGGCCGTAAATCTGAAGTTGATCAATCGATTTATGCTGAACTTGGGTTAGCGCAACCAACGAATCCGTTATCTTTAAAAGAATGCACCGAGCGCTGTGTATTTGCGATGATCAACGAATGTTCGATGGCCTTAGATGCCGATAAGATTGTTGAAACGCCCCATGAAGTTGATCTGGCCATGATTATGGGTACGGGTTTTCCACCTTTTCGCGGCGGACTTTTGAAATACGCCGACGCCGTCACCGCAAAATATATTGCGGAGCAGTTATCAAATTATTCATTGGCAAGAAAAGCGGATCGTTTGAAGCCATCGGCTCAGCTTTACGTTCGGGCTCAGCAAGGGGCACGGTTTTATACTTAAAAATTTTATACTCAAAATAAAGTACGCACGTAAATCAGCGCCCGGGCAGCGGAAGGTTTTATAAAAGTTGCGCCCGGAGTTTTCAAACTGGTGGTATCTCCGGTGATGCCAATTCCAGATTTCCAAGTTTCACCGGAATAACCCGTACCAATTTTTATATTAAAACTAAGGCTTGCGTTAGTGGCACTGGTTGCAGCCGTTGTGTTCTCATAAGTATAGCTGCCAACAGTGCCAATCAGATCTAAAAGAACCCCGAAAAAAAATCTACGTGCAGAGACCCAGTATTTTCCTGCACCAAGCCCTGCATTGAGCGAAGTCACTTTTAACTTTCGTAAATTTTCAAGCTCTGGATTAAGCCCTGCATTTTCGGCTTGCAGTAGTGATACATCTGTTTCCATGCGGTGGTAACGAATTCCACCCACCACGTAGTACTTGCTGGCAGTGGCTGTGATATTTTCAGATTGATCCAAAAGTCCGCCAACAGAAAATTCACTTGCAGTTAATGCGTATCTGCCAGTTAATGCGTAATGGGTGAATAACAAATTTGGGTAAGTCTGAATTTGTTGTGTATTCGAAGTATAAAAACCCTTATAAGTTTGATAAAATGAATCAACACCCCAATCTTTGGTATTATAACCCAGTTGCAAATCAAAAAAATCAGTCGAACCTTTGGCCGGATCTAAATTTTTTCTGCCACCGCGAAAGGAATATCCAACCCCGAAACCAAAAGCATTAATTCCGATGCGTGAAACGCCTGCGATATTAGGTTCAAATTTAATTTCATAAGTTTGCACATCTAAAATTGTAAAATTAAAGCTTTCTTGACCAAGTCCTAGAAGTGGTGAAAATTCTGTTGCGCTTGCATTCAGAGTCTTACAAAATAAAATCATGCATAAAAGCTTAAGCTTAAAATTTAAATTCATTGTTGTTTTCATTATTTTAGTTTTAGTAATTAGTTTAGATCAAGCAACTAAAATTTGGGCCGTGCATTCATTACAAGGAAAAAAATCCATCGACTATCTGAATGGTTTTTTTAGTTTTACCTATGCCGAAAATACGGGGGCTTTTTTAGGTTTTGGCGGAGCTTGGTCCCGGGAATCACGCTTTGTTATTTTTGCCTTAGTCGTACTTTTGGGGCTGGCTGGAATGCTGTGGTATTTATTAAAAAAGGAAGTTTCTAAATATAATTTATTTGCATATTCACTGATTCTGGCTGGGGGTTTTGGAAATTTGTGGGACAGAATGTGGCGCAGTAATGGCGGTGTTATTGACTTCATGGTGTTCGACACTGGGCTTAATTTAAACCTTGGTTTTACAAATATTCCCCTCAGAACAGGTGTCGTTAACGTCGCTGATATGGCTATTGTTGCCGGTGTTTTGTTGGCGTTACTGACTGAATATTACTTAGACACGCGTCGATCAAAAGCAGCAAAATAGCGCCCTTCGTTCCAAGCGTTTCTGCGGGTCACTTAGATCGCTTTTAAACGTCTCATACCCGTACAGTTTATTTTAACTTGTTTCAATGTGAATCAAAACGTTGGCCTGCCAATTGCCCTATACACTATTGAAAGAGTTCTTTGAACTTGGAGGCCATATGAAAAAATTAACATTCGTTCTACCACTTTTTTTGTTAGCGGTTGCATGCAATCCCAAAAAAGATCCTGTGCGTGGTAACTACAACCGCGATGCTGGTGGAAATATTGTTGGTGCATTCAGTACGTCAAATTCTTGTCCGCAAAGCGTATCAGGAATAGGAACTATTTTTGAAAGTGCTCAGCCTGCACAAATAACTTTGGATGCCGTTTCCGGAAATTTCGAAAGCCGCGTGAAAGCCTTACTATCTGCAACAACCAAGGCCGATGAAGTCGGTCAAATAAGTGGTTTAGCCACTGACCAAACTGGAGTTCGCTTTCAAGGAATTGTGAAACTGGATGCAAACGGTGTTGTTATTGGCGCTTCGTCTAAAATGCTGATGAAAGTATATGATAGTTTTGTTTTGAATTCTCAACTGGATCCAAACGGAACTAAGTATGAACCAATCACCATTGAATTTTTGCCAACCAGCGGTTCACAAATACAAGGTCAGTTTAATCTACAAACGGGTGAAGGTGCAGTTAGTTTTCGTGACAGCTACGGTGAAGTCCGATTTGAAGGTCGAATGGATGCGCAAACTTTCAGCGGAGTTGTTAAATTTCAAAACACCAGAAATATTAACAGCGGAAGCGCTGCCAGCGGAACATTAGGACAATTCTATGTTGCTCGTTGTGGTTTAATTCAATAACCTTAAGGCAAGTGTTAACGAATCATTCCTCTTTTTATTTTTTTGATCCTTCCTCTTTATCTGTCGTGGCCGGCGGAGCTTCTGCTTTAGATCGGCCTTCACTTCACATCCATAATCTTGAAGAAGCTGAATCTTTTATCAAAAGCTACGGTTATCAAATTAACTTAAACGAAGATTTAACCAGGCTGTGGTATTTTCACCGCAGAGCTTTAGTACTGATGACGGAAAGATTAAAAATTGATATTGATACAATTCCTTCAAAAATTAAAAACAAAGAAGAATTGCAAGACATACGAAAATTATTAATCTATGCGTCCCAAAATGAAAACTCAGAATTACAAAAATGGGCCTGCGCTTTTTTACGCTGTATGCATGTTTTTGTTCATGCTGAATCTGATTTATTTAGTTTTTTCTCTGAAGAAATTCAAAAGCAAATTTTAGCCCCTTTCGAACAATCGGTTGTTCAAGACGGAAAGCTGTATCTGAAGTCTTTCAAAAAAGAAGGTCATCCGTCCGTTGCTTTGGCTGGCTTTCAAACAAAGCCCTATAAGACTTCATCCAGCACCGTCATTAAGCTCTTGGCCAGACCCGAAGCCGTCGCGATGAAAATCTTTGATAAAGTTGGAATTCGTTTTGTCACCAGCACTGTTTTTGATTCCTTTCAAGTCATCCGTTTTTTAGTCGACGAAAATTTAATTAGTTTTCCGCAGATTATGCCCGATCAATCTTCGAACAATATGTATCCAGTCGAAGAATTTTTAGCGGTGTGTGAAAAATTAAATAAAAAACACGGGCATGAACAAAATTTAACTTCTGAAAAAATTGATCGACTACTGAATCATAAGCTCAAATCAAGTCAGAAGGCATTTTTGGGATTATTTAGAAAAGAAAACCCCTTTTCGGCAAAAGATTTTAAATATATCAAATTCATAGCCAGAAAATTAATTCATGTTCATAACTCAGATCCGGGAAAACGTTTTAGTTTCTTTTATCCCTTTGAAGTACAGATTATGAGCGATGCGGCTTTTAAAAAAATGCAGTCCGGCGAATCACAACACTCGGCTTACAAAGAACGCCAGATCGATGCTGTTATTAAACGACTTTTTCCAGATAATCATTAAGCATGAAAAAAGCACTGTACTGGCTTCGCTCTTTGGTAATGATGATAGTGGCTCCACTGACGATGATCGTTCTTGGAACTTCCGTCATGATTTTTCACATTATTTTTAAAAATAAAAAAATTGATGACTGGCACATAACGACTTGGGGTCAGTTAAATTATAAAGTATTTGGAATCAAGTTAGTTGTTGTGGGAAAAGAAAATATCCCTGCGGGTGGTTGTTTGTTTTTATTTAATCACTCAAGTTTTTTCGATATCTTTGCGCTATGTGGCGCTTTGCCGGGTGTTCGTTTTGGCGCTAAAGAAGAACTTTTTAAAATCCCTATTTTTTCGCAGGCAATGAAAATATTAGGAACTTTGCCGATAGCTCGGCAAAGCCGTGAACAAGTTTATAAAATTTACGAACAAGCCAAAGATCGTTTAAAAACACAAAGTTTTGCATTGTCGCCCGAGGGCGGCCGTTTTTATGGGCCCCATCTGTCGAACTTCAAAGCAGGGCCGTTTATTTTTGCAATGTCTGCTGAGGCTTTGATTGTACCAGTTGTTATCATTGGGGCGTATGAGTGTTTACCCAAGGGTCATTTGATGCCTAATAAAGATAAGGCATCGCGCACGATCGAAGTTCATATTTTAAATGGAATTTCTTCGGTCGGATATCAGCCGGCAACCCGCCAAAAACTCCAGGCCGAAGTGTACGCCGCTATGGATTCAGTCTGGGCAGCTCGTTTTCCAAAAGATTAACTTTTGATAACGCTCCAGTTTTGGACAAATAATGGACTCTGCATTTTAATTTTTCGATTTCCAGTTTCAACTTCAATGGTTAATAAATAATTTGGCAAAGTTGAAATACGTTTTACTTGCAGATGTTTCGGTAAAAAACCCAGTTGGCTTTGTATCGCCGAGGTTAATTTATCTAGTTGAATATAATTTTCGAAAGTTTTTCCCTGATCGGTGCTGCGATAGTTTCCAACAAAGATCATTAAATCATTAAAGTAATGAACTGGCCCATGAAAGTTTTTGAATTCGTTAAGAAGCTTCCAATGATAGCCGTCTTCAGTCATATAAATCCCATGAGCTGATAAAATAACTTTCAGCGGATTGGTAGGATGAACGGAAACAGAGGCAATATCTTTTTTTAGCAGTTCATCGATGGTGTAAATTTCTTCCTGATTATCGACTTCTGACTTCCACCAAACCAATCCATGATCTTTTACTTTACTTTGAATCCAGCCTGTCTTTTTTTCTTGGACGGTTTGAACACGGCTCCAGATTGGTAATTTTTGATTTTTCGATGCAATCAGGCCAATTTTTTCAGGGGTAACCATGCCTAAGATTTCACTGAAATGAATTTTTTCATTTTGCAAATTCACAACAGAATCGAATTGGCGATTTTTTATAATGTGCCAACGTTTTTTTGCATAAACATATTTAGCAAAATCGAATTTTGTAATCACTTCTGATCCACTTACATATCCACGGTATGATTTGTAACTAACTTCTGCGAATCCGTTGAGATATTTTAGCACGATAAAGCGTTGACCTTGAGGAACCGTGGTCAGCACCTGAGAATTCTGATGTGCATTTTTTTTAAGAAAAGTATCTTTCAAGGTCATAGCAAAACCGGTGTCGTAGGGATCCGGAGACACTTCATCGATGCGAAACTGAACGGTTTTTTTTGATTCCATATTAAAACACAAAACGGAATCAACTTTGGTCTCTAAAACAGACCAGCGCTTTTTATTTTTAGTTTCAATAACAGTTTGAGATACATGAACCGGGAAGACAGGCTTCAGTTCACTTTTTGCGTACATTTTATTTTTATACAGATAAGAGGTTTCAGTTTTCAAAAGGACATCAGCTTGGCTTTTTTTAAGATATTCAATAGAGGCGGACCCTGATGGAAATAAACTTTGAGGAGACTTAAAATAAGGCACTTGCCGGTAAGACAAAACCACATCGGCCGTTTCAGAACTTGAAATCGCCGCAAAAGCATTTAAATGAAAGATGGCCCAAATGACAAATAGCACTAGGATTAGTTTCAGAGGGGAAATCGCTGCAATCAAGGCCAGATCTTTGATATAACTTACTGACGATTAACATTTTTAAAACTGAGGTTCTATGTCTAACGTTTCATCGATTAAAAAAATTGGAGTTATTGGTGCTGGCCAGATGGGTAACGGAATATCCCAAGTAGCCGCACAAGCTGGCTTTGATGTTATAATGTACGATGTGCGCCCCACTTCTTTAGACGAAGGTCTAAGAATTATTTCAATCAGTTGTGACCGGTTAATCAAAAAAAATACAATGACCGAGCAACAAAAGGCATCCATTCTTGGCGGCATCAAAACATCGACGCAAATTAATGATCTGGCTGACTGTGATTTTATTATTGAAGCAGCCACTGAAAATATCGAACTGAAGTTAAACATTTTTCGCCAACTGGATGAAATCGTTAAAAAATCTGCAATTCTTGCATCGAACACTTCTTCTATTTCAATCACTTTAATTGCCGGAGTTACGCAAAGACCTTCGCAAGTTGTGGGTATGCATTTCATGAATCCGGTACCGCTGATGCAGTTGGTAGAAGGAATTCGCGGATTGCAAACTTCAGGTGACACTTTCATGGCCACAAAAGTTTTGGCTGAAAAGCTGGGAAAAATATTTGTTGAATCGACAAAAGATATGCCGGGTTTTATTGTAAACCGAATTTTGATGCCCATGATCAACGAAGCTGTTTACACACTTCATGAGGGAATTGCTTCCGTTGAATCCATCGACCAGGCCATGAAATTAGGAACAAATCAACCCATGGGTCCTCTGACTTTAGCCGACTTTATTGGACTTGATACTTGTCTTGCAATTATGAATGTCTTGCATGATGGCTTAGGTGATTCAAAATACCGGCCGTGTCCCTTATTAGTTAAATACGTTCAAGCCGGTTGGTTGGGTAAAAAATCGGGACGCGGCTTTTATAATTACTCAGGACAAAAATAATTTATTTAAGCACGCTGTGCTGACAAAAGGAAAAGATGTCATCGACATACCAAACAATAAAATTAGAAGGTTCAGAATCGGGTGTTTGGACACTGACGATTCAGCGCCCCCAGGCAATGAATGCACTTAATCTGCAAACTCTGAATGATATGGCTGATGCTTTAAGACAGATTTCAGAAATGGGATTTGATCATGTCAAAGCATTGATCATTACAGGCTCTGGTGAAAAAGCTTTCGTTGCGGGTGCCGATATTGCAGAAATGAAAAGTATGAACGAAGATCAAGCTTTTCAGTTTGCCCGGCGGGGACAAAGTATTTTTCACGAATTAAGTCTGCTTCGAATACCAGTAATTGCTGCCGTCAACGGTTTTGCCTTAGGCGGTGGTTGCGAGCTTGCTTTAGGTTGTGATTTTATCATCGCTAGCGAAAATGCAAAATTTGGTTTACCCGAAGTAAGTCTGGGCTTAATCCCAGGCTTTGGTGGCACCGTCAAATTAGCTCGAGCTGTGGGTATCCGAAAAGCTCGTGAGTTAACCATGACGGGTGAAATGATCACGGCGGAGTCGGCTTTACGCTTTGGTTTAGTTAACGAAGTTGTGCCAGCTGCCGAGTTGATTCCAACGGTTATGAAAAAAATTAATTTAATTCTTTCAAGGTCACCGCTGGCCGTATCGCGTGCAAAAAAATCAATCAACGAAGCCTATGATTTAGAAACCGAAAAAGCTTTGGCCAACGAAGCCGAAATTTTTGCTCATCTGTTTCTGTCTGACGACACCAAAGAGGGCACCGCAGCTTTCATCGAAAAACGTAAACCAGTTTTCACGGGCAAATAAGCCCGCAATATAATAGGCTCATAAGCCCGCAACTTAAAAAGGCTCATAACAGTGACAGCAGAAAAAACAGTCTTAAAAAACCCAGTTCGAATTGTGACCGCCGCATCTTTATTTGACGGGCACGATGCCTCGATCAATATTATGCGCCGAATTTTACAAGACATGGGCGCCGAGGTCATTCACTTAGGTCACAATCGTTCGGTCCATGACGTAGCCAAAAGCGTTTTGCAAGAAGGCGCACAAGGAGTTTGTATTTCATCCTACCAAGGTGGGCATATGGAATACTTTAAATATTTAAAAGATTTATTGGATGAAGCAGGCGCTGGTTACGTTAAAATCTATGGTGGCGGTGGCGGTGTTATTGTTCATGAAGAAAAAAAAGAATTAGAAAAATATGGAATTGCTCAGATTTTTCATCCCGATGACGGACGGAAACTAGGTCTTGAAGGCATGATTCGAATGATCGTCGACGGATGTGATTTTAACGTGTTGGAAGCACAGAAAAAGTTTTCTATTAAAAAAAATGTTTTTGCCAACGACAGTATTCCGTCAACGCAGCTGGGTATAGCACTAACGGCCATTGAAAATGGACAAAAAGTTTCGTCTTTGGATTCGGTTGGTTTACATGATTTTGCCGCTAAAAATAAAAAACCATTAGTTCTAGGAATAACGGGCACGGGCGGGGCCGGGAAATCTTCCTTGATTGATGAACTGGCGCAGCGTTTTTTAAATGCGTATCCCGATAAAAAATTAGGAATCGTATGTGTTGATCCATCAAAACGTAAAACGGGTGGATCACTTTTAGGTGATCGTATTCGAATGAATTCATTATCTAGAAATAATATCTACATGCGCTCTGTGGCTTCGCGGGGGTCAGGTAAAGAAATCGCCTCAAGTTTACCAGAAATCTTAAACTTTATGCGGTTGTTGGATTTTGATTTTATCATTGCTGAAACGTCTGGAATTGGTCAGGGTAACATGGCCATTACCGAAGTCAGTGATTTATCGATGTATGTAATGACCTCTGATTTCGGAGCGCAATCACAGCTTGAAAAAATTGATATGATTGATTTTGCAGATTTTGTCGCTGTTAACAAAGCTGACCGCCGGGGGGCGCAGGACGCTCTACGTGATGTGACGAAGCAATACAAAAGATCACGAAAAATATTTGACGATCAGACCAAAGTGCCTGTGTTTTTAACTCAGGCCAGTCAATTCAATGATGGGGGTTTGAATCAATTGTTTTTTTCGCTGATAGACAAATTGACTGAAAAAAAAGTTATTCCTGCGATCGATGTTGGATTTAAAAATAATATGTTATCCGCTGACGAGCACATTATTATTCCTGCTGAAAGACAAAACTATTTGGCAGAAATTGTAGCCCACGCAAAAAAATACAAATCACGGGTGAATGAATTATCCGTAAAAGCTTCGCAACTCGGAGCTTTAGAAATTCTAAAAAATGAAAATTTAATTGATCCCAAAAAGTTAGAAGACAAAAAAAATGATTTAAAAAAATCTTTCGAAACTGGAGAAATAGAGCTGTTAAATAATTGGGACAACCTGATTAAAACCTATTCCCAGGACGAACTTGTTTTTAAAGTGCGCGACAAAGAAATCAGACAGTCTTTGGTTTCAAAATCTCTCAGTGGCACAAAAATTCGTAAAGTGGTACTGCCGAAATTAGCGGATTGGGGTGACCGTTTTAAATTTTTAAAACTAGAAAATATTCCTGGTGAATTTCCGTTTACAGCCGGCGTGTTTCAATTGAAAAGGGCCGACGAAGATCCAAAGCGCATGTTCGCCGGCGAAGGCACGCCCGAACGCACAAACAAAAGATTTCATTATTTGTGTAAAGGCGAAAAAGCCCACCGCTTGTCGACGGCCTTTGATTCAGTGACCTTGTACGGTCAAGACCCTGATCAGCGTCCTGATATTTTTGGTAAAGTGGGTGAATCAGGCGTTAGTATTTGTACGCTTGAAGATATGAAAAAATTGTATGCGGGATTTGATCTGTGCGATCCAAATACTTCGGTCAGTATGACCATTAACGGGCCCGCGCCCATGATCTTAGCTTTTTATTTTAACACCGCCATTGATCAACAAGTCGAAAAACGCGAAAAAGAGTTAGGTCGAAAATTGACTGCTGCTGAATGGCTTGAGACAGAAAAGAAAACGGTGCAGCAGGTTCGAGGTACAGTTCAAGCTGATATTCTGAAAGAAGATCAAGGTCAGAACACGTGTATTTTCTCGATTAATTTTGCTTTAAAGATGATGGGTGATATCCAGCAGTACTTTACAGAAAACCAAATCAAGAATTTTTACTCGGTCAGTATTTCGGGGTATCATATTGCGGAAGCGGGTGCCAATCCAATCAGTCAGTTGGCGTTTACGCTTTCCAATGGTTTTACTTTTGTGGAATATTATTTATCGCGGGGTTTAAAAATCGATGATTTTGCGCCCAATTTATCTTTCTTTTTTAGCAACGGTTTAGATCCAGAATATTCAGTGCTTGGCCGCGTGGCTCGGCGTATTTGGGCCATTGCTATGCGCGATCTGTACAAAGCCAATGATCGTTCGCAAAAATTAAAATATCATATTCAAACCTCTGGCAGATCTTTACATGCCCAAGAAATTGATTTTAATGATATCCGCACAACGCTTCAGGCCTTGATAGCCCTGCAAGACAATTGCAATTCTTTACACACGAATGCTTATGACGAAGCCATCACCACACCCACCGAGGAATCGGTGCGAAGGGCAATGGCCATTCAAATGATTATCAATCGTGAATTTGGTATCAGTAAAAATGAAAACCCGACCCAGGGCAGTTATTTTATTGATGAAATGACTGATTTATTAGAAGAAGCGGTTCTTGAAGAATTTAAACGAATTAACGAACGCGGCGGAGTTTTAGGCGCTATGGAAACTCAGTATCAACGCTCGAAAATTCAAGAAGAATCCATGTACTACGAGCATTTAAAACACTCAGGCGAATTGCCAATCATCGGTGTAAATACTTTTATTAATCCAAAAACCTTGGCTGAAGACTACGTGCCAGAAAAAATAGAAATGGCCCGGGCCTCACAGTTCGAAAAAAGTGAGCAGCTTACAAATATGCTGCAGTTTAAAAAAGTGCACGCCCAGCAGGCCGAAACAGAGCTTAAAAATTTAAAGGCGGCAGCTTTAGGCGGAGAGAATATATTCTCGGCGCTGCTGAAAGCGTCTAGGCACTGTTCACTGTTTCAGATGTCGGAAGCCCTGTACGAAGCAGGCGGCCAATACCGCAGAAACCTATAAAAAAGGTACCTGCTTACTTTTGGTAAAGCGTAGCGTCAGTTATGGTGTTTATGAGCGTCTTTTTTCTTTTTTACATGTCAGTTATCGGGGGAAATAAGATTTCTAAAGAAGTGCGTGCCTTTTTAGCAAAACCTGAGTACACCACTACAAACGGTAAAAATGTACTCACGGCTATTTATGTATTGGCTCGAGTACGAAAAACTCGAGTGCTTGGGAAAACATAAAATAAATCCAAGCTCTCCTCTACAAAAAGGAATAGTTATGAATACAGAAATCACGTCAAGTGATGCGTCTGACGCATCCCCAACGTCTCATTCGGCTGACGAAGCAGGTCGTACCCCAAAAACTGATACTCACATCGAAGTCGATCACAATATTGATGATGTCGAAGAATTAGCTCCAGAGAATATTTTTGAAACATGGAATTTATCTAAAGAAGTTTTAAAATCCTTAGCTGAATTAAAATTTACGACTCCGACTTCGATTCAGACCCAAGCCATACCGCTGTTAATGAAACGCGAAAAAGATTTCGTAGGACTTGCAGCAACTGGAACTGGAAAAACCGGAGCTTTCGGTATTCCACTCATAGAGTCCATCGATGCTTCATCGAAACACGTGCAAGCCCTGATCATGTGTCCAACACGTGAACTAGCTTCGCAAGTTGAAGCGCAGATTCAAAAATTAGGAAAATGGAAAGGCCTTAATACGTTAACCGTATTTGGTGGTTCATCTTACGACCGTCAGCTAACAGCTCTTAAACGCGGAGTGCACATCGTAGTCGGGACACCCGGTCGCTTAATCGACTTAGTCGAGCGTAAAGCTTTAAAGTTAGAGAACGTGCAAACACTAGTACTCGATGAAGCTGATGAAATGATTTCAATGGGTTTCCAAGATGACGTTGAAACTATATTAAAAGCTATCGGTAACAACGAAACTAAACGCAAATGGTTATTTTCTGCGACGATGTCTCCGGAAATTCGCCGTGTGGTTTCTAAGTACTTACCAGATTATGACAAAGTTGAAATTCACAAATCAGATTCTGAAAAACCAAACATTGAACAAATTTATTACACCATATATCCAGATCGTAAATTACAAATGCTTTCTAGCGTTTTGTATATGAATCAAGACTTTTACGGTCTTATTTTCTGCCAAACAAAGCGGGAAGTCATTGAAATCACAGAATGGTTAAAACGAAAATCATTTCCAGTGGATTGCATTCACGGAGACCGTCCACAGCGCGAGCGTGAGTTTATCCTTAATGATTTCCGTAAAGGCCGCGTAAAAATATTAGTAGCCACTGATGTTGCTGCACGCGGATTAGATATCAATGATTTAACCCATGTTATTAATTTTTCGCTTCCACGCGAAGTTGAAAGTTATGTGCACCGTATCGGTCGAACAGGCCGAGCAGGTAAAAAAGGTTTGGCATTATCTATCGTAGCTCCCCATGAAGTGCGCACGATGAAACGCATTCAGCAAGTGACAAAATGCACTTTAACTAAAGGCCGTGCGCCAACTAATGATGAATTAAACGTATACCGTGTGAAAGACGTGATTTCAGAAATGAATTCATCCGAGAAAAATGAAGCTTTCGCACGCGCTGGTAAATTTTTAGAACGCAAAATGGCTGAAATGAAAGAGCTGTTTCAATTTGAATTCACAGCTGAAGAATTTTTAAAACGTTATTTAGTCGTAGAACATCCAGATATTTTTGAAAACCGTGACACATCCATGGATTTCGTAGGCGACGGAGTAATTCCCCGAGAAATGCAAGATTTCGGCTCGCGCGAGCGCGGACCCGTTGGCCGTGACCGCAGTGGATCCCGAGATTCATTTGGTTCAAGAGATTCTTTTCGCCCACGTTCCGGCGGAAGCAGTGACCGTGGTGGTTATTCACGCGGTCCAACAAGAAACGACGACCGTGGTCCACGCAGCGACGACAGAGCGCCTCGGTTTGATGACCGCGCACCACGAAGTGACAGCGGATTTTCGAGAGGTCCTCGTACCGAAGAGCGCACTTTCGACCGCACTCCGCGTACTGAAGCTGTTCGCACGGAAGAGCGAGCTCCGCGTGCAACAATTGGTGGTTTTAACCGTGCACCTCGTGCCGAAATTAATTCAACACGCACGGAAGAGCGTAGCTTTTCTAGGCCACGAGCGAACGATGAAGCCCCTGCTGGTAAATCTTGGAACAGCGATGACAGCGATTCACGTCCTATGAAACGCCCAGATTTCTCTGAGCGCCCACAGCGTTCACCAACAGGTTTTCGTAAGCAAGAGGGTTTTGGTTTCGGCAGCGGTGAAGTACGTTCCACTTCGGATTCACGTCCGCAAGCAAGTGAATCGCGCGGCGGCGAGAGCAGACCACGCCGAACACCGGTGGCTGATAAGCCATTTCGTGAGCGTCGTGATCGCTAGTTAGTTTTTTTACGGTCGAGTAATTAAAAAAAACCCACTTCAAAAGAGTGGGTTTTTTTATTTTCAAAAAATGTAAGTTAGAAAATTTTAGCTCTGCAGTTCTTCAAAGATCTTATCTGCACAGTTAATTCCATCGCAGGCTGCCGAAGTTATTCCCCCAGCATAGCCAGCGCCTTCACCACAGGGAAATAGACCGCGGTGACTAAGACTTTGCAGAGTCAAAGCGTCGCGGGTGACCCGTAGCGGACACGACGTTCTTGATTCCATCCCGTACAGTTGTGCGTCTTCAGTCACAAAACCCTTCATGTTTAAATTAAATTTTTCTAAACCTTCTTTTAGCTTTTGAAACATAAAATTTGGTAATAATTCATCCAGGCGAATAGCTTTCACCCCAGACGGCGATGAGGTATTTTTTAAATTATTTTTTGAAGATTTATTTAAAAATGAAACCATGTTTTGCGCGGGTAATTCTTTCGTTCCGCCGACGGACCTAACGGCGTTAAAAGCGTTTGTTTCTAGGTCTCGGCGCAGTTTCATACCGCCTAATTTATCGGAACCAAAAAGTTCTTCGTGATTAATACTCATGACAATGGCTGCATTGGCATAGGGTGAATTTCTGTTAAAGTTACTCATGCCATTACAAACTAGGCCATCTTTTTGAGTGCCGCTGGAAAGAACATAGCCACCAGGACACATACAAAAACTGTAAACTCCAATTTCAGAAATTTTATCATGATGCACCAGTTTGTAATTGGCTGAGCCTAATTTTGGGTGATCGGCGTACTGTCGGTATTGTATTTCGTTGATCTTTTTCTGCGGATGTTCAATGCGAAGACCCATCGCAAAAGATTTTCCGTCTAAATGAACGCCGGCATCCATCAAGTGATCCAGCATATCTTCGGCTGAATGTCCGGTTGCTAAAATCACGTGGTCTGACATGAAGCGATCACCTTTTTCTGTGATAACGCCCTCGATGCATTTTGTTCCATAAATTAATTTTGTCACTTGCGAGTTGTAATGAATTTCGCAACCGTGCTTTAGTAAAAATTCGCGCATCTTAGGAATCACACGTCTAATTTTATCAGAACCCACATGGGGATTTGATAACCACTGAATTTCTTTCGGCGCACCAAACTGCACCAAACGATTCAGCACGTAGGGTATATGATCAGATTTAATTCGGGTGATTAGTTTTCCATCTGAGTAAAGGCCAGCTCCGCCTTCGCCGTAACAAACATTATTTCTAGGATCAAGTTCACCGTAACGCCAAAATTTATTGATGCCCTTGATACGGTCGGTGGATTCACTGCCGCGCTCGAACAATACACACGGAATGCCACGCTCGACGAAGCGTAAAGCGGCGAATAGCCCTGCGGGCCCAGAGCCTACGACAATTGGCTTTTTAAAAGTGTTTGTGTTTTTAGTCAGCCGGCTTAAAGAAAATTCTTCTAATTTTAAAGTTTCATTTTTCTCAGCCACTTCAACAGAGTAAACAAAATGCGGAGAATGTTTTTGCCTGGCATCGACAGATTGTTTTAAAATTCGATAGGGCCCATGATCAGGCATTAGCCACGCTAAATGCTGTTCAAGGTCGTCCTCTATTTTAATTTTAATATCTTTAAAAATCTTCGACATTTAACGGTTGTTATAGCAACATTACCGAATGTCAGCAATCACTCGATTTTTACCAAAAAACCATCTCAGTTATCTGGTTGGAAAATTAGTCCATTTGCCGCTACCAAAGTTTATAAATACTTGGCTTATAACAACTTTTGCAAAAGCTTACCGGATTGACCTCCAAGAGGCCGAATTTTCGATCGAGAACTACCCAAGCTTGGGTGAATTTTTTATTCGCAGATTAAAAGCCGGTATCAGGCCGGTGGGGTCGGGTTGGGCTTTACATCCAGCAGACGCCCTAATAACTCAAGCTGCAGCGATTGAAGCTGGTCAGCTTATTCAAGCTAAAAATAAAACCTATTCTGTGCAGCAGTTCACCTCTGACGATAATGCTTTAAAAAAATGGGAAAACGGTTTTTTTCTGACATATTATCTTTGCCCGACGGATTACCACCGCGTGCATTCACCAGTGACTGGAACTATTCGAAAAGTCGTGCATATTCCGGGGGCTTTGTGGCCTGTAAACGCTTGGTCAACTGAAAATATTCAAGATTTATTTTCAATTAATGAACGTGTTTTTGTTGAAATAGAAACTGACCGCGGACTTGTCGGTGTCATGTTTGTTGCAGCGACAAATGTGGGACAAATTATTTTAAGTTTTGATGCTGAAATTGTCGGAAATCAGTTTGTAAATAAAAAAAATGAAAAGTTTTATTCGCTAAAAATAAATAAAGGTGAAGAACTAGGAGCTTTTCGTATGGGAAGCACCGTGGTTATGCTATATGCTAAGGATGTATTACCCAGTAATAATTTAAAAGCTTTGGTTGGCCTAAGGTCTCGGGTCAATGCTAATTTGATGTCCGGCTTTTAAAAATATAAGCCAAAACTATTACTGCAATCAGAACTAAAATCACAATCCAAAATTTTCTTTCTTTTATTTTTTTATGACCTAAGGCTTTTTCAAAATATGGAATTAATTTGACCGAGTGTTTGGGACAGTAGCCTGTAAAATTCTGCATGAAAGAACAATCAGGACAAATAAACTCTTCGGCTTGTAAGGATTCATCAAAAGATGCGTCCTGAGCTGTTTCAAATCCCAGTTTAATTAGATCAGCGCGCACCAACATCAGATCTGCCAAAGCAATTTCGATAAATAAATACTCTTTCATCGAAATACCTGGCGTGTTGTGAAAAAATGGTGAGGCTTCCGGAGAATTCTTTTTTCTGACTTGGGCTTGGTTGATTAAATCATCATCTGTAAATATTTGGTAAGTCGAACCGACTGAGTCTAATTTTTCGGAAAGCATTTTTATATGCAGCGGAGTCAGTGGCCCGTAAGTTCGACTTCGACCCGATTCACGGTTCATGCAGGGTAACGACATTCCGTGTTGGTAGTTTCCATAATCGTTACGGACTTTAGAATTGGAATTTGAATTTTAGCTTTTTCAAAAATCCACTGCGCTAATTTTTCTGAGGTTGGATTTTCAAGACCTGCAACTTCATTTAAAGTTCGATGATCTAGTTGAGTCAATAAAGGTTTCATGACCACTGAAATTTGGTGGTAATCCATGACCCAATCAAGTTCTGGCAATAACGGACCAACAAGAGTCAGTATAATCTTAAAACTGTGACCGTGCAGGCGGCTGCACGGGTGATCTGGAGGTAATTTCGGTAAAAATCTTGCGGATTCGATTTGAAAATGCTGCTTCAATTCAAAGTTCATGATAATTGTATTCCTATCACCGATTTATAAAGGATAGCAGATGGCTTTGACAACTCTTCATTTAGCTAAAGAAAATTTCAAGTTCTCTTCGGCGCATTTTTTGATTTTTGACTCGCAAAGTGCCGAAATGTTACATGGTCACAATTATCAAGTCCGGGTGGATATCACGGGTTCTGACGAAACAGATGAAGCAGAAGAAGATAGCCTGGGAAAAGATAAGTCTCGAATGGGGTATTTTGTTGATTTTAACGTGCTTAAGAAAACCATTAAGAGCCGTTTAGATCAGTGGGATGAGCATGTGCTGTTACCTGCAAAACACCCCGACATGAAATACAAAGTCAGCACCAGCGGGAAAAACTATGACATTCATTTTCGCGATCGTTTTTATTCTTTACCCATCAATGAAGTGATTTGGCTTGAAATTAATAACACCAGCGTCGAGCAGTTTTCACAGATTTTGGCGGCTGAATTTTTTCAAGCTTTTAAAAAATTTGGTATTCAAAAAATCTGTGTGGAAGTTGAAGAAACGCGCGGACAAAGTGCCTCAACAACGATTGAGTAACAACTATTGAATAATTTCACCAGCTGCGACTTCGCTGGGTTTAAGCTCTTTTCGGATACGGTAACTCCAGAAACAAATTCGTCCCGGGTCATTGACCCAAAAGTCGGTGCGGTCTTCGACCGCTTGGGGAAGGCCATTGCACGAAGTGCTGGCCAAATCATTAATCGATGTGACTTCTGTAACAGACCAAGACCAAAATGGCTTTTCTGTTTTTGACCAGTTGCGGTTGTAACCCTGATGACCTTTACTGATTTTTGCAAAAAGAATTTTTTCTAAATGGGGATCACTAATTTGCAGCCTAGCCTCAGAAATTAAATTTGGATCCGTTATTTTAGCGATGAAACTATCGCCGATGTTGTCTTGAGACTGCACTTCGAAGTAAGCAGCGGATTCGTCCACCACACTTGTTTGTGAAGCGATAACAGCAGGACCTTCTGAGCCTGACCTTAAAAGACTAAAAGCTGAAAATCGATTAGTCGCCTGGACCCTGGCATAAAACCAATTTTTTTCTTTTATTTTAACCGTCGTTTTTGTTTGAGATTTTAGTTGTAAATTACTTTCAGATAACAATCTAAAATACTGATCTAAGTACTGAATTTTAAATTGATTATCCGCAGTGAATAAATTTTGGATCCATAAAGAATCTAGACTTAGCTCCTGATGACGATAAGTTAAAACACCACCTTCAAAAGAATGCGCTGAAAAAGTTTTCGATTTACAAACAAGTGAAGCATCAAGGGAATGTTCTTTATTTAAGTAAAACAAAGAAAAAAAATCAGTGGGTTTTTTTATTTTGACAGGAATTGAGGTTAATTTTCCTGCTGGAAAATGAAAAAGTTTTTCGCTTGCCAGGCTCGGTTTGAATTCTTGTAACCAGCCGTTGATGTCTTTATTGGTCTTATTTGTCACCTGCAGCTGTCCGCTGGAACAGCCCTGGGGCCAGCGTAGAACTTCAGCAAAGGTTGATTTCGTCACAAGTAAAACAAACAGCAAGATAACCAAAGTAATATTGACTCTATTCATAGGTCTGGGATCGGTTCACTTTTAGGTCGACTTGAGTCGCGGCCTGAACAAGTTCAATTATCAACTTAAAACTAGACTTTGGTTTTAAGGTTTTCTACATTTGAGAAATCCAAAATGAAGTTGAATCTGTGTTCTCGGTCATTATTATTTTTGTATCTGATGTTTATCAGCTCGGTTTCATCAGCTGAAGACTTAGGTTCCATCAAATCAACATTATTGGGACTAGAGCTAAATCATTACCGTTACGTCGAGCCCGGTTTGATTGCGCATTCGGGTCTGATGCTGGGTATCTCGGGCGAACTCGCGATAAGATATCTTGATCAGCTTGAAGGTGTCACAGCCGCTCAGGTTGTCTTCGGAGAATTGACTTATGATGGTTCACTTTGTGATGTGAACACCAATGTGTGCTCGGATTACAAAGCTAAAACGTCGGACATCATCGCCAAAGTCAGCCACCGTGTCGATTACTTATCTGATTTTGGAATTCATTTTTTTATCGGACCAGGATTTAGGTTTTTAATCGATAAAGGCATTGGTTCTGGATTCTACACACGCATCGGAAATTATTTATATGCACCCATTGGTTTTAATTTTCTTTTTAAAGATATTAAATTTGATTTTGAATATGATGTTTTTATTTCGGGCTCTATGTATTCAAAATTATCAGAGGTGAATAAAACTTTTGGCAATGTTCGTCACACACAAACAACCGGTTCTGGGCACAAGGTCACGCTGAGTCGCCGTATTGACGATTTGACCACAGTGCCCCTGGTCGCCAGTTTATATTATGAAAGTTGGACGGTGGGTGATTCTAATACCGAAGAGCTTCAAGTGAATGGCCAACCTAGCGGAAATTTCTTTATCGAGCCTAAGAATTTTACCCAAGTTATAGGCCTTAATTTCAGTTTTTTGTTTTAAAAGCTTAAATTATCACTTCATTTTCATCTATAAACACCAAAATGATAGTTGTTCTCATTCTCATGAAAACTCAGTAAAAGTCTGTATCTATGCAAAAGCCAGAAAAATTTATGATTATTAAATCCATATCAGGGCCCGATGACATCGTTAAAAGGTTGTATGATTTAGGTTTATTCCCTGATTTGAAGATCGAGATTATTCAAAAAATTTCTTTTAACTCAGTCACTGTTTTGCAATTCAACGAAACTATTTTAGCCTTAAACGAAGAGGAGATTTCATGTCTGCATGGGTCTTAGTAGGATCTCCGAATTCAGGAAAAACAACACTTTATAATTGGTTAACGGGATCAAATTTTAAGACAGTTAATTACCCAGGCGCCACGGTCGAATACAGTGTCGGAAATTTACAAAGTCACTTAAGTGAAGTCAACGTTGGTTATTTGCCAAAGATTATCGACACTCCGGGAATTTATTCGCTTCAAGCCCAGAGTGAAGATGAGCAAGTTACTTTTTCAACTTTATTTTTAAAAAATGCCGGGCAAGAAAAAATCAACGGAGTCGTTTGCGTTTTAGACGGCACACAGTTATCGAGGCATTTAGTTTTAGCACAACAGCTGAAAGAATCGGGATATCCTATAGTCTTTGTGGTGACCATGTCAGATTTATTGAAAAAAAATGACATTTTGTTGAACCTGCAGAATTTAAAAAACGAAATGGGTCATGAAGTTATTTTATTTGATGGGTTACTGGGATCGGGCTTACTTGAAGTTGTAAAAGCGATGAAAAAAAATGATGAAGATCATTTTTTAAATAATAAAGTAATAAAAATTCCAGTGTGGTCTGTTGAAAAACAGCACCAGCAAATGAAAATGGCAATTGACCTTGTTCACCGCGTAACGATCCGTGAAGTGAAAAATCACAGTGTTACGCAAAGAACACGGCAAATTGATAAAGTACTACTGCATCCTTTTTTTGGATTGATCTTTTTTTTCTTTTTCATGACTTTATTATTTTCATCGATCTATTGGTTAGCAGCCCCTATCATGGAAGCCGTTGACACTTCATTTGGCTGGATGGCCGATCAAATCACAAGCCACATTCCAGGTCTTTTTGGAAATTTTTTAGGAAAAGGTTTGGTGGGTTCAATCGGCGGCGTTGTAATTTTTATTCCACAAATTTTTATTTTATTTCTTGGTATTGGTTTATTGGAAGCTTCTGGTTATTTAGCCCGCGTAGCGGCCTTAATAGACCGGCCACTTTCGTGGGTTGGTCTTGGGGGCAGATCGTTTGTTCCACTTTTATCTGGGTTTGCCTGCGCTATTCCTGCCATCATGGCGACCAGAAATATCAGTTCCAGAAAAGAACGGCTGATCGCCCAAAGTATTATTCCGTTTTTAACTTGCTCGGCTAGACTGCCAGTTTTTGCGCTGATGATCAGTTTTATTTTTTCAAATAGCCAACCTTTTTACGCGGGCGCCGCCATGGCCAGTTTGTATTTTTTTTCAATCTTAGTCAGTGCGGTGGCTTCAGGAATTTTATCTAAAATTATTGCATCGAGCGAAAAACCAAGGCTAATGATGGAATTGCCACTTTACAGGAAGCCAAAGCTTTCGATTTTACTGACCCAATCAGTCAGTAAATCAAAATCATTTTTACGGAAAGCGGGCCCAACAATTTTGGTGTTAGCCATTATTCTTTGGGTGGCAACTAACTTTCCAAGACCCGTGACTGCTGTGCCCATGACGGATTCTGAAATTTCCCAGCAAAGTTATGCGGCCCAAGCCGGAAAAGCCATCGAACCTATTTTTAGACCCATGGGTTTAGACTGGCGCGCGGGCTTTGGTTTGATCTCGGCCTTTGCCGCCCGGGAAGTTTTTGTTTCTGCCCTTGCCTTGGTATTTAATGTGGAAGGTGACGGAGAAAAACAAACTGAGGGATTACTAACATCGATGCGGGCTGCGACGTTTTCAGATGGCACGCCGATATTCACAGTGGCCTCGGTTGTGGGTTTACTGCTATTTTTTAGTATTGCGCTTCAGTGCATATCAACCGTAGGAGTCTTACGCCGGGAATCGGGTTCCTGGAAAGTGGCACTGATGCAACTGGGTATAAGTAATTTAGTGGCGTATGTGCTGACAGTGGCGTTGGTGCAAACCTTGAAATCATTTGGGTTGTAAAATAGTTATTTTTTTCTTTTTCGAAAATAGTAAGTTCTGTACCAGCTGGAAGTTTTTTTAAATAAACTAAAAAAACTTTCATTAGGAAAAATGTTGACCCGAAAAATTCGGTACGGATCTTCCTCTAAAAGTTGACCGCCAGTATCGGTGTTCACCGCATAGTCGTAGCCTTCTTCGAGCGCCCATTTCGCAGCTTCAAGACTGGTATCACCATACGTAAATGCATAAACGGGAATATTTTTTTTAAATTCATTTTCAAGATCTTGTTTGGACTTGCGTAATTCTAAGCGGGCTTCGGCCTCTGACATTTGGGTGATTTTTTGATGACTAAAGCCATGGGATCCAATTTCAAAGGCTGATTCATTCCATTTTAATCGGTCCATGCCACTAACGATTTCATGGGGCTTTTCCGATTCTGAATGATCCCACTGATTGCTGTCGATTTTAGAATCAGCAAGTAAGAACAGCTGCGCTTTAAAACCAAATTCCTTTAACAGCGGAGACGCGTGTTCAAGATTATCTTTGTAGCCATCATCAAAAGTCAGAATTAAAGGTTTTTTTGGAAATGATTTAAAATTTTTCTCAGCTGATTTGTATTTTTTTAAATCAGAAAATGCCAATGTTTGAAAACCAAGTTTTTTGTAAAACTGCAAGTGTTTTTTAAAATCGTCTTTGGTGACAAAAATTTTATGAACTGAATCCAATTCTTGAAGCGGAATTTTATGGTACATCAAAACCGGAATCCACGAACTGTAATTGCGCAAAAAGTAACTGGATTCATAAAGCCTATATAAAACTTTATTTATTTTTTCTGCATTAAAGTCATTTTGAATTTTTTTTGAAATCTGTGCAATCTCAGGTGATAAGTCGAAACTAAGCCAAGCTTTGATATCATGTTCTAGTTGTTCAACATACAACCGGGGTGATTGCGACTGGGAATCCATGTCTCCGAAGTTAGTCGCGTAATTTTCATCTAGATTACTTAACCGCACCAGGCCCAGATACTTAGCCTCGCCAAAGCTGAACGTGGGAACGCCGGCGATTAAGGATTCGATAGCCACACGACCAGAGCCTATCACTAAATCATATTCTTGGTAATGATCACTGTTAAGTGCTGGAATGCTTTTTTCGCTGATTTTAAAATCTTTAAGCTTTGAAAGATCTAGATGTTTTTCAGAACCGCCGATAAGAAAATATTCTGCTTCATGGCCTAATTTCCGAAGTAAATGCGGAAGCGTATTTAAAACCAGCTGCGTGCGTTCACCTTTGGGACCTGTGGTTCGGCCAATCACCGCAATTTTAAAAGGACCTTTAGTTTTAAAAATGTTTTTATATTTAAAATCTAAAAGTGAAACGGGGTTTCGAATCACTTTAATTCGCCTTTGATTGTATTTAAAATCATTCATAAGCTGCTGTTGAATTGTTTCACAAACAGCCACTAAGAAATCTCCGTACTGGTTAATTAGTTTTTTTGATAAAGATGGGTGCTGCCGACCGTGGATGGTCGACACCATTCCAATTTTTAAAAAACATCTGGCCCAGAAAGCTAGCTTTGCGGCCGCGCGGGAATGCGTATGAATAACATGAATGTTTTCTTTTTTAAGAAATTGTCGTAACCAAAACACATTTTTAACGAATTGTATTTTTGACCGCGTTTCAACAGTCAAAGTTTTTTTCTGTGCTTTGGAATCTGTAAAAAAACCATTAGAAATTTGAAAAACTTGGTGTTGTTCAGACACTTGATGTTTAACCAGCTGTGCTGCATAGACTTCGCTGCCGGTAAGATGATTTTGTGACAACAGATGCAGAATATTCATGGGCTTTTAGGGTTGCAAAGCTTCGCACTTTTCAGGTGGCTTATCTGGCAGTGGAATCGTTGCTTTCCAATCTGATTCATAAAGATCTGAAATGCGTTTTTGAATTTCAATGTTTTTAAAAATAATTCCTAATTCGCGGGCTTTTAGTAAAGAATTGTAGGACAGGTTTTCAGAGCCCAAAAAAGTTACTTTCTTGTCGACAACAACAACCTTAGCGTGAATATAGGGTTGGGTCTCAGAGGCCGGGTAGGGCATAACTTGCACTTGAATACCAAAAGATATCAGTTCGTGTAAATGCATAAATGCAATCGTTGGATCCATCCCAAGGCTACACAGCGAAGTCATTAAGCGGACTTTGACTCCGTTTGCAATACTGGTTTTTAAAGCTTTATGAATTTCGGGATTACCCATGTTCTCGATCCAAATATCGATGGTGTCTTCAGCTGAAAGAATCAGCTGTACTAATTTAGTTTCTGAATTTGTTGGGCTCCAGATTAGATTGGGCTGGCTAACGAATGGGGTAAGCGCCGTTTGGTTTTTTGAATTTTCAATATCGGCATTAAAAACAGAAAGTACTTCCTTAACAATGCTTGGGTTCGTTACAAATAATCCCATGTCACGCATTTGGATAAAGCGATTAATAAAATTCATTGTCGAAATAAAAACCCGGACGTCATCAATAATGAACATCTTCCAATGACTGATGGTGAAGCCAGGGCTAGCCAAATACAATGTGACGCCCGCGTCTTTGAGTTGTTGAAAGACGGCCGAGCGCTTATCGCCCGTGGTGCAGTATTTATCGCAGATAACAGTGACTGCAACGCCACGCTTTTGGGCGGCCACCAAGCCATCAGCAATAGGTTTCCCCGATATTCCGAATATTCCTACCTTGATGGAGACTTTGGCCTCAGCAAAAGCCGCTAGCAACTGCGAGTGGTCGTCGTTGGGGGTGGTAATGAACGACGGGTTTTGTAAATCTTCAAGTTGGTTTAAAAAATCATTTGGTAAGTTATCAGCCAGACTTACCGCAGAGAAAATAGTTAAAGCGAAAAATAACGTAAAAGTTTTTAAAGTATTCAAAGTATGATCCCCCCGGAAACTGAAAGAACAGAAGCATCTCTATTGCCGTATATTTTTGGGCTTCAATCAATCTTAAATCAGCGTGTTAATTGTAAATTTATAAATATCATGTTGCGCAAAATGCATAATAAACAGGTTGTTCGGCTGAATTAAAGCGCTTGTGATTATCTTTTAAGTCTTTTCTTTCGATGTGTTGACAGTTGCAGCTGATTCTTTTAAATTTTTATTCTTTCTGATTGCGGGAGTAGCTCAGTTGATAGAGCGATGCCTTGCCAAGGCATAGGTCGCGGGTTTGAGTCCCGTCTCCCGCTCCAATCTCTACGAGATTGGAGGACCTAGAAATGGCAATCCCCAGTCAACCCTAAGTACATCAGCAGATTTCAAAATATGATGACAGATCGAAATTCAATTATCAAAAAAATTGGGTTTCTGTCGGGTGACGGCGCTCAAATCGAACTTCAGATAACCACTCGCAGATTTTAGACTTAAAAAATAAAGTTCTATCGTCCGCAATCAGACCAAAAAGATTCCTTTTTAGTTAGGTTTGCTACTCCAAAATTTAAGTTTCCCTCTGTGATTTAATGCGACCTGAGGTTTTTGAAGCGGAAAAACGATTACACTTTTGGAAAAAAACATGTGCCTTGTTAAAATTTGATGGATTTTTTTGATCTCCATTTCTGAGAAAAAGAAAAGTCAGCGCACGGTTTGGAAGGCGCAGACTTTTGTTCAACCAAAATTTTATCTTTCTTCAGCGTATTTAAAAGCAGTGTTTTATTTAAGGCTCTAGATTTCTAACAAAAGTACATCCAAGAAAATTATCCTTTCCTTGAATATATTGACGTGTGCAAATGCGATCACCTGAATGCTGAAATAAAAAAGACTCTGTATTTGTTAAAATCTCAATATTCAGATCATTTCCTTTAAAACAAGCGGCAGCAAATAAGTTGTTTTCATTTTTAGTACCAAACCATACAGCTTTTCCATCTAGCGGAAGCGCAGTTTTAATATCTACATTCTTGCCTGTGAAGGCGACTGCATCAATTCGGTCGCACTTAGTCTGTGCTATATAAGTGTCTCCGACGCTCGTAGGGCTATTAGCAGCGCTATCCATCCAGACGCCGGAAAAGTTGATGCAAGATTGTGTTGTTTGCGCGTTATCACAATAAACTGGCTTTGGGACTTGCTTATCGAATTTTAAACTCGAAGGAATTAAATTTAGAATATAATAGCCTGCGCTGTGTGATCCTCCTGAAAGATTTTCCCAGCATTTAACTCCTTCGTCGGTACTTGCACATAAATAATAATAATAAGGTTTGGTTCCGTTACCCAGCCACCCAGCGGCTGTGAATAAAGACTTCGGATTTTCAAAACTTGCTGTGATAGGAATAGTTTCGGCAACTATTGCCTGAAATAAACCCCAACACCGCACACCATTGTCGACAATTACGCAAGCATAGGGATTGTCATCCCTACCTTCAGACAATGTTATGCCCTTTGGATTTTTCAAATCGGCAGGAATTCTAATAGTCTTCCCGTCAGTGTTCCAACATTTTACGCCTATTTCATCAATCACACATAAACTGTCACCTACAACAACGGCTTCTTTAAGATTGCTACTTCCAATTGTTTTCTTGAAAGTTAACTTGTTGAATTTGTAACACGATATCTCGTTTTCATTGGCTGTTTTTTTATTGCCACAAATGGTAAATGTATTATCTGAAAAAAGATCATCGAATTGGCCAGGAAGGCGAGTTACCTCAATTTCAGGGCTTGAAGCAATATGAGCCTTATTTTCCCAACAGCTTATCGATCCAGAGTGATCGATTGCACATGCACCATTATAAATACCGATAATTTTACGTATATTTTTTATTTCCACGGGAGTCTGACCAATTAACCAATCTTCTCTTCCGTATTGCTCGTGAGGGTGTGGGATACTAAGGCTATACCAACATTTTAAGTCTTTATTTTCGCTTAAAGCGCATAGGCTTGATAAAGATAAAGAAAACTGTGATATGTTTTCAAGGCTGGCAATTTCTTTAGTTGCGCTAAGAAAAGGCAATCCATAACCCCAACATTGAATACGATTAGTTAATGCACAAGCTGTAGAATTTCCATCAGAAATGAGCTGCTTGATATTTTTGTAGTCTGGCAGCAAAGGTTGGGTTTTGTCGGGTTCAGATATTTTATCTTTTTCTACAACGCGCTTGTTATCCGCAGCATTACCAGAGGTTAAATTACAAGCGACCAAAGACAAAACACAGAAAAAAATACAATTTTACTCATTTCATTTCCCCAATTAAAAAGCATGTTAACTTTTCGTTCAACTTAGTAAAAGATCGCTTACGCTGTCAATAATCTAAAACCATCTTATCTGTAAGATTTGTGTAGTCGCCTATCCAATTTTTCTTGAAAAGTTATGGACTCCGAAAATTCATTTTGGGGTTAACATGCTTGATCAAAGACAAGAAGCTAACACTACAGTCACCTGAACAAGGTTAGAAACTTTGTCGCAAAAAGATGTGCATCACCGGGCCAACGCGCTGATATATAGTTGCCATCTTGGACTACAAATCCGCGGTTCAATTTTTTTGGCGAGTCTCGAAAAAGGGGAGTCGGGCCCGCTTTGAAGTCATTGGGTGATGCTAGGTATGATTTCACTTCAAGCTCAACTGTTTCTGGGTAAGTTCTATAATAATCCTTAAGCCACAAGGAAGTCAGAACCCACGCTGTTAGCTCTTGGGATTTCAATAAACACGTTGTTGATCGACCAAATAATACACTTTTGCCAGAGCTAGATTTACTGCGGGCGGCTAGGACAGCACCGTGACAAATGGCACCGACAGGTTTGTCAGCAATAAAATACTTCAGCACTTCCTTTTGCAGAATTTCCGACTCCAAATATTCGCGCATCCCTTTGTCGTGTCCACCTGGCAAAATTAGTCCATCGAATTCTTGATTTTCAAGGTCCGTCCACTTCAACGGATTCAAAAATTCTTGCGATAAGATCATTTCTGAATAAGCGTTTCTGGCATTAAGATCGGCTTTGAGCAACGGGGCTAACAAGCCAAGTTTTTGTCCGGTCAACATGATTTGATCACAAGTCGCTAACTGACCGTCGGGTGTTGCAAATGAAATTTGAATTCCATTGGACTTTAGAATTTGCCAGGGCACTGCAACCTCAGTCGGATCAAAATCTTTTCGCGGCAATGGAATCAGTACATGTTTTTGCATAGCTTAGCTTTGTAAACTTTCATTATGAAATCAAGATGTATAGAAACTAAAACCGCTAAAAGCGTTCGATCACGTATTATTGTGAAAAGGGAAATTGGATTTCCTTGGCCGGTTCTGATTAAATCAAAACCAGGCTAGATGACTGTTTGATGACTTCGCAGTGTCATTATTAATCTCATCAATAAGTTGCGGATGAGCAGTCTTCCACTCCAAAATTTTACATTATTGTAAGTTTGGAAGACTTAGAAATGGCAATCGCAGTTATCCTAAAAAGCTAAGTCAATGGAGTCAGGCTATCTTTTTTATCTGCACATTGAGCTTTAACCCTGATCGTTTGATCTGATCCCTAACTGTACACTCAACAGCCATTGCTTCCGAAAGACCACATTTTTTTGCGATTTTATAGGCTAGTTCAATGCTTACAAATTGTCGTCCTTTTTCGATATCACAAAGAGTGCTTTTTGAAATTCCTAAGTAATCAGCCATTTCTTTTTGTGAAAGATCTTTCATTGTTCTGGAGCCTCGCAAATACCCACCAAAAGAAATGGGACCCAATTCTTTTTCTAAAATTTTAGTAATCGATTTAGTAGTCATGTTTATTTACCTCTATTACTGTTATTTCAACGGATTCATTTGTTTCAATATAAATCGCTCGATAAGCACTATTGAGTCGAACAGAGCGCTGACCGATGCGAGGGCCCTTCAAGGGCTCATCATGATATCCGGGAAGTTTTCTGACTTCTCTGATTCCAATTCTTTCAATCGTTTCCGCCCAGTATCTTAAAGCTTCTTTTATATTCTTCGGAAGCTTCGTTAGCTGTTTTTCTGCAAATTTAGTTAATACAACATTGGTTATGCTTTTCAAGCGGTCCCATCTAGTACGGTATAATACCGTACTTTTTTTAATTGTCAACACGACTAAGCAATGCGGTCACTAAGACTGAAACAGATTTGAGCGTAAAGAACGCAAGCGCTAGTTCGAATTTCGGAAAATTGAAAGGGTGCCACGGGCGCTATAAGATGCAGGTGTTTTTGTAAGTTTGGAGGTGAGATTAGATTTGAACGAAAAGCTGTTTTAGCGATTTGATTAAATCTTCAAAATTATCAATGTCTGCTTTTTGAATTGCAGCGACATAATCAGATCTTGTCTGGCCTTCAACCTCGAGTGATGTGTGGGCACCCAGAGTACCCCAAGTAAATTTATTTTCGCCAAGTTTTTGTAGCAATAAATCGGTCATCAAACGTGCATGGCGACCATTTCCGATTGGAAATACATGAATTTGAACAAGTCGGTGATGGAATCTGGCCGCGATCTCATCATTAATGAATGTTTTATTTTCGATCCAAAATTTGGTATTACCAATTAGGATTGCAAGATCAGTCATGATGTTTTCCTTCATGACCCCAAGATTTTCATTCGACTTTCGGATTTTGCCTGCCCATTTCCAGACTTGCTTGAACATATTTTTGTGAAGCTTAAGAATAAATGTCACTGAAAGTAAATCATCCAGGTCTTGCTTACCAGCCCAAACAAATCCATCTGCAATGTTAGATTGTTCAAGTTGATTTAACTCACCCATCGTTGAAATGTAGTCCGGAATTAAATCCTTTAATTCATCTGTATCAATTGACGTTGCCCCACTTGGGTAGGAAATTTTGAATTTAGACATTCGTTTTTACTTTTAACTTCTTATTTTTGGTTTTCCATATTCTGGGGTCGTTTGATTCAATAAGCTCTTTTGCTACTCTATCTAATTCTTTTTGAATCTGCTTGTCAGATGTTCCTTGTTTTTCAAGCCTCATTGTGTGGGCTACATCTTTAAGAATAAGACCAGCTGCTTCCTGAGCCTTATTTTTAATGATGTCATCTAAAGTGTAGCCTGACTTAATGGGAACTATGGCATAAACAACTTTGCAATCCATAGCGCGTGCTGCATTTTCCATGGATTCTAAAGTAACCTTTTTCTTCGGTTCTCTTTTCTCTAACTGCGCAATAGATCCATGACCAAATCCATCTAAGTCTAGGTGGTAATTTTGTTTTAATTAAATGAAAATTTCATCTTTGGATATTTTATTCTTAAAGCTTTGAACTGACATGATGGCAGCAGAAGTATTTTCGCTTTAAGTTGTATGCAACTGTACTTGCTTGTCTAAATGTTCGCGCTTCCCAAAACTTTTGGTCTGCGTGTTATCAAGAATAAACTGAACTGTTTTTTGTGGTTCATCCCAATGTGGAAAATGTCCGCTGTGAGTAAACCAGTGCAAGGTAGCATCCGGAAATAGTTTAAGTGCATACTTTGCCTGTGAACTGAAGCACACGCGGTCGTGCTTTCCCCAGCCGATAGTCAGCCTGCCAGTGATAGAGTTCTTAGGTGCTCCTTTTTGAGTTTCACCATAAGTAAGGTTATAAAGCAGCTCATCAAAGGACTGCGCATGAATATAACTGCGCATCTCAGTTAAAATTTCTTTTGCCGACAGGTTCCACGGCCTAGCCGAAAACTGCGCAAACAAAATTGTACGTCCCAATTTACTATTACAAATTTTACTTAAAAATGGATTCAGTAATCGCACTAAGCGAATAGATAAATAGATCGAGCCGAAAAATAAATGTCTTTTAAATCCTTTCCAAAATCCGCCAGGATCAAGTGAAACGACGTCACCTAATAAGTTCCCTTGTCGCTTCATTTCGATAACTAAACGGGCTCCCATGGAGCTACCGACGGCGTCTATACCAATTAAATTTTGCTCTTTTAGAAAGGCTGCTAACGCCGCTGACAAAGTGCTGATCGTCACTTCGCCTGGTAACGGTAGTGAATCTCCGAAACCAGGCAGATCAACTGCAATCACTTCTCGGTGCATCGCTAGTTCGTTGATGATAGAATCGAACGAATGGCTATTGCCGCCAAGTCCGTGGACTAGTAATAATTTAGGGCCACTGCCTTTTTTAAAAAAATGGATTGTCATTATGTGTTTCCGTTCTTAGACATTAGGTAAAGCCAAAGCTTATCTTTCGCATTCACGCAAAACACCTGAAAGTGGAAGTGTTGAAAAAAATAAATTCCTGCAACTAGGCTTAGTTTTATGAAACCTGAGCCGGGTGGGTAAGTGCCAGGTTTGCGTTATGCTATCGTCTAATGATGCGAAGCTTTTTTGATTCAGAATGAGATTTTAGGTTTGATAGGTTGACCTATCATATTTGATAGACTAACCTATCAAATATGCGAAATACCATTTACTTGAAATATATCAAGCAGTTGCAAGATCGAATAGATCAAGATAATTCCTTAATACAAGTTCTAATTGGCCCGCGCCAAGTTGGAAAAACCACCTCGGTTTTAAAATTAATTGAAGACCACTACAAAAACAGGGCTTTTTATGTCAGTGCCGATAAAATATTTAATTCAGATTCTGCATGGCTGATACAGCAATGGAGTGAAGCGCATCAGCAGAAGAAAATATTATTTGTTGATGAAATTCAAAAATGTGAAAATTGGGCTGAAGTTATAAAACGTCTGTATGATGAAAATAAAAAACGTAAAGTCAAAATCCAGTGTGTGCTGCTTGGATCAAGCTCGCTCGAAATTCACAAAGGGTTGACTGAAAGTTTAACGGGTAGGTTTCAATTAACGCAAGCCCATCACTGGAATTTTCATGAATCAAAAGTAGGGTATGGCCTTAGTTTCGAAGACTTTTTAAAGTTTGGTGGATACCCGGGTTCGTATGCGTTTAAAAAAACAGCGGACTGGCCTGACTACGTTAAAAATTCTATCGTCGCCACAGTGATTGAAAAAGATATTCTGCAATACCAAAATGTTAAAAGTCCTGCACTGTTCAGGCAGGCCTTCGAAATTTTGATAAGCTATCCTGCACAAGAAATATCGTACACAAAGCTTTTAGGTCAAATTCAGGATCGGGGAAACGTCGAGCTTATAAAAAATTACATTCACCTTTACGAGGGCGCCTATTTAATTAAGGCCTTAGAAAAATATTCCGCAAAGAAAATAAAAACAAAGTCTTCATCACCAAAAATTCTGCCGCTTGCGCCCTGTTTTTATCAACTGACTATTTTGGGGGACTACGATGCCGACGAACGGGGTCGTGCTTTTGAGCTTGTTGTGGGTGCTCAGCTTATGCGAACAGGTCATTCGCTGTACTACTGGCGCGAGGGCAATTCAGAAGTGGATTTTATTTTGCAGCGTGGGAAGGCTGTATGGGCTATCGAGGTTAAAAGTAATCGATCTCGTTCAAAAAAAGGTTTAGAAACTTTTCAGAAAAAGTTTCCTAAGTCTTGTCCGGTATTAATAACCGAAGAAAATTACTTCGAGTTTGAGTTAGATCCAATGAAGTTTTTGGATTCTAAGCTTGCTGGACTTTAAAACTTCAATTGCATTTGTTTTGAAGTTTAATTTATTGTTGTGGTGCGGGTTATGATAAATCACACTTTCCATAAATAGGTCATAAAATGAAATTGTATAGAATTACGATCTTTGCAATCTTGATGTTTTTATTTTCATACTCCCAAGCTGAGGTAATTTTCAATGTAGAATCTAATCATAAGCTTTTTCAGTCTTATGGGTTGTTTTTTGATCCGAAGATAAGTTTGATTTTTCGGGGTGATAGCAGACAAGTCGCTGAGTTTGGCGGTTCAGGTTCAATTTTCGAAAGCGAATCTTGGGGCTACAAATCACAGCTTATCGTTCATGCGTCTGCAACTTCAAATTAAGAGCATCTTAAATTAGATTGGTGTTTTCGTTGTGGTAACTAGATCAAATATTCAAGTTCCAGTGTGCAATCATTATGGGTTGCTATCAGGTGTCCACGGCCTGAAATACCGGCTAATTCGCCAGTTCCAGAATCGGGACAAATTTCTAAAGTTGATTTTGCAACGCCAGCTTCAAAAAATCCTTTATCTTCAAGAACAAAACTGCCTGATTTACCAATGAGCTTCGCTTCAATACGAATCAAGCCAACATAGATGGCTGCTCCGATCATTGGATTTTTTGCATCAAAATTTTTATAAAACATCAGCCATTCTGCCGCGGCTAAACCTTCGATATCACCCTGAATTTTAAAATTAACTGCAGCTTTGGTAAGTTTTTTATTATCGGAAATTATTTGGTAAGGATTTTCATCCCACTTTGCAATTGTAAATTTACTGCTGGCTTTCACGTGTAGCTCCAAAATTTCGTATTACAAGACATAATTTATCACAACAAGACTTCGAAGTCGGTTTAATTATCTCAATTTTTTAGTGATGGTCTCGATAAGTATTTGGCCGCGCATAGACTTACGAAATTCAGATTTAAAAATGACGCACATTCGGTCGTGGAACTCGGGTGCATCTTTAACTTGTTGAATATTTTGGTCTTTAGTTATTTTAACCACACGCTCGGGTAAAATCGCACAGCCAGCGCCGCTGTGAACAAGTTGTGCGATGACTTCTAAACTTGAAGACTCAATGACTCGGGTGAAATAAATATTTTTTTTCTTGAGTTTTTGTAAGATATTTTGAGTTTGCAACAAACTGGGTTCCACGATCAGCACATCGGTATTTATACAGTTTTTAGTTTTCCATAAACTAACGCGGTCTTTTGAAACTTCTTTAATGATTAAATCTGGATGGGCTACCGGATTAATAACAAAGGCAAGATCCAATTTTTGGCTGATGACATCTTCAACCATGTGTCTGGATAAGCCATGAGTAAAACTAAAAGTAACTTCAGAATACTTTTTTAAGAAATCAGTTAGAAAATTCGGTAGTGTGTACTGCGCGACCGCAGAATGGCAGCCAAGTCGAATAGTGCCCGAAGCTTTTTGCACTTCGTTCTGAGTTGCAACTAAAACATCTTGCCATTTTTGAATAAGCTGAGTTGTTTGTTCAGCCATGCGTTGACCAGCGCTGGTTAGTGTAAGCCCTTTTTTACTGCGTAGAAATAGGGGAGTCTTTATTTCAGCTTCTAAACGTTTTAAGCAATGGCTTAGGGTGGGCTGAGTCACCCCAAGGCGCTCGGCGGCACGGGAAACATGCAAAGTTTTAGTTAGCTCTAAAAAGTATTTAAGGTCAGTTTGATTTATCATTATTAATGTTTACGACAAAACGAATCTAAAATCATTAATATTGTTAATGATAACAGTCTTAATTAATAATTATATTAATGAATCTAAATGCCGTAATGGTGTTGTTAAGTTGAATGCAAGGGGTATTCAATGCAAAAGACTTTAATAATAGGGGTGTTTATGAAAACAGGATTATTCGTTTTAGGTTTATTTTTTTCGGCTGCAGCCATGGCAGGTCGATTTGAAATCATCGGTGAAGGTACGGCCTCAATGCCGGCAGAATTTATACGTGTTAACATCACAGTAGCATCTGAATGTCATACATCGGCATTAAGTGCCCGGCAAGACGTGGATCAGCTTTCACAAAAAGCAGTCGCGGTACTAGAAAAATATAAAACTAATATTCCAGATCAGCTTGCTGTTTCACCGGATGCAAATATTCAAGCGGTTAAAACCTTTTATGTTGATGGGCGGCAGGTTATTATTTGTGATGCAGATCACAGTTGGACATCAACAACTGCAATTCAATTCAAACTCAATAACTTGCAGCTATTGGCAGAACTGCAAGATGGTTTATTAGGTCTTAATCAGAAAATAAAATCGAATATTGATTTAAATGTCGAGCATCTAACGATATCGCTTTCTGCACCAATTCCAGGAGTTTTTGCCGACACGTGGGATAAAATGAGTGATCTTGCTTTACAGCGGGCCCATGCAAATGCACTTCGCCAAGTTAGAGTATTAAGTGAAGGGATGAACAATCCTACGATTGAATTAAGCCGTGTCACGACCACAGCCAACAAGTCAGGACAAATTGTTTATGACCGTGTCGATGCTGAGGGCGATACCAGTGGGGTCAGTCTTGGCAAAGTGTCTTTGAAGTTAGCTCGGCAATTTACTTTCAACGTGACCACACAGTAATCCCAGTAATAATTTTTTTTACGGCGGCACAAAGTTTCGAGACTTGTGCCGATAAATCCAATTTCCATGGACTTTACGCTTGATGATTTCCAAATATCGTCGTTCCAAAGCTTTTTGATTTAAAAGCACATATATTTTCGAACATTTTTGAAGTGTCTCATTCCGAATCAAATCGATTGGCCAGGGGATTGCTGTAGTAACCTACGTGAGACTTAGACATTTTTATATTATTTTTATCTTATTTTTGCCTGCACTTTCTTTCGGTGCGCCTTTATGTCGTGAGATTTTTCAAAATCATAGCCTCATGATCAATCAACAGTTAGAACAAAAGTATCCTGGCCTGCAGTTTGTTCTGAGTGATCCAAATCAATTTTTAAAATTAATGCGAGCTCGGTTTATTCAGGAAAAAACAATTCATCCTGAAAATCCATACGGCTTTAATTATAATGAAATTGGACTTCCTGCGGTTCAGTACGCTCAGTTTAACTTACAGCAAAAATTAAATGAAATCCGGCAAACTCGTTTGCAAATGGAAGATAAATTCAAAAAGTCTAATTTTCTTACTCCGCTGCTTCGGTCCAGGCAAGGGGGTTCAATCCTTGAGCTAAAAATAGCTGAAAAATACTTTAGCGAACTGCTGCTAGAGGCCGACGTGATTTTAAAGTTGAACAATATCTCTTATCAGCAAACGATCGAGTACACGTATTATTTTTCGCGTGCTTTTGGCCATTTTGAAAATCGGACTGATAAGCTATCGACACGAATATTTTTGCAAGTTGACCGATTTTTTCAAGGGTATCAACAGCTTTCTATGGCAAAAGAATACAGCCTTTTTCAAAACAGAAAATTTGAAATTTTTCAAAAGAAGTCAGCTATTGAAGGGTTTCGAGTCGCAGAAAAGCAATTTGCTTCTGCTTTTTCAGATCAAAACTTTTTGCAGACTGTGTTTGTGCCCAGTGCTGTTCCGATCGAACGGGACGTGTTGATGCGACTCATGTCGAAAGAAATAAATATCATTGGTTTAACAGCAGAGTCCGTCGAAGCTGATGGTTTTAAACGACCCTCTGGCGACTTCTGGATGCATGATATTCGTCATGAATCCAGCAAGAACTTCGAAACCGAAATTTACCGCGGGCGATTTGATTTCAGTGAAATCCAGTTGCACGAACTCGATCGTTTACAAGATCAATGGTACTATGAATTGACCCAGGAAATAAATTTAATTGCTGATAGTAATTTACGCGAAGCCGTCGATTTAATGGCATTTAATTTCCATCATGATCGTGGCTTTCCGCTGATTCCCTCTTTGTGGACTCGGCGCCAGCGAAGCCAAGATTATATCTCATTTGCTTTGATCTTTCAGTTAGAGATCAGTGGACAAACTGCAAACTACAAAAGTATCATCAAAAATACTTTAAAAGCGCGAAAATGGTTAGATCATTTTTGGCAAAATCGTGAAGCTAGCGAGCAAAATGTTTTAACGCAATATAGAAATGAAGGACTGAAGAAATAAATGAATAAAAATTATTTAATCATAGGTGCCACGTCAGGCATCGGATTAGCTGTCACAAAAAAACTTCTAAGCCGCGGAAACACAGTCCTTGCTGTCGGCAGAAACTTGCAAGATTTGCAGAATCTTAAAATGAATTATCCCGAAAAACTTTATGTTCATTACTATGATATCTGTTCTTTTAAAGGAACGGATATGATTGCAACCGCTCATAAAATTTTGGGATCCGTTGACGTTATTTTTTTAAATTCTGGAATTGCTACAGACCCTTCTTTTAAAGACTGGAATCAGGAAATGAATTTAATTAATACGAATATCGCTGGCACTACAAATCTGCTTATGGCTGCACACAGTTATTATTCGACTGAAAAAATTTCTGGAACGATTGCCGTTAATACGTCGATTGCCGGGCTGGTAGGACTAAGGGCTGCACCGGTTTACAGTGCCTCGAAAGGGTATTTGCAAAATTTAATACAAGCCTTACGCCCAAAAATTAAGGCGCAGAATCTTTATATTAAACTTGTCGATATTCGGCCAGGTTTCGTGCAAACAAAAATGTCAGGCGGAACATTTTGGATGTGCTCAGCAGAAAAAGCAGCTATGCAAATCGTATCAGCTATGGACCGACAAAAAAGGGTAGCTTACATCAGCCGGCGATGGTGGTTTGTGGGATTGTTGATGCAGATTTTACCTGCATATGTATTAGAGGCTCTGCAAGCTTAGATATAAATTAGATTGCAGCTTCAAAATCCGTTTCTGAAATCAATTCAACTTGCTCTTGCATAATATCTTAAGTCTCTTTGGGGGTATAACTCTAAAGAGACTTAAGCCTTCTAAGATTTAGGTATTACTAATTAATTATTCAAGCTCTGTAACAAAATGACCCGCAGATGTTCGGTGCAATCGACCACAAAGTACCGGTAAACTCATTTGGGGTGATGAACCAGTCAATGTTTGAGTTCCTGCAGGAAGTGCTTTGCTTGCGCGAATTCCGTGTACAACGATGACACCCATTTGCGGCATAAAATCTTCGCCGGGTGCAAGTTTTGCGATACCAGTTCCAGGTGCCATGGCAGCTCGGTTGTGAAGATCATTGACTAATGATGAGTAAGATCCTGATCCTTTATAATGAACGACGCCTGCAGCGTTGGCCATTGGCGTTCCGCCCATTGCTGATTTTGCTAATGAACTGATGTTTGCGCCAAAGTTAACAAGCACAGGTCCGTAAGCGGGTAGTCCTTCGATGACATCAAGAATTCCGTCGTGGTTTGCATCATCGCTGACTTGTGATGGGCAGTGATCCCCTTTATGAATGTGGGCCATATGCATTATCGATGGATCTAATCCAGTCGCGTGAATTTCTGCGGTGATGCGGTCGCCTTTAATGCGAATCACAGCGGTTCCACGCTGGTGACCTGATAAGTTTTCCTTAGAATTTTTTGCATTTAGTTTTGCAGCAAGCACCTCTGACGAACCATTGCCACCATCACCAGTGCCAGTCCCGCTTGGGTCTCCGGCGAAAGTGCTTTGTGTCGTAAGTAATGTTGCAGCGATTGCAAGAACTCCGATGGGTTTTAAAATATTTATTTTTCTCATTTATATTCCTTTCCGAATACTTGGGTTATTGATTGCACGATTTATTTTTAATGTGCTGTGCAACGGCAACATAGCAAAATGCTATCCAGTTTATTTTGCTTGATAATATGTCTATTTTTACTTTTATTGATTTGATGACTGGCAGAACCTGAACTGGACGGGAAAAAATTCCCCGCTTACGGCGTTACAACTGTGTGCGTGTGATAATATTAATTAAACTTCAGCTTTACTAACTAAGTTCTTTAATACAAGCGCGATGCTGTCAACTAGCTGGGCTGAACTTAAAGTTTCAGCGGCTAGTTTTGTATTTTGCGAAGAGGCTTCAGATAAATTAGTAATTTTTGAATTGATGGAATTTGTTGCACACGGACTTAAGGACACATCCGCGTAAAGTTTTTTTCTAATCTTTGATCAATTTATGAAATTCACGCTCGTCAGTATTGGTGTCAGCAATGACCTTAAATGTAATTCGTCCGATTTCGTGACCATCGATCGTTTCAACTTGCACGCGCCACTGACCTGGCTGAAAATTATTTTTCTTGGTTACAATACGGTAGCCTTCTTCGCGGCCCCCAAGAACCGCAATCGGAATGGCATTTGAAGAGCTCCACCCACGACGTTCATCATAAAAAAGCCAGCGCACTTGCAATTGATCTTTAAAGCGTGTGGGTGAAAAGACTTGCGCATAACAATGAATTACATCGCCGGGCCTGGCATAAAAAGTTTGATCTCCATTTTGCCAAAATTCCCAGTCGGGACGGGTGAAAGCCAATTCATAGTGGCCTTCTGTTTTTTCAACCGCGTGAAAAATTCCCATGTATTTTACAGACAGGGGAACTGGCGGAATGACATGCGAAAAATACAATGTAATAAAAATGATTTGAATCAAAATAAAGGGATACAAGAAGTGAGTTTTTATAAGTCTTGGTTGTAAAAGCAATTTAGATTTTAAAATGTTTGTGTAGACGAAAAAAACAACCAGTGAAATCAGCATCGCAATTGCAAATGGAATTGTTCCAATAAAGCCCATCAGTGTGGGTGTTAGCGAAACAAAATAAGAAATCAAACACAAACTTAAAAAGGCAATATGAACTTGAATTTGTGATTTTCCAAAATGCATGAATTCATTAACAGTTAACAGGGCTATTAATAATGCGATGAAAAAAAATGAAGTCAAAGCGGATGCACTTTTAAAATAAAAAATGGCGTAACTGTTTAGTAAAGTGCCTAGTAAGAAATGCAGTAAAAATTCGCGGTATTTCCAAATTTTAGTTAAAAATTTTGGCGGCTGAATTTGTCCACCGGTATGTTCGGCCACATCAAGCGCAATCAAATACCCCGAGATGACTAAATACACGGCCTGCTGAATAATAACATTCAATTCATCGATACGCTTAAGCATCAGCATATCGAATAAAAATCCTAATAGAAATGAAACGATGGGGATCCAGCGTTCGTGTTTTTTATAAAGTTGATTCAAAGATGTTGCCGTCATGGTTTTAATTTATCATGTTGATTACTGAGCGTCAGCCGAAATCTGTAGCGGCAAAGAGGAATCTAAAGGATTCCCTCCGGTTGAACCGCCGGCGCTTGATTTACATCCAAACAAAAGCTGAAAACTGATTGCCAGTATAAAAATAAAAACGGTTTTTTGAAAAATATTTGCTTTCATTTTAAATCTTTGTATCATTTTTTTTCCTTCTTATTTGGTATTGAATTCTTCGAATGAGTTGAATGAGTCAGTGGAAATAATGCCATTTCGATGTGGTAAACGGTATCTTTTGGATTGGCATCAGGGCTATCGGTGATGTCTTGAATCTTTGTCACCACATCTTTTATCAGTTCACGAATTTTCTCGAACTGTTTTTCTGAGATCGCAAAAGTGTGACCGATTAAATGTCTTTCATCGGAAGTGGCATTTTCAATCGATTTTTCGGCTAAGTTTAAAAGTTGGCGGTGGTATTCAGTTAAAGCCACTTTGTAAATCCCACCTTCGCAGCTTAAGTGTTTTTCAGGCGGTGCCACGGCCCCGGTTGGACTGACGACAATATATTTATTTTCAACTAAAAAATTCAGCGTTTCTTTAATTTCTGCCAGTGGCACGTGTTGACGCAAACGACTTTGCACCCAGGCTGCGTCCAACTTAAATTCAGGATCGGCTGCTAATTCACGAATCGTGTAATAAAACCACTTAGTTAAATACCGATAAACTTCACTTTCGTTTGGATAGTGTTCGCGGTAGGCACTGTATTTTTTCATTTGATGCAAACATTCGATCCGCTCGGTCTGGGACGAAGTTGTACCTAAGGAATGAATGCATTCGAAAAATTGTTGCTCGCTTTTAGAAAATTGCAATGCGGGTAATAATTTTTTCAAAGAGTCTGAAGATAGTGGCCTTTTTCCAGCTAGGATTGTTGGTAAATAGCCAATTGAAATTCCTTGCGTTGCAGCCAACTTTCGAAGCGAGAAATTTTTTTGCTTATTTTTTTGAAACTTAAGCCAGTCATTTAAATATTGAACGTAATCATGGTAATGAAAAACATTTGGTTTTTTAACGAATAAAGACGCAAGTCCCCTTTGGGGGGCTGCGTCCTTTTGTGGCGGCTCATTATTGATGTTACTTTTTCTAATTTGTTTCACGAATCTCTTTCGTATTAGTTTGGAAAGACGTTCGCTGGTGTAAGACTAAAATTCACATGATTTCCTGCAAAGGCTCCGTTGCTGCCGGCGCTGTTAATATCTGCGCAGCTGTAATCAAAAGGTTGGGGAAGGGCTGCGGGTGAAGCGACCAGTGTACCTGTGCCATCAGCTGTGGAAACGCTGTCAACAATTCCAGTCACACCATCAATGTGAGTGCCATCTTTATTTGTATCTGCCGGAGAATCTGGAGTTCCCACAGCTGGACGATATCCACTGATACTTCCGCCGATGATTCCAGCGATCTGCATTTTGTAGCAAGAAAAAATGTTGTTGTTGGTGCGGTCTTGGCGGACTTCCATCGCTTGAACGGATACAGCCTTCGTTGATGTATTGTAGTTAGCACGGCCAAAGTGGGCGCGGTCACCGCCAGCTTTTGAAGGATCAACCGGGTTTACATAATTTGGGCTCGTTAGATAAGACGTATTAAATGCAGTCGAGAATATTTTTACTGTTTGTGCGGCCGAGGTGCGATCCCACTGCGCATATTTTAAATGTTTTTCTCCGGTTGTGTTGTAAGGATTTGAATCTTGAATAAGATACCCCTTAGAAGACGCGGAATTTCCGGACCACCACAATTTAACGAACGTAACGCCGTCAAATTTGATATCTGCTTTCGCGACATAACCAAGGCTTACTGCAAAGGCTTCTATTGGAACTGTTACATCGAGCGTGGTGATATGATTATTAAAAGTTCGGCTGATGGATTGAGGCAACTTACTTAAGTCAGGATTCATTCCTAAGTTATTAACTAAGCGGCAAAAAACCATTTCAACATCAGCACTTTCCATTTTATTAAAGCGGTAAAATTGACCGTGAATGTGGTCCAACACATGATTGGCATAAGTGCCAAAAGCAGGCTCGGCCTTAACGGCGCCCTGAATTATAACATCACAGTTTGCAGGTAGGCTTCCGACTGCGAAAGGTAATCCCAAAGTATACTTAGGAATTAGTTCGTCTTTTACGGGCTGTTGTTTATACAGATTAAGCATCGAAACAGAAGCGGCGATAACACTTAGGACTAATAGTTTATTTTTCATTTCATACTCCTTTTATTGTGCGTCTGCGGCTATCGTGCCGGGCATGGTTGAATTATCAGTTGAAGTCGCAGGAGTTGCAGCTTGTTGCCCGCAACTTTGTAAAAACAAAACAGCCACAAAGGCTATCATAAAAATCTTAAACACAAGGCCTCCATCTTTTTAAGGGTTACGTTCATCGTTTCAGTGTTTAAATATAATCTCATGCTTATTTAAATTGATCAATAGTTTGATCAGTAAAAATAATATTAATAAAATTATATGAACAGTTACATATACTTAACGAGTATCAAAACTGTACATTAAATTATTTATTGCTATTTCTTTGATCAATAAAGACAGAAAAAATTATTTTTTCCTGAATAAGGTTCTTAGATAGGTCTAGGCCAAGCTGAAAGCTGATACTCTGTTTTTTATCAGGAAGTGTTATTCACAAGGCGCAGTGTTTTGTCATGAATATCCACGTAACTCAGTTAGAAGCCACAGTGATGTTTGAAATTAAAGATTCTGTCACCACAAATAAAAACCCATGGGCCGTTTTGATTTAATTTTAATCCCTTAGTTATTTAAAGCTTTCGCGCGCAACAAATCGATACAGACTGGACCTTTTTAGGTTGAGTAAAAAAAGCTTAATTTATTTGTTGAACTGCGGTTTGCATATTCGTATCATTTCAACTGACTTAAATCTGAGTTCATATGAACGAAAATTCATATGACTTTTTCTTAGAGGGTAACGATTTTGAATTCAACGAAAGTAGCCGTAAAAAATTGTGTCACTCAACTTAAGGTTTTAGCGGATGAAACGCGGATGATGGTTCTGCGTGAAATAAAGGATCAAGGTAAAACAGTTTCAGAAATCAACAAGAAAATAAAAATTGATCAAAGTTTACTGTCCCACCATTTGAAAATCCTTCGGGACGCGGGGCTCGTGGAAGTCATTCGTCAGGGTAAATTTAATCTGTATAAATTGTCTGCAGAAATAACAAGCTCGGCAGGTTCATCTAAGCAAACGATCGACTTAGGATGCTGCAGTTTAAACTTTAAAGAAAAAAGTCTTTAATAAATAAAGATTAAAAAAACATAAGGAGATTCGGATGAAGTTTGGAAAGTTAAATTATTTAAGTTCTTTAGTGGGGTTGCTGTTGGCAGTCAGCTTTTCAGCAAAAAGTTTTGCGGCGGAACAGAAGTTGACATTAACCGGATCCAGCACAATTGCACCGCTGGCTTTAGAAATAGCTAAGGCTTTCGAGAAAAAAAATCCTGGTGTTCGCGTTGATGTTCAATCCGGCGGGTCATCTCGGGGTATTGCTGATGCAAGGCAAGGATCTGCTGATATCGGCATGGTGTCCCGAGCCCTTAAAACAGATGAAGCAGATTTAACGGGCTATATGATCGCTAAAGACGGAATTTGTATTATTTTAAACAAAAAAAATAAAGTGACGCAGTTATCAGATACGCAAATCATTGATATCTATTTGGGAAAAATAAAAAACTGGAAAGAAGTGGGCGGATCTGATGCTCCGATTACGGTTGTGAACAAAGCCGAAGGACGTTCTACGTTAGAACTTTTCCTAAATTATTATAAACTGAAAAATAGTGATATAAAAGCCGGCGTAGTTATCGGCGATAACGAACAAGGAATAAAAACAGTTTCTGGCAGTGCCAATGCCATCGGATATGTTTCTGTTGGAACCGCAGAATTTAATGCTTCAAGTGGAACAGCAATTAAAATTTTACCAAGTTCTAATATTGCAGCCACAACTGAAAATATTAAGAATGGCACATTTCCGTTATCACGAGTTTTAAACTTGGTTACTAAAGGTGAAGTGACTGGTCTGAAGAAAAAGTTTATCGAATTTGCTCAATCGTCTGAGGTGACTGAACTTGTTAAGCAGCAATACTTTGTCCCAGCAACGAAATGATAAATATTTAGTCCTGTTATTTAAGGCTTTGGCCTTGATAACAGGAACATTTTCTTTGTTGATCGTGCTTTTCATTCTGTTGGAGTCTTTACCAGCCCTGCGCTTTTCAGGGCTGTATTCTTTTTTTAACGACCGTGCTTGGTATCCCGTAGAAAATTTATTTAATTTGTCACCGATGCTGTTCGCCAGCGTATTTTCCGCACTGGGTGCAATTCTTCTGGCGGCACCATTGGGGATAGTCGTTGCTATTTTTTGTAATTACTATGCTCCGCCAAGTTTGGCTTGGCTTTTTACCCGATTGATCGAGCTTTTGTCTGGTATTCCTTCGGTTGTTTTTGGTTTCTGGGGTTTAGTTGTTTTAGTTCCTTGGGTGGATGAAATAAGTCCCCCAGGAGCTAGTCTTCTATCAGGTATTTTAATTATCTCGTTAATGATTTTGCCGACAATGGCTTTATCTGCCGATTCCGTGTTTAAAAGTTTTCCAAGTTTACAGTTGCAAGCAGCAAGCGCTTTAGGAATTTCAAGATCAGGAACTATTTTTCGACTTATTTTGCCGGCGACCTGGCGCCCACTTTTTTCGGGTTTGATTTTGCAAGTTGGCCGCGCCCTCGGTGAAACTATGGCTATTTTAATGGTGGCTGGAAATGTTGTACAAATTCCGAAAAGTATTTTTGATCCAGTGCGAACGTTAACTGCCAACATGGCGCTAGAAATGGCTTATGCGGTGGGGAATCACCGATCAGCACTTTTTGTAAGTGGACTGGTGTTGATGCTTTTGGTGATTACACTGATGAGCCTAGCTGATTATTTTGAACGCGGATCCCATGAAAATTAAATCCTCGACAACTTTGCCTGAACGATTGATTACTGCCGGCATCTGGTTCCTCTGTAGCATTATTTTTTTTGGTATTTTGTTATTACTGTTCAAAATGGTTGGACCTGGATTTAAATCAATCCGTTGGGATTTTATTTTTACCGAGCCTTTGAATTCTGGACGGGGCGGTGGTGTATTTCCGATTCTAACATCCACGCTTTTGATTTTGTTAATCTGTTTAGCTGTATCCGTTCCGCTGGGTGTGGCTACAGCCGTTTATTTATCAGAATTTACGATTCAAAAAAATTGGATGGGCCGCCAAATCAGACGCAGTTTAGATATTCTTGCCGGGGTACCATCGATTGTTTTCGGTTTATTCGGTAATGCCCTTTTTTGTAAATACTGGGGCCTTGGCTTTTCGATTCTGTCCGGGGGGCTGACATTGTCGTTGATGGTGCTTCCGATATTAGTACGCTCGGTTGAAATTGGGCTAAGGTCGGTGCCCGAGCATTATAAATTATCTGGATCGGCCTTAGCGCTTTCGAAATCAACGATGCTGTTTCAAATCACACTTCCGTATGCTGCACCTGCTGTTACTGTGGGGTTGATCTTAGGTATAGGCCGCGCACTTGCTGAAACGGCAGCATTGATTTTTACGAGTGGTTACGTGGACCGGATGCCTTCGTCATTGATGGATTCAGGGCGGGCGTTGTCTGTTCACATTTATGATCTTTCGATGAATGTTCCTGGCGGCGAACCCAATGCCTACAAATCTATTTTTGTGATTATGCTGGCTTTGTTTTTAATTAATTCCCTAGCCATGCTATTGACGAACATTTTTTTAACCCGGAAAGTTAAAGAACTATGATTCAAATACAGAATTTGTCGATGAAGTACGATAAAAAATATGCATTTCGAGATATTTGTTTACCCATCCATCCGGGCCTGGTGACGGCCATCGTTGGTCCTTCCGGTTGTGGTAAAACTAGTTTTCTAATGTGTTTAAATAAATTGGTTGAAATGATACCTCAGTGTGAAGTTATTGGACGAGTTGAAATAGATTCAACAAATATTGTAGATAGTTCTGATAACAGCATTACTCTAAGAAAACGAATCGGCATGATTTTTCAAAAACCAAATCCTTTTCCATTTTCGATTCGAAAAAATATTTCTTTAGCGCTTTCAGAGCACGGCATGAAAGATCGTAAAACCCAAGATCAAAAAATCGAAAAAGTTTTACGCGAAGTTGGTTTGTGGCAAGAGGTCAAGGATCGTTTGAATTCTTCGGCGCATAATCTTTCAGGTGGGCAACAGCAACGTTTGTGTATTGCGCGCGCTTTAGCCCTTGAACCTGAAGTTCTTTTGATGGACGAGCCCTGCAGTGCATTGGACCCAATTGCAAGTGGCATCGTTGAGGATCTGATTTCAAGTTTGAAAGGTTTGTATACCATAGTTATCGTAACTCATAACTTAGCGCAGGCTAGGCGCATTGCTGATTATGTGGCATTTTTTTGGAATCAAGATGGCGCTGGGAAGTTGATAGAATTTGGACCAGCACCAGAAATTTTCGAAAAACCTAAAGAGGCCCTTACGGCCTCTTATTTTCAAGGTATCCGGGGTTAGCACAAAGTTTAAAAGGAATTTTCTATTTCTGAAAAATTGGCTGTACCAAGTTTATTGTTTGAATTTTTGTCTGGGCTTTCGTGAATTCCTTCCGCAAATTCTTCGATCATTTTTTTATTAAAGGCTGGAATATCTGCGGGCTTGCGGCTAGTTACTAAACCATGATCAGAAACAACTTCTTCATCGGTCCAAATAGCGCCCGCATTAGTTAAATCTGTTTTGAGCGATGGCCACGAAGTCATTTTTCGGTTTTGAAGCATTCCTGTTTCAATCAGCACTTGGGGTCCGTGGCATATCGCTGCGATGGGTTTACCCTTTTCTAAAAATGATTTAACAAATGAAACCGCATTCGGATTCATGCGCAATTGATCTGGATTAATGACTCCGCCTGGAATCAGTAACGCATCAAAATCAATACTTGCAGCCTCGGTCAGATTCATATCAACTCCGATGGACCCCGCCCAGTTTCCGTTGGACCAACCTTTTATTTGACCCGATTCAGGGGAAACAAGAACAACGTTCGCTCCGGCTTCTTCCAGTGCTTTTTTAGGCTTCGTTAATTCGTCGAATTCAAAACCATTCGTTGAAATAAGGGCTACTTTTATTCCGTCCAATTTTTTTTCAAACATATTAATTCCTTTTCTGGTGCGTAAGGTTTTGAAATTTTAATAAGCATAGGTTATGCCAATAGACCATCTGCGTTGACCAAGCGAAATCACGATGTCAAATAACTAATTTTCTTTCTTCATTTCAATTTATAAGTAAATATATCAATCGTGCGCTTTAACATGTTTATTATATTATTGTCCGTATTCTCTGTGAAAGCTTATGCTTACCCGGATTTTATTGGCTTTGGCTATCGCAGTTGTTTGACGTGTCACGAAAGTGGAAGTGGTGGCGGCGCAATCACAGATTATGGTCGGGGCGTTTTAGCCTCTGAGATTGCAGCAAACCCCGTTTCCAAATGGATTAATGACGACGGGCAAGCCGAAATTTCAAATTTTTTATTTAAAACAGAACTTCCGTGGTGGATTCGTTTGGGGTTAAAATACCGTGCCCTGGCTGTTGAAAAATCGCCAGGATCTGAGCAAAGTCGAAAACTTTATTACAACATGCAAGACGAACTGAATTTCAATTTATTTGCTAATAAAAATCATACGCTCGGCTTGATCACGACTTTGGGTTATGTTGAAAATCCTAGAGCATTGTTACCCAATAAAGTTATTCAACCCAAATCTTATTTGTATATGCGCGAATATTTTTTGAAAGCTAAATTAAGTAAAGAATTTTGGTTTGACATAGGCTTCATGGATAAAGTTTTCGGCATTAAGACTGTGAATCACACAGCGGTTAACCGAGCCGCCTTGAGTTTAGGACAAAATGACCAAGTCCATGCGGCTTTGATTCAATGGGCACGCGCGGATGAAGATCTTTTTTTACAATACTGGATTGGGAACGTTCATCTGTCAGAACCCGAACGCCGTCGCGGCGGCAGTTTCATGTTAGATAAAAAATGGGGTCTTACCCATGCTTACGGATTTAGTTTATTGTCAGAAAAAAAAGACGATTTAGCGCAAAATATTATTAGTGTGCATAACAAGATGGGATTTGGACATGGTAACGCCCTTTTGACGGAAGTCGGTTACCGAACTGAAAAAAATCTAACGGGTAGTCCACTCACGACGAACAGTTATTATTTATTCACCCAGAACAGTTTAAATTTAGTGCGTGGTTATTTTTTATTATCCAGTTTGGAATTTGCAAAAAATTTGTCAGATTCAGATGCACCGACAAATACCCGGTGGGATATTGGTTTTTTAGTTTTTCCGATACAAAAAATAGAATTTAGACTTTCAGCAATTAATCAAAAAACCAATGGCGCTACAGAGGCGGTAAAGGATCAATGGTCAATACAATCACAAATAAATTTATCATTATAAGTCTAGTTTTTTTTCTGTTGCCAAAAAATATTTTGGCCGAAGAAACTGCGGCAGTTGAAAAGGTTGAAAGTAATACGACTGAAAATAAACTAAACCAAACGAATAAGAAAAATGCGGCTTCGAAATCCGTTAATCGATTATCGTTAGGAGCTGTAACTTGGGGCGAACAAATACTACTGCAAACCTCTGATGGTCGCTCGGCTAATGTGGTGACAGAATACACTGGCCTAGCTTTGGGCTATGAAATATCTTACTCTAAAAAAAGTTTAGGTTATCATTTTGGTATTCAAGGCTTATTCCTTGGCGGCCAGGCCCAGTCTGAAGGAACTAACATTGTTTATAAAAATAAAATTGATTTAATGACTCCGTTCTTGTTGGATGCAGGGTTGCAATTTTATCCCACAGATAATGTTTGGGTGGGATTAAGTTCCGGAGTGATGTACTCCAATTTAAAACTGGTTCCACCCACTTCAATTGTTACCAGTTACAACTTTCAATATTTAAAGACCGCGCAATTATTAGCCCAGTTAAAACTGGGTTGGATGTTGTCTGAAAAGTGGTTTTTTCAACAAACTCTTTTTGTGGCCGAGCAATCCCTGTCGACTCCAGGGTGGACTGTCTTATTTGGATACACTTTCTAAGATTTTTTTTAAAAGTTTGTTTTATTATAATATTACGCCTCTTTTTTCACTGAAGAATCTCCGAACCAGATAAGCTAAGGGTGGGGGATAACAAATGATTAAATCATCTAAACTATTGGTGGTTAGCTATTTCAGTGTATCTGCTTTGTTATATTCAACTCCGTTAATGGCTCAGACAAAATTATCTGATGTTGAAATCTTTAGCCGTTGTTATTTCAAATTATTAAAAGCTGTCGTTCCGCGAACTGCCAGTCTGGGAAAAACATTAGCTGACAACGTTTACAGTAAAAAAATAAGCGGACCTGATGCCTGCGCAAGGTTACTTGATCAAGTTGAATTTATTGATGGCACGAAAAATTTAGGTCCTTTGTTTAACG
>JAYUCH010000065.1:0-24401 GCA_043740435.1 Bdellovibrionales bacterium | reverse complement strand
TTTCAGTTAAGCAAAACTGAAACAGTATTAATAGGAATTATTCGTGATATCACTGAAAAAAATAGATTTGATTCTCAATTTCGTTTAATGGTTTCTTTGATTGATTCGTCTGGTGATCTTTTTGGCTTTACCGACAGCCGGGGAGTCACAGCTTATGTGAATAAAGCCGGGCAAGATTTGCTGGGTATCGAAGTGGGTAAAAAACATTTTACAGATTACTTTTCACCAGGCGACAAAAAATCTTTTTTGGAAAATATTTTACCCAATTTACGTCACCCTGAAGGATGGCAAGGTGAAATTGTTATTATCAACTCCAATAACGGCCAGGAAGTGCCTATCTGGCTACATTTGTTTTCTGTGGTTCCGAAAGATTCACCAGACACTGTTTTTTATGCCTACACGGGCAGTGATCTTCGAAAATTATTAAAAATTCAGAATTCATTGATTGGACAATCAAAAATGGCAGCTCTGGGTGAAATGGCTGCAGAAATCGCCCACGAGATCAACAACCCCTTAGCTATCATTCAAGGAAAGTCTCAGATCATGTTAGAGCGTCTTAGACTGGGTACTGTGGATTTGGAAAAACTGAAGCGGGATTTAGAACTTATTGAACGAAACAGTTTAAGAATTCAAAAAATTATTAATTCATCAAAAGCCTTAGCTCGGAAATCTGAAAAAGATCCCTACGAGTACTGTTCTATCTTAAAAATAGTCGAAGAGTCCTTTGAAATTTGTACTGAACGATTTCAGAAGCACCATCTATTATTGACCACGCATATAATGGATCAAATCGATTACACTGATATTATCCAGGTGCGCAGCAGCGAAATTATTCAAGTTATCGTCAATTTATTGAATAACTCTTTTGATGCCATCAAAAATGATTCAGGTGGTTGGGTTAAATTGATTTTAACAAAAAATGAAAAGGAATATCAAATTGAAGTAATTGATTCAGGTGAAAAAATTCCCAAGGAAATTTCTGATAAAATGATGGCTCCGTTTTTTACCACCAAAGCTACTGGTCATGGAACAGGTCTGGGACTAAGTCTATCTAGACAAATTGTCGATGCTCATGGAGGTCAGTTTTATTACGACTCTAAATTTCCGAATACACGCTTTGTCCTTGTGCTGAAGCGATCTATCAAGAATTAAAGTAATTTTAAACAGTGAGTTTTGATTTTTTCTTTGAAACTATTAACATCAATTTCTTCATTCAAACAGGTTTCTAAGTTCGTCATCACAGATGAGTTATAACCACATGGGTTTAGTCCTTGAAATGCCAATGGATCATTCAATAAATTGATAGCAGCTCCGTGAAATGAAACCCATTTTCGTACTGCAATTCCGATCGAGGCAATTTTCTGTTCCCCCACCCAGACACCGGTGTCTGCTAAAGAGCTTTCGGCATCCGTATTTGTTTTACCACAAGACTGTAATTCATATTCACTTAATGTAAGGACAATACAATTTTCTAAAGCCCGAATAAATCCACGAACTTCTTGGGGGCCGCGCCCAGCTCTAGGTTTTTTTAAGTTTACTATAGGATAAATAATTAACTGCGAGGGTCCGTGATAGGTCGCACGTCCTCCGCGAGAAACTTCGGTGATTGGGCCGTTCCAGGCAAAGATATCATCGACTTGAGTTTGCCGACCCGTTGTAACTACTGCCGAATGACTGCAGAAAATTAGAAATCCAGGATGGTTATTATCAGCTGCTACAATTTCTAAATAGTCGGATTGTTTTTTAAGGGACTTATTGTAATCAATTAAACCCCAGTCTTCAAAAATCATCGTCAAGTCTTCACAATACTGCAAACACGGTTTGCGCTAAGCATGGGCCGTTTTGGCAGCTCCGGATAATGGTTTTTGAATGATGTGAATAGCATGTCCCAAAGTGGCTTCTGCGGCTTCCATCATCGTTTCACCCAGCGTTGGATGCGGGTGAATTGACAAGGCAACATCTTCTAGCCGAGCACCCATTTCGATTGCCAGCACAGCCTCAGAAATTAAATTAGAAGCTTCAGGTCCTACGATATGAACCCCTAAAAGTACGTGGGTTTTTTTATCCGCAATCATCTTTACGAAGCCGTCGGTTTCGCTCATGCTGACTGCACGTCCATTGGCTGCAAAAGGAAACTTAGCTATTAATAAATCGTTATAACCTTTGGTTTTAGCTTCCGCTTCTGTCATGCCAGCTGAAGCGATTTCAGGATCAGTAAAAACCACAGCGGGTACAGTTTTTACATCGTAGACTCGGTTTTGACCGGATAAAATTTCTGCGACCATGACACCTTCGTAAGACGCCTTGTGCGCTAACATCGGCTGTCCACACAAATCTCCGATGGCAAAAATATTCTGAATATTTGTTCGGCGTTGGGCATCGACTTTAACGAAACCCCGTTCATCGATAGCGATGCCGGCCGCTTTTAAATTACTTTGATCTCCGTTGGGTCTGCGGCCAACAGTTACTAAAATTTTATCGACTTTAATAATTTCGTCTTTTCCATTCACTTCAAAAGTGATCTCATAAGCAGTTCCAGATTTTTTTTGCGATTTAGCTTTAGCTCCATAGATAATTTTAATTCCGGCTTTTTCTGCTTTCCGCGTAACAACTTGAGCGCAATCAGGATCTACAACCCCTGCAAGTAAAGCTGTTTGTGCCTCGATAATAGTTACTTCTGTACCTAGTTTTCTTAAGTAAGAAGAAATTTCTAAACCAATGTAGCCACCACCAATAACGGCCACACGTTTTGGAATAGCATCAAAAGCTAAGGCTCCGGTCGAAGAGCAAATATCTTTTTCGTCAAACGGAAAGCCGTTGATTTCAATGGGTCTTGAACCCGTAGCGACGATGAAATACTTTGCAATTATATTTTCAACACCTGAAGTTGTTTTAACTAGAATCTCTTTAGCAGATTTAAATTCGGCAGAGCCATTGATAATTGAAACAGTGTTACCTTTTAAAAGTTGGTTTACTCCGCCGGACATTTTGTCACAAACAGATTGCTTCCAGTTCACCAAGGTTTTCATATCGACGTCGATGCTGCCTTTGATATTTAAACCCATGGTTTTAAAATCATTTTGGGCTTTGTGCAGTAAGTGCGTCGCAGTGATCATGGCTTTTGATGGAATACATCCAACATTTAAACAGACTCCGCCTAAAGCTTCACGTTCGATAATAGCAGTTTTAAACCCCAGTTGTGATGCACGAATAGCCGCAACATATCCACCAGGTCCCGAGCCAATAACAACAATATCAAATGATTGCATAATAACGTTTCACTTTCTGTAAGCGTTGCTTACGACATTCCCATCATCAAAATGCCAGGGTTCTGAATTTTCTGAAAAAATGATTTTAAGAAATTGGCGGCAACAGCACCATCGATCAAGCGATGGTCACACGTCACCGTGTAATTCATTGATTTGATGAAATCGATTTTTCCATCTTTCAAAATGGGCTTATCAGAAATTTTGTACATTCCTAAAATAGCCACTTCAGGGTGATTGATAATTGGTGTTGCATACGTGCCCCCAACTGAACCAATGTTGGTAATCGTGATTGAAGCTCCCTTCATTTCGTCAGGTTTTAATTTTCCATCACGAGCCCTTTTGGAAAGATCAATAATCTCTTTGGAAATTTCAAGAACCGATTTTTGATCAGCATTTTTAATGACAGGCACCACTAAACCATTTGGTGTGTCCGCAGCAAAACCGATGTTAAAATATTTTTTATAAACAATTTGCGAAGCTGCATCATCGATCGATGCATTAAACATCGGGTACTCTTTAATTGTCGCGATTAACGCTTTCACAACAAACGGAAGATAAGTAATCTTCGTTCCATTTTTTTCTGCGAAATCTTTTAAGGATTCGCGCAAAGTTACCAATTGAGTCACATCAGCCTCATCCATCAACGTAAAATGGGGAATAATGGATTTTGACATCTGTAAATTCTGCGCAATTTTTTTCCGAATTCCGATCAAATCAACACGCTCTTCAAGTTGCGCATTTGTCGAAGTAAATGCGGGTTTTGGAAAATTCATACTTGGAGATCCAGCCGAGGTGGCACCAGCCCCGTGACTGACTGACCCATTGCCTTTTGCGTTGGTGACATCATCCCGAGTAACCCGACCAGCAAGTCCCGACCCCGTCATGCCGTTGATATCGATTCCCATTTCACGAGCTAGTCTTCGTGTTGCCGGTGTGGCCAGGACTTTAGAATCTGCAACAGGCGGGTAAAGTGCGGCTCCAGCGCTAGCGCTGATTGCTGGTGCAGTGATAGATGGTACTGATTTATTTTGCATCGGCTGCGCGTTGGCCACTGCACCGTTCACAGTGCCATTCGTGGGGCCGTTACCGTGTGAAGCTGTCAGGGTAGCAGTTGCAATTGAAGAAGACGATAATGTCAAAATAACATTTTCAACTTTGATGATTTCACCTTTTTTAAATTTTAAATCTTTGACGGTTCCAGCAACTGGCGAAGGAACTTCTACGGTTGCTTTGTCGGTCATGATTTCTGCCACAGTCTGATCAGCAGTGACTGTATCGCCTGGTGAAACCAACCATTTGATCAGTTCGCCTTCGGTGACGCCTTCACCCAGCTCAGGAAGTTTAACATCAATATTTTTATTTGCCGTCGAAGCAACTGCCGGTGCTGTCGTCGCAGCCGCCGTTGTTTTCATCGCAGCCGTTGTCGAAGTCGAAGACTGATTTGCAGCGGCCTGGTTATCTAAAGTTAAAATTACGTTTTCGACTTTAATAATTTGTCCGGCTTTAAATTTTAATTCTTTAACAGTTCCTGAGACTGGCGAAGGAACTTCTACGGTTGCTTTGTCGGTCATGATTTCTGCAACAGTTTGATCAGCTGCTACCGTATCACCGGGTTTAACAAGCCACTTGATTAATTCGCCTTCAGTAACGCCTTCGCCTAACTCGGGAAGTTTGATATCTACAGTTGCCATTTAAGAAATCCTTTCAGAATTTATTTTCAAATTTGATGTTGCTGCTTGGTTGCGTTTTTCGATCACACCCTTCATAAAAAATTCTCCGGCACGGTAAGAGCTTCGTACCAGTGGTCCGCTGGCAACATATAAAAAACCCATGCCTTCGGCTAAATTTTGCCAGTGTTTAAATTTGTCAGGAGTAATGTATTCGATGACTTTTAAATGTTTTTCAGTGGGCTGTAAGTACTGTCCAAAAGTTACAACGTCACAGCCAACGCTTAGCAAATCTTTGAGTGTTTGTAGAATTTCGTCATCTTTTTCACCAAGCCCCAGCATGATTGAAGACTTTGTGTACATGGTTGGATCAAATTCTTTGACTGACTGAAGGACTCGTAATGTTTGTCGGTACTTTGCCCGGGGATCGCGGACTGTGGGCGTTAGACGTTCAACCGTTTCGATGTTATGGGCGAATACATCTGGTTTTGCAGCGGCTAAGTGATGAATTAATTTTTCATCTCCGCGGAAATCCGGGGTTAGAATTTCAACAATTAAATTTGGATCCAATTTTTTAATTGTTTTAACGGTGCGGGCGAAATGATCTGAACCTTGATCGGGCATATCATCGCGGTCAACAGAAGTGATAACCACATAATTCAATTTCATCTGAGATATAGAATAAGCCACTTTTTCAGGTTCAAAAGCGTCCACGGGTGGTAACCCCAGTTTTGCGTTACCAGTTTTCACATTACAAAATCGACAACCCCGCGTACAAACTTCGCCCATCAGCATAAAGGTGGCTGTCCCACCGGACCAACATTCACCCATATTTGGGCATTTGGCCTCTTGGCAAACCGTTGCTAATTTAAGCTCGCCCAGCATATTTTTGATACGGCCGTAGTTTTCGCCAGAAGGCGCTCGGACTTTAAGCCAATCCGGTTTTGGAATTCGAGTTTTTACAGTTACTGCAGACATGGAATCCTCGGTATTTCTGAAGCTTTAGTCTTAGCCTTTTGTGTAGGCATTGTGAACAACTTTTTATATTATTCTTTTTATGTAATTCAAGCCGCTTAAAATTGACAAATTTTTCAAATGGATTAAATCTTTCCCCTTATGAATCTAATGCATGATCCGCTACGCCTTTTGATAACCGAAGCCTTGTTTAAGACAATCTCAGATTTAAATCTTAGCTTACAAAAAAATGATATTTACCAACAACTGGTAGAGCCTCCGAATACAGAATTAGGGCACTTAGCCTTTGGTTGCTTTATTTTAGCAAAAAATATGAAAAAAGCACCTGCAGTTGCTGCTTCAGAACTGAAAGCTCTTATTGGTCCGATCGCAGGCGTTACCTCTATAGAAGTCGCCGGGCCCTATTTGAATTTTAAATTTTCATCCCAAATATTAGCTGAAAAAGTTATTTTGCCGGCTATCAATTTGGAACTTTTTAAGCGTCCCCTGACCGAAAAAAACCCAAAAGGGATGATTGAATATTCTCAGCCCAACACCCATAAAGAAATTCATGTGGGACACATGCGAAATCTTTGCCTGGGTGATTCACTGATTAAACTTTTACGTTACTCGGGTCATGAAATTATCAGCACCACCTTTCCCGGAGATGTCGGAACACACGTTGCTAAGTGTTTATGGTATATCAAAAACCATGTGGGCCCTGATATTCTGGATCAAAAAAGGGCTTCGCCTGACAAAGGCGAATGGCTTGGGCAAATGTACTCGGCTGCGAACATTAAACTAGAGGACGAAGAAAAGTCTGAAAAATTTGAAACCAATAAAAAGCAATTAACTGAAATTTTAAAACAGCTCGAGCATCAATCCGGAGAATTTTTTGAACTGTGGAAAGAAACTCGTCAGTGGTCGATCGAGTTGATGAATAAAGTTTACGCTTGGGCCGGTGTGCAGTTTGACGTTTGGTATTGGGAATCCGACGTGGACGCAGATTCAGTCAAAATGGTAAAAAAATATTTTGCTGATGGAAAACTGGTTCAGTCTCAGGGTGCGATCGGGCTTGATTTCGAAAGTGAAAATCTAGGTTTTTGCATTCTGCTGAAAACGGATGGCACCGGTCTGTATGCGACTAAAGACATCGAATTAGCCCGAAGAAAATTTCAAGATTACCATATTGAAAAATCTGTTTATGTGGTCGATGTTAGACAGGCGCTGCATTTTAAACAAGTCTTTAAAGCGCTTGAGGTTCTGGGGTTTCCACAAGCCAAAAACTGCTTTCATTTGCAGTATAACTTTGTCGAACTACCAGATGGCGCCATGAGCTCGCGAAAAGGAAACATCGTCCCTTTAATGAGCTTAGTGAAGCAAATGAAAGATCATGTTCGAACCGAGTATCTTTCCAGATACGCCGACTGGACTGAGGCCGAAATCGAAAGTGTTTCTGATTGTGTCGCGCAAGGGGCGATCAAGTACGGAATGCTTCGGCAGGATACGAACAAGAAAATTGTTTTTGATAAAAATGAATGGTTAAAATTAGACGGCGAATCCGGCCCCTTTATTCAATACAGCTATGCGCGTATTCAATCGGTCGTCAAAAAATTCTCTGAAGCCAATGAAAGTTTCGACGGCGCGTTGTTAGTGCATCCATCAGAGATTCAGCTGATGCAACATCTGATGAGTTTTAATTCAGTCATCTTGGTAGCAGCTGATAATTACAGACCCGCTGCCGTTTGTACTTATCTTTATGAAACTGCAAAAAAGTTTAATGGTTTTTATCATGAGTGCCCGATTGGAAAAGCAGAAACTGCAGAGCTTAAAAAATCACGTCTGGCATTAGCAAAAGCCACTGCGAATATTCTAAAAAATGGCTTAGCGCTTTTGGGAATTCCAGTTCCTGAAAGAATGTGATGATAAAATTCAAAACCAAACTAACCGAGGGAATTTTACTAAAACGGTATAAAAGATTTTTTGCTGATGTTGAGTATTTGGATACAAAAACGAAGAAAAAAATTCAGTTAACGATTCACTGTCCAAACACCGGTAGTCTGAAGTCTGTTCTAGAAAAAGACCAACAACAAAGCTGCTGGTTTTCTTTAAGTGATGATCCAAACAGAAAACTAAAAGGTACTCTTGAGGCCATCAAAACGATCTCGGGGTCTTGGGTTGGGGTCAACACGTCGTGGCCCAATAAGATCGTACAATTAGCAGCTCAGGAAGCGATCGCAAAAAAAACGACTCACTTTAAAAATTGGCAAAAGTATTCATTTTATAAATCAGAACACAAAATCAACAGCGAAAGTCGCTTGGACGGAGTCTTTTGTTATGATAAAAGCCATTTGGATAAAGCCAATGAAAAAAAGCATTTCATTGAAATAAAAAATGTTTCTTTTGCCGACAAAGAAACAGCTTTGTTTCCGGATGCCGTGACCGAGCGAGGTCAAAAACATTTACGTGAGTTGATGAAATTAATCGATGAAGGTCATCAGGCTGAACTGATATTTACAATTCAACGCAGTGACGTCAAAATGTTTGCAGTCGCGGAAGATATCGATCCTGAGTATAAAAAATTGTTTAATCAGGCCTTGAAAAAAGGCTTAATAGTGACGCCTGTTGTGGTTGAAATTTCACAAGAGCACATCAAGCTGACTGAAAGAATTCTATCTATCAAATAAAAAAAAGGATGTCATTACGACATCCTTTTTTTAATAATAAAATAAATGTTAGAACTATTTTTTTGCCAAATGCTGATCGATAATTTCTTTAAATGCAGGAAACGGATAAGCACCACGTAAAGAAACTCCGTTAATTAAAAATCCTGGTGTACCGCTCATGTTGAATTTTTTTGCTTCTTCCATGTCAGCTGTAATGCGAGCTTGAATTTTTTCGTCTTTGATATCGGTTTCAAGCTTCTTTGCATCAACACCTAGTTTTTTTGCAACTTCTTTGAAATAGCCTTCGCCTTTATCTTTTAACATTCCTTGATTTTCAAAAACAGTATCATGAAACTTTTCAGCTTTAGCGGGGCTTTGTCTTGCAATGGCTTCAAAATATCTAGCCGCAGGCATTGCTAGCGGATGAAAATCCAACGGCAAGTGCTTAAAGATAATTCGAACTTTATCGCCGTATTCTTTACGTACTTGTTGAACAGTTTGATATCCGCGCGAGCAATAAGGACATTGAAAATCAGAATACTCAACGATTGTTATTGCAGCATCTTTATTTCCAAAAATAACACGACCATCTTCAATTACTGGAGTCAGGGGATTCGTAAATTCAGCCTGACGAGATTTTTTCTCATCTTCTTGGGCCTTTTCGGCTCCGACTTTTTGTGCGTCCTGAGCTGCTTTATTTACAATTTCAATAAATTTAGCTGGATCTTTTTCTATAGCAGCAAAAACGATCGATGGATCTTTTTCAACAGCTTCTTTAAGTTGTTTGGCTGTTGGCGCGCAGGCGGCGATTGTTAACGCTGAGATAGCGACTGTCATGACTGACAAGATATTTGTTTTCAAAATGTTTCCTCCGGTTGTGTTCTTTAGTCTTTAAGCTCAAACAGTGTGTCACAGGTCTCTAGAAACGAAAATTCTTTTTTTTAACTCGGCATGACTCGCCAGAGGTCCAGACCCGTTAGTCTGTTCTCAAAGTTCCGTGCAACCTGGGTTATCATTTTTTCATGAACAAAAATATATCGTTATTAAAATTATTCGTGGTGCTGGGTTATTCATTTCTTCTCAGTTGTGCGTCATCTGAAGTTGCCTCTGGTAACAAAGAAATAACAATGTCGTACAGTCGCTTGCAGATCTTAGATCTGGATCAAATGTCCGAGCTGATGCAGCAAAAAGTTAAAGAATTTAAAAAAACGAACGCTGTTGAGCCCCTGCAGCAAGGCCTAGAAATTTGCCTAAGCAGGCCCGATGAAGATGGCATGCTGGAAAAGGTTATTTCGATTATTAAAAATCCTTTAGATGACAACGCGGCCTGGGAATCATCCGTTGAAGCCCTGGTTGAAAAAAGTATTTCAAATTTAAAAAACAAAGGTGTGCATCCTTCAGATCAAGTCACTTCAGGAGTGATGCTGGAAAATATACTTTCAGAATTTAAGCCGTTGTTCATGAGACAGTACGAAAGTCCTGGTTTTGAAACACGTATTATTGAACAAATTGCGAAAGCAGATATCGAGTATTCAAAAGCGGCGTTGTCTGAACGCAAGCTAAATTTGATGCGCTCGAACTCGTCGCCCAGTGCGGTGGCTCAGCGTTTAGTTGAAATAAGAACTGAAAGCCTTAAGCATAAATCAAAAAAATAATTAAAGCTGTCATGATCTAAGTCTGGTTTTTTCACAAATCACGCATATTGTCTCAAATTGACTCAAGTCATTTCATGTTTTCTCCGAAATGTTTCATAGGCGCCAAGGTTGGTGCCGATAAGAAACCGAAGGAGATTACATGTTTATTCAAGGTGATTTACAAGCCGTTTTTGATGCGCTTTATACCATCGGCGCCATCGATCCGGTTTTAAGTATGGATTGGGAAATGATCACGGCAGAAATGTCTAAAAATCCTAAGCATGTCTATCATGTCTGTGAATCGGTGAATGCCTGCCGCGGTAATCAAGAAAAATTGATATCCACATTTAATAACATGGACGAAAAATCCTTACACTATGTCGCATTGGAGGTTGCTCGTGAATTCAGTGAATTTCAAGATCGTAAAGAGCTTCACTAGAGGTTTTCTTTTTTCATTTTTCTTTTTCGCACAAGTGAAGATTCATGCGTGGGAAATCGATTTGTCACGCAGACAAACAAATCCAACCAAAATCGAAAACCAACGGATGCCCGCGGCCAGTGGTAATCCTATGTCTAAAAAAATCGAAAAATCAACAGACGCAGAAATCATGGAAGCATTGAAAAATGTGGTCAGCACTGTGGATATCTCTCGCGATATCGTTATCGTCAACACCGACGCGGGCTTTGTTCCAGAAGTGGTGCAAGTCAAAAAAGGGGAAGCTTATAGAATTCACATCGTGAATTTGAACATGCGCGAAAAGAACACCAGCTTTTTGATGGATTCTTTCACCCAATCACACAACACAATTTACGGAAATTTAAAAACTTTCACGATTGAACCAAAAGTAGAAGGTGTATTTTCTTATCAGTGCCCCGAGACCGGAGTTCAAGGAAAACTTGTGGTCGTGCCCGATACAACAGCTCGGCAAGTGGCTTCCGAAAAATAGTTTAACGTATTGAAGAAGGTTTTATGTCTTCAGAAAATTCAAATTTTAAAGAAGTCATCGCCCGAGCATTGGCTCCGATCGAAGAGTATTTAAATGATCCCCGAGTTTCTGAAGTTCTAATTAATGGACCAGACCAAATTTTTGTCGAGCGTCGCGGAAAACTTGAATTAACAACCGCAAAATTTCCAGATGAAGACAATCTACAGGCAGCTATTAACAGCATTGCTCAATCAGTTGGGCGCCGAATTAATAAAGACGAGCCCCGTCTAGATGCACGTTTGCCAATTATTGAAGGTCATCCTGCAAGTGGTTCTAGAATCGCAGCCGTCATGCCGCCTATATCTAGGCAGGGCACCGTGATTAGTATTCGTAAATTCACAGCCAGTAAAATTTCACCGGCGGATTATATTAAATATGGAACGATCTCTGCGGATGCGTGGATGTTTATTGATCTGTGCATGTTTCTAGGAAAAAATATTATTGTCAGCGGAGGCACGGGTTCCGGAAAGACGACATTATTAGGTCTGTTGTGTTCACGAATTCCAAAGGGTCAGCGGGTTTTAGTTATTGAAGACTCTTCTGAATTACAAATTGATTACGAACATGTCGTGCGCTTTGAAACTCGACAGGCGGACCAAATTGGTAAAGGCGAAGTGACTATAAAGGATATTTTAAAAAGTGCTTTACGATTACGACCAGATCGAATCATCGTCGGAGAGGTCAGATCCAGCGAAGCGCTGGAACTTATTAACGCTATGAATACGGGACATAAGGGCAGCATGGGAACCGTGCATGCGAATACGCCAGAAGATGCGATTGTTCGTCTTGAAGCCTTAGCTGCAGGCGGTGATGCAAAAATAAGTGAAAAAGCACTGACGTCGCAGGTGGCATCGGCCATCGAAGTTATTGTGCAGATTTCTAGATATTCTGATGGCACTCGAAAAATAGGAGCCATTTCTGAAGTCCGCGGAATCGACAAAGAAGGCAAATACATTGTTGTTCCGATTTTTGAAATTACAAAACTATCTCGGCGTGCAGACGGCACTCTCGAGGGTGGAATTGAAGCAACTGGAAATATGCCTTCATTTTATCAAGAGATTTTAGATAATAAAATTAACTTCCCACCGTCAAAGTTTCAGAAACCTTTAAAAGCAGCTTAAAACTCTAGCAAGTTGTAATTTAAGAACTTGCGACAATAAAGCCATTCCACTACAGTTCAGCCCTGTGCATTTTAGCTGTAAAGTAACTCACGCCATTTTAACTTATTTAGAATCAGAAAAGATTGATTTGTCTGGCTATTTTTCAGAGACAGACATTCCGTGGGAGCTATTGCGCGATCCTTCTTATTGGATGCGCGCGCCAGATATGGAAGCTTTTCTTGAGCGTTTAGCACTTAGTTCTAGCGTTTTAATTCAGGCGGGTCACACCACTCCTAAAAATAAAGTTTGGGGAGTTTTAGACAGCGTTTTAAGAATGATGCCACAGCCCCAAGAAATTTTTCATCAGCCCGAAAAATTTTTAGGTTATTTTATTTCTCCAGAGCCACCGATCGAAAATTTAGTTCGCACTGGAATGGGTTTATCTTTCGATATTCCACTACCTGCCGAGCAATATCCGCTGGTCACAAAGTATTTAATTGCGGCTTTTGAATCGCTGCCTATTTACGTGGGACAATCACCGGCTGTCTGCGAATGGACAGATATTCATTTGCGTATCGACTGGTCCACAGAGCAAACCAGTATTTTAAACGATGAATTCAGACAAATTTCTCCGGCGTTGATGCAAGATGTGATACGGCAACTGCAAGACAGCAGCAAAGATCTGGAAGAAAAAAATCGCGAATTACAACGCCGAAATGAAGAACTATTAAGACTGGCTTCCCAGAAAAATGCAGGTTTTTTAGATGAAGAGCGTGCTGTCATTCAAGAAGATTTTTCTGAATTCGAATTCATGAAACGCCCCGTGCATCAGGTGGCACAAAATTTATCAAGGTTGCATGATTATATGGTTCGGGCTCATCAACTGGTCACCTTACTGACCGCTGGGCAAAAGCAAACACCGGGAATCAAAGAAGCCTTTCGGCGCGTCGACTGGGACATCGTCAAAAACCAATACCCACAAATTATTCGCGAAAGTTTAGATACGCTTAAGAAATTAAATTCTCCTGATAAAAACAAAAACGAAATTTTAAAAAAAGAGGAAAACCATGTCTGATATTAGAAGCCTTCACGCCCGAGAAATTTTAGATAGCCGTGGAAATCCGACTATCGAAGTCGAAGTTAAAACAGCTGATGGCAACATGGGCCGAGCTGCCGTTCCATCCGGCGCTAGCACCGGTGCCCACGAAGCCTACGAACTTCGAGATAACGATAAAAAAAGATATTTAGGTAAAGGTGTTATTAAAGCAGTTACTCACGTTCGGGAAAAAATAGCTCCGGAAATAGTGGGCTTAAATGTATACGAACAAGTCTATATTGATAAAATTTTACGAGATATGGACGGCACTGAAAATAAATCAAATCTAGGTGCAAATGCCATTTTGGGTGTTTCACTGGCTTGTGCGAAAGCGGCTGCACTTGATGCGGGATTACCGCTCTATCGTTACGTTGGTGGATCACAAGCGTATCGGTTACCCGTTCCGCTGATGAATGTGTTAAATGGCGGGGCCCACGCGAACAATGGTTTAGATATTCAAGAATTTATGGTTGTGCCAACGGTTAATAATTCTTTTTCCGAGTCTTTACGTGCCGGTTCTGAAATTTTTCAAACGTTAAAAAAGATTTTAGGCAAAAAAGGTTTATCAACTGCGGTTGGTGATGAAGGCGGATTTGCGCCTGTTCTGAAATCCAACGAAGAAGCTCTTGAATTACTAATGGAAGCCATTTTAGAAGCGGGCTACGAAGCTGGGCAAAATGTTTTTCTGGCCTTAGACGTTGCGGCAACCGAAATGTTTGACGGCAGCAAATACGCTTGGGAAAAACAAAAAATTTCTGGTTTAGAATTACAACGCATTTATTCAAAGTGGACTGAAAAATATCCACTGGTCAGTATCGAAGATGGTTTTTCTGAAGATGATTGGGATTCTTGGGTCAGTGCAACCGGCGAAATGGGTAAACGTGTGCAAATGGTCGGAGACGATTTATTTGTCACAAATCCGAAAAGATTACGCATGGGTATTGATAAAAAAGCAGCTAATGCATTACTTGTTAAAGTGAATCAGATCGGCACACTGACTGAAACTGCAGAAGCTGTCAGTTTAGCGCAAAGAAATAATATGCGCACAGTGATGTCTCACCGAAGTGGTGAAACCGAGGATGTCACGATTGCAGATCTTGCAGTGGCATTGAATTGTCATCAAATTAAAACCGGCAGCTTATGCCGTAGCGAGCGAACTGCAAAGTACAACCAGTTATTACGTATCGAAGAAGATTTAGGCGGCATGGGAATTTATTGGGACAAAGCGGGCTTTAGATAACGCTCATTATTTCATAAAACTTTTTAACAGAATTCATTTCTATTTCTGCGATATCACCTTGTTCAAGTCCGTGTATGGCTTTACCCAACGGACTGGATGGGGTCATTACCTGAATATTTTTTCCATCAACCTCAATAGTTATTCCACCACCCTGGGGTAAATAGAAAAAATTATGAATTTTTTCGGGCGTACTTAATTCGACGTAGGCTCCGATGGCAACTTTATTTTGTGATCTTAATTTTAAATTCTGGCAAAAAAGTAAAAGTGCTGACGTGTCTGATACACGTTGCGCTTGTGCACCCGCTAAATAAGAAGCCTCAAGGGCACGGGTATCATATTTATTTTCTGGTTTAGATTCTTCATGAGTTGCATCCTCATAAGTTGCAAGGGCTGCTTGTTTTAAGGTTTCAAAATCTTTTTGCAGTTTGCTGATTAAAGTTTGCAGAAGTTTTTCTTTGTTCATGTGTTCACGATACTCGAAGCTCTGGATTTAGGTCGAGCAAAAAGGCCATTCAGTATTAATTTGCGCTCGCAATTTGATAATGATTGAATAGCGATATGGATGATATTCGTCGACTTAGTTTTAAATTCCGCCAGCTACTGAATCATCCGATTAAAGTTTTTTTTGTCTGCACAGTAATTTTTGTTCTGACCCTTTTCGTCAATGGAACCCTTTGGCGCGTGTGGGGCTTACGGCGTGATCAGTCCACAATTATCGAACAAATCAACAGCACTCAGAAGCAAGCCACCCTTTTAGACTTGCAAATCAAACAAGCTAAAGACCCCTCGTTCATCGAACGCCAAGCACGTGATCGCCAAGACATGGTTAGCGAAAATGACCTGGTCTTCGTATTCTCCGACTGAAAAGTAACCTGCTCACTTTCGGCAAGGCGGCGCGTTATTGCCGGTTGAGTTCAAATTCATTTTTTTCACCTCTGAAAGTATAGTTTATCCATTAAAATTTGACTCTGTTTAGAGCAAAAGCTCTAATAGCAATCTATGGAATCGCAAGAATTAAAACATGCACGTTTGTGTTTAGGAATAACTCGGAAAGAGTTGCAGCGCCGGATGGAATCGGGGCAGTTGGATTTGCATTTAATTAACACGCAAATTAATCATTATTCGAATGAACTGAAGCGCGAAGCCTTATCGGATAAATGGCTGAACCTTAAATCTTTGGATCAAGTCGACAAATTTAATTCAGCCGAGTAGGCTACGCCAATGAAAAATAAAATTTATATAGTCGACGTGAGCTCGATGTTTTTTCGTGCGTTCTATGCGGTACGTCCGTTGACGTCATCGCAAGGTGTTCCGGTTAATGCCGTTTATGGATTTATCTCGATGATTGTAAAACTAATGAAGGATAAAAATCCTGATCACATTGTTTTTTGTTATGATCGCAAAGAGCCCTCATTCCGAAAAGATCTTTATGCGGACTACAAAGCCAATCGCACAACGATGCCCGATGATCTGCAAGTGCAAATGCCTTATTTGAAAAAAGTCGCAAATCTTTTTGGAATCACGGACATCGAGGTTCCCAGTTTCGAAGCCGATGATCTGATAGGAACAATCGCTAAGATGGCAGAAAAAGAAGATTATGAAGTCTTTATCGTCAGTGGAGACAAAGATTTCTGTCAGTTGATTAGTCCGCAGGTTTTTCTGTACGACACGATGAAAGATATTATTTTTACACCGGAGTTGGTTAAAGAAAAGCATGGTGTAACTCCAGCGCAGTTCATCGACTATTTAGCAATTACTGGTGATGTCTCTGATCATATACCCGGAATTGCGGGAATTGGACCAAAAGGTGCTGTGAAGTTGATAGATCAGTTAGGATCTGTCGAAAATATTTATAACAACTTAGACAAAATTGAAAGTGCAGGCATCAAGCAAAAATTGATCGCTTCTGAAAAAAATGCGTTTTTATCGAAAAAGTTAGTCAGCATTGTTTGTGATGTTCCTCTGGGAAAAACGCTGGATGATTTTAAGCTTAAAGAAATGAAAAAAGAAGAGCTTCGGGCCTTTCTGCAAGATTTAAACTTTAAATCTTTTGAAAAATCTATTCTGGATATGCCACCAAAAACTGAAAAAGCAGAGACTCAAATTTCAAAAGTGGTTGCAGAAACAGACGCAGCTGAAACATCTGGTCCAATTGTTATTGTTACAAAAATGTGGGATGCCTTAGAAATTCAGACAAAACTAAAAAATAACGAAAAGTTTTTTATTTTTGAAAAAGACGAAGTGGTGGCGCTCGGTTTTGCAAACGATCTTTATTTTACCGAAAAATCGAACTGTAAACTTGATTTTACCAATGTGACCTGGTCAGGCTTTAATTTGAAAAATGTTTGGCATGAAATAGGTCTCCGCTTAGATCAAGTGCAGCAGGCTGATTTGCAAAGCCGAATAGATTGGGATCTAATGTTAGCAGCCTACGTCATCAGAGCCGCAGACAGCACAAGCCTAAAAAAGTTATCGGCGTTTTTTTTACAGCAAGACACATCAGACGACATTTCGATCGAGAAATTCTACGAGACCTGCCTATTATTAAACTCGGTCATTGCAAAACAATTAGAAGAAAAAAACTTATTCACGATTTATAAAAAATTGGAAAAACCAATTATAGCGATCCTATTTGCGATGGAGCAAAAAGGGATCACATTAAATATTTCAGATTTAAAAAGCTATTCATCACAGCTAGCGGCAGAACTAAGTGTGCAAGAATTGAAAATTTATGAACTAGCCAAAGAAAAATTTAATATTGCTTCACCAAAGCAACTTGGTGTTATTTTATTTGAAAGATTAGGTCTTGAGGCATCAAAAAAAACAAAAACCGGTTATTCAACAGATAATGATGTCTTAGAAAAACTTGAACATCCGATTGGTAAAGAAGTTATTAATTATCGTGAACTGGCGAAACTTAAATCAACCTATGTGGACGCATTGCCAGAAACGGTTGACCAAAATAATAGGCTACATACAAGCTTTAACCAAGCCCTTACCGCGACTGGAAGGCTATCAAGTACGAATCCAAATATTCAAAATATTCCGATCAAAACAGAACGGGGGCAGCGCGTTCGAAAAAGCTTTATCGCAGCACCCGGTAAAAAACTACTTTCTGTTGATTACTCGCAGATTGAACTTCGGGTGCTTGCCCATATATCTGAAGATCCCGGTTTGATAAAAGCCTTTCAAGAAGATTTAGATATTCACACGGCAACAGCGGCTGAAGTTTTTGCTGTATCTTTAGATCAAGTAACTAAAGAGCAGCGCCGTATTGCAAAAGCGGTCAATTTTGGAATAGCTTATGGTCAGGGAACTTATGGTTTGGCCGAGACTCTGGGTATTCCACGCAAACAGGCAGCCGAGATCATAGAAAAATATTTTATAAAGTTCGGCGGAATAAAAACTTATATTGAAACTACAACAAAAAATGCTCATGAAAACAAGTACGTTGAAACTTTGTTCGGTCGCCGTCGTTATATTCCTGAACTTGACTCAGCTAATGGAATGCTTAAAAAGTTTGGGGAAAGGGCTGCAATCAATGCTCCGATTCAAGGAACAGCCAGTGATCTGGTTAAATTAGCAATGATTGAAATTTCGCAAGATGCAAAAAATAATAAAAAATTAGATATGCTTTTGCAGGTGCATGACGAATTAATTTTTGAAGGTAGCTTGCAAGATATCCAAGAGCAGGCTCCGGTTATTAAGAAAATCATGGAAAACGTAGCAAAGCTTAAGGTTCCGTTAAAAGTAAATTATGCCATAGGTGACAACTGGGACGAGGCTCATTAGAAATAGTAGCCTGCACCTAATCTCATATCAGTTCCTTTAATAGTTGCAGGATCTAATTTGTAATCTGAAATTCGGTAATCAAAAATAAATCGTATATTTGGATTTAAATTGTAAGTTGCAAATACACCGTAACCCATACCATTTAAAGAATTTTCATTTCCCGCAGAATCACTGGATTTATAATTTGAAGCAGGCGTAAATAGGACACCACCTGAAACAGAATTGTATTTGTACTCGGCCAATAGGCTAACCTGAATCTGAGTGATCGAATAAGGTGTCGTCGTGTCGTCACCTTTAAGCATTGCGTATTCTGCTTCAAAACCCGCACCCCAATGACCCCAGTAATAAAAGCCAATGCCTGAAAGATCTATTCCAGAATATTTCACATTAATGGGGACTCCATTGATAGTGATTTTTGAAGCTCCTGAAAGAACGTATTTTAAGTTGGCTCCGAGCACCCAGTTTTTAGATGGACGCTGAGATTTATTTTTTACATGTTTGCCTGTGCTGCGAGGTTGAGTATTTTCAGTGGATACTATTTTGCCAGATGTTATTTTCACATCATTCTGTGCTGACAAAGGCTCCGTAGTCGAAATCAAAATTTTATTCTTTGCGACTTTTGTTATTGAAGCTTCAGAAGCCTTGTTTTCAATGGTGATCAGAATGCTTTGACCAGGTGAAGGATTTAAGGTGGCTAACTCGGATTCACTGAGTTCAACAATGGCCGAATTTCCTTTTGCTTTTAAAATGTTGGCTGCAAAGCCGTTTGCCATTAAAAATAAAAAAGAAATTACTGCTAAAACGATTTGTGATTTCATTCAGTCTCCCATCCGACGACACGGCCACCTTCAAAAAAAACATAACGTTTTTCTTGTCGGTAACCATGAGGTGTTGATATTTGTTTTACATATTTCCAACGTTCATTTTTATAAATCGGATTTCCGCTGTGATCGATGGCTTCGGGTTCTCCCCATGCCTTTTTCACGTAATCAGCTGGCATGCCGACTGCAATATCAAGGTCATTAACAACTTCTGAAAAATCATTTGAGTTTTGTGCGCGCTTCCAGATTTTATTTTTATTAACCCAGGCCTGACGACCTTCGATACTGGAAATAGATAAATAATCAATTTTTTCGTCATCGTTTTGCAGCCACGGTAAGATTTTAGAATAACCTATTCGCTCTTTTTGTGAATCAAGCTTGCGTTCAAGCAGGCGAACTTTTTTTCTTTTTTCAATAGCGGCCAAATCTTCAAAGCTTAATTCCTTCGCTGGATCGAGTCCTAATTCGTAGGCGTACTTTTTCAATTCCAAATCGCTTAGTTGCGGTTGGAGCTTTGAGGCGTCAGGATGAGTCGCTGCAGATTTTAATTCTGAAGTTTTCGGTTTTTCACTGTGCACGGTTTTTATATCTGAAAATCCTGCGCAGCCAACAAATAACTGAAGAAAAAAAAGCATTGGGACTAGCATAAGATATTTATCCAATTTCATCTTTTTTAGTGTAGTTTAATTTTTAAGTGAATGCATGAGGATTATCGACCATTGGCTAGTCGTCAGACTAGCTTTTGCAACTAACCCTGTTTAGAATGAGCCCGTGAGCGAAGATAATCAAGACCAACGCGAAGACGACGACCCAATTAACATTCTTTCGGAGTCCTTAGGTTCTGAAATAAGTGATGAAATTGCATTGGAAGACATTGATCTGCTGCTGCAAGAGGAAGACCCTGATTTTTTAAAACAGATTTCTGAGATCAAAGTTGATATGACCGGGGTCAATTTATCAATCATGGACGAAGCCATGCAGTCCATAAATCCTTTAGAAACAAAAAAAAATCATTTAAAAGATCATGCTCAAAATTTATTTTTTTTAAATGATAATCCAAAAAAATTCTTTCTGTTCTGGCTGTTAGTTTTGACCTGCGGATTTTTTATTTTTTTTAGTAGTTATTTTACAAATTTATTTTTTTCTAAAGGATTATTTTTGCGGTCCTATACCGATTGGGGACCATCTGTTCAGTCCTACAATCCAATCGATGATGTCGAGGCTTTTTATGACAATCCACGTTTTGGCAAAAATCTGATGACGATGACAAAGATGTTTGCCAACGTAAAACCATCTGAAAATTCTGGCAATGGCCCTATGTTGGCTTTAGAAATTAATGTTGAAGGAATGTCTGCAGAAGTCATCATAGAAATAAAAGATCGTGAAGCAGAGTTCAAAGATATTCTACTGCGCGAAGGTGAAGAGTTTTCCTACGATGAACTTTCAACGGCTGAAGGAAAAAAAATGTTAGTTCAAAAATTTCAGTCGATTTTGAATGCGAACCTAACACAAGGTCAGGTTCGCCGGGTACTACTGAAGTCTTTTATCCTGAAGCCGTAGTTTCTTTTAAATCATTCGCTTTTAAATTGCTCTAGACTAATGCTGTAATTACGAATGCGATCATGCAAAGTTGATTTTGGCATTCCCAAATCAACCGCTGTACGTTTTTGATTTCCGTTATTGGCCGCCAATCTTTTTAAAATCATTTGCTTTTCGATTTCTTTAATAACCGACATTTGATTTGAATCGGGACTGGCATAATTTACACCAGTTGGTAAATGTGCTAAGCGCTCTTTTTTATTCAGTAGAATATCGATATTGCTTTCTTCGATATATTTTTTTGGATACAGTGCAGAGGCCCTAGCAACGACATTTCGAAGTTCTCGGATGTTTCCAGGCCAGTCATGTTTTTTCAAAGCTTGAATTGCATTGTATGAAAATCGAACTTTCATTTGTCGTGCAAATGAATAAAGCAGAGTATCAAAATCTTCAATTCGATCTTTCAAAGCCGGTGTTTCAACAGTGATCACGTTCAAACGATAAAATAAATCTGAACGAAAACTACCTTCTCGAATTTTTTGATATAGATTTTGGTGAGTGGCTGCAATAATGCGAACGTCTGTTTTGATTGAGCGGTCACTGCCAACGGGACGAATTTCATTATTCTCAAGCGCACGTAATAATTTGGCTTGAAGCCCATAGGTCAGATCACCGATTTCGTCTAAAAAAAGAGTACCACCCCTTGCAGATTCGAAAGCGCCTTTACGGTCTGATATAGCACCTGTAAAACTTCCCTTGATATGGCCAAACAATTCACTTTCAACTAAAGTTTCAGTCAGCGCAGAGCAGTTGACGCTTACAAAAGGTGCTTCGGCAAACTGACTGACATCGTGCAAAGCATGGGCGATGACATCTTTTCCAGTCCCGGACGGCCCAAGTAGTAGCACCGGATATTTGGTTTGCCCCACCGAACTTAAAGTATCGAGTTGGTTTTTCCAATATTCACATTTACTGGTCAGTGAGAATTCTTTTTTGGTAAACTTCGAATCGTGAATTACAAAATCTGTTTGACCAAGGGTAATAAGATCTCCGTCTTTTAAAATGGCTTCAAGAATTTGTGCGCCATTAACGAAGGTTCCTGTTTTAGAGCGCAAATCTTTGATATAAATTTGCGAATTTTTATTTTCTAACCGCGCGTGCCGGTCACAAAGGGTTGGGTCATGAATTTGCACGACACAGCTGCTGTCCTTACCAACATTGATGTATTCTTTTATTTCCCATTTTTGTTCGCTGCCATCCATTAATTCGATCTGAAACTGACTCATTTGATTCTCCTTAGTGATTGGCAAATTTGTCTTTCAAGATTCGGACGCAGCCACTGAAAGCTCTGTAGGGATTTAATTCGATCTGAAGTATTTTTTTTCAATTTATTTACCAGCAATTATAAATCATCTAAGAATTGAGAATTTCACAGAAAAGGTTTATAGTTTTCTATGCCTAAAGTTACATTCATAAAAAGTGCAGTGAAATTTTCTGATTTTCCAGAACATAATTTAAAAGAAATTGCCATAGCGGGTAGATCCAATGCGGGAAAATCTTCTTTAATAAATACCTGGGCTGGCGGAAAAGTTGCTAAGGTCAGCCAAACTCCGGGAAAAACAAGATTACTTAATTTTTTCAACATGAATAATAGTTACTGTTTAGTCGACATGCCCGGATACGGTTTTGCATCCCGCGGCGGGGACGAAATAAAATTATGGAGAAAAATGATTGAAAATTATTTGAAGCAGCGACCGCAGTTAGCTGGCTTAGTTTTATTAATGGATATGGCCAGGGATTGGGCCATGGATGAAGAAGCCATTACTCAATTCGTTATGAAGAATGATATTCCGGTGGCTATAGTGTTAACAAAATCAGATAAATTTTCAAAACAAGACATTGAAAAAGCATTAGCTCGAATCAAAAATCAATCTCGCATCGAAGAGGTCTTTCCCATTTCATCGCAAACAAAAAAAGGTTGTGATGCTGTTGAAGATTTCATGTTCCGTGCCTGGATTAAAGAGCAATGAAAATTATTGGAGTCATTCCGGTTCGGTATAATTCGACCCGCTTTCCAGGTAAGCCTTTAGCTGAACTGAGGGGTAAAAAAATTCTGCAGTGGGTGGTCGATGGCGCTAGAACCAGTGAATTATTATCTGATCTTTTTGTGGCGACAGATGATCTGCGCATTGCAGAATTTTGTAAAAAAATAAATGTACAAGTGATTATGACGGATCCAGATTGTGCAACGGGCACGGACCGAATTTTTCAAGCGACTAAAGATTTAGTTTTTGACCGAGTGATAAATATTCAAGGTGATGAGCCACTGATCACAAAATATTACATTGACCCGTTGGCTCAATGTTTTTTAGAAGACCCAAGCTTAATAATGGCAACCTTAGCCCATGATCTTACTGCGAGCGATCTTAACAATTTAAATGCTGTAAAAGTAGTCACTAATTTAAATGGTGAAGCCGTTTATTTTAGTCGTTTTCCAATTCCATTTTCGCGCGAACCATTTTCAGCAGGCACTGCTATGAAGCATATTGGAATGTATGGTTACTCTAAAGAATTTTTACAGCGTTTTTGTGCAGCTCCGCAAAGCTCCATTGAGAAAGCTGAAAGTTTAGAGCAACTTCGCGCTTTGTATTTAGGCGCTCGGATCAAGGTTTTAAAAGTCGAAAAGCCGACATATGGTGTTGATACTCCGGAAGATTTGCAAAAGCTTGAAGCTCTGTTGAACTAACTGCTATTGTACCAAAAAAACGGGTGAAAATAATGTCCAAATCAAAGTCTAAAAAATTAAAGCAGAAATTTATTTTTGTAACCGGTGGGGTTGTCTCTTCGATTGGTAAAGGACTTACAGCGGCCAGCTTAGGTTCGTTGCTGGAAGCGCGCGGTTTCAAAGTCACCATTATGAAATTTGATCCCTACTTAAATGTTGATCCGGGAACAATGTCACCGCTTCAGCATGGTGAAGTCTATGTCACCGAAGACGGTGCTGAAACAGATTTGGATTTGGGACATTACGAGCGTTTTACGAATGCACACTTGCAGCGTTCAAATTCCGTCAGTGCAGGGCAGATTTACGATTCCGTGATTACGCGAGAACGCCGCGGAGATTACTTAGGCGGAACTGTGCAAGTGATTCCACATATCACGGACGAAATTAAAGCTAAATTATTTGAAGCGGCCCAAGGTTGTGAAATTATTATTGTCGAAATTGGTGGAACTGTCGGAGACATCGAAGCCCAACCGTTTTTCGAAGCCATCAGGCAGCTTCGACTTGAGCTGGGAAATGAAAATACAGCTTTAGTGCATGTGACGTATGTGCCGTACATAGCTGTTGCCGGAGAACTTAAAAGTAAACCCACGCAGCACTCTGTAAAAGAATTACGGGAAATCGGCTTACAACCCGATTTTTTAATATGTCGAAGTGAAAAAACAATTGATAACAATTTAAAATCAAAAATCGGATTATTTTGTTCAATTAAAAAAGAAAATGTTATTTCAGCCAAAGATTCATCATCAATTTATGATGTGCCTTTAGCGCTGTATAAAGAAAAGTTAGACGAACTGATTGTCGAACGTTTAGAATTAAAAAGTTCAAAGCCTGACATCAGTGGATGGCAAAAGG
>JAYUCH010000064.1:0-8537 GCA_043740435.1 Bdellovibrionales bacterium | reverse complement strand
AAAATTAGCGAAGCAGAATTGCCCCGCACTTGCAGAGCGAATAATCGAAGAAGATTTTTTAAAATTCGTGAAGGACAGTCGGTTAGAATATGACTTGGTTTTTATAGCTGGAGCTAGTTTTGGTTATGATTCGTCGCTGGATATAAATCTTGAGTATCTAAAAAACTTAATGCAGATAGTTTCCCCTGGTGGCCACTTAGTAATTCAGTTCCTGAATAAATCATGGGCCGAATCTTACATAAAAAATAAACTTACATTCTGGACTGAAAATAGCGAATTTTACACTTTAGATAAACGCACACTAAAAGGCGATTTACTTCACAGCGAGAAAATTTTTATTAAAAAGGATGATTCGCTTCAAAAGAAATATGGTGACGTGATTTATACATTTACCGAAGCCCAGCTGACAAAACACGTTCACACCATAGCATCCGAACTGAACTTGTCCTTTAGAGTTCAAAAATTATCAGATTCATTCAGCATTAAAACATTTGAAGAAAACACTTCCGCAACTCCAATCCTCATCCTTCAAAGAACCTAAAAAAAAAGCCCAGCTTCTTCAAGCCAGGCTTTCATTAAATAACAAAACCAATTTCCTCCAAGCGATCTTCTTAATCTTCTCCAGCTTATCTTTAATCACAGAGTTTTCTTGCTTAAGCGTTTGAACTTCGCGAACAAGAAGAACCATTTTCTTCTGCAGTTTATCTAATTCGATAGAACCCACCGAACCTGGTGCAAAACCGCCCGCAGCGCTATTTCATCTCCAAACATAGCATCGCTGGTGAAAAGTGAGCCCTTCGCAGTTGAACTAGTTTACTCATGATGTTCTCCTATAATTTCTTGGCGGAGATTTGATATAAAAGCTTGCCACTACTAATGGCTAGTATAGGTCCAGGCTATTTTGAAGTTAGCAAAATTATTAAAAGTAATGAAATACGTGTGTTTGCTGAAAGATAATTCAATTTTTATTTGTGCACACGTGGTAGTTTGATTTCAACTGAAGTGCCGATCGATACATCCGATCTAACTTTAAAGCTACCGCCGACCTCTTCAACAGATTTTTTTGCATGATAAATACCGAGACCGTTGCCATTTTCTTTTCCTGATGTGAAACCCTTTTTACCGATTTGCGCTAGCGTGTCTTTTGGAATGCCGGCACCATTGTCTGCGACTGTAATCAAAATCGCTGACTGATAAATCCTTACGGAAACTGATACCGCTCCTATGTTGATTATTGATTCAACAGCATTATTAATTAAATTTGAAAGTAGGCTAGTAAGTGCACTTTCACTTATTTTGACACTAGCATCGACAACATCATCAGCTTCACACGAAATTAAGATATTATTTTTTTTCTTAAATTCAATTTTTTTCTCTTCGATTAAATTAGTAATTATTGGCAAAACATACACAGATTCGTTAAGGTCTGGCTTCAAAAATGTCTCATGTACATCTGCATTAACATTATCCCCCGCATCCAACAATCGATGGTGAAGCAAATTATCTGCAATATCATTTATTCGCTTAATTGCGTTATTTATAACAGCTTTAGTTTCCGCTTCTACTTGTACCGTGCTCATTGTCATGTTTAATGCCGAAAGTGGTGATCGAATATCGTGTGAAACCTGCGAAGCCAAATCGGACAAAACTTTCCCTTTCTCAAGTTCAATACTCTTAAGTGCCATTGAAACTAAATTTTTAATCGGCGTAAAATTAATTTGAGCAGTAGATTTATTCTTAGAATCGAAAATTTTTTCTGCTCTTCTGACAGAGATCGCGGCTGGCCAGATTGAAAATAATAAAAGGAGAATTGATACTATAGCAATACCTAAACTTGCAGATGCTGAATATAAAAACGCGATATGTTTTTCTTTTATATCGAAACATTCGTCCCTTATAATACGTACTTCAAACACATTTAGAGATTCTGCAAATTCATATTTTCTGTCAAAGCTCGCTAGACATTCTGGACGAACTTGCCTGTCCATTGTCCAACTTGCGAAGGTAAAACTAAGATTTTCACCACCAAGAATATGCGCTTCGGTAATGCCTCTCCCTTGAAATTTAGGATTAGACATAATTCTTTTTAGGTCCTGGTCTGCAATTGCTGCGGATTGAAGTCTCGCTATTGCAAGTGGGCCTGATTCAACAGCACCAAATAAAAATTCAAGATCACGCGCCTGAACCTCAGCACCAACCAAGTTTGCCAATGATTTTGAAATCATTAAACTCGCGACAAAAGCAACCAATATGCCCATAATGACAAAAACAATTACTTTTTTGCTAGAGATCTCAGAAAGAAAAACCATTTTAATTACACTTATTTTTTGGCAAAAAAGTTAACTCGCTTTTTCTGTTCCACGCTAAACATAACGGCAAGCTTTTCCGAGAAAAAGCTGTTGGGAATCTTCTTGCAATCGGTGCCAACGCGTATTCTTGCATGGAAATTTTCTCGAATTCTGCAAGTATTTTCGTGTCCGGAGGAATTGTTGAAGCAGAAATATCAGAAATTTTTAGAAGAATTTTTTTTGTCTTTGGCGCTTTCGCGATAAAATCTTCTACATGGTCCCATTTTAAGATGTCCTGCAATATAACATGCCTACCTTCAATCATTCCTGAGGAGAGAATCTGTAAATCAACATCTGATCTACTTGAAGGAAAGTAAACAAGTTCGACTTTTAGCTTACTATTTGCCAGCGCTTTTTCCATAAAGGTTTTGTAAATCGGAGTGCCATACCCAATAACAATTTTCTTTTTTGGAAAATTTGATTTTCTACTCGCTCTTTCCCATTTCGTTTCTTTTTTATATCCAATCTCCCCCTGAAGAAAAAAACCATCTACATCCTGTATGCCAGACTCTTCAGGCAGTTCAGAAAAAGCGCCTCGCAACCAAGCTACAATCTGCCTACGTTCTGTTAGACTTAACCGGTTAGTGTTTGGTTGTGCCGTTACAGCTGATGCATTTGGGCTTTTTAATTTAATCAACTCGGAAAGTGACTCAGTGAAAACCTCTGGAAAAATTGACATGTCTGTATTTTCACAATGCTTCTTCTCATGAATAGCAACTTTTTTGTTTTCAATCACCATTCCCACGGAATCGTTTCCTTTGAAAAACGGATACTTGAATATTACTTCCATATCAGAAGTCGACTCACCATGATCAAGTCTTAGTGGCCAAAATCTGTTGTGCCGGGAATTAGTACTCAAAGCCTCGCGCACCACACCAGTTAAATTCTGAATCTCCGACTTAAACGTTAACTTGAACGTTTTATCGTCAATTAATTCTATGCCCTTATACTTTTTATCGAGCCAGCCAGTCTGGTTTATGTCCGCTGTACCTACGACTCGAACGCGATCTCCGAGAAGCCTGAAGGTTAACGTCTTTGCTATTCCAAATGCAGCTTCACGTGCTGTCAGACTTTTACCATCGCTCCAAATAGAATTAGGAGAAATTCTACCGGTAAAAACCTTGCCGTCAGGTGAAAACTCGTATTGGGAAAGAATTCCTTCTTCTGTTGAATCCGTTGAAATGTAAGATTTAAGTAACATCAAATATGCGAGCTCTTTCCCATCTTTGATTTCGCGAAAAGGGTAAAAATTGATTTTTTCTACTGGAACGCAGTAACTTAATATTTCTGTATTTAATTTTTCTGCTTTTGCCGAAAGTGATATAATTGCTGCAAACAAGATTATAATTTTAATCATTACATTTTACCGGTGTGAGAAATCTTAAGCTCAAGTGTTGCCGGTGCTTGGATTACGCTGTCCAGTAATATTGTTTCTAGTGCGAGTTTTGCGGGTAGGCTATTACTGTTCAGCGCGTCGGCACCCATTGCAAGCGTCAAGAGCCTAATTGAATCTCTATTGAACTCATCACGCAAAAATATCAATCTCGGTAGATCATTTTCTTTAGATCTCATTTCTTCAATTTCTGCTAATCGATTTTTCAAATCTAGAATCGATCGACTTACTAGCTGATGCCTTGGATGCTTCGAACCAGTTACGATTTTTACGGCTTCGTTAATAGCAGTCTTTCCAATTCCAAGCTCGGGTATCACAAACTTTGATTTTCGAGGTAATGCGGGCTGCGTCTTGGCTCGAGAACTGACGATATCAGATAAATTAATAATTTTTTCGTTGAAAGTCATGCTTACAGTACTTGTTCCATTCAGACAGATCATTTGTTGTCTGTGGTAAGTTATACCGCTCATGGAAGTTTTATTAAATTCGTTGGGAAAATCGGTAAGCGCAAAGACTACCGCTGAATCAGTTTCAAAACCTATTAACAATAAGTCGAATATTCCAAAACCACATACCCACGGTGCTTTTCCACTTATGATAAAATGCTCTAATAGTAATGTTGCTGAAATTCCAGCACCACCTGGTTTAGCCAAATGGGTTGTGGCTAAACCACAAATTTTTTCTCCCTTAACGATCGAATTCCAAACCTTCGGATGCTTTTGTTGCCAAATCCTCAGCGTCTGAAGGCGCTCTATCGCTGCCAGATGCTGCCACAGTGTAAATGCTAATGACGTCGAAGCACCAAATATACTCTCTAAGTCTTCATTTAAAGGCAGGTCTTTTTCCAAGTTGATATTTCCAGCTAAACCCAGGACAAGTTTTCTAAGGCATGCTTCGAGCGCCGCTGGATCACGGTCAATTAATGATGAATAAGGCAAAACATCGTTTTCAAGAAAATAAGTAAGGTTGAAATGTGAATTTTCGTCTGTTGCCTGATTAGAAATTTCTAGCAAGGCTTTACCCAGCATATTCAGTTCCCTCAGACCACCCCCAGCACGTTGGGATAATTCTTTTGCCAAAGTTAAGCAGTCGAACGCGATTTCATCGATTTTATCAAAGTTTTTTAAGTAGGTGGCCAGCCATGAAAGCTGTTCGATATTCACTTCTTCATTTGTTTTTGTGGATTTATAATCCTCAAATGTTATACCGGTATGATCAATGAAACATCCAGGCTTTAGTTTGCTGCAAAGATTTCTATAATCCTTAGTTTCTGTAATGAGTGCATGCCACAAGTCATCCACGAGCTTGTCACCAGGAAAAAAAACAGAACTTGGTGCGTGAGCACTTATATAGAGAAACCTTACCACTTCACGAAGTGCACCGTACAACTCTCGACTTGAATTTTCACTGAACTTCAAGTTTATTTTCGTAATTGTATTTTCACCAATTAAACTAACTAGGTCCGTTGACACGTGACCTAGTTTAAAGGTTTTACTAAATAAACTAGGCAAAACCGATTCTTCAGACATTTATAAGTCACCGTTTTTTTTAGGGCTGTCGTCTGCAGAATTTCCCACACATGGTGTACTACCTTTGAAGGCAGCTGCAGTTCCTGGGTTGACGTTTTTCATCATTTTCAGAACTTTCGGATTTAAATAAATCGATTTGCCACTTTTACCAAACACATGAGCTGAACCATCCGAGTTTACTTGCACCTGTGAGGCTCCAGTGACAGCACCATCTTCACAGTTTAGCATCTCATTCGCCATCGAAAGCGATGCGACCAATCCAACTGAAACACTTACCCATACTAAATTTTTCTTCATTTTTCCCCCGTTATTCAAATAACCCCCTTAAATGCCAATTCATTTTAAGGATCAATTTGTCTAAAGCTACTTGAGTAATTATGGGGTTACAAAAGTTGTGCCATACTAAGTCACTTTAATTTCGATCTAACATTTACCAAATGACACTTAACCATACATGCCTTTCACCTTTTTACATGACTCACTTTTTATTCAGATTAAAATTGCCGAAGTTAAAATAACCAAAAACTTTTCCGCAACCCCAGTTCTTACCTTACAAAGAACCTAAAAAAAAGCCCAGCTTCTTCAAGCTGGGCTTTCATTAAAAAATAAAATCAATTTCCCCTAAGCGATCTTCTTAATCTTCTCGAGCTTATCTTTCATCACCGAATTCTCTTGCTTCAGCGTTTGCACCTCGCGAACTAGCAAAACCATTTTCTTTTGTAGTTTATCCAATTCGATCGAACCACCCGACCCTGGTGCAAAGCCACCCGAAGCGCCTGGAGTTGGAGCCACCGCAAACGGAATTTCATCACCAAACATGGCATCGCTAGATAACAACGAGCCTTTCGCGGGAGCTGATGCCAGCTTGTCTTCGAAATTTTCTGGAATAACTAACGTGGAATCTATTTTTGCTGCCTTCAGCGTACCTGCAGTCAGCAAACCCCGTGTCTCCGAAATTACCTTCATCACACATGAAGAAACTTCAATCGGAGTAGGCTTCATATCAGCTAGTTGTTGTTCTAATTTTCTTTTTTCTTGATTCGACAAACCTGAAAGAAACTTTGCCTGCGCTTCCGGATTTAATCCTTTAAGTGCCGTAGCAAAAGCTAATGAATTTACGTTAGCTAATACTTCTAATAAGACTTCGGGTTTCCATTTTAAAATTTTTTCAAAGCTAATCATCTTGTCTTTGATCGCATCAGCCCAACTGGGATCTTCTTCACTAATGATATTCATGAATTGATCATACTTTTTAGGTCCACAAGTTTCTAAAACTTGTAGAAGTTGAACGAAGCCACCATTTTTTTTGTATCTGTCTACCATGCCCATGATGGAATATCGGTTAACCCAATTAATAAAATGAACATTATTCGAAAATAAGTTCACTTTTTTATGTCTCTTAATGAGATTTTAATTTTATTTAACGCCCTGGTAACAACGGTACTTTACCGTCGCGTTAATACCTTCCGAACCACGCTGAAAAACAACGGACTGATTACCGTCCCAAGTAAAAGGAATCATCTGACCAGGCGAACCAATTTTCTCTACGGTTGGAGACTCAGTTGGTTTGCAACGCAGCGTTAGTAATCTTGCTGATTCACCAATCTGAGTCGCGATTGTTGCAAAATGCTGTGCGTAATCAGCTTGGCAAATATCTAAAATCTGACCGCGGGGGCGCGGATTGTTATCAATATCACGAGCTGCAGAGTTCGATAATTTTATATATTCCATTCCAATAGATGCACTGACGGCATTATCCGGCATTTGTGCACTTTGAGCTGATCTGCAAGATTCGGTTTTTACAACGATAGAGTTAAATTCCCAGTATTTAGCAGGATAAACTGAAGACATCATTGAATTGAAAGCTTCATAACGGTCATTCGCTTCGAAACTTTGAGTTTGTGCACTTCGAACATCTTCATCAGATACTAGTATGACATTTAAATTTGCATCAAGACGTAAAAAACTTTCGGCGTTTTCGCTGATGACTAAATTTGAAGTGTAAAGCCCGCGCTCATCAGGTGAAGGGCAGTTTACTGGGTAACCTGATTGATATCTAGAATCGTATCTCCATGCGGATCCGTAACTGTTGATGGCATTACGAATAAAATTTTCGCATTTTAAAGTCTCGGGTCTTGCTATTGCCTGATTGAATAAACCAACGCGGTTCGAATCAGCATTTGTTAGAAAGTTTTTGCCATTACCAAAACCAATAAATCTTTTTTGCTGAGTGGCTGCAAGATCCGTTGTGATTATTGCAATTTTGTAATCAATTCCACGACTATCTAGATTTTCAATAAAGCCACCAAATTTGGCTGCCATATTACTTTGTTCGAAAGACATTGATGCTGAATTATCGTCAACAAAAAGTATGTCCACTTTCCCAGCACCAACTTTAAAATTCTGAGCAATTTCCAGGAATCCGCTATTAGAAATACAATTAGTTACAGTTGAATCACATATACCAGCTGATTGAATTGGTGCAAATCTAGTTGGAGTATCAAATGCAGTGGGTGAACATGCGATGACCGCACCAACGACTAAACCAATTGCCAATTGAGTTCCCAACATTCGAAATTTAAGTGTGTCCGCTTGGTTCATATAAACTACCTCAAGCAAGATACCATCAATATAAATGCCCACTTAAAGTAATTTGTATTCGATTTGGCTAACTGAAGTGTCAATTTACTTAACACTTAGGCAAAAAAAAAGCCCGACCTAGAAAACTAGATCGGGCTTAGAAAAAAGAGCTGGCATCGTGCTACTCTCTCACACGATTGCTCGTGCAATACCATCGCCGCAAGAGAGCTTAACTTCTGAGTTCGGAATGGGATCAGGTGTGGCCTCTCTGCTAAAAACACCAGCAAAAATAAATGTGTTTTTAATAATATAACTTAAATTGTTTTAATTGATTTTTAGCGAAAAAATTAGAATCTTCACAGAAAAAAATATTTTTTTAAAAAAGCCTCACGACCTATTAGTACATATAAGCTGAATGCATTACTGCAAGAACACTTTATGCCTATCAACCTCGTAGTCTCCGAGGAGTCTTTAGGGGGCACTAGTCCCCTGAGAAATCTAATCTTGCAGTTGGCTTCCCGCTTAGATGCTTTCAGCGGTTATCCATTCCAAACATAGCTACCCTGCATTGCCCTTGGCAGAACAACAGGAACACCAGAGGTTCGTCCATCCCGGTCCTCTCGTACTAAGGACAGGTCTGCTCAAATTTCTTACGCCCACAGAAGATAAGGACCAAACTGTCTCACG
>JAYUCH010000063.1:0-67895 GCA_043740435.1 Bdellovibrionales bacterium | reverse complement strand
CAACTGTAATGATTCTGACAGTGTGACCGGCGAATATGTCGAAGTTATGATAAGCGTGTGCACGGTAAAATACAGCTGATGACATTTTGACAAATTTCGTCGCATCCACCATACTTCCCGGATGGTTTCATTTAACGCAGTTACAAAGCAGCACGGTTCAAAAATTCTTTACGCCAATGCGTCTTTTCAAATTAATCCCGGTGAAAAACTAGGGCTTGTCGGACCGAACGGAGCGGGTAAAACCACTTTGTTCAGAATGCTGATGAAAGAAGAATCCCCAAGCACTGGGTCTGTCAGTGTCCCCGAAAAGTTACGCGTGGGTTATTTTTCACAAAATATTGAAGACATGCAGGGCCGAAGCGTCTTAGAAGAAGTTTTATCGGCAGGAAATTTAGAAAGTTTAAAAAATGAAATTCAAGCTTTAGAAACTAAACTTTCTGATCCCGATTTAACTGAAAAAGATATGATCGTGACGGTCGAGCGTTATGGTGAACTGCAATCACAGTTTGAAGCCGTCGGCGGCTATGATTTGGAATCCAAAGCGCAAGAGATTTTAGGTGGCTTAGGTTATTCCAACGAAGATATGCTTTTAGATGTTGGAAAATTCAGTGGTGGTTGGAAAATGCGCGTGTCTTTGGCCAAAATTTTATTACTGATGCCAGATCTTTTATTGATGGACGAGCCTACGAACCACTTAGATGTGGAATCGATTGTCTGGTTAGAGCAATGGCTTAAAGAATATAAAGGTTCTTTGCTGATGACGTCCCATGACCGCGAATTCATGAACCGTCTTTGTACCAAAACCATTGAAGTTGCCAACCGAGCCATCACAGTTTACGGCGGCAATTACGATTTCTATGACCGAGAAAAAGCCATTCGGCGCGAACAGTTGATTGCAGCAGCAAGCCGGCAAGAAGACATGTTAGCTAAAGAAGAAGAATTCATTGCCAGGTTTGCAGCGCGTGCTTCCCATGCTGCCCAGGTGCAATCCCGAGTTAAAAAAATAGATAAAATTGAACGCATTGAAATTCCGGCTGAAGATAAAGTCATGAATTTTGAATGGCCCACGCCGCCGCGTGGTGGTGATGAAGTTGTTAAATTTCACAACTTATCAAAAATTTATGAACTCGAAGACGGGCGTACTAAAAATGTTTTCTCGAACGCTACGGCATTGGTGAAACGGCAGGACCGCGTAGCTGTTGTAGGCATTAATGGCGCCGGAAAATCGACGTTACTTAAAATTATCACAGGTCAGACAAATGCAACGGCTGGGACTTGCAACGTTGGTCCCAGTATTTCTTACGGATATTTTTCGCAGAATTCGTTAGATCTATTAGATCCAAAAAAAACAATCCTGCAAGAAGTTGAAGGCCGTGTTCCTAACGCTGGCCTTGGGTTTATAAGAAATTTATTGGGCTCTTTTTTATTTTCGGGGGAAGAGGTCGAAAAAAAAATATCCGTCTTGTCCGGCGGAGAAAAATCGCGATTGTTATTAGCATGTATCTTATCACATCCCGTGAACTTTTTAGTTTTAGATGAGCCAACAAATCACTTGGATATAAAATCAAGGGAAGTTTTATTGAACGCGATTAAGAATTTTCCCGGAACAGTGATGATGGTTTCCCATGATCGGTATTTTTTAAAAGAAATCACCACCAAGGTTTTTGAAATTGATAAAAATCAATTGCACATTGTCGAAGGTGATTACCAACACTATTTGGAATTTAAAGCTAAAAGGGCCTAAGCCATCTGACTTAATTTTTTTGCTAAATCCTTAAAAGCTAAACCTTCTGCGCCCGTGGGGTGGCTTTCCACAATAGGGATTCCAGCCTCAGATGCTAAAGATACAGATGGATTAAATGGAATTTCTGAAAGTTTAGGGATTTTTTTACTGTCTAGGAACGAATTCAATTCACCTTTGGGATAAAGTTGAATTTTTTCGTTATTCACGGGGTTTAGTAAGTAAGACATATTTTCCACCATGCCTGCGATTTTAACTCCGGTGCGCTCGAACATGTCGATGGCTTTTTTTGCATCAACTAGCGAAATATTTTGTGGAGTGGAAACGATCACAGCCCCCCAAGTCGGAACTTTTTGAACTAAAGAAAGCTGCACATCACCCGTACCTGGTGGCAGATCGATAATTAAATAATCTAAGTCGCCCCATTGTACATCTCGGAAAAATTGATCCATGGCTTTAAAAAGCATGGGTCCGCGCCAGACAACGGCTGAACCTTCTTCGACCAAAAAGCCGATGCTCATCATTTTGATACCATAGCGGCTGATCGGAGTGATTTTGTTTCCCTCTGAGACTGTAGGTTTTTGATTCAGGGCCCCCATCATGCGTGGAAGGCTTGGCCCGTAAATATCGGCATCCAACAAGCCAACTGTGCCGTATTCACGTAGAGCTAACGCCAAGTTAACGGCGACGGTGCTTTTACCAACTCCGCCCTTACCGGATGCAACCGCGATAATCTTTTTAACACCTGGAATGGCTTGTTGCTGATCAAATGGATTTGTTGCCATAGACACCTCTTTACAAAAATGATCCATACCTTAATAATAAAATAGTGAATAGCCAACAGCTTTTGTACGCCAACATAGTCATCGGCATTTTATTTGTCGCCTATTTCCTGTTCGGAAAGGGAAAGCAGCGTCAACCGACGCAGCTGAACGTTAAGGCGAACGAAGATTTTAAGAAAACTTTGATAATCGCGAAGCAAATTGAAGGGGATCGATCGGCCGCCGAGCCCAGCTTTCAGGAAACTAAATCCGTGCAAGTACTGGATCCGGAAACAGAAGTGCAAAATACGGCGAAACTGCAGAATCATAAAATCAGAAATTTAAGTATTTATTTTGTTTACAATGGCCACGAATGGGAATCGCACGAAGTTTTAGGCGTTCCGCAGGGTGCACCCTTGCCTGTGGTCACTGAGGCTTATCAAATTTTAATTAAAACCAGTGACCCGAGTACTTTTGAATTCTTTGAAGCCGCTTATCATTGTATTTTAAAGCGTTGGCGAGACCGCTTATGATCGCTTGTGAAAGTGGCATCTTTATTTTAACGCGTCTGTAAATTAATCCGTAATCACGCGCACAAATTGACTGCGCTTTAGCACAAATGCTACGTTTTTTAATGAAATTCTCCTCGTAAAATTTCATTAAGGCCGGAGGCTTTGTGGTCGTAAAAACGTTAAAAGATTTAAGCACATTAGTCAGTTTATCTAAACGCCGGGGCTTTGTTTTTCAAAGTTCAGAAGTGTACGGAGGCCTTGGCAGTTGTTGGGACTATGGACCGCTGGGTTCACTGATGAAGTTAAATGTAAAACGCGCGTGGTGGAATGCGATGACTCGACGAAGTGACATCGTGGGACTTGATGCAGCGATTTTAATGCACCCCACAGTTTGGAAAGCTTCAGGTCACGTGGATGGTTTTTCCGATCCCTTGGTCGACTGTAAAGAATGTAAAACGCGTTTTCGTGCAGATAACACAGAATCTTACTTAACGAAAAAACAATGTCCACAATGTGGATCAAAAAATTTATCCGAAGAACGAAATTTTAATTTGATGTTTAAAACTCATATGGGTCCCCTGGAAGACACGGGAAGCGTGGTTTACTTACGGCCAGAAACAGCCCAAGGACATTTTGTTAATTTTTTAAATTGTCAACAAAGCTCGCGCTATAAAATTCCGTTTGGTATTGCAGCGATCGGAAAATCATTCCGAAACGAAATCACGCCGGGTAATTTTATTTTTCGTACGCGTGAATTTGAACAAATGGAAATGCAGTATTTCGTAAAACCTGGGACTGATGAAGCTTTTTTTAATGAATGGAAAGAGCGCCGACTGAATTTTTATTTAAATTTTGGTATTAAAAAAGAAAACTTAAAATTTCATGATCATGAAAAATTGGCGCACTACGCGCGTGCGGCCACTGATGTTGAATACAATTTTCCGATGGGTTTTTCGGAATTAGAAGGCATCCATAACCGTTCTGACTTTGATTTAACTCAGCATATGAAATTTTCTGGAAAGTCTTTAGAATATTTTAACGAGAGCACTAAAGAAAAATTTATTCCTTACGTGATTGAAACAGCTGTCGGCTGTGATCGATTATTTTTAGCATTCATGTGTGATGCTTATCGCGAAGAAGTTTCTTTGCAAAAAGACGAAGCCACCGGAAAAGAAACCGAAGATATTCGCGTCGTCCTGGGTTTGCATCCAGCGATAGCTCCGATTAAGGCGTGTGTGCTGCCACTTTCGAAAAAAGAAGAATTGACAGGTCCTGCGATGAAGATTCGGGATCAGCTGGCTGAAGATTTCGATGTTCTTTATGATGAAACGGCGTCTATCGGTAAGCGTTACCGCCGGCAGGATGAGATCGGAACGCCTTACTGCGTGACCGTTGATTTTGAAACAGCGGCTGACTTATCGGTGACTGTGCGTCACCGCGACCGCATGACTCAGGACCGAATTCCAATCGCGAATTTAAATGCATACATAACAAATGGTCTGAAAAATTTTAACGCCTAAATAAAAAAGAGGGATGTTGTGATGGAAACTGCAAACACGACGAAGACGGCAAGCTCGCAAATTCCAAATAAATTTGTTTATTACTTTGCAGCTGGTGAAGCTGAAGGTCATGCAGGAATGAAAAATAATTTAGGTGGTAAAGGTGCGAACTTGGCAGAAATGACTGCCATCGGGTTACCAGTTCCCCCTGGCTTTACGATCACAACAGATATTTGCACCGCCTTTTATGATAATGGTGGCCAACTGCCGGACTGGGTCAGACCCAAAGTGATGGAGGCTTTAGCCCGCGTCGAAACTAAAATTGGCAAAAAATTTGGTGATGTTAAAAATCCGCTTTTAGTCAGTGTTCGTTCCGGTGCCCGGGCCTCTATGCCAGGAATGATGGATACCATTTTAAATTTAGGTTTGAATGATCAAACTGTTGAAGGGCTTGCAACCTCATCGAATAATCCTCGGTTTGCTTGGGACTCTTATCGCCGGTTCATTCAAATGTATTCGGACGTTGTTATGAATATGAATTCCTCTTTGCTGGAAGTAACTCTTGAGGACATGAAAGCTGAGAAAGGAATTCATTTAGATACAGAATTAACGACCGATGATTTAAAAAACTTAGTGAAAAAATTTAAAGCGCTGGTTCAGCAAATGACCGGGCAAAGTTTTCCGAATGATCCCGTTGAACAACTTTGGGGTGCTATCACAGCTGTTTTTAAAAGTTGGAACACGGCCCGCGCCATCACGTACCGTGATTTGCATTCAATTCCCGCCAGCTGGGGAACGGCCGTCAATGTGCAGTCGATGGTCTTTGGAAATTTAGGCGATGATTCCGCAACCGGCGTGGCCTTCACCCGCGACCCAAGCACAGGCGAAAAGAAATTTTACGGAGAATTTTTAGTCAATGCCCAAGGTGAAGATGTGGTGGCTGGAATTCGCACGCCTCAGCCGATTCATTTATTGCAAGAAATTATGCCCGAACCCTATCAAGATTTAGTGACTATCTATAAAAAATTAGAATCTTATTTTAAAGACATGCAAGATATCGAATTCACAATCGAAAAAAATAAATTGTGGATGCTGCAAACTAGGAATGGTAAGCGCACCGCTAAGGCCGCATTGCAAATTGCTTGCGACATGATCGATGAAAAAATGATTACCGAAGCCGAAGCGTTACTAAGAATTGATCCGTCGTCATTGGATCAGCTGCTGCATCCGATGTTAGATCCGAAAGCGGCAAAAACTGTTTTAGCAAAAGGCCTTCCAGCAAGTCCTGGTGGTGTGTGTGGACAAATCGTATTTTCTCCGGAAGAGGCCGTTTTACTTAAAGAAAAAGGTCTTAAAGTCATTTTAGTTCGAGTGGAAACTTCTCCAGAAGACATTGCCGGAATGATTGCGGCCCAGGGAATATTAACTTCACGGGGTGGAATGACTTCGCACGCGGCGGTCGTGGCCCGTGGCATGGGTAAATGCTGTGTGGCTGGTTGCTCAGAAATTGAAGTGAATCATGCTGCCGAAACGCTGAAAGCTAAGGGTTATATTTTAAAAAAAGGTGATCTTATTACTTTAGATGGATCTACCGGAGAAGTTTATTTAGGCGAAGTGAAAACCATCGAACCCGTTTTAGATGGCACTTTTGATCGCTTGATGAAAATGGCTGATGGGGTTCGCCGCATGAAAGTGCGCGCCAACGCCGACACGCCGAAAGATGCACAAACAGCCAGACAATTTGGGGCTGAAGGTATCGGTCTTTGCAGGACAGAACACATGTTTTTTGGCGGAGACCGCATCGACACAGTTCGTGAAATGATTGTGGCTGATACCAAAGCCGAACGTGAAAAAGCTTTGGCAAAACTTTTACCGATGCAGCGAGATGATTTTTATCAGCTGTTTAAAATCATGGATGGTTTTCCAGTGACTATCCGACTACTAGATCCGCCACTGCATGAATTTGTTCCGCATTCAGAAACAGAAATTGTCGAACTGGCAAAGCGAATTAAATATGACGTCGTTCGCCTTAGAAATAAAATTCAATCGCTGCATGAATTTAATCCGATGCTGGGTCATCGTGGCTGCCGTTTGGCCGTTACGTATCCAGAAATTTATGCTATGCAGTCCAGAGCCATCGCTGAAGCTGCCGCCATGCTAGTCAAAGAAGGATTTAAGTTAGTTCCGGAAATTATGATTCCGCTAGTTAGTACAGCTAAAGAATTAGAATTACTTCGCCATCAAACAGTAGCCGTTGTTGAAAAAGTGCAAACCGAAAAAGGAATAAAATTTAATTACCAAGTGGGAACAATGATTGAACTTCCGCGGGCTGCAGTGACGGCACACGAAATTGCTTTTCATGCAGATTTTTTTAGTTTTGGAACGAATGATTTAACACAAACGACATTGGGTCTTTCTAGGGATGATGCAGGTCGATTTTTGGGCTCTTACGTGTCGCAAGGAATTTTTGCTAAAGATCCGTTTGTTAGTATCGATCAAGTGGGCGTTGGCACTTTAGTAAAAACGGGTGTAGATCTTGGCCGTCAAACCAAAGGAAATTTAAAAGTCGGAGTCTGCGGTGAACATGGCGGAGATCCTGATTCCATCGAATTTTTTGAAAATGTGAATTTAGATTATGTCAGTTGTTCGCCATTTCGTGTGCCGATAGCCCGATTAGCAGCAGCACGAGCAACACTGAAGCGTAAGAATGCAGCGCAGTGATAAAAAATTGAGCCAGCAGCTTTTGCACTGTTGACATGAAGGTCTGGGTCCTTAGAATTAAATTATGCACACTTAGCCTTTAGTCGGGCTGCATTAGTCAGAGTGCGCATATGCAATTAAACCAGATCTAACTAAAGGAAATGTTTTGAGAATTAAAAAATTAGAACTGATTGGTTTCAAATCTTTTAAAGATAAAACAGTTATTCATTTTGATGCCGGAATTACAGGTATCGTTGGCCCGAACGGTTGCGGAAAATCAAATATCGTTGATGCGCTGATGTGGGTCATGGGCGACCAATCTGCAAAAGATTTACGAGCTCAGTCCATGACAGATGTTATCTTCGCAGGTGCTGAAGGTTATGCTCCTCTTGGGTTGTGTGAAGTTTCATTAACTTTAGAAAACGATGGCGGTCCTTTCCCGGTTAAATATTTAAAACATTCAGAGATCATGGTCACTCGCAGGCTGCACCGAAATGGTGAAGGCGAATATTTTATAAACAAAGAAAGTTCTAGACTAAAAGACGTTCAAGAAATTTTCATGGACACCGGAGCCGGTTCAAAAGGATTTTCGATTATTGCACAAGGGATGATTGGAAAAATTATCACAGCTAAGCCCGAAGACCGCCGTATGTTAATTGAAGAGGCCGCTGGAATTACAAAGTTTAAGGCCCGTAAAAAAGAATCTCAGCGTAAGTTAATTTCTACCGATCAAAATTTAGTGCGCTTACAAGATATCATCGGAGAATTAAAACGCCAGATTGATTCTTTACAAAGACAAGCCCAACGGGCCGAACGTTACCGCACTTTAAAAAATCAAATCGAAGATTTAGAGCTTTGGCTTTCAAGTCTTCAATACGTGGATTTAAAGAAAACAGCCGATGAAGCGCAACGTATTTTTGATGAAGCGCAAACGATCGAGTTTGGCAGCGAAGCCAGTCTTTCGACGATGCAGTCCCAGTTAGAAACTTTGAAGCTTTCAATCTTGGAACAAGAAAAAGCCGTTGAAACAAAGCAAAATGAATTTTTTAGTTTTCAAAGTTCAGTGCAGAAAAAAGAATTAGAAATTCAAGAACTGCGTTTTGAACTTGAGCAAGCCAAACGCAACGAGCAAATGACCGGAAATATTTTAAATGAACAAAAAGCCCGTCACGAACTGCTAGCCAGAGACTTGACTGCGCTAACCGAGCAAAAATCTTTTTTACAAACTGAATCTGAAGAATTAAATACCAAATCAACGCTTCAGTCCGAGGCTTTTTCTGCGTCTCAGTTACGTTATTCGGCTATTGACGACGAATTAACGATAAAACGCCGCGAACAGATTGCAGTTGGTCAGACTGAATCTTCGTTGGACGCACGCGTCAGCTCATTGTCGACACAAAAAACTGATTTAGAAGCTAAAATTGCAGACGAAGAAGTTGTTTTAAGTGAACTGCGTGAAAAACATCACGAATTTGAAACTCGTCGTCGTAAAGTGATGACGACATTAGATCAAGAGCGTCAGTTGCAGCTGGATTTATCAAACGATGCCGAAGCTTTTGAAGTGAATAAAAAGATTTTAACTGAAAGCCTTGAACGTAAACAAATCGAAGTTCAAGAATTTAAAGACAATTTAAACGAAACAGCTTCTAGACTTTATGGTTTAGAAAATCTGCACGCTAATTTCGAAGGTTTCGAAGAGGGCGTTAAGCAAGTCATGTTGTGGAGCAAAGCCAAAACCACACAGATGCATGCCGATGGCACAGCCAGCGAATTTTTTAAACCAGTTGCCGAAGCCATCGAGGTTCCGGCTGAATTTGAAATTGCGATGGAAGCGGCACTAGGATCAAAACTGCAAATGCTGTTATCTGATAAATCGGATCAAGCTGTTGAAGCTGTTGATTTTTTAAAAGAGCAAAATTCAGGACGATCTAGTTTTTATTCAAACGACGAACACTTCACTAAAAGCCTTCAGGGAAATCCACAGGCTGAACCGGGCGTGGTTGGTTTACTAAAAGATTTAGTTTCTTATCAGCCGCAATTTGCTACGAAGGTCGCTGAAATTTTAAATGGTGTTGCCATCGTTGATTCAATTCGCACAGCTTTAAAATTACGGCCTCAGTTTAAGGGGTGGACTTTTGTTACAGCTGATGGCGACACATTGTCCGCTGACGGAGTTTTAACCGGTGGATCAAAAGATTCTGCTGAAACGGGCGTTTTAAAACGTCGTCGTGAAATAAAAGAATTATCAGAAAAGAAAAATGAATGGGCCGGTAAGTTAGCGTTAGCCAGTGCTGCACTTAAAAAAGTGAACGAGCAACTGACTCATGTCATGACAGATTTTGAAGGCGCGCAGAAACGTCGCTCTGAACAAGAAATAAAAGTGGCCGAATTTAAAAAAGATTTAGAACGCTCTGAAAACGAATTAGCACAAGCTGCAACAGCCGTAGAGCGCCAAGACCGCGAAGTGCGCCGACAGCAAGACGCTTTGAATCTGATGAATCAAAAGTTTACGGAATTAAATACCCATTTAGAACAAACCCGTGCGCAAAAAGAAGAGCTCGAGCAAGTCGTCAATTCGCTTTTGACTGAATACACAGCCATGAAAGATGGATTTGAATCGACTCAGGCTCAGGTGATGAATTTACAAGTGCGCGCGGCAACTAAAAGTCAAGAATACCAGGGTGTTTTGCGGCAATTGGAAATGGTGCAAAAACAAGTCAGCGATCTTGAATTGCAACTGTCACGGATGAATGAAGAAGCTGAAGGTTATTCGTCACAAATGTCCGAAGGCCAATACACACTAGAGCAAGCTAAAATTGATTTTGAAAAAATGCTAGCCGAAGTTGAAACAAAACGACTTGAAATGTCTCAGTTCAAAAATCAGTTTGAACTTGAAACGACTCACATTCGGGAATTAGAAAATAAAGTGATCACGTCACAGCGTGAACGCAATGATCGTTTATCTAAAATGAACGAATCTCAGTTGAAGTTAGAGCAAGCAAAAATGAAAGAGCAGTACTTGGTTGATCAAGTGCGTGAAAAGTACATGCTGATTTTATCTGACGTGATTTCAAAATATGAAAATCGCGAAGGTGATCCAACTTTGGCGGACGTTGAATTAAAAGATTTACGTGAAAAAATAGCAAAAATTGGTGAAGTGAATTTGTCGGCAATTGCAGAATTTTCAGAAACTCAAGAACGTTATACTTTTTTAACTCAGCAGCATGCCGATTTAACCGAGGCCAAAGAGCAATTACGCAAAGTCATCGAGCGTATTAATAAGATTTGTTCAAAAAGATTTAAAGATACGTTTGATTTGGTGAACGAGCGTTTTCAAAAGGTTTTTCCAGTTTTGTTTGGTGGTGGTGAAGCCATGCTGCAACTGGTAGAAGATGTTGAAAAAGGCGAAATGGGAATTGAAATCATTGCCAAGCCTCCGGGTAAAAAAATGCAGAATGTAAGCCTGATGTCTGGTGGAGAAAAAGCCTTAACAGCTGTGGCGCTGGTGTTTTCAATATTTTTAGTGAAGCCATCACCATACTGTTTATTAGACGAGGTCGATGCTCCGTTGGATGATGCCAATGTTTACCGCTTTAATGATTTAGTAAAAGAAATGGCAAAAAGATCACAGATTATCGTTGTTACCCACAATAAACATACGATGGAAGTGGCACAAAAACTATACGGTGTGACCATGCAAGAGCGCGGCGTATCGACGATGGTTTCTGTTTCCTTAGCAGATATTCAATAATTTTCTAAAGTATGACGAAAATTAAACCAAAAACAGGGGTGAATGCAGATTCCGCCCCTGTTTTTTTAAAAGCGCATGTTCTGGCTTGTGAAAATAAACAAGATAGCTATATCGACCCCGAGTCAGGTTTTCATGTCCTTACGTCCTATTACTTAAAAAGTCGAGGATACTGCTGTACTAATAAGTGCCGGCACTGTCCTTATGGTTTCCACCCCGAGGCTTGGCCGTTTGAAAAAGACGAAGGATAATAAAAAATGGCTGATGCACACTTTGATCAAATGACTTACTTGATGGTTTTTATATTTGTCTTACTGCTGGTGATTATTGGAACTATCATTTCTTCACAGATCAGTAAAAAGAAAAAATCTTTGCCAGTGCCAGCTGCAGCTGACGAAGAAAGTCGGCTGTTAAAACAGAAAACTGAAATTGAATTTGGTCTGCCGTTTCAAAATGTAAAAACAATTGATGTGCATATCGAAGTTGAAGCTTTCGAAAAAGAAAAAACAGTCGCAGAGGCTTTAGCAAAAACCGAAGAAAGCTTTTTTGGTCGAATCAAAAATGCATTTTCTAATTCCGATAAAATAAAAATCATCGATGAAATCGAAGAAATTTTATACACCAGTGATCTGGGTCCACAAACGGTTGAAAAACTTTTAGCAGCTGTGAAAAATGAATTATCATCAAAAGAATTAGCCAACATTTCTTCAATCAAAAATGCTTTACAAGTTGAAATGACCGAGATTCTAAAACCGGTTCAAAATAATTTTGAAAATCACTGGCAGTTACAACAACAGATCACACAATCTAAAGCAGGACCGACGGTTATTATGATCGTAGGAGTGAATGGTGCTGGTAAGACTACGTCCATTGGTAAAATAACTTCACAGTTAGCCATTGACGGAAAAAAAATATTAGTCGCTGCCGGTGACACTTTTAGAGCAGCGGCTGGTCATCAATTAAAAACTTGGACGGACAGAGCTCAAGCTTCAACTGAAAACGGAAGTGGCTCAGTGGGTGCAGTTGAAATTTATTGGCCAACAAATACGACCGATCCCAGTGCTGTAGCTTTCGATGCGGTTCAAAAAGGTCTAGCTGAAAAATTTGATTACGTTATTTTAGATACAGCTGGCCGACTGCATACACAAGTAGGCCTGATGGACGAATTAAAAAAAGTAAAACGGGTTATGGCGAAAGTAATACCTGAAGCTCCACACGAAACGTGGATCGTACTCGATGCGAATTCGGGTCAAAATGCATTACTGCAGGCGCGCGAATTTCATCAAGCTTTAGTTTTGACAGGTGTTGTATTAACCAAAATGGATGGGACGGCCAAGGGTGGCGTAGCTTTAGCCCTGGTTGATCAATTGCAAATACCGATTAAATTAATCGGTATCGGAGAAAAAGTATCAGATTTACGTCTTTTTAAACACGTGGAATATGTGAATTCTATTCTAGGATTATAAAATTCTTCGAAATTTTATAATCCTATGAATTGAAAACTAATTAAGAGTTTCCCATTTTTTTAATTCAGCAATTTGATTTTGTAACATAACTTTTGTAACACCAGTTATTTTTGTCCAATCCACTTGGTCAACTAAAGTTGTCAACTGAACAGATGTCACGGGCATTGATACCACAAGGCCAAGTGATTGTAAGATCTCGACGGTAGTGCCAACCGAAAGCAGTTTCATTTTTTCTAGTCCATTTTTAAGTTTTTCTGCATGTGGCAATCCCAGTGGTGAAGAAATCAAGCTGGGTTTAAAAAGCTGCGTAAGAAATTCCCAATAATAACTATCGGGCTGATAAAAAAAGTAAGTTTTTTCTGTACCCAACACATTACCTTGAACACTTATTTGTGGCATCACAACTTCATAGGCCGATAGATATCTGGCAATTAGTAAATCAACATTTCCTAAGCCAAACGCGACACTAACTTTATTTTGTGATGCTTTACTTTCTTTGGAAACGGGATCGAAAGCGTATGTCGTTTTAGTAATTGGGAATGATTTTAAAACATCTACCAAAAACATTATATCGGAAATTTTTGCATTTTCTAACATTGATTTTTTGATCTGTTCAAATTCATCTTTCGAGAACAGATCTTGATAATCTGCGTAATCTATTCTTTCGAAAAACTGCAGTGTTTGCTTTTCGTAGACATTATTTCCAGTATTTTTTTCTGGATCCAGTATTCTTTCAATTAATCCTGATAAGCCACCTAAGGCAGCGGCATCTTTTTGAAATTTCGCCGTCACCGAAAAATCTGTAGTTGTTAATGTGTGGCCAGAAATTTCAGGTAACAACCCATCAATGACAGTTTCAATCGTGTAGTAATTAGCACTTGGCTCTAAATAAATCATGTTATCTAAACTGTAGGTACTAAAACTAAATGCGATTCCTTTTAATATATTTTCGAATTTCTTTGAGTTTGAATAATTCGAACGAGACTCCGTCATATCAGAAATTATATTTTTAAATACCTGAGAAGCTTTGTTTGCAAGAATCCTTTTTTCGGTATCAACATTTCCTTGTAGAACGTTGTTAAAGCTATCGAAACGTTCGCAGCCGTAAACGGTTTTCTTCGCAGCGTCAGCTAACGTGATGTGCTCGTCACTGCAATATTTATACTTTTCCATGTTGGATTCTTGATTCAAATATCCCCATTGAATGGCCGCTTTGTCATAGGGTAAAACGTTGTGAAGTATGTAAGCTCCGCTCATTGCAGATTCAGTTCCGTTTGTGTAATCCATCACAGTGGTGGATGGGGCCACAAGACCGCTTGTATTTCCATTACGGTAATTATTTTTAGCATTTAAAAAATCAACATCAGTTAGGTCTGTCGTTGAAGACCCGGAAAAGTTATGTCGAAGCCCCAAAGCATGTCCCATCTCGTGCGCGATGACATCTCTGACAGTGTCCTGTGTGGCTTTTTCTACACCTGCAGCACTTAAATCACTGACTTCAAAATCTGATAATTTTGATTGATCTAGAACGCAAGTGTCGGGATTGCTTTCTTGAATTAAATCTTTAGTGCCAAAATGTAATTTAAATTTTTCTTTTGTATCTTTGTACCACGACGATGTCATAAAGACTTGGCCACGAAAAATTTCACCAGTTAATGGATCTGCTTGAAATCCAGCCCGTGCAAAGCCAGCACTGTCCCAAGGAATCCAAAAAATGTGTATCGTGCGATCTAATTGTCTTTCTCTGGATTCAAATGAATTTCCGATTTTAAGCACTTCTTTTCCAAAAGCTAAATTCCAATACAGAACTCCTTCAGAAATTGAACTAATAACGGCAGTCGGTGTTTTGTTGTGTAATCGGACAATTATTGGACCTCTGCTGTCGGCGATATCCCATTTAGTAATTTGTGGCACGGGTTCGTCTTGCTGCTCTTTCACTGCAAAATTTAGAAAATAACCAACGCGTTGTTCTTTGTCATACACTTTGGCATTAAATGTAGGGTTATTAAAGTAAGGTTTAATTTCAAAAACATAAGTCGCTGAATTTTCAACAGATTGCAGTATCAGATTCGGTTTTGCATTGGGATCAGACGGATTCTTTTTCTCAGTTAGCGATTGTTTTTTTAACCGCATGACCTGTTCTATGAACAGTGAACCCTCAGAAGATTCGGTGTAACGAACGTAGGATTCTTTTACTTCAAGACTTGATTCATTACCCTGATCACTATTCTTCTTCATTTCGTCAAAAATTGTTTTGCTAATAATACCTAAATTCTGTTTTTCGTTAAAAGAAGTAAAACCAGTTGATAAGTTCAATGTCACTGTTTTTTCATTTTCAGATGAAATATCAAAAGTCTGCAGTAATCGGCTTGAAGGAATCGTGCTGTAAAGCTGGTCCTCGGTTAAATTGAAAAGAGCAATCCTGCTGCCTGATTTTTCGAAACTGATAATAAGTGGTTTCAGGTAGTCGATGTCAGGATGCTGGCCGCTTGATACAGCCGTTGGAATTAAAATAAAAGCTTTACCCAGGCTTGATTTTGATATCGTTATCTGGTTTGTGGAAATATCAGAAAAAGAATCCTTTATTTGACTAGTAGCTTGACGTTCAGGCGTAATATTTTTTTCTATTACTGTCTCTTTTGTGCAGCTTAAAAGTAAAAGGCTTGTCAGTGCGTATAAGAACGCTTGAGTTAATTGAGTCATATTCTTCCCTTTTTTTAAAGAACTAAACTTTAGCAAACTACTCCACACTGTTCGCCTGTTATTGTTTTTACAGATACTTCTTTCACAAGTTACTAGGTATCGCACTTTTTACATGTCAAAAATTCTGACACTATCGGTTCTTGGTTTAAAGAACTAAGGTGCCAGTCATGATAAATAAAAAGATAGTTTTTCATTTGATGTTCACAATTTTCTTCGCATTTGCGCAGCTAAGCCACGCTATTGTAGGTGGCTACACAATTCCGACCGAAGGCGTTTACCTTTCAACCCAAGTGCAGGCAAATTTAGCTTCGCATGTGGTAGGCCTTGTTAACACGACTGATCCATCAACGCATTCTACGTGCAGTGCTGTTTTAATCGGTCAGAATGTAGCCTTAACAGCTGCGCACTGTGTATTAAACGCAGCAAAAACAAATTTATTTATCGTGGCCGATGATGCGACTTTTGCGGTGTCCGCCTGGCATGGTGTCAGTCAGGTGTTAATTCACCCGAACTACAATCCAAAGAATAGCATCATCCCTCAAGTGAATGCTGCAACTTACGATTTAGCGCTGGTAAAATTTGCTGGTGTCATGCCGGAACGGTTTGGTGCGGCTTCGATCATGATGCCAAACACTGACAGATTTAATATTTGGCCCGTGGTCGCAGGTTACGGCTATACATCCCGTGAAAAGGTGGATGTTGGAATTTTACGATTTACCTTATTGAAAGTGAATTCTTACATTATAAAACAGAACTTTTTTTATGCGGATCAAACAAACGGGCATGGCATTTGTAATGGAGACTCTGGCGGACCTGTCTTTATGACCCGAGGTGATGATTTCGTATTGATAGGTATAACTTCTGCGACTGCTGCCTATAACCCCTATGTTGCAGGAGCTTTAGGTAAAGATAACTGCTCGGGCACATCCATATTTAGTAACGTTTTATACTATAAAAACTGGATCGATCAGGGTCTTTTACAATTAAGCGGAATATAGAAAAACACATAAAACCTTAGAAAAGACTTCACAAATCAGAATAAGCCTAGACGCCGCCCTAGGGATTTTATAAGTCATATCCTTCGTATTTCTCTGCCGCGAAGGGTAAATTCAATGAGTCTTCTATTTCGTATTTTTGTGGTGCTGTTTTTGCTGGTCTTTTTTTCAGGCGGGATTGCCCGCGCTGATTCTGCAGTTATTGACTGGAAAATAAAAAAAACAGCATGGACTGAAGCCGACGAAAAAGAATATTCCGAATTCGTTTCGTTAATTGGCCAAGCGGTTGAAAAACGCGAATGCAATTCGTTTCAGTCGTGCTTGCAGCATCCTAATAATCCATTTCGCGGCTCAGATTCCGCAAAACTCAGTGTCTTTGCAGATTGTGCAAAACTTTCTTACGTCCTTCGGGGGTACTTTGCTTGGAAAAAAGGGTTACCCTTCAGTGTAGCTAATGAAATTATAAAAAGAAATGTTCCCGACAATACGGGTGATTTGCGCTATTCAAAATTTGGAAATGAAGTCGCCGGGCGCTTGGATTTTTTACCGAAAAAAAGTGGCTCGTCATGGGTTTTTCCAAACGCAGTTCAAATCATCGAAAAGAAAATTTCTAATTCCGTGTTTTCTGCAAATTTTCGTATTTATTTTGAAAATATCGATAGTGATGATCTTTTTGCAGATTTTTATCCGGTCGAAATCTCTCGCAGTGGCGTTGTACCAGGAACAAATATTTATGATCCAAATGGACATGTGGCAATCATTTATAAAATTACAGATGACGGAAAAATCTATTTCATTGATGCGCATCCGGATAATAGTTTAACTTCGGGTCTTTTTGGAACCAAGTTTGAACGCAGTCGCCCAGCCCACAGTGCCGGCTTTAAAAACTTTAGACCCATTTATTTAGACAGTGCAAAATTTGACGCTGATCTTGGATCTTATGTTGGCGGGGTCATTAAACCCGTTAAAGATAAAAATTTGCCTTTGCATTCCGTTGAACAATTTTTTGGTACGAATTTAAATTTCGAAGACTGGAAAAAAGGAATCTTTCAGTATGACGGAGTGACATATGGTTATTACGATTATGTCCGTCTTAAATTATCTGTTGGCACTTTAGCACTTGATCCTGTTAATGAAATAAAAAGTTTATCCGAAGATTTATGTCAAACAGTTCAAGACCGTGTTCAGGCCGTGAATACAGGTATCAGTTCTGGAATTTCTAAAAAAGCCCATCCAGACCGATTGCCGGTTAATATTTATGGTACTTCAGGTGAGTGGGAAGAATATTCGACGCCATCAAGGGATGCGCGGTTAAAAACCTCTTTTAAAGAATTGCGCGATACGGCTCAGCAGATGGTGCAGTTGTATAACGATCATGATCCGCGATTAGTTTATGCGGGTGCAAATATAAAACAAGATATGCTTGATGGTTATTATCAAGTCGTTCAGCAGTGCTTGATCAAGTACACAAAATCAGATGGTAACTTTCAAGTTTTATCCTTAGATCAACTGCGTGAGCGATTATTTCGACTTAGTTTTGATCCCTATCATTGCGCTGAACTTCGCTGGGGTGCGGTTGATGCATCAGAGCTTAGCTCATGTTCAGATAATGCCAACAAACGCGAATGGTACAGTCATGAAGTTTGGCTACGTAATCAAATCGAGCGCCGCTATGATTCCCGTATGGATTTTAGTTTAGCGGAACTGATTGGACCCCTTCCAGGAGTTGGCGTTGAAAATCCGCCTGATGTCGATATCGTTCGTTATTTAAGTACTCCGTAAACCCAAATCTTTCTAATTTTTTGGCGCTTATTGGCAGCGTCTAATCCGTAGACACCCTATGAAGATTTTATGCGGTCTCAGATCTGGTCATGTTTTTGTAAACAACAGTCTTGGTTACAGATTTTACCAGGAGATCAAAGTATGTTGTTGCCCAAAATTCCAAGCGCTATCGTGTCTTCCTTTCTGTCGGCTGTCTTGATGTCTCAGTCACTGTTGGCTCAGTCATCCAGCATCAGTGACCAAATCAAGTTCTTCACGACGACAAAGGCCTTTATCCATGCGGGTAGCGCCTTATTCGAAACCGATGATTTAGCCAAAGTTTACGGGTTAAGAAATAATTTACCCATCTGGACAAATCAAGGTGTTGCGACGTCGTTTGCTTTAGCGCTAAAGGGTGCTATTCAAACCATATCATCGACACATGGCTTAATTGCATCGGATTACTGGACGGATGAACTGGAAAGTTATTTAAACGGATTAAATGCATCAAACGCCATGGCCTTTGAGACAACTGCAACAAATTCCTTAATCCAATTAGCGAATCATTTATCAAATGGTCGAATTGACCCTGCGGCCATCGATAACGACGCGCGCTTTAAAAGAAGAAGTTTCACGGATCACCTTGTTGTCGCACAATCTGTTGCGGGTACACCAGGAATGATGGCAGACATTTTAGAAAGCTTAGCACCAGAGCATCGTTATTACAAAGATACGGTTAAAATCTTAGCGCAGTTAAAATTAATTCAAGACAGCGGTGGCTTTAAAGGCTTTAAACGACCAGCTGCTACAATTAAATTAAATCAAAAAAATAAATTAATTCCAGCCCTTCGTGAAAGACTAAATCAAAATGGTTACAGCTTAGTCGGAGTGGGTGATATTTACGATCAAGAATTATCCGCAGCTGTTCAGGAAATGCAAAGCGAGCATGGCTTTGAAGTCAGTCAGGATTTAAAACCGGATTCAGGTATCTGGGCGGTACTGAATGTCAGTGTCAGTCAAAGGATCGCGCAAACCGAGGCCACATTAGAAAAGTTACGTTGGTTACCAAAGCAACTTGAAGCCAATATGATTTTCGTAAACACAAATGCAACTGAAGTCAAAGTTTGGGAAAACAACCAAGTGGTGAATCAGTTTAGGTCCATCAACGGACGCATTCTACGCCGTACTCCGATGATGAAAACATGGATCACACGAGTCATCTTTAATCCGACTTGGACTGCAACTGACAGTATCGTTTTACAAGATAAATTACCGGCGATACAAAAAAATCCAAATTATTTATCGACCATTCGTATGAAAATGTTTTCAAGAAAATCAGGCGATCTGGTTGATCCTACGACTTTAGATTGGAATAAAGATGGACATCAAATCGCCCGAGATCACGTTTTCGTTATGGACCCCGGACCAAAAAATGCTTTGGGTACTTTTAAATTTCCATTAGTTCCAGATCCTTCAGATCCGAATCGATCTAATCCTGATGATATTTTCATGCATTTTACAGATGACCCAAGTTTATTTTTAAAACCCCAGGCCAGACACATGAGCTCGGGCTGTATTCGCATCGAAAAAGCGCAATGGTTAGCTGAATTTTTACTAAAAAATACACCGGGCTATGATGCAGGCTCTATTCAGAATCTAATTGCCAAGGGCGTCGAGGGCGAAGTTTTTGAAACTGACAAATCTGTTCCATTAACTGTTGCAGACTACCGGGCTGTGTACACCATTCCTTTAACTGTCGAGAAAACAAAATCCGGTCACGCTCGGTTCATGAAAGATGCTTATCTTCATGATCGCCGCATTCAAAATGCTGTAATGGATCCCAATTTAAGATTGATTAAAAATCAAATTCAGCCGGTAGTTTCCGGCAGTGCGGGAATCAAAGTAATCGGTCAAGCCGGTGCAACTCAACAGTTTGGCGAAGTTATAGCTATACGTTGTGACGAGCCTCAATTTGGTAGCAACGCTCGCACGGGTATGCGCACAATCACTCGCCAGTGCGACGAACCCGTTAAGTTTTCTTTGAATAAAACTCAGTCGCTGAATCCCGGGCAGTATATCGTGGCTTTTGAAAACTCGATCTACCCTGGATTTGTTACGGTGGTCGATAACCAAACGATGACTATTCAGTTGCAAAAAATCAGCGTTCCGAAAAGCTTATCACAAGAGCGTAACATAAAAATTTATCGTGATTTGTCTTCCTTGGTAGAACAGAAAAAAATGTACTTTGAAAAATTTTATTATGGAAAAAATATTTTTAGACAAACGATTCGTAAGTTCGGAGATTTCTACCTAGCTGGATTAACAGATATCGATACGGCGCCGCAAACGAACTATGCCTACTGTTCTGAAAATGCAATCGATAAGCTGCGCCTAGTTGTTGATATTCGTGAACATGCAAAATTTGTTTGCGAGACTTATAACCAAGCGCAATCTTTTATGGATTACGCTGATTTATTTCGCTTCGGTGCATCCGGAATGGCTCAGGAAGCCAGCGCTGATTACCCAGGCGATATCATTCCAAAAATGCATTTACGTTATTTAGTTGCAACGCCAATGTCTGCGAATGATTTTGTGTCTGTGATGCCTGGTGTTTACCGCATCGCGGGTGATTCTGGAAAAACTGGATCCCGTGCAACCACAGCTAACTTGATGGAAAGTTACAATGTCGAAAACCGAGTATTTGCAAACAGTCAAAATCGCGGTGAAGCCGATGACATCGATTTAGCAACCACAGTCAGTGCCACAGGCCAAGCTGCTACACCAAGTTTAGCGATCACTGACGCCACAGCCGAAGTATCGGCCGCGGGTCGTTGTGCAAATGCCTCTGTCTGGAGAACTGAAAAAAGATCTTATTGCACCTCAGACAGTTCAGATGGTTGCAGCAGAGCTTTAGCCCAGAAGTGCGAAGAAATGAAACTGGATTTAAGATTTAGAAAGTAATATGATTCAAGGCCATGAAGCGCATGTCCTTTATTTTTTTATTTTGTGTATTTGAGACCATTGCGGCCAATGCAAAATCGGCCAAGAATTCTTTAACTCCCTTTCAAAAAAATATACAGCTGTGCTTAAAAGATCAGATTCAAGTAGACACCTTGCAATCCCTTGAAGATTTGTACTTAGCTTTAGATAAGGCCTTCCCGCTGAGGACAACAGAAATTATTTTTCGTGAAGTTACTTTCAAAAAAGATAACGAAATGAAAAAACTTAAATTTGATAAGGGTAAAATTCTGCTGTATAAGTTGCTTGAAGATAAGTCGCTTAAGCTGATAAATAATGATGCGCGTCAAAAAGGCCTTACTGAGGAATCTTCAGTAAACCAGCTTTTAGTGGCAGCTGACGTGCGCAGTGATTGGGTAAAAATCAAAGAAGTTAGATCGTCGTTCGCGCTGTTAGAGTACAGTCGCCAACAAGGTAAAATTACGACCATCACGTTCAAAACAATAACAGAAAATAGCCGCCTACAGTGTTTGCACCGAGACCTGTCTGATATTTGTTTATGTAAGCCGTAAAAGATGCTTGCCAGGATTTTCGTTCTGTTTATACTAATGAGGTAAGTTATTGTTAACTTTGGATTTTTTAAAGAAGTTATTTGAAAGTTATTTCAAATAAAATTTAAAATGGGATAATTGAAGACAGTCATGGCAGAAACACTTAAAGCGCAAAAAAAACAAACCTTCGATTTTAAAATAGCTGGTGTTTCCTACAAAATAAAAACATCTCACGATGAAAATACTGTTCAGGAACTGGTAGAGTTCGTGAACAAAAAAGTGACTGAAGCTTTATCCGCAACAAAAAATTCATCTTTTCAGAATGCGGCTGTGTTAGCTGCTTTAAATATCGCTGAAGAGATGATTCTTTTAAAAAAACAAGCTCGGGCTGAATTAAACAAATTAGAAGCGAAAGCTTTAAAAATGGCCAACGATCTTGAAAACTCCAAAAATAACAAAGTGAACTGGAACTAATTTAGTCACAGCTTACATTTTGGAGTTATTTTGCAGTCGGTATCTCATGTTCATCTTAGTAAATCAGAAATGCGTCGTGCTGTTTTAGCCGATTTGAAGCAGTTGTCTGATGCAGATAAAAAAAATCATTCCCAGAAAATTCTAAATTCTTTAGCAAAGCATTTAGAAAACTGTGGTGGAATTTGGGCCGCGTTTATGCCCCTGGGTTCAGAGCCGCAAATTACTTGGTCTTTAGTCTCTAAAGAAATTCAGTGGTGTTTTCCGATTCTTCAAGAAAACCAACTTTCATTTATGAAAATGCCACGAGCATTCGAAAAAAATAGTCTTGGCTTTAGTGAACCCACGGGCGGGGAAATCATCCAGCTTTCTGACATCCAAGGTTTTGTCATACCTGGAGTTGCGTTTGACCGAGAAGGTCATCGGTTGGGTCGGGGACAAGGCTATTACGATCGTACATTAAAAAATTACAAAGGTTCTATTTTTGGAGTTTGTTTTCACACAGCATTAAAAGATCAAGTCCCCACAGAGGATCATGATTTGAAGTGCCATCTTATTCTGACTGAAAATCAGTCGGTTGCTATCGAAGGAGTTAACACATGGAATTAGTATTATACGTTTTGGTTGGAATTTTATTAGGGGCCTTTGTAGTCTTTGCTTACAAGCGAATTCAAGATCAGAACACCAGAAAATCAGCCCACGGTGAAGCTGAAAAAATATTAAATAAAGCCAAATCAGAATCTTTAAGAATTAAAAAAGATTCTGAAACAAAGGCCAAAGACTTTGAATTGAAGGCCAGAAAAAATGCCGAGACTGAAATCAATAAACAAAAAGTGACTCTGAAAAATAAAGAAACTCAGCTCGAGCGTCGCTTAAAAGAAATTGAAGACCAAAATAAAAACAAACAAGATGAAAATGATCGCTTTGGTCACCAATTGAAAGACCGCGAAGAAAAAATGTCGATTGCGGAAGCCAGGCTAAAAGAGACCGAAAAAAACACGCAAGAGCAAGTTCACTTTTTACAAAAAAAATTAGAAAACATTGCGCAAATGTCCCAAGAACAAGCCAAACGAGAACTTTTTCAAGTCTTAGAAGAGACCGCAAAGTTAGAGGCCAGTAAACGTATTGCTGAAATTGAAGAAGAAGCCGTCAAAGAATCGGATAAAAAATCCCGAAATATTGTCGCCCGCGCCATGGCTCGGTTTGCTTCCGAATATACCTCGGAAAGAACTGTTTCTGTCATGAGTTTAACTTCCGATGAAATGAAGGGAAAGATTATTGGTCGTGAAGGTCGAAATATCAGAACTTTAGAATCGATGTGTGGCGTCGATTTAATCGTTGATGACACTCCGGAAACAATTGTTATTTCTGGTTTTGATCCGATTCGTCGTGAACTAGCCCGCAGAACCATTGATAAATTAATGGAAGACGGACGGGTGCATCCGGCCCGTATCGAAGAAGTCGTTGAAAAACAAAAATCAGAATTAACAAAATCCATGAAAGAAGAAGGCGACAAAGTTATTGCTGAATTGGGTATTGGATCGTTACATGCTGAACTGACAAAAATGGTGGGAAGTCTTAAGTACCGCAGCACTCACGCCCAAAATGCTTTAAATCACTCTTTAGAAGTGGCTCATATTTCAGGATTATTAGCCGCAGAAATTGGATCAAACGTTAAAGTCGCCAAACGCGCCGGTCTGCTACATGATATCGGTTTAGCAGCAGATCATTCCTTTGAAGGAAATCACGCCTTTGTCGGTGCTGATTTAGCAAAAAAATTTGGTGAATCCGAAGAAGTTTGTAATGCGATTCGGTCGCATCATGAAGATGAAAAGCCATCTTCATCGATTGCTTGGATCGTGCATGCTGCGAATGTGTTATCAAATTCCCGTCCGGGTGCCAGACGAAATCAAATGGATAATTTCATCAATCGCTTGAAAGATTTAGAAAGTATTGCAAATTCTTTTGATGGAGTGATCAAGGCTGTGGCGTTGCAAGCAGGGCGTGAAGTGCGCGTTCTTGTTGAAAGTTCGCGAGTAACGGATGATCAAAGTATGATGTTGGCCCGTGATATCGTGAAAAAAATAGAACGTGAAATGGCTTATGCCGGACAAGTTAAAGTGACTGTCGTACGTGAAAGTCGCTCGGTCGAGATTGCACGATAACGGACTATGAAAAACTTTTTAGCACCCGAAGCGCAGTTAGAAATCATCAAAGCCGGCGCTGTCGATTTTATCAGTGAAAAAGATTTTGTAAAAAAACTGAAGAAAAGTTTTGATACAAAAACTCCGCTACGTATAAAATTAGGTGCCGATCCAAATCGGCCCGATATTCACTTGGGTCATACGGTTGTGATCAATAAGCTGAAAGTTTTGCAAGATTTGGGTCACCATATCCAGTTTTTAATTGGTGATTTCACGGCTTTAATCGGTGATCCGACCGGCAAAAATTCAACGCGACCTATTTTGTCGCGGGAAGAAATTGATGAAAACGCAAAATCTTACCGTGTACAAATTTATAAAATTTTAGACCCTGAAAAAACAGAAATTGTTTACAATTCGAATTGGCTTCTTAAATTGACCTCGATCGATTTTGTTAAACTAACAGCCCAGTACACAGTGGCGCAGATGTTAGAACGTGATGACTTCACTAAGCGTTACAAATCAAATACGCCGATCTCGATTCATGAATTTTTGTATCCACTTTGTCAGGGTTATGATTCAGTTGCTATGAAAACAGATCTTGAACTGGGCGGCACCGATCAGAAATTTAATTTACTGGTCGGTCGGCAGTTGCAATCGGCTTACGGCCAAGAGCCGCAATGTATATTGACGATGCCCATCTTAGAAGGCTTAGACGGGGTCAATAAAATGTCAAAATCATTAGACAATTATATTGGTGTGAATGAATCACCAAAAGATATGTTTGGAAAAACCATGCGTATTTCTGACGAACTGATGTTTCGCTATTATGAATTATTAACCGATTTTAAACCCAGTGAACTTTTAAAATTAAAAGCCGACTGTAGCAGCGGAGCCAAGCACCCACGTCAAATCAAGGTGGATTTAGCTAAATTTATTGTTAAACGTTTTCATTCGGCAAATGCAGCCACTGAGGCTGAAGACGAGTTTAATCGAATTTTTGTCGATAAAGGAATGCCCAATACTTTTGAAGAGTATTTAATAAAACCGCAGTCGATTGGACTTATTCAGCTCATGACTTTGGCCGGTTTAACAACCAGCAACGGAGAAGCTGTCCGTTTGGTTACGGGTGGGGCTGTGCAAATTGATCAACAAAAAATAAGTGATTCAAAACTTAAACTCGAGCTTAAATCGGGAACCAGTCTGATTATCAAAGCAGGCAAGAAAAAATTTATGAAAGTGATTGTGCAATAAAATGAAAATAAAATTTATCCCCCAAAATATCGAGTGTGATGTTGATCCGTCAAAATCACTTTTGCAAATAGCGACCGAAAACGGTTTAAAAATTAAATCTATCTGCAACGGTGTTCCTGCCTGCGCAGAATGCCGGGTGCGCATCGTGGCCGGAGATAATTCCATTCCAGAACCCGGAAAAGCAGAACTTAGTTTAATTGGAACCAGTTACTATTTAGATGGTCGACGTCTTAGTTGCCAAGTACGCTGCTTTGGACCTGTCACCGTGGATTTAACAGAGCAAGTGAATAAAGTGGATACTCAGAAAAAAGTCAGAGGGTTTAAACAAAAAGACCAGAAAGAACTATCGGCTGTGCAAGACACGATGATTTTAAATAAAACTGCTACACCTGAACAAAAAAAATAAATTAGACGTTGAAACTAGAACCACAGCCACAGTTTTTTGTAGCATTGGGATTATTAAACACAAAACCCTTACCATTAAGTCCACCGGAGTAATCTAAGGTCATTCCGATTAAATAAAGTAAACTTTGTCCGTCCACGACAATTTTTTCACCGTGGGCTTCAAAAGCTTTGTCGCCTTCTCTTAAATGAGTGTCGAAATCCATTTTGTAAGACAATCCCGAACAACCACCTTTTTTAACTTCCACCCTCAAAAAAGATTCAACGGGTTTGTTGTCTTCCGTTTTAAGCGCCGAAATTTTTTTAGATGCGGTTTCTGAGATTTGTATCATGGTTGAAGTGTAACTGATTTTTGGGGCTTTTTAAATACCTTTATTAAGGTTTCTGCGGCCAGATTTATTTCATCCTCGGTTGTCCAGCGCCCTAAAGACAGTCGCATGGTCCTCTGGGCTGCAGTAAGGTCCACACCGATGGCTTTTAAAACATGGCTGCTGCTAACACCCGTGGTGCTGCAGGCTGAACCCTGGCTGAAGGCCAAAGATTGCAAATCTGATAACACCACGTCGATAGGTGTGTCGAACGTCAAAGACAAGTTATTGGGTGCTCTTAGGCCTAAATCCGGGCCGTTAAGAATTACATTCGGTAGCGTATTTTGTATCTGCTGATAAAGCTTTTTTGAAAGCGATTCAATCCGAGACATTTCTTGTTTCCATTGATGTTTTAGCATATTTGCGGCTTTACCTGTGCCCACGATGGCCGGAACATTCAGGGTGCCAGAGCGCCGGCCCTGTTGATGACCACCACCAAATAAAAAAGGCTCAATTTCAATATGAGGCCCACTGGACCTGATATATAAACAACCCACACCTTTAGGACCATAAAATTTATGACCCGAAAAAGTTAAAAAATGAATGGGCGTTTTTTGTAAATCAATTTCCACTTTGCCGAGGGCTTGGGTGGCATCGGTATGAAAATAAATTTCATTATTTTGGCAGAACGTAGCTAATTCATGAATGGGATTGATAGTGCCAATTTCATTATTAATCCACATCAGACTGACTAATTTTGTATATGGCTTAATATATTTTTTTAAAGTCTCGACATCGACGGTGCCTGTTGAATTCACCGCAATAAAATCAACTTCAATTTTTTCAAATTGTTTGGCAGCCCGGAATGAATTGATCACGCTTAAATGCTCGGCGTTAGATGTTAAGAAATGAATTTTTTCATCCAAATTAATTTTTCTAAGCTTTCGAATTAAACCAAAAACAACAGCATTGTTTCCTTCGGTGGCTCCACAGTTCCAGGTCAGTTCGTGGGCTTTGCAATGAATCAGGTCCGCAACTTGGTCGGTTGCAAACTTAACGGCATTTTCGGCAGCCCAGCCATAAGGGTTTAAGGTGTTTGATGGGTTACCAAACGTTTCAGTAAAAAATGGCAGCATGGCTTTCATAACTTCAGGATCTACAGGAGTCGTTGCATTATAGTCTAGGAAGATCGGTTTCATGATTTACGTCCTTAGGATCCAGGATTATTCTATTATCAACTATGAGTCAAAAGAAGTCCGAAAAAATTGCCTTATTTAACAACTATTTTGTTAAACCCAAGCAAAAAGCTAAAAATTTATTGAAGTGGAAAAAAGTAAATAGCGTCATCAAAGATCAGGCCGGCCAAATTTATTACGAAAATAAAAATATCAAAGCGCCAGCTAAGTGGTCTTCAACGGCCATTGACATTGCAGCCAGTAAATATTTTCGAAAAACAAAAGAAAACTCAATAGAAGCGCTAATTGAACGCATCGGGACCGGATTTTTTTCAGCTGTGAGACAAAGTCATTTATTTCAGAAAAAAGCTGAAATTAATTCTTTTTGTGAAGAGCTTAAGTATTTAATGTATTCTCAGAAAGCGGCCTTTAATTCTCCGGTGTGGTTTAATTTAGGGCTTAAAGAATCTTATCAGGCCAGTTCGAAAAGTATTCATTTTGCTTTTGATCAAAAATCAAAAAAAATCAAAAAAATATCGGATGCCTATTTAAGACCGCAAATTTCGGCTTGCTTCATTCAATCCATCGAGGATTCGATCGAAGGAATTTTTGAACTTGTAAAAAATGAAGCCAAACTTTTTAAATACGGATCAGGCACGGGTACAAATTTTTCGGCTTTGCGTTCTAAATTTGAAAATTTATCATCAGGCGGAACCAGCTCGGGTTTGATTTCATTTTTAGAAGTCTTAGACCGCTCGGCCGGTGCCATTAAGTCGGGGGGTACCACCCGGCGGGCCGCCAAGATGGTTTGTTTGGATCTGGATCATCCTGAAATTGAAGATTTTATTTCCTGGAAAATGCTGGAAGAAAAAAAAGCCAAAATTTTAATTGAAGGTGGCTATTCAGCCGATCTTGACGGAGCCGCATTTAAAACAGTTGCTGGTCAAAATGCAAATAATTCTGTACGCATTCCAGACCAGTTCATGCAGCTGCTAAAAAAAAATAAATCATGGGCACTTAAAACTAAAAAAAATAAAATTTATAAAAATATCTCTGCAAAAAGTTTATGGGATAAAATTTGTGAAGCGGCCTGGATGTGCGCTGACCCGGGGCTTCAGTTCGACACGACAATCAATGAAATGCATACGTGTGCTGTCACTGGAAAAATAAATGCCAGCAATCCATGTTCTGAGTACATGTTCTTAGATGACTCGGCTTGCAATCTGGCATCGATTAATTTGGTGCAGTTTTTAGATGTTGCAAATCATTTCAAGCTGAATGAATTTATTCACACTGTTCGAACGTTAATCATAGCTCAGGAAGCTTTGGTAGGCTTTGCCAGTTATCCCACTGAAAAAATCGCTCAGAACTCGGTCGATTTTAGACCCTTGGGGTTAGGTTTTGCCAACTTAGGTTCCATGCTGATGCGCATGGGTTTATCTTATGATTCTGAAGCGGGTAGGGCCTGGGCCGGTTTTTTAACTTCGATGATGGCAAGTATGGCGTACACGACAAGTTCCGAGATGGCTCAAGTCCTAAAACCTTTTGCTGGATTTAAAAAAAATAAAGTTTGTATGTTGAAGGTTATAAAAAAACACCAAGCAGCAAATAAAAATATAAATTGGAAGTTACTGCCAAAAGAATTTCAAAAATTTGCTATGGACTCTTGGTCAAAGGCGTATTCATTTGGAAAAAAGTATGGATATCGTAATGCGCAGACAACAGTGATTGCACCGACTGGAACAATCGGCTTAGTTATGGATTGTGACACCACGGGTATCGAGCCTGATTTTTCGTTAATTAAATATAAAAAATTATCAGGCGGCGGAGTTTTAAAAATAGTGAACCAAGCTGTTAATCAAGCCCTTCATCATTTAGGGTATTTTGATGATCAGATTGAAATTATAAAAGCCTATTTATTAGAACATGAAACTTTAAAAGGTTCGTTAGTTAAACCTGAACATCTGCAAATTTTTTCAACGGCCACCGGAGATTTATTTTTATCTCCTGAGTCCCATTTAAAAATGATGGCGGCCGTGCAGCCGTTTATTAGCGGAGCTATTTCGAAAACAGTAAACCTTCCGGCTAGTGCAACTGTTGAAGAAATTAGTCAGGTTTATAAATTGGCTTGGCAAATGAAATTAAAATCCATTTCGATATACCGTGACGGCAGTAAATTCGTACAACCGCTTTCGGGATCCAGTAAAAAAATAAATCAATTTTCATATCCTAAGTGTTCTGAGTGTGGCACGGAAACGGTACTTGAATCGGGCTGTTATCGCTGTTTAAATTGCGGCACCACGACTGCGTGTTCAAGCTAGTGTTTCTAAAAATGGTCTAATGATTGCTACTTGTCTATTAAAGACCTTCCGGTGTGCTTTTTGTGCATCAAGGAAGCTTTCAATAAATTAAATTTCAAAATAAGTGACGGTAATTGGTTATCGTCAACTCTTTTGACAGCGAGGTTTACGTGAAGCTCAAGCAATTGTTAGTTTTGATCACTAGTCTTTTGGGACTCAGTTCTGTGGTGTATGGAAAACCTGCGAACTTAAGCCAAGCTTCGATTGCAGTGAAAATGACGGCTTTTGAAATGCCGGCCGAGTACAGCTGTCCGCTATTTTCGAATTCACCTTATACTGACATGTTAAGTTCTTTAGATAAAATGCAGGATAATTTAAATTCAGTTTTTCCTGATTGCGAAAATAAAATAAACAACATGAAGCTGAATGAAGTTTCAAACGAACTGCATAAAAATGTAATAACAGCACAGAATTTACAAACCACGGGACAGACTTACAAACTTTCTCAAACGGCCAGTCGCATTGTGGATTTAACTCAAGTGTTGCAGCAGTCTTTGGTAACGATGTCTTCTGTGCAAACGAAAGCCTGCTATCGCTCGACAGCGCAATTTCGAAATGTTATTTTTTCAATCAATGATACGTTTCAAAGTCTTTCACCACTTATTTTAGATTTAGCCACTTCGAACCCGGCGTTGACCCAAGCGTTAGGGCCAGCACTTAAAATATTTGCCGGAGCTGACGCCATTTCAAAAGGATTATCTTTAATTGAACAAATCGCAAAAGATTCCGTGCAGTTTGATATGACCGATAAAGACAACCGAGTAAACACCGTTAAAAACACCTGTCAGTTCATGAAACTTTACAATCGATTAATGTACATGCGCTTGTCACGTTTAGGACAAGTGCAGTCCATTCACAGTCAATTCCAGACTGAAATTGCAGACCTTAATAAACGCTTAGGCCTATCTAACAAACTGAAAGATCAAACGACTAAAACATCTTCATCAGCTTTTTTTGTTAGTCGAAACGCACCTTCTTTTGCTTCGGCCGATGAATCCTTAGATCTTTTTGAAAAATTAAAAGTTTCAACTCCCATTCAACAGAATTTGATTCAAAAAGCACTCTCAGAATATGATCAGGCTAAAACAGATTATAATTTTCCCGAGATCACTCAGTGCCAGTTGATAAAAACAAGTCTGAATTCAGCAGCTTTAAAAAGTTTTGTCAGCCAGCTTCAAAAGTTTGCCGCTAAAACACAAACGAGTGATGAACTTCAATTCGATGTCGACAGTATCAAAGATTACGAACTGGATTTAAACAAAGCTATTTCTGAAAACAACAGACAACTTTGCACTCAACTGGGCCAAGACTGGCTTCGTAAAATGGATCGATTATTTTTAGTCGCAAGGCAAATGATGGCCACTTACGAGGCCGAGTTGATCGAACTGAATGGTGAAGATTTCGTTCTGAAGCAACGTAAGATAACTAAGGAAACAGAAAAATTAAAATCGGTTGAAGCAGATTATACAAAACTTAAGACCATGTTAAACTATGCAGCTTTCGAATCAAGCGAAGTCGAAAAGCGGGCTCGAGGGATGCACAAATATTTATTTGCAGGACCTGATAAAGTCGTTTCTGAATGTGCCACGCGAGATCAAGATAACAAATGCACGACCCTAGAAGGAATCACGGGTGTCGTAAAAGCCTACTACCAAGAATTTCGTAATCAAGGTCCGGTGTATGAATTATTACTTAATAACCAAAAATATTTTGATGAAGCTTATTTGAAAATGTATAAAGCCATGTCAACAATCAAACGATTCGAAGATCAGTTTTTACCCCATGCCATAAAAATAAAAATAGCTAGCCTTGATCCACAAGAGTTCGAACAGTATGTTGTTGCACGAGAAAAAAATGCTATTCAAATGGGTCACTTAACACTGCAGTATTTAGCAAAAGGTTCTGCTGGATACCTAAATATTTGTAATCAAGGAAAACTGGCTGTCAGCGAATATTTAAAAGCCACCAATCATATGATGAGTACCTATGGAATGTGCCAGATGATTAAAAATGTTTTAAATGAACCCGAAGTTTCAAAACGCCTTCGGAATTACTGTTTACCAAGCAGTGATAAAGAGGATTCAAAACTGAATCAACTGCGTTTTCAATTGGTCGGAGAAAACCAAACTCATTTTGGTCGATCACCCAAAGCCTTCATCGATCAGCTTTTAATTCGCATGGAAACCTTGGACTGCTACGCCGATTAAACCTCAGCGTAGCTAGGTAAAATCTTTTTTAAACTAAAGCGTGGGCTAAAAGCATTTCGCGGTACTTTGGAAGTGGCCACAAATCATCAGCAACTAATAATTCAGCGGCATCGATAGCATCCCTTAGTTTTAAGGCGGCTGGCTGTAAATCTTCAACGATGGCCCACATTCGTTTATGCTCATCCGTCGATTTTCTAGATTTTTCGACAGCTGATTTTAGTAGTTCATAATTTTTTAATACATCTGTAAAAACGGATTCGAATTCAGAGGCTCTTTCTTTGTGTAATTTTTTAAGGGCAGGTGAAGTCATTGCGGCACTCGAGCTGCCAAACAGTTCCATTTGTTTATCTAAAGCTGGCACGATGTACGTGCTGGCAATTTCTAAGATACTGGTGTGTTCGATATCTAAAGTTTTCACATAGCGTTCAACAGCAATGTGATAGCGCGAATCAATTTCTTCTTTGGATAGGACTTTTGCATCAATTAAAAATTGAGTCACTTTTTTGTCTTTTAAAACATCCAAAGCTTCGGGTGTTGTATTTAAAATAGGTAGCCCACGTTTTTTCGCTTCCGCTTTCCATTCATCAGAATAACCGTTACCTGAAAAACGAATGGCTTTTGTTTCTTTCACCAGACCACGAATTAATTCCAACACCGCTTCGTCACGTTTTTTCTTTTTTAAAAGATCCTTCAACTGAGCCGTGCACTCTTTAAACGCGATCGCCACGGCTGCATTTAAAAATGACATGGGAACAGCCACATTTTGTGATGAACCGACAGCTCTGAATTCAAATTTGTTTCCCGTAAAAGCAAAGGGGCTCGTGCGATTTCGGTCGGTGTAGTCTTTTGAAATATTTGGAATTTGGCTTACACCTAAATCAATGATTTGCTCGTCGGTTGCTTTGGCCACTTTACCAGCTTCGATCGTATTTAAAATATTTTCTAATAAGCTTCCTAAGAAAACAGAAATAATTGCCGGTGGCGCTTCATTAGCACCCAAACGGTGATCATTACCAGGACTTGCAATGGACGCTCTGATTGCAGCCGCGTTGTCGTTAACAGCTTTTAAAATAACGGCGATACACGCTAAAAATCGTAAATTTTGATGAGGGGTATGACCGGGCTCTAATAAATTTTCACCTTTATCGTTAGCCATTGACCAGTTGTTATGTTTTCCCGAGCCGTTAACTCCGGCAAAAGGTTTTTCGTGCAGCAGGCAAACCAATCCATGCTTTAAGGCCACACGTTTTAAAACTTCCATAGTTAATAAATTATGATCGGACGCAATATTCATATCTTCGAATATTGGAGCTAATTCAAACTGGCTGGGTGCCACTTCGTTGTGTCTGGTTTTGACTGGAATTCCAAGCTTATAAAGTTCAAATTCGGCCTCTTGCATGTAGGCTTTAACTCGGGTGGGTATCGATCCAAAATAATGATCTTCTAATTGCTGGCCGCGGGCCGAAGTCGAACCCACTAAACTTCGACCTGTTAAAATCAAATCAGGACGTAATGCCACAAAATTTTTATCAACTAAAAAATACTCTTGTTCCGCGCCTAATGTTGTTTGCACTTTTTTCGCATCCACATCACCAATTAATTTTAAAAATTCGACTGCTTCATTTGATAAAGAATCGATAGATCGAAGTAATGGAGTTTTATTATCAAGGGCTTGACCGTGATAACCAAAAAATACGGTGGGTATGCAAAGAGTTTTACCGTTTTCTTCCTCGATAATGAATAATGGCGATGTCGGATCCCATGCCGTGTAGCCACGCGCTTCAAATGTGGATCTCATGCCCCCGGAAGGGAATGAGGAAGCATCCGGTTCACCTTGAATAAGTTGTGAACCCGTGAAACGCTCGATCACCCGAAGCTCCGAGTGGTGCGCATGTTGAATAGAAATAAAAGCATCGTGTTTTTCTGCGGTTGATCCTGTCATGGGTTGAAACCAATGACAAAAATGGGTCACACCCTTAGAAACGGACCACTCTTTAACCGCAGACGCAATAGCTTCGGCTGTTTCTTTGGGTAATTTTTTTCCTTGATCTAAAGTTTTTAAAAGATTGGCGTACGAGTCTTTGGCTAATTTTTCCCGCATATGTGCTAGGCCAAAAGTCATGCAGCCAAAATATTCCGAAATCGGAGCATCTTTACCGAAGCTGTCTTTCAGGCGTTCTATTTTTCTGATGGGTTGATCGATAGCAGCTTGAAAGGCATGACGACGCGGGTTGGACGAACTCGTTTTCTGAGTTGATTCCATAAAGCACTCCTTGATGTAAACCTCGGTGAATTACAAAAAATAACTCATATCGAAGCGGGGGTTTAAAGCAGATCTTTTTAGAATAGGTCAACCGTACTCTTAGAAAATCTGTTTCGATCATAATCAAGAAGAGTAGCTTAGGTCAACTGCCAAGCTTTTATTCGATGTAATTTGTTTTTGCGCTAAGCCAGATTAGGCAGCTTTTGTGCCTTTAATTTCTTTTTCAAAATTAGAAACAACTTCCTGCAAAAATTCAGACTGCTGAGACATCGTTTCCGCATGATTGGCTGTTTCCGTCGTCGACTGCGATGAAGCTGAGACAACTTGGTCAATTTCTAACATTGTTTTTGTGATTTGATTGATTCCATCGGATTGCTCTTGGGCATTTTGCAAAAGGGCTTCGTTGATAGTTTTTACATCTTCTGCCGATTTTAAAATACCTTCAAAAATTTTAAGATTCGATCGTACTAATTGTTGACCTTTTTCAACACGCGCCGTGCTTTCAACAATCAATGTGTTGATGTCTTTCGCTGCTGCTGTACTTTTCTGTGCCAAGGCTCGGACTGCATCTGCTACCACGGCAAACCCTTTACCTTGTTCGCCAGCGCGGGCCGCTTCAACAGCCGCATTTAAAGCTAAAATATTTGTTTGAAATGCGATGTCTTCAACAACGCTGGTTATTTCTTGAATTTTTGAAGCTCCGTCAGAAATTTGTGACATAGCTGTTTGCAAAGTTTGATTTTCAGCCTGACCCTTAGTGGCAAAGTCAAAACTGTTGGTAGCTGCTTTAAAAGCTTGGTCAGATGATTCAACGGTTTTTGCTAAGATAGCACTTAACTCATGAAGCGTTGCTGAAGTTAATTCAACGGCCGCAGCCTGGGTTGAGCCCTTCTGCGATAAATCTGCTGAAAGTTCTTTCAGTGTTAATCCAGAGCTTCTGGCTTGTTCGGCTGTTTCTTTTAACATTTCAACTGAAATTTCTAATCGATGGGATGATCTTCCTAAAAAGAAATACATCGAAAAGGAAATCAAAGTTTGAAATAATACGGCGATACCAAGAATACTCAAAAAGACAGTTTTCAAACTGTTATCTACGGAATCATAGGTATAGTAAAACCGAGCGGAGCCAATAATTTCTTCTTTACCTTCTACCGAGACAAGATTTCTTTCGAGGTAAGATAAGTTAATTAAAGGTTGCTTTTCTAAAGTAGAAAGAACTTTTTTATCTTTATCAAAGAATTCAATACCTTGAATGTCGTTATCTAAAATCAGTTGTTCAGAAAAAAACTTCAGAAGGGCTGTTTCATTATTTTTTACTGCAGGTGAGTTGACATGCTTTACGTATTCAATCAGCGAAGTCATTTTTTGATCCAATGAATTTCTTCCCTGGTTCTTAAAAAAACTTGTCGTTAAAACTCCGGCTGCTGATAGCAATAAAAAGCAGATTAAATTTAAAGCGACTAAACTTTTTTTCAGTAATGACCAAGTCGAAAATTGAAACATAAATAAGTCCCTATCTGTTGAGATAATTTAACATCGGCCGATGAAGGGCTAAACTTTAATATAGCTTGAAGAGGTTAGACCTAAGTCTTGGATTGTTTTGTCTTTAAAATACCAACGCAGTGAACCAATGCCATTTCAGCAAAGTATTGATTTTGGCGTTCACTCATAAGTTTTGACCTGTAAATAGATTCAATAACAGTGCTTTTTTTCTTTCCATGAAAATCAGTCAGCAGTAATAGTTTGTGACCATCTTCAAGCGGTAAAAGGGCTAAAAAATTTTCTTCCTCAGTAAAAAAATCTGGAAATGGTGATTCTAAATTTTGTTTCCAGCTCCAGCACGAATGATTTTTTAAATAGGGTTGAAGACGCTGATGTAAAAAGCCACCGGTGACATAATCATAAAAAGTAAAATCTAAATTCTTTAAATTTTCTGAAACTACAGAAGCTAGATCAATAAAATCTTGAGTAACAGTTATTTTTTGAAGTCCAATATTTAAAGCTTCAAGAAAAGCTTTAAGCAAGGGCTCAGCACTTGAAAGATAAGTGGCTTTGACTTCAACATACGGTAAGTGCACGCGGTATCCAATTTCAACATGCGTATTTACTGAAAACTGGGCTAAAACGCTTTCCACAATAGCTGCAACATCAGATTCACCCAAACCTAAGGTGTCCCAAGATTTAGTAACAGGTTTATTAATATCTTTCGTTAATGGCTGAAGTAATGAATCAATATGATCCTTCCAAACAGATTCAATTTCACGCGGTGGTCCTGGTAAAACAAAAACTATTTTTTTCCCAGTGGGCCGCAAAATTGTAAAATAAAAAGCGTTTGCGGTGCCGCTCGCATTAGTTAGTACAACCGCCGTTTCTGGAAAATAACATTGCTGACGTTGCATTTCACGGACACTAAAACCGCGCGATGTTAAGCGCTGCTGAACATGGGCCCACGAGGCTTCATCAAATTGCATCTTAAGGCCGGACCACTGACTGATTAAGTCTCGGGTGAAATCATCAGAGGTGGGCCCTAGTCCACCCGTTATAAACAGTAATTCACTTTGTAATTCAGCAAAATTAAGCGCGCTTAAAATAAGTTTGCGGTCATCCGGAACGGTCAAATGAAACGTGGTTTCGACACCCAAGGATTTCAGTTTAGCAGATAAATTCGAGGCATTTTTATTAACAATTTGACCGATTGTTATTTCAGTTCCGATCGCCAATATTGATGCTTTCATAGGCACGCTTTCTTTAAAAGAAACTTTATCAGAGCTAACAATGCTGTTACAGTCAAGTTTTCAAAATGAACGAGGCGCAAAATGTCTGCATGGAAAAACGTTGATTTATTTAACCCCACCGACGAGCACAAAATGCTACGAGAGACTTTAAAATCTTTTGTCGAAACGGAAGTTGAACCGCAAGCTCATGAACACGACCGAAAAGAAAAATTTAATTTTGAATTATTTAAAAAATTAGGTGCCTTAGGACTTCACGGAATTACCGTTCCAGAAAAATACGGCGGTGCCGGTTTAGATGCAACAGCCGTCGTATTAGCCCACGAAGAACTGTCAGCCAGCGATCCCGGATTTTGTTTAAGTTATTTGGCCCATACATTATTAGCCGTCAATAATTTAGCTGTGAACGGTTCAGAACAACAAAAATTAAAGTACTTACCAAAGCTCAGCACGGGCGAACATATCGGTGCAATGGCTATGTCAGAGCCTGACTTCGGTACGGATGTGTTAGGCATGCAAACGACAGCTGTGAAAGCGGGAGATCATTACGTCATTAATGGTCGCAAAATGTGGATCACCAACGGAGCTGTGGACGATAAAAAAACAGCGTGCGATTTTGTTTGGGTGTACGCAAAAACGGGCGAAACAAAAGGCCGTGCCAATTTATCTAGTTTTATCGTAGAAAAAAATGATCCAGGCTTTTATGTAGGTCAAAAAATTATGGATAAACTGGGAATGCGGGCTTCAAACACGGCAGAACTTGTTTTTGAAAATTGTAAAATTCCTGCTGACCGACTTGTTGGTCTGGAAGGTGATTCGGTTCATCACATGATGCGCAATTTAGAAATTGAACGTGTTGGCCTTGCGGCCATGAGTCTAGGAATTGCTCGCAGGTCTATTTCGATCATGAATAAATACGCAAGCGACCGTCACGCTTTTGGAAAGTCATTGAATTCCTTCGGGCAAATCCAAAAATACATTGCGGACTCTTACGCCGAATTTAAAGCGGCGCAATGCTATGTTTACGAAACGGCACGCAAATTAGATTTAAATGCCGAAGGCAATCGCTTGGATTCTGACGGTGTAAAGCTTGTCACCACCACGATGGCTAAAAACGTTGCTGACCGGGCCATACAGGTTTTAGGTGGATACGGCTACGTGGGTGAATACGTGGTTGAAAGACTGTGGCGCGATTCAAAGTTATTAGAGATTGGTGGCGGTACTATTGAGGCTCATCAAAAAAATATCACGCGTGATTTAGCAAAAGACTTTGTCAAAGCCGGGTTTTAAGTGTTTTCCCTGAAAGACCCCATTGAATTTGCGCAGGGACAATTCGCCACAGCTGATTTTATTTTAGAAAATATTTTTCCAATTTTAACAAAAGAGCGCCAAGAAAAAATACTTAATGTTACCAAACAGCGCTGTTTTGACGTGACTGTCGTTCTAGAGAATATTTATGACCGGGGTAACACCAGTGCCGTGATGAGAACGGGTGAAGGCTTAGGCTTTGCTAATTTTCACCTGATTGAAACTTTTGATAAATTTAAAGAATCCAACCGAGTCACCCAAGGGGCTGATAAGTGGGTCGAAATAAAAAAATGGAAATCAACAGCAGAAGCCATTCAGCATTTTAAAAAAAATAAAATTCGCATTTGTGTGACATCGCTAGAAGCCGCTAAACCCATTCACGAAGTCGATTTTTCAACACCAATAGCATTGGTGTTAGGGAATGAAAAAAATGGAATATCAAAAGAAATTTTAGATGCGGCCGATGAACGCGTTATCATTCCTATGCCAGGCTTCGTGCAAAGCTTTAATATTTCTGTAGCAGGCGCCCTGTGTTTGTATCAAATTTTTCAAAATAGGCTTCGCCAGCTTGGCAAAAATTCCGATGTAACACTCCAGCAAATAAAGATTCTTAATGCGCACTATGCTTTACGCACCCTAGATTCAGCGGCTGATATTTTAAAAAATAAGCTAAAAAGTTAATCCAGCCGTTTTAGTAAAAAACCTTTCATTAGATTTGTTTTATCATCTGTTTCATTAAAATCTAAACTTAACAGTGGCAAATGCTCGATTTTAAATTTATTTTTCGGTAATTTTTTAGCAAATTCTTGAATCAACTGATCACGGGTCCACTTTTCATAATTACAAGTGAAAAGCAACTGACCTTTTGAACTTAGGCACGCATAAATTAGTGCAGCTAACTCGGGTAAGTTTTTTTCAATGCGCCACACACTGTCCTCGCTGCGTCCAAATGAGGGCGGATCGCAAATAATAAGATCCCATGTCCGATCTCGTTTCCGTGCGCCTTTTAAAAAAAGCAGACAGTCCTGCGCGAAAAATTCGAAATTTGCGGGATCTATATTATTCAGTATAAAGTTTTCTTTGGACCATTCTAAAAATTTCTTACTTACATCAACCGTGGTAACACTTTTTGCAGAACCTGCAGCTGCGGCCACAGAAAAGCCAGCTGTGTAACTGAATAAATTCAATACGGTTTTTGCAAAAGATTCTTTGCCAACCAATTTTCTATTTTCTTTTTGATCTAAAAATAATCCAGGCGAAAAACCAGCATCTGTGCGCAGCTGAAAATGTAAATTTTCTTCCGAAGCCTGCCATTTGGTTTGTGCATTTGCTGTGGTAATTTTAGATTTTAAAGTGTTTTTTTCTAAGCCACCAACTCCGGTCCCACGGTCAATCATATGCCGGATACTGGAAGATAAATGGTGGTCGTTTGCAAATTCCTGAATGCTATCTGTTTCAGTAACCGTTAAGCCACGATCGGTGTAATCGTAAACCCACAAATGGTCGGCATAGATGTCGGCGCGTAAATTAATGCCCTCGGTGTGTAGGAGTCGATAACATTCATTTTTTGGAATATGAAAAAGTTCATTTTTATTAAAAAACGAATCCTGCAATAAATTTTTAATAGGTAGATTTTCGGGGTTATTAAAACTGGGCGGAGCTGGGGATTGAAACCGATATTTTTTTTCGTGAAAAGTAAATTCTATTTCGCTGGCATGCAGGCAAGTTCGAAACCAACGGCTTCCGCCATGTTCTTGGTCACCGCAAATCGGAATTCCAGCACTTTTTGCATGTATGCGAATTTGGTGTGGTTTTTCAGTCTTTGGTACAGCTTTCCAAAGTTGATAATTTCCAGCTCCAACTTTCTGAACCCAAGTCAATGCAGTTTCAGAATTTGTTGCTGCGTGATTTGTGTTGGTTAACTTTTGCTGATTTTTTTCAATATAGGTTTTAATAACAAATTCTTTTTTGTTAACGATTTGATCCGTTAAGAAATAATAAGTTCTTTGAATCAAATGATCCTGGAGCAATTCGGTTAGCAAAGAGGCTGCTTCTGCAGATTTAGCTAAAATGACTAAGCCTGAAGTTTCTTTATCTAAGCGGTGCACAATAAAAAGCGGGCGCTGAAGCTTTTCAGCTAGCGCTTCAACAAAGCCAGATTGCCCTTCATCAACTTGGTGCATCCTGATGCCATTTGGCTTAAAAAAGATTATAAAATCATCAAATTCTTGGAAGCGAAGCTGCATAGATTTTATTTAAACACGCTTCGGATTGTGGGTCACTGACAAGTTGGGTATGGTAAATCATCAAATTAACGAAAGGCTTTTATGTTTAAAAGTATAGTTTTACTGAGTTCATTTTTATTTCTGACTTCTTGCGGAGTGCAAAGCATTCCCCAAAGTAAAAATGATGTCGAAGCTTCTTTAGCTGAAATCACTAACCAGTATAAGCGTCGTGCTGATTTAATTCCAAACCTAGTCAACGTGGTTAAAGGGTATGCTTCCCACGAAAAAAGTACCTTAGAAGGCGTTGTCGAAGCGCGTGCTAAGGCCACACAAATTACGATTGATCCATCGAAGGTTTCTCCGGAAAAATTAGCGCAGTTTCAAGCAGCTCAAGGGCAGTTGTCTCAGGCTTTAGGAAAACTAATGATGATTACCGAAAATTATCCGCAGCTAAAAGCAGATGCTGGTTTTCGTGATCTGCAGGCCCAAATTGAAGGAACCGAAAATCGTGTTACTGTGGCTAGGAATCGTTACATCCAATCCGTAAAGGGTTTTAATGATCTTGTGGCCGTGCCGCCAACCAGCTGGACCAATTCTTTGTTATACAAACATGAAAAAATGCCTCAGTGGGACCTATCGGCCGCAGAAAAAGAAAAAGTTCAGGCTGCGCCAGAAGTTAAGTTCTAAAAAATCTAAAAACAGTGGCAGCTTTAAAAAGTTTTTTATTTATCTTTACCATAAGCCTAAGTTTCACAGCTTGGGCTTTCACTGTGCCAAAATTAACAGGTCCTGTTGTCGATCAAGCCGGATTGTTGTCAACTGCAGCTGTTTCGCAAATCGAGCAACTGCTTTTTTCCATCAAGCAAAATAAAGGTCCGCAGATTCAAGTTTTTGTAACGTCATCGCTACAAGATGAGGCCATCGAAAGCGTTGCCATTCAGATTTTTGATCAATGGAAATTAGGTGATCAGAAAAAAGATGATGGGCTTTTATTTCTGATTGCTCCGAAAGAAAAAAAACTTCGCATCGAAGTCGGCCAAGGTTTAGAAGGCGATATTCCAGACGTCATTGCTAAAAGAATTATTTCAGACATTGTCAGTCCTTTTTTTAAACGCGGTGAATATGATTTTGGCGTCGTGCAGGGAATCGCAGCGCTGCAAACTTATTTAAACGCGTCTCCTGAACAGAAAATAAGACTGCAGCAACAAGTTAAAGATTCAAAAAGCGGATTAAATAAAGACAATTCAATAAAAAAATACGGATTCTTTTTTATTTTGGGAATTTGGTTATTATTATTTTTAATAAATCCGTCGATGGCTTTAAGTATGTTATTTTTTGCACTTTCTCGTGGTGGTGGTGGTGGCGGCAGTAGCGGCAGCAGAGGCTCGTGGTCTGGTGGCGGAGGAAGCTCTTCCGGTGGCGGCGCTTCGGGGAGTTGGTGATGAAGCTTAGTAAAATAAACGATCAAAATATCGAAAAGGCCGTGGATGAATTTGAAGCTAGCATCGATTGCGAACTGATTCCTGTTATTACAAATAAATCCTGTTATGTGGACCACATTTCTTGGATCATCTCTTTAATGTTATTGATTCTATTTATTGGATTAATTGATTTTTTTCTTCAGGATTCTTGGGCTTCAAGGACCATGTATTATGTTATGGCTCCGATTATTTCGACTTTACTGGGTCATCTTTTAGATAAGTCGGACTGGGTCGATCGATTTTTTATTTCCAAAAAAGAACGTGAACGCCAGGTGATGGAAAAAGCTCAGCGTATTTTCTTTATCAAAAGAAATGAAGTCAGCAAAAGCGGGCAAGCCATTTTGTTGTTTGTCTCTGTTATGGAGCGACGAATTGTCATCTTTCCGGATCCTGCTATGAAAATAAAGGGTTTAGCTGAGTTACAGAATAAAATGCTTACAATTATACAAGCAGATTTTAAAAATGGTGACTACGAGCACGGCTTTTTAAACGCAATACAGTATCTTAAAACTGAATTAGCTGCGGAATTTCCACAAACCAGCAAGCCAGGTGAAAATCAGTTCTCGAATAAGTTGATTTGGTGGGACGTTTAGTTTAGTTTTTAACCTATCTACAGTGCAGTCGTAGTTCAATGGATAGAATTCCCGGCTTCGAACCGGTAGGTTGCAGGTTCGAGTCCTGCCGACTGCACCAACTTACCCGTTAGTAAAAAGCAGTAGTTCAAAAACTCAAAGTGAATTAATCACCAACGCAAGAGAAATAACCGAGCCTTCTCAAAGTCGATATTTTAAGAAATGTCCGCATATTTCAAAACTTGGTAGGGTTCTGGTAGGTTTTTGGTAGTGCCCAAAATCACAGTGCGCGAGATGAACGCTGAGTATGTCTTTCTTGCCTTGTCGAAAATGTTGACACTATTAAAAGACTTACAATCGCAATTAAAGGTTTTAAAAAATCAAACTCAAATGTGCTAATCTGCATTCTTGCTGAAAAGGACACAGATATGACTATCCTACGAAACTTAATACTTGTAGTGCTTTTCAATTCTTGTTGTCTGGCGGCCACGGCGGCAACGCCCTTACATAATGTTGATGGGCCTAATTCTTTGAATGCCGTTATGGTTTTGGTGGGACTCAATAAAAATTACCGCTATGCCTCTAATGGAGAAATGCAAACGATGCTCAAGTCACCGGCTTGTCGACTTCTTAAAAATGCCGAGGTTCGTAAAAATAATGATATCGGTTTAGTAATGGCTCATGGGATTTATGCGACTAAAGATATTATCTCTCATGCATTTGTTCAACTGAGCGATAAACTAGTCTTTGAAAAACATGGTTCTAGCAAAAGTGAACCTTACCAGATTGTAGATTTACAGGCAGTCTTAGCCGAATATGAGTTTGATCAAAATCCCGCTTGTCGACAAAATCAATTTGACCGCACCGCTTGCCGGATAGGCACCGATTTTTATCGCTGTGATAACCTAGAGCAATTTATAACTAATAATAAGTCAAAAATCAGGATGAATACTCTTTCTTACTTTCGGCAGCTTGAAAAAACAGAACAAAAACTGCAGGATTACTTAGCTAGCGAAAGCCTGACTAAAAATAAATCTTTTGAAATCTTAAGAGACTTGCAAGTCGTTGCTCATAAAATGGTTAATTTCCCCGAATCAAATGTAGTTGAAGAAAATTTTATTTTTAATATTATTGCGAATCGATTTGTCTCGATAGCGGGGCAGCTTAATGCAATGGGATATCGCGAGTTACACAACTCAGTTTGGCAATGGGAAAATCAAGATAAAAATATTGCCGCAGTCTTTGAAGCTATTTTAAAGCTTCAAATTCAAGATGATATTGATCTTGTTTATAGCAAGGTTCGGGCGAAATTCGTGTCTGTTTATGCTCCTATTGTAGAGGCTGAGCGAAATGTTAAACTGAGTCTTGTACTGAATACGGATGAATCTAATTTGTCAGCAGGAGTTTCTTTGTATAAAGATCGGGCCCATATTGAAATGGGTTCAGATCTGCATCGTAACTCGGCAATGACTCCTGATGCTTATTTAGCTATGCTTTGTCATGAAGTGGGCCATGTCTTGGGCGGAAAACCGTATTCTCAAAATACACTTAAGCCTTCGGCACAATGGGTTTCAAACACACCTTCCTCGTCGGAAGGGCAAAGCGATTATTTCTCTTCTTTAATCTGTATGAAAAAAGTTTTCGCTGATAATATGCCCACCGATTTCACTGAATTTTCAGTCACTCCGCGAATTAAGGATCTTTGTGTGAGTCAATACTCAAAAGTTCTGGATCAAAATATTTGTCAGCGAAGTGTAAAATCTGGATTCGAATTAATGTTTTTTATTTCTTCAATTTATGATCAGTTTGGTCCAAATGCGGTGATGCCAAGAGCCGATATGAATCTCACCGAGGGCCGTGGACTTAGCGTGGGTCAGCTTTACCCATCCCTTCAATGTCGATTCGACACCATCTTAGCAGGCGCTCTGAATATGACACGACCCGATTGTTGGTTTGTTTCTGAATAAAATTTTTTTCCTTTTAAAGCGCGGTACACACATAACGAAACCAACGTGCTATTGGATCTTTTAGAAGACCGTCACCGAAAGGGTTGGCATTGAAGCTTTTGCATTTTTGGTAATAAGCTAAGATTTTACGTACAATTTTAATTTCTTTCGGGTCCACTATACACTTTGCATCAAGGACATGTAGCCGTATGGAATGGCACCCCCAGAAGGCGCGTTGTGGTTTTTTGGGATCGACTGCAGAGGCTTTATGATTAGCTCTGAGTGGTCTTTTATTTAAAATACGTACGTCTCTGACGCTACTTAAAGGGAAGCCATTAAGGTGTGCGTCCGCGTTTGCTTCAGCGGCACCAATTAAAATTAATCAAATTAATTAAATCAATTACTTTGCACAGGCGCTTGCGTCCATTTGACCCATAACAATTTTTGCAATTGGATGACCACCCTTAAATTTGGTCGAATCAAGTTTTGTCCAAGTAATACCATCCGTGCTTCTGATAGCAACTTGGCGCTCGTATAAATTTCCCCAATCGGTGATAATGGAAACGTAAGTTCCAGTTCTTTGATTAAAAGAAAAATAACCGAACCATGTCGCTGAATTGCTTTGTTCGATAACGTAGGGGGTTGAGGTCCAATTTAAACCGTCTTTACTTTGCCATTTGCGTCCGGCTGACCACGCGACAAAATAAGTTCCGTTAAAAATTAGATTTGATGCCCAATATTGATTTTCAAAAACTTGCAAACCTGTCCATGTGAGCCCGTTGTCCATTGAACGTCCAACAAAGCCTAGCGTCGGCGACCCCTGAACTTCTTTGTGTCCGATAGATACGATGACTCCGTTACCTTCAGCAAAAGAATTTCCCCACTCTGGTTGAAACGTTGGAGCTACTTTCCATGTTATTCCGGAATCTGAACTGATCGCAAGTTCTCCGATGTTACGGCCCCGAGAAATTAATTTTTGTCCAACCCGAGAAACAAAAGCATGGTCAAAATTCATGTTCGTCGTTTGCTGCCATGATTCTCCGTGATTTGCAGAGACGGCCCAGCCGGATTCCCAAATACTAAATACTTTGTTATTTGCAACGCCAAGTCCGCCACCCCATCCACCAGTTCGCACAACTTCCCAGACAACTCCGTTCCGAGATCGTCTAATTGTTCCATTGAAACCCCAACCGTACTGAGCATAAAACCAACCGTCATCACTGGTATCAAGTCCTACTGCAGATCGTGGGTCATGATCACACTCAACATAATTTGGATCGCCGCTGACCCAGCATCTTGCATTGTCATTGTCGGATTGATTATTGATCCATGTTAAACCGTCATCACAAGACATGATCGTTCGACCAACTTTGCCATAAGCTAAGAAAACATCAACTTTTCCTTGCACCAGCGGTGGGATGGTTCCAGGCAAAGCGGACAAGTTTTCACCAGATGACGGGGAATTTAAACCCGGTAGGGTGATCTTAGATTGAAATCCTAACTGACTGCAATTGACGAATGCGATCATCAGAAACGACATGACCGTTATCACTGACCATGATTTTACCTTAACGTTGGTATTCATTAAAATCCCCCAGATACGAAAATAAGACCCTTTTAAATTTTACGCTGGTTAAAATTTATGAAGTACATAAATAAAATTTATCTCATTTTAAGACATAAATTACGGAACGGGAATTTGACTTCTTGCACGAAAACTTCATAGTATTATCCGAAATGCGATTCTTAATTTTTCTAATACTCATTCTTAACTTAATTTCAGGACCCTGTTTTTCAGAATCACTTTCTTTGCTCGAGCACGGTCAAAAAACTGCGGAAGGTGCCTTCGATGAAACAGGCATGTGGATACTTGGAATCGGCGCAGCGGTGACGGCTGTTTCATTTCAGTATGATGAGCAAACCCAAATCGAATGGAAAAATCATCAAAAGATGCCACGCTCGGTCAGTCAGTACGGTGACATTTGGGGAACAGGCGTGCCACAAGCTTTGATAATTATCGGACAAATTTATTATGACAAAGAAAACGGAATTCCTGCACTTGAGGGACTGGTTTTAAGTGGTCTTGTAACTCACACTGCAAAAATTGTAATTGGTCGTAAGCGTCCAGACAGTGACACAAAAACTTCCATGCCTTCGGGGCACACGCAAGCTGCGTTTTCTATTGCGGCCAGCATGACGGAATCCTATGGCTGGAAGGTCGGCGTGCCGTTTTGGGGATTGGGCGTGCTGACGGGGCTTTCAAGGCTTGCAGATAATGCCCACTGGTTAAGTGATGTTGCTGCTGGCGCTACAATTGGGACCTTGTTTGGTCGTGCGGGTTACGGCCACCATCATGTTCAGCCCACAATTTTATTTAATAAAAGTAATATCGAAGGTTTTTCTGTTTCTTTGCAAAGCAATTGGTGACTAAAATATATTAGAAGGATTTTTTATGAAAATATTTAAAGTTATTATTTTGTTATTTTTTTCACAAGCCTGCTTTGCCTACCCTCTGGTGGGTGATGTCGCTCGGTTTCAAAAATCGGATGGATCACTTTTTGAAATGAAGAATACGGGGTTTGATAAGTCCAATCATGTTTGGCTCGTGCAAGTGACTGAAAACTTAAAGGTTCGTCTTGAAAACTGGGCAGCGGATGATATGCCGACGCAAAAAGAGGTTTTGTCCGTACTTAAAAACTGTGTTCAAGATTCCGGAGTGAAAGAAAAAATCGAAGTTCCAGCCGGTACTTTTGAAACTTGTAAATTTGCGAATGAAGTTGGAGGCTACACTTGGATTGGCGATGTCCCATTTTCAGTTGTAAAGGTGAAAACAACGGATTACGAGCTAGCGCTTTTTTATTTAAGTCCCATTTAGAAACATTTATTTGCAAATTTGTGCTGATTAAATCAAATAACTTAAGCTGCCAAGACGTTCGTCCGATACCGTTATTAGATGAAACCACTTTATAAAAATAACCAAGGTAATGCCATTTTGGCCGTCGTTATGGCAACTGCTTTGATTGCCATCGCGTACACCACGGTTATTGATAGCGTTATAAGATACAAAGCCAAAGTTGTATCGTTTCAGGGTGATGTTGATCTACGCCTCAGTCTACACAGCACCATGGATTTCGTTATTTTTGGAATCAAACAGCAGTATTGTTTTGATGATGTTTTGATGCAGGATGCAAATTGTGATCTCAAACATCCGGCGTCTGTAGAACGCCTGATCATGTCCGTCGATCAGCTAAACTATATCAAAGCGATGATTGCAAACGGCACTATAAAAGACATATCGAACCCGAATGAATTATTTTTAAAATCAATTTCGAAAAAGATCAGTTTTTCAAATGTATCGGAATTGCACCCGCTTTATGTTATATTTAAAAATCCTAAACTCAATAAAATTGCAACAGGTGTTGAAGTTTTACTTGAGCGCGATAACAGCCTTTATGTTCCCAAATATGGCGGTGAAATTTATGTAAATATCACCGTTAAACTGTATGGCTTAAAAGATGATACGAAAAGTAAATTTAATCAGAGCAAATTAGAATTAAAATCCAAAATTTCAATTCACCCCCGTGAAGTAGGTTCTTTTGCGCTGATGATTGCAAAAGATTTACGTCTGGATAAAACAGAGCTTGAGATGCAAACTGCCGGGCCTGGCGATATTGGTTTTCATCAGTTTGTAAACGCCGTTGATGATGCCAAAAAAAGTCCAGGACTTTTATTCTTAAGCCCTGTTTTTGTGAATCAAAATATTTACATGCCGAATTCCAAAATACCCCATTACACTTCGGTTACCTTTGCCGACAAAGTTTATATGGGTAACGGTTCAGTATATCAAGGTAGTTCGTTGTATAAGCCTGGTTCTACGGGCGGAATCAGTGATCGATACTGGAACAGTGGAAACGAAAATTTCGGCGGATTTTTAAAGGGAGTTGAAAATGATGGCGGTCTCGACAAGGGGCTAAGCGTTTTTGGGAAAGTAACTTCGGGCGCAATAAGTAATTATGATCTGATGAAAAAATGTATTGCTCGGACTCAGTCGAATGTTAACAATACCATTTTACTTAATAACAACTTAACGTCTTCAAGCCAAAAATTTCAACGATCTTCAACTCAATTAATTTCAGTACAACGACTGACTGTCAGCAACGGCGACGAATTTAAATATCAAAAGGACAATTTAGATGACAGTGCTGCGACAACTTGGAATCAGGCGTTAGCATCTTTCTACCGGAAAAGCACACCGAATCCGGGATCGTTGTTGACGGCAACTGTGCAGCTATTGTCGTCGAATCCAAGTAATAACTTAAGCGTTCAGTTTGATATGTCGACGGACTACAAAGATGCTTCGAATGACGAGTATGTTGAACTGAAAACTGATTTTGCAAAAACTTTTGCAGCGACAGTAAAAACTCAGTTGGACAGCCAGGCAGCCGTTGTTACGAATATCAACAAGCAATTAACGAACGCAAAAAATGCAAAAGCTGATTTGCTAGCCCTTATTGCAACACCAGATCAAATTGCAGCTGTAGACAAAAAAATCAACGATGCAGAAAAAGCGCTGGCCGATGCAAAAAATGCTAAGACCGAATTATTAACGAAGGCTCCGGCGCCAGATCAAATTGCCGCCGCAGATCTAAAAATCAGTGATGCAGAAAAGGCTTTAACTGAAGCCATCAGTGCCAAGGCAGCTTTATTAGCTAAAAATCCGACAACTTTACAGCTAGATAACGCAGATAAACTGATAACTGAACTTGAAAAACTTTTAGCAACTGCTACCGCTTCAAAAAGTGAATTGACGCAAAAATATGCCGATGCAAAATATAAAGATGATCATCCTCCGGTTGTAAAGCTTTATCTGAACAAAGTTTACAAAGGTAGCGATCAAGAAAAAAATAAATTAGATTTAAACATGGTTCTATCCAATGAAAAATCACTTATAGATAAATTTGGTGTCCCGTACAATCTTAGTATTAAGACCAAAGGCTATAACTTGGGCTATAGCAACGGTGAATCTCTTTTAAAAGATAATGATGATAAAAAAGTTGATAATTTGAATTTAGAAGGATTCTTAAATTACATTGCTGACGGTTCATTTCAATTAAAAAATCCATTGGCCCTTTCACCAACAAACTCTGCCGATGCGACAGCAGCAACTCCTGAAGACGTGACTGATTATAAAAATTTAGACCAGCTTTGTGAAAATTCGCGCGATGCGCAAGCCTCGCAGTCTTTCGGTTCAGCCAGTTATTTTACTGATTTCTCTGCGACGACTAGATCTTCATGGAACTTTGCTGGTGGTGATGCAGTCGACAAAGATCCAACGCTTGATAAAATAACTTTTGATGGAACAAACGCAAGCACCGCCGCCAATGCAAGTTTCCAAGTCCGATCCATAGTCGGCCAATGTATTATAAAAAGCACCGCTTTGTTTATTACCGGATTTTTTACCTGTGATAAATTAATAATCGAAGCCAGAGTCAAACCATTAAGAATCATTGGTACTTTTATTGTGGGTAAGCTTTCGATTGATCCACTGGCCTACAAAGCAGGGATCGTGTGGAGTTCAATTTACCATCCGCAAGCAGTTTTTGAACTGCGAAAAATGAATATTTTGAAACCTCTTCCTGGTGGTCCGATAGGTGAAAACTGTTCTTCATTTGGCGCTAATGATATAAATAACCCAATTTGGCATCCTATTCCATCTGTGCAGTTTTATTCAAACCGTGAAAGCTGTAATGTCATTTCACTTCGTGAAAGAGCTGACCCCTTTCGGTGGACCGCAGTTGATCCCGACTGTGGCCTGATAACTGGTAATTCAAATACCGTTTGTAAGCACAAACAAAATCGTTTTCATGTCTTCGAGCATTCACGAGGTGAAAGTGATTAATTCTAATCGTGGCTTTACTATCCTTGAATCACTTGTGGGAATCGGATTACTTGGTATTTTGCTGTCCATATCCATTTCTTCGGTCCAGCAAGTGAAGAAAATATCACAGTCTACGAATGTATCTGAATCTTCAGATAAACAAATTTTACAAATCATCGAGAACGTCCGTTCCAGTATGAATTCCTTTAAAGCGACTTACGATTATTATGATGAGGCAAAAGCAGAGTCCTTGCTGGCCGATGACAAGCTAGCCATGGCGTGGGATACAAATACCAACACAACCGTCGAAAAATGTCCCACTTGTAATGGGCGGTACGGATACGTCCTGCAGCCCTACGAAAAATTTCGTGGGTTGTTTATTCTTACTTTAAAAATAAATCATAAAAATTGGGCAGGTGGTCCTAAAACATACAAATTTTTAGTGACAGCGAAATAGGGACAGGGCATGAAAAAATTATTTTCAAACCAGCAGGGAATGACACTCACCGAAACAATTATCGGGGTAGGTGTTTTAGCAGTCAGTTTAATTATTATTTCGGGCGCACAATTAATGATTCAAAAGGAAATGAATAAATTTGATGAAAACATCCAAGGAAAAATTGAAGTTTTAAGCGGTGAAAAAATTATTTTGTTTGATATCCAGTCAGCCAATATTTCTTTTAATAATATACAGGTTTTAGATGACAATAAGAAGAATTTTTTTGATTACATTCCAGAGCAATCTGTTAATGCAATCAATAACAATCCAGATCGATTATTAACTCTATCCGCAGAAAAGAAATCAGAAATTATTTTTTTACTTCAGGACACAAAAACAGGTTCTGTTTTAATTTATGATCCGGTAGCGGCCTACAAAGTTGGTGCAGCCCCGAGTGATTTCAACAAAGCTGCAGATTTAAAATTTATAGGATTAAATAATGATAATTTTATCAGTAACCAGCGTGCAAAATTTTGGCAAAAAGGTCAGCTGCTGTTTCTAGATACTTTAGCTCGTATTCGAACGCCTGGCGCGCTGACAGACATGTCTCAACCACCTAGGAGCTCTACCTTTTTAGGGGTTGTGAACGGTAACAGCTTGGACCCCGTGAAGGAACTAAATTCAGTCATCAAAAATACGCACCCTGAAACGAATCAAATTGTTGATTCTGCGGATAACTTTTTGCGAACTATTTCTAGTTTTGGTGGCGGTGTTTCGACGATCCGAGTGCAATCTGTAAAATTAATTAGGTATTATTTGATAAATGAAAATAATAATATGAAATTTTATAAATCAAACTTTAACGGTCTGTCAAATAAGTGGGAAAATGGTATTTTGATCGCTGACTTCGTGGATCAGGTCGTATTTCAAAGGCAGTCTGTTGGATCAAAAATTGTGAACTTTAAAATAAGTAAAATTAAATAGGGGAGATCTCAGTGTTTAAAAATACATTTTATTTATTCTTTTCGATATCTGTTTTTTCAAGTGTTATTTTCTCTGAAGAAATGCCTTTAGGAATATTTGTAAGCGGTGAAGATTCAGCTGCAGCTACACCCACTCAAGGGATAAGCATTGGCAGCGGTGGACGCTTTTTACTGCGTTTACATACCGCGTGTTTTCCCACAAATTTAAGAAGTGTTTCTAATCCAATCGCTCCGAGTTCAATGATTAAAGCTCAGTTTGATTTGACTATTAGTGATCAAAAATTTAATTTTTTCGTCAATTTTCCAGGAAATATAACGACGAATACCGGAATGAAAAGTGCTTCAATCACCCCAATCACAAAAGAGGGCGTTATCACCTATTCGCGCCCTGGAGGGTTTCAGGTTCTGACTTGTACGCCGACGATGGGTGGTATCGGTGGCGGCTTTTTTGGTATTGGTGGCATGGGCGGAGGTTTTAACGGAATCGGCGGCATTGGTGGCATGGGTGGTGGATTCGGCGGCATCGGCGGATTAGGTGGCGGCGGTAGTAATTCGTGCACGCAGGCTGGTTACACTTATTCTTTTATGAAAGGGTATACCAAAACTATAACTTTGCCACCGATTGTAACTACGGAACCCTTTATAAATCATAATTTACCAAACGGAAGTGTTGCGGGCATTTACGGAAATACCGTGCAGATGTATATCAATGCAATCACCGCACTGTCTAGAAATCCGGATGGAAGTGCAGCAGCGATTAAATCACCGCCATCGATCAACAGTTATTCTTTTAATCAGAAAGTCATGGATTGTTCGAAAGCAGCTGCTGTTTACGGAAGTGTTGGTCACTCAAGTTACACGCCGACTTATGCCTGCGGAGCGTATATGGCAAAAGACGGAGCTGTTTCAGCTTCAGTAACAAACTTTCGATTAGCTAGTGACAATTCCTCTGCCGATTTAACGGTATCGTTTCCAGGTCAAACCGGATTTTGTGGCGGCTACTGGTCGCCATTAATGATCTTTTTAGATGAGAAAAGACCTCAGTTTAATCATATCTCTGATTTCCCTTTAAATCCTGCTGGCCGAACCAGCTGGGTCGAACCAAATTCGCCGGGTTATTTCTTAGTCTACGATGAAAAAATGAACGGAGTAATAGATTCTAAAAACCAATTATTTGGTAATTCTGAACAAATTAAAAATGGCTTTGAAAAATTAGCACAGTTCGACTCTAACCATGATAAATTTATTAGCAAAAAAGATAAATTATTTAGTAAATTGTTCCTATGGAATGACAAAAACGGTAACGGAATTTCAGAAAAAGGCGAACTGATCCCACTTGGAAAAAAAGTTTCAAAAATATCCTTAAATTACTTAGCAAACAATTTGCGACCAATTGGTAAGTTTGCCGAAGAACGCGAATCAGCAAAAGTTTTTTATTTTAAAAATAAAAAAGTAGTTATTGGTGAAATTGTTGATGTTTGGTTGGCGCCTCAGCCGAATCAAAACGTCGCAGGTAGCAATCCATAATCTTATTATGAGACAGTTATTTGTCTCATAATAAATCACAAAAAGTGTCACTCATAAAATTCCTAAACGCTTTTTCCAAAAGGTGTAAGCATCCCGAAAGTGCTAACTATCTGAAAATTCTGATCTATTTAATAGTTCATTTCCATTCGTTTTGGCTTCAGTAATTGCAAGACCTAATATGAGATTTAAAACCGCAATGACCGGAGACCGCCATGAAAAAATTAATACTATCCATCCTGTTTATGTCAACGGCTCACGCAGCTAGCGGCGATGATATTTATTCCTACAAGTCTTGGGCGACTGGCTACATTAAAAACTATGCTGCAGAAATTGATGCCTCACCAGCATCGACACTTCCAAATAATGAAGATTTAAATAAATGTCAGCCATTGTATAAAAACATAATGAATAACAAAGTTTTAGATATTCGGTACGCTTTAGGATACTTCGATGATTCTCAGGGAATTGAAATTGTATCAGCCGGCAAAAACTGGGGTTATTCACCAAGTCTTGATCGCGGCATTTACAACGGTATTCGTTCTGTACTGACCGAGTCCTGCACCCAGCGATCACAAGTCCATTTGTGTGGATTTGAAGAAATTGGTGACTCGAGATCAGGTAAAGTATTATTGACTAAACATATTGAACTACGCGGCGAAGACATCGAGGTGCGGATTCACTTAACCCAAGCTTCGGCATCTGAATCTTATATTGATAACCAAAATTCGTTGAAAGAACGGCAAGATTTCTTAACTCGGCAGTCTGAAGAAAATTACTTTGGCGGCATCGGTAAAGCCGATGTCGTCATTTACAACGGTCATTCTAGAAACGGTGGTGGACCTGATTTTAATCCACCTGTGCTAGATAAAAACTTACATACAGATTACAAAGGATATTACGAAATCCAAAGAACCGGAATCAAGCGTGTACTTGAGCTTGTGAAAGCGCGTACGAACGAAGAAAGCATCTTGGCTTTTTTTTCTTGTTATTCAAAAAAACACTTCTACGCAGATTTGTCTGAGACTAACCCGGGGCAACGCATGATTTTTTCTTCTGATACGATTAATTACAATGACTCGTTAAAAGTTTCGATGGGCTATATTGAAGGTTTAATGCGCGGAGCCTGCGGTCAGGAATTAGCGGATATCGCAAAACAAGGTGACAAAATAAAAAATGGATTTATCGGGTTCAACCTTAAATGATAAACTTAAAAGGTCTGTTTTTGTTAGGGATTTTTCTACTGGGTTGTACCAGCTTTGCTGTTGATTTTCCTAGTGAAGCAGACACAGAGTGTAAATCGTTTGTTAAATCTATAGAATTAACTCACAATTATGGCTGGTTGCAAGTTCCCGAAATTCCAGGTTCTGCAACGATAATATCTGTTTTTTACTATTTTAATAAAAAAGCCTCGCTCAATAATCCAGTCATTTTTTTTAATGGCGGACCAGGTTCGTCATCCCACAGAATTTTTTCAAGTCTTGAAAAAACAAAAGATGAATATGATCAGTTAAACAAAAAAGATCTTGATTTTATTTTTATGGATCAGCGTGGAGTAGGTTGTTCCTCTCATTTTCCAATGGGAATGAATTCAGAAATAATAGAAAAGTTAAAATGGTATGGATCGGCAGGCATAGTTAACGATGCTGAAAAACTGAGGCAGTACTTAATTGGTGATAAAAAATGGAAAGTATTTGGTCAAAGCTACGGCGGCCTTGTTGTGCATAGATACATTGAACTGTTTCCAGAATCAATTTTGGGCGCTTTTGCGCATGGTTTTGCTATAGGACAGTCGGACTTTGATGCCAGCTACGCAAGAATTTCTTCGAAAATTAAAGTTCTTGAAAGTTATTATCTTCAATATCCGGACGACCAGAACCGCTTGGCTATCTTAAATAATTATTTATCTGATAAAACAAAATGTTTTAACAAAGACAACTACTCCCTTTGTGGATTCGAAATTTTATATCCGTTCATTGAAAGAATTGGTTTTAGGTTCGGTTGGAATGAATTACATTATGAACTCGTAAATTTAGTTTCAAGTAATAAAATTGATGAAATAAAATTGAAAGATTTTGTTGCAAGAATAAATTCGCAGGCTTCTTATCATAATAACGTCAAAATTCAGGATAGCTACTTTCTGCAACATAGTGCTGCTATCAGCTTTATTGGTCTTTATGATTCCAACAATCTGACCTATGACTTCGATAAATGTTTAGCAGTTTATAAAAAAATTGAAAAAGAACTTCAAATTCTTGTCGGGGATACTTTATTAGATGAATGCAAAGCACCCTTTCAATTTCATTTTAAAGAACAAATTACTCCGCTACTGTTAAAAAGAATCGATATTGTAGATTCTAATTTTGTTCAGTTAAGCCAGGTTAAAAAGAATTTAATTAACTACAATATCCCGTTCTTTTTATACTCCGGAGAACTGGATGGATTTATTCCAACCGCACTATTTAAAAAAGAGGTAGAAGAATTGGGTTCGTCCGTTCATTACACGAATTTCCTTAATTCTGGTCACGAGGGTTTCATGACAGAGCCCCGGGTGCTTAAAGACCTTACTAATTAATTCCATGGCGTGGCATTTGCTTTTCGGTTAAGTGCAAACAGATTTGCACTTAAATCTCTTTTAAAAAAAGGGATTTTTACCCCGAAAGGCCGTAAAGCCGTGGATATTATATCAATTAAAACTTTATACGGTCCCAATGTTTACCACTTGTCACCTGTGATAATCATGAAAGTTAATTTAGATAAATTAACAGATACATCAAGTGTAGAACTACCCCATTTGGTTTCCCTTCTGAAAAAAAATCTGCCTGGACTGATCGAGCATAAATGCTCTGAAGGACACCGCGAAGGTTTTTACAAACGCTTAAATTTAGGAACTTATCTGGGACATATCCTTGAACACATTGCGATTGAACTCAGTCAATTGGCAGGTATTGGGGTCTGTTTTGGTAAAACTGTTTCTGCCGGAGAATATGGATTTTATAATATTATTGTCCGATTCACGAACGAAGCGGGCATGTACCAATGTTTAAATTCTGCTTTCCAGATTATCAAAAAAAATATTTTCGAAGATCAGGACGGAAATCTTAAAGAAATCATCAACCAGATAAAGAAAATAGTTACAGATACTCAACTGGGTATTTCAACGCAAGTTATTTTAGATTCAGTCATAAAGCGTGGGATTCCTTTTCGGAAAATATCTGACGATTTAAGTTTGTTTCAATTAGGTTACGGTAAAAACAGAAAGTTTTTTCAAGCTTCGACAACAAATAATACCAGCTTGATTTCTGCAGATATTGTGCAAGATAAATACTTAACAAAAATGATTTTAAATCGCTTTTTTTTACCCACCCCTAAAGGCTTAGAAATAAAAGATGTCTCTGAACTTAGAAATATTTCTGAATTTTTAAAGCCACCCTTTGCTATCAAGCCTATTGATGGCAACCATGGTAACGGTGTGGTGCTCAATTTGATTTGTCCTGTGCAGATTGAAAAAGCTTTTCGCTACGCTTTAAAATTTTCTAAGAGGGTGTTGGTCGAAGAAATGTGTTTTGGCAAAGATTACCGAATCTTAGTCATAGCTGGTCGTTTTATTGCTGTGGCCCACAGGAAGCCACCTTGTGTGACTGGAGACGGAAAATCCACCATCCAGCGGCTGATAAATCAAACTAATTTGGATCCTAAAAGATGTGATGGACATTCTGGGATGTTATCAAAGTTAAGTTTGGATGAAGTTTGTTCGAATTATCTTTTGCAGCAGAATTTAACTTTCGAAACAGTTTTAAAAAAAGATCAACGGGTAGTATTGCGCGGAAATGCGAATCTTTCTAGCGGAGGAACGGCCGTTGATGTGACTGAATGGGTGCACCCCGAAATCAAGGCGCTTTGCGAACGTACGGCCAGGTTATTAAATCTAGATATCTGTGGCATCGACCTGATCCACACCCATATAAGTTTACCCTTGGATGCAAACACGCAAATTATTGAAGTCAATGCGGCTCCAGGTTTAAGAATGCATCTTACAAAAGCGGACGGATCCACCCGCGACATTGGCAGTCTTATTATAGAAACATTATACCCTGCAGACTGTCATGGCAGAATTCCAATTGTCGCAGTCACTGGGACTAACGGAAAAACGACAGTTTCAAGACTTATTCATCACATTTTATCCGGAGACGGTACAACTGTAGGATTAACATCAACGGACGGAATTTGGATTGGTGACCAAAAAATTGCTGACGGCGACACAACTGGCCCCAGATCCACCGAAGTTCTACTTTCAGATCCCAAAGTCGAAGTTGCTGTTTTAGAGTTAGCCAGGGGCGGACTTGTGCGCGGCGGTCTTGCCTATGATTGGTCTGACGTGGGAATTATTACTAATATTCGAGCGGATCATATTGGTCAGGACGGTATCGAATCCATCGAAGATTTAATCTGGATAAAATCTCTGGTCGCCGAACGCGTTCGGTTGCACGGCACTTTAGTGATCAATGCAGATGACTTAAATGCATTAGCAGTGCTGCAGCGACCGCAGGTCAAAGCGGTTGCAAAAAATATTTTTCTTTATTCTGTAGATAAATCGAACTTAACTTTGAATGAACACCTGATTCGCGGAGGCAGTGGCTGCTGGTATGATGCTGGCGTAATTTATATAAAAAAATTAGGCCAGTGCCACCAGTTTAAAGCAGATGAAATTCCAATAACCTTTAATGCGGCCGTTAAGTTTCAGATTTCAAATGTATTAGCCGCCATATCGGCCTGTTTTGGGCTAGGAATCAGTCAAAGTTTAATTCACAGACGTTTACTTGATTTTGATCCCGTGAAATCCAATGCAGGAAGATTAAGCCTCTACCAAGTTAATCAAGGATATGTGTTTTTAGATTATGGTCACAATCCGGATGCTTTGGCCCACGTCAGTCAAATTATACAGCAGTTTCAAGGTTATAAAAAAACGGTCGTCATTGGTTTGCCCGGAGATCGCAGCAATGAGTTACTGATCGAATCCGCCGAAGCACTCGCAGGAAATTTCGATCATTTTATTATCAAAGAAGACGTTGATTTACGCGGAAGGCGAAGTGGTGAGGTCAGCCAGATTTTAAAATCAGCAATTCATAAAAAAAATCCCCATGCAATTTGTGATATTTTTTTGAACGAAGATGAAGCCATCAAAAAGGCCTTAAATCAGATAACGGCAAAGCAAATTGTCGTTGTATTTTACGATCAACTGGTTGCCGCGTTAAAAACTTTAAATAATTTCGACCCAGTTCCTGTTTTTAAATTTCCAGATTTCAATTTGAAAAATAAAAAATCCAACAATCTACGAGAAAAATTAAAAGACAATTATAATTTCATTCAGGGCTCAGTTTAATGCTGTATTTATTAAAAAATGGTTCGGTATTTATTAATGGGGCTTTTCAAGATACCTCTGTGCTTGTTTGTTACGGCGTGATAATCGATTTAAAAAATATTTTAGAATTTAAAAATAACGAATTAAAATTCGAGGAAATCAATTGTCAGGGTCTTTATATTATTCCGGGCCTGATTGATCCGCATCTGCATCTAGCCGGGGGCAGTGGTGAACGCGGAGGCTTCATCACGCAGTCGCACCGTATTTTAGCCGCTGAATGTGTCCGTGGCGGTATCACAACTGCCGTCGGAACTTTGGGGGTTGATACCACGACAATCACGATGCGGGCCCTTTTAGCCAGTACCATGGCTATGAATCAGGCAGGGCTTACGGCGCGGGCCTACACGGGTGGGTACGACGTGCCACCAAAAACATTATTCGGTTCCGTACATGATGATATTGTTTTTGTAAAAGAAATCATTGGCGTCGGTGAAATAGCCATAGCGGACCGCCGTGCGGCAGAGCCTTCGTTGGCTCAGTTGGCAAAAATTTGTGTGGATGCCTATGTCGCTGGAATGCTTTCTGGAAAATGCGGAGTAACCCATATTCACGTGGGTGCTGGAAAAAATAAATTGAAAACCATTGAAGCCCTGTTGTCTGAATTTGAAATTATTCCAGCACAACTTTATCTGACACATATAGAACGTAATGAAGAACTTATTTTTGAAGGAATTAAGCTAGCCCACAAAGGTTGTTACATCGATTTTGATGTTAGCCTTCTGGATCTAGAAAAATCTTATACAGTATTTCAAAATTCAAATGGAGATTCACATCGATTAACTTTTTCTTCAGATGCAGGCGTAGGCTCTCCGTCAGATCTTTGGCAAGAAATTCGAAAATGTGTTTTGCAATTTAATATGTCTTTAGTGCAGCTATTACCTCATGTGACGTCCATCCCAGCAAAAGTGCTGCAATTCAAAAATAAAGGTTCACTTTTTAAGGGCGCCGATGCCGATTTAATTTGTGTCAGTCAAGATAACTTAGAAATCATCCATGTCATGGCCCATGGGAAATGGTTAATGCAAAACAAAATTATTTCTTTTCCAAACCAACACTCTAAAAGCCGCCGAGGATTTGATCTTTATGAAATCCACTAAACTCAGAAAAATATATAAAAATAAAATAACGCAAAAAACCAAAAAAAAAATAATTCAAAAGAAAATAGCCAAAAAGAAAAAAGGTCCCGGAGCACTGATTATCATTGGCGGCGCTGAAGATAAAAAAAATTCCCGCATCATTTTAAAAGAAATCGCAAAACGAACAGAAAATGGTACCCTGGTGATTGTCACGGCCGCAAGTTCAATTGCCGAAGAGATTTGGCTAGAATATAAAAAAATATTTTATGAATTAGGCGTTAAAAAAATCGAACATCTTTTTATTTTACAGTCAGAGGATGCACACAAGTTTGAAAATATTTTACTTTTGCAAGATGCAGTCACAATTTTTTTCACCGGGGGCGATCAACTGCGTATCACTTCAAAACTGGGTGGCACTCCCGTTCTTGATTGCATCTACGAAGTTTATGAAGCAGGCGGCACCATCGCGGGAACTTCTGCAGGTGCATCGATGATGGGGGAAACGATGCTCATCGGTGGCGGAAATACGGAGACTCATAAAGTGGGCAATTGGATGATGGCTCCGGGATTGGGCCTGGTCGAAAACATGGTCATCGATCAGCATTTTGCTCAGCGTGGGCGCATTGGGCGTTTACTAGGAGCTGTCGCCTTGAACCCTGGCGTGTTGGGTATCGGGATCGATGAGGACACAGCCATTATCATCGAGGACAGTCACTTTCGGGTCATGGGCAGAAATGCGGTCTACGTGGTTGATGGTCATAAAGTTTCAAGCACTAATATTGCCGAAGCAACAGCAGATAAAACAATGTCGATACATAACGTGCTTTTGCATATACTGGCCGAAGATGAAACTTTTAATCTGAAAACAAGATCGATGGCTAGTCATGTCAAAATTAAATCTTAATCCAAATTTCTTATAATTTAATTGCCACGCACTTTTGCCAGTGTTTAGTTACCCGAAGTTTCCTAAGTATATGCTGATAATAGGGTTTAGCGTTTCTACCGGGCACCGTAACAGGCCCGACTACAAAGGGGTTTTTAATGAAAAAAGTGACTATTTCTTTAGTCTTATTTTTATCTGGGTTTAGTTTTTCAAACGTATTTGCGGGCGAAATAATTTCGCAAGTCGTGCAAAATCCCTACTATGGGAATCAGTTCTTTTCGGATGTGCTTAGTCAGAAGCATGATGAAGCTCTGAAAACAGAATTAAAAATTATATTGAAATCGGGCCATGTTGAAGCAGCCAATTCACCCGATCAAATTGTTTCCAATTGTGAATCCCAAAAAAATTGCAAAATGCAAACGTCTCTTGGATATGACGGCGCAAGAAAATTTCTTTTTGGAAAGTTTTACCTGGTTCAAGTTGATGCTGCAAACTACGGAATAAAAGAAATGTACTGCGACCGAATTTACCAAGGCGCTGACTTTAATAAAGGCGACCGACCGGGTCCCGGGATCGTTCCTGATAATACGGTGATGAATGTTGAACACACGTGGCCGCAGTCTCGGTTTAGCCGAAAGTATCCGAAAGATATTCAAAAAGCAGATTTGCACCATCTTTTCCCAACGGATTCGCAGATGAATGCAACTCGCGGGAATCATATTTTTGGTGAAGTTGAAAAAGACGATCAGCACGTGAAATGTTCGGCTTCTCGTTCAGGTCAGGGTTCTGCAGGATCAGCTACGATATTTGAGCCACCCAATCATCACAAAGGGCATGTGGCACGGGCGTTATTTTATTTTTCAGTTCGCTATGATATCCAGATTTCGGCTGAGGAAGAAAAAATATTAAAACAGTGGGCCAAGCAATTTCCAGTCGATGCCGAAGAGATGGCACGAAACGAAGAAATCTACAAAGTTCAAAATAATCGAAATCCGTTTATCGATTATCCAGAACTAGCTGACGCTATAGCGGATTTTTAGTTTGCAAAATCAAATCAGCAAGCTTCGTGTAAAAACGGGCTTGCTCTTGTTGAATATACTCAGTGTTTCTAATTCCCAAAAAGACAAACGCCGTAGGTTCTAAAACTTGCTCCCAGTGTTCCAGATGAATAATCAAATCACCTGGTGGGGTTTTAGTAACAGGATTTAATCCCAAAGCCGAATTCATCGAAACAATTCCATCGGATTTTCCAGAAATAAAATGGCTGGTAACCAACAGCGGAGCCGAAATATTACGAGCATCGGTTATATCTAGGCTTTCATTTTGATAGCCGCCGAATATATTTATCTGCATCTTTGAATTCAGATGAATTGTTTTTAAAAATTTTTGTACGCCCCCAGGAGTCAATTCACGTAAACCTTCTAAATAAGCTAAGTCTGCTAAATTTGAAAATAAAAAAGATTTTTCGAGCCACGTCTGGATGAATTCAATACCTTTAAATGGTGTGCTCACAGTGAACAGGCTTTTGATATGTATATTTTTTCGATCAGCTACCCATAGTGAATAAAAACCACCGGCGCTATGGGCGACAATATTAAATTCAACGGGATGACCTTCGACGGTCTGAACACTTTGCAAAAACTTTTCTAAACGGGTCCCATTTTCTAAGATCGAGCCAATTGGGTTTAAGTCTTTGGCCACGTAAACTTTAAGACCTTTACGAGTGAAAGAGTGCACCACATCTTTAGAAAAATACTCGGGCGTGAAAGTATTAAAAAAACCAGGGACTAGCACAACAATTTCGTTAGCTTTTGTAGAAAGACTAAAAAATAAAAATAAAATTATCAGGGGATGTTTCATTTTTTTCCTTTTGGATTAGGTGTTATTGTCCCGCCATTAATAAATCAACGTAAGTAGAGAAATAGGGACGCACTAATATTTGAACTTTTCTACTTTTTAATCCTGGTAATTTAATGTTGTAATCAAAACTGATTCCTTTTTCTAGTTCTTGAAAATTATAAGAGCCTTCTTTTTGCGGGATAATTAATCCAGTCATAACCACCCGTAATTGATTCTGATTCAATTCGTTATTCACTTTATTAATAATCAAACTGCCCAGTTCCAGTGGGCGGGCCAACAAGATTTTGTAAGACTCAGAATTTGAAACTTTGACGAGGTGCTCTTTTTTGTCTAAAAAGTCAGCCTGTAAGAAATCAAAAATATTTTTGTGATTGATTAAAGAAACGTCGTAACTTTTTGGAAGACGTAAAGTTAGCTCGACGGTAAAGCCATGAAGCTCAGAGCGTAAAGTGCTCTGGTCACCAAAATCATAGGTTTGTTTGTCTTTAAAAAAGGCTTGAACATAATTTTGTTCAGACCGTGCTTCACAAGTTGAATTTTCTCGTTGGCAATCTGCAAATTCTTTGACGATGTATTTATAAGATGGATGTTTGCAAGTGTCCGGAGTCTTACAAGTTTTTTCATAAACTAAAACAACATCATCAGCCATTGATTCCCATGATTCGCCAGCAACTCCTAAAACTTTCATGGCCCGGTCGTAGAACTTAGGCGGAACCAGTGTGGCGTGTAGTCCCTCTGCCAAATAAAAACTATAATCGGACTCGGTCCCCGAATATTGAAATTGAGATGATTTTGTGGAGTAGCCATCCGGATAAGTCAGATCATTTTCTATCGCATACAGAAATCGGGCATTCGCAGACGGAGTTATCACCGAATTATCCGTTTCACGACGTTGATATCCGAACGTGTATTTTCCGAACAGGTCAAAATTAAGTTTTTTAAACAAAGTATTCTGAAAACTTTGGCAACCGGGTTCTGCAGAATCTAAACTGGTTTCAAGACAGTTAATTAATGTCGATATGCTGATCCATTTAGTATTGGTTTTATACTTCAATTGATTCAGGCGAATTTCGCTCGTGACATCGCTACCCATAGACAAAGCTTGAAGCTCTGCGAAACTAATATGCGATCGAGGTAAAACTTTTTGGTCGTAGTTTTTGATAAAATCTGACATGTAGTTTTTTGTACGGGCTATTTCGTTCAAAGCCCTTTGTCGATTTACAGAAGTATCTAGCCAAGTATTTTTTAAATTAAATTTGGTCATGGCGTTTTCGACGACAAGATCTGCATCCATTTGCCCGAACATATTTTCGACGTTTGTCCCAAGGCTTGCTTCCTTAGAGCCCCAGTAGGGCGACCCTAAACTGATAAATTTAACGGTATGCTGGGCATATTTTTTATATTTTTCGGATTGAAGTGAATCATAAAACCAAATAGAGCCCACTTGCCCACCCATGGAATAGGCTAAAACCGAAATCTTATCTTCGGGATTAAGCTGCGTTATCTTTTCTTCTAATTTTGCATTTATTTCTACAGCTGCACGATGCGGGTTAAAATCAGTAAGTCCCGTGGTGTAAGTCATATTGATTGGAACTACCACATACGCAGGATCAATTTGCTCGAGATGTAATTTGATCAAGGAATGAAAATCCCCGAAGCTTTGTTCGGTCCCACGGACACCATGTAAAGTCATGATGTAGTGTTTCCCGGTAATGGCCGCATTCGGGGCTCGCTTTAAAAGCCCCGAACAGGCCGCGGTCAGCAGCAAGTTGAAACAGACACAAGTTAGAAGAATAATTTTTGAAAAATTCATGTTATTTCCCACCTAGTAAATTTTGCCCTGAAGAACTCTTGTAAGTATACATGCATGTAGGCAGACAGCCGGTAATTACAAAATTTTCATGATATTCAATTAAATCGTGTTTGACATGTTGCGACATTGATTGAAGTGCGGTATAAGTTCTCCATTCAGTTACACATGGGGGAAATTCTAATGTCTGAGATCCACGAAATGGCAGATGCCGAACGTCTTTTGAACCAAGATAAAATGAACCAAGATAAAATCGAACCACAACCGATCGAGATCGAAAAAAAGAAACTCGACCGCGTTTCCAGGGACGAGGACGACGACTCGGATGAAGATAGCGATTCCGCAGAAGCACTGACTAAAGAAGAAATCGAAGCCCGCGAAATTCAAGAGGCCATGCAGGCCAATCCAGGAATTTTCAATGAAGATGAGGAAGAATTTAATTTTGATGCTGTCGAGAATATTTTGGATTTGCCCGATGGCGAATTTCCAAGATTTACTTTAGCTAAAAATAAGGCCCGCTTTTTAAGAATGGTTTCTTGGTACCGTCAAAAAGAAGAATGGATTGAAGTTGCTCCAGTTAGTGGAGTCGCTAAATTATTTAAACAACAGTCCAAAGAGCTTGAAGGAATTCGTTCCAGTAAATTGGATTACGAGATGGAACTTGAAACTGGAACATTAACTCCGTCACAACGTTCTTATCGTCGTGATGAATTGAAAATGTGCCGCGTTCAAGAAAAGATGGCTGTTCATTTGATTTCTAAATTACAAATCAAAATCAAATCAGGCCGCAGATAATTTTTTTAACGCCCGTATTAAATTTGCAGATTTTTTAAATCTAGAAAAAGCACTTAGGGTCCTAGGTGCTTTTTTATTTTAAGCCTTTGGTCTATGTTTTCACACACCGATTGTGACTCAAGATGAGACACAAAGGCGGTAATCTTTCATTTTTCGTCGAAAAAACTTTTTTTTAAATACCCCTTCAACTTTTTTCATTTCAAACCGATACATTCATTGTGAGGCGTTTGGCTTCATTAACTAGAATAGGGAGGCCGTATGGCTCGTTCATTTGTTTACATCGTTAGCGAAAATCCTGAAGTGATTGAAAAAATTAAAAAATCACATGAAGCCGAAGACGTTAGTTTCTACACCTACTCTGGGCACCAATGGCGAGAAGGATTAGACAATCCATTCTTTCGCTCGCAATTGGTTAATGGCGTACCAGCACTTTCTACGGGTCTAAACCCGCTGACGGCCGAGACTTCGAATAACATGGGTAATGTGGTGTCGTTTCCAACACCGAATGAAAATAAAGTGCAAAAGATGGATGATCTGGAAGCTAAAGCCATTGAAGCTGCCATTATGCAGTTTAAAGGAAATTTAACCGAAGCAGCTAAAGCCTTAGGAATTGGTCGAGCAACGCTTTACCGCAAAGTAAAGCAATACCATATTGATCCGACGCAAGCACGTCGCCGCAAAGTCGCTGCTTAGTTCATTTAATTATTAAGCAAATATGGGGCATCTCGACATAAATCGAGGTGCCTTTTTTTTTGAAAAAAACCTGTCATACTAAAACCATGAATCAAAAAGCAATAACGATCATGTCCATCAGTCTAGTTATCCTGGGTGCGGTTTTAGTGAATGAACTCGTTCTAAAATCAGCATCCACCGATCAAAATCGTGAAGTCGCCAGTTTTGGTGAACGTTTTGAACCCAGTCAAATTAAGTGGGAACAAGAATTAGCAAATTCAATTTCAAAAGACAGCAAAGTAAAAACGGTTTTAGCAACGAAGCCAACATCACAGGATAAACTTTTATTTGAAATTTTTGAAGGTCGCTACGAAGCCCAGTTGAATCAGGGCAAAATTAATAAAATTGCGTTATTACCGAACCAGGCTCCGATCGAACTGAACACCAGTGATTTTATGAAAGAGTATGCCTCTGTGATGAAAGATTTTGATTCATTTGAAAAGACTCAGTCTTCACCTTCATCAGAATCCATGGACCTGAAAAATAAAAATGGGGCTGTGGTTGGCAAACTGGTTATCAACCGTGATGATAAAGGTCGAGTTTTGTCGATCGAAGTTTTGTAGTTTAAGACTGTAGTCGATCTGTGATTAAACCGATAAAAATATATGGTTTTTCACGACGGCTCTGAAGCAAAAGCACCCCTAAATTCTGGCACTTTAATGCCTGCCACTTTGCTAGAGCGGGTTTTTTCATTTTTCTTGGATTATATTATTTTGGCTCCGGTTGTTAGCTTTTTAAATTTAATTATTTTTCAAAATGAAATGATTATTTGGAAAAGTGCAAACAATAGTGCCGAAGTTTTACCATTGTTTTTGAACTTGGCAGCAGCTTTCATTTTGTTTTTTAGCTTGATACAAACTTTATTTATTTATTATTATGAAGCAACTCCGGGACAATATTTTTTAAAACTAAAGATAGAAAGAACAGCTGACAGTGGCTTAATTCTGCTGCGTATTTTTCTGCGCCAATTGTGCTTTTGGTTATCGGGCTTCCTTCTGGGTATTCCGTGGTTGGCCGTGATGGCGCATCCCCAGGCCAAGACATTTTATGACCGACTCACCGAACTCAGCGTGGTTTCACTGAAAACTAATCAGAAGCGTTTTCACTTCGAATTAGAAACCAAATACTGGCGCTCACTGATAGCAACTTTTACTATTTTTTTAACGGCTTTGGTTTTGATAACTAGCTGGAAAAATAAATCTGATTTGCAAGAACGCGCGTTTTCGTTTGATAAAATGCAAAAGATCAACAATTCTTTTTGTGCCGAGATGGACGGAGTCGCACTGAAACAACGACTGCAGACGGTTATTGCTTTAAATCTAGTGGGCCAGATTGCTGATGTATGTGTTGATAAAGAGGCCGATTTTGTTTTATGGAGCTCAGGTCAAGCCAGCCTTAAAAGTCTTGCTTATTACGCGAAATCTTTAACCGAGACCGACCAGCAGTCTGAAGACAAATATTTGAAGCAAGCCTGCCTTGACACCAGTTCTGAATTCTTAGGATGCCGGATTGCAAGTGCTTTTAAAAATGATGACATCGAAAATCTGTATAATTTTTTTAAAAAAAGCACTCAGGCTCATGCTATTGAAAATACTTTGCTGGTCAGCACTTTGAAATATGAGCTGGCGTTGGTTTTAAATAAATCAACTGAAGCGCACACTCATTTCAAAGAAATAAGAAATTTCGATTCTCAAAAGCTGGTAAAAAAATATTTGCTTAGCGAAATTTTGACACGGATGGATTCGAATTCACCCGATTCGGCAGGCCAACAGCGTCGTCTGGCTTCAGAAGAAACGGCTGCCATGCCGGTAAAAAATGATGAAATCAAGTACGCAAAAAAACTAATGGGGGAATTGTGAGTTTTAAATCATGATTTTTCCGGGCTCGGTGAAACGTTCTGAATTCAAATTAAGCTTAAGTCTAGCTTGGGTTTTTGTTATTTTAAATGTTTTCGTTTTTCTGTTATCAAATATTTTATTCGCCGATTGGCCAGCTAAAAAAAATTATCAGATTTTTTTAACAAAAGGATTTAACCAGTCGATCAGCCAAATGTATTTACAAACCTTAGACAGCACCGAGAAGAAAAATTTTTTAAATTTAGATGCAAACAGCATTGCACAATTAGCAATTAAAGATCAGCGCTTTTGGTCCCATGCCAATTCTTTTCCGTTCCAAGGTGACCAGTTGCAAATTCAATCAGTGAAAGTTTTGCTGACAGAACTTAATATAGAATATAAAAATTCAGTCCAATCG
>JAYUCH010000062.1:0-8650 GCA_043740435.1 Bdellovibrionales bacterium | reverse complement strand
CACCCATACGAATCGAAGGCCTGCAGGGTGTATTGTTTCGAACGCAACCGTCTCCGTAATAGTTTTTATCAATAGCAATGGGTGGAAATAACATCGGAATCGCACACGAGGCCATAATGTGGTCAGAATTGATAACGCAAGCTTCGGCTTGCCGCCGACTTTCTGTCCAAGAAACATTTTTTTTATGGCTCTGCACAAAGCTAACAGCGGAATTTTTGTCGTAGTTATTTGCAGTAATTATCAAAGAATCTATTATTTTTTTGTCTAAATTTTTCTGGATCTTTGAAAAATCACAATTTTTTTCGATCAATTGCCTAAGCGGTGAAGTATCTAAAATCGCATTTAATTTTTTATCGCCAAAAAGACCTAAAGAAAATTTATTCAGTGATAAGAAGTCTGTTTTAAAAACATGTTCGGAGGTCATTTGTAACCACAAATGAATTAATTTTTCCACGGCCACATCAAAATTTTCGATATCTGAAGCAAGCTTTGCGCTATTGATGGCCCCAGCACTGACTCCGGATAATATTTGAAAAGGATTTTCAATGCGTTCTTTTTTAAGAATTTCTGCTAACCCTTTTAAAACTCCAACCTGATAGGCCCCGCGAGCTCCGCCGCCTGATAAAATAAGTGCTGTCTTTGTTGCCATGAAATTAGGTTAAGTAAGAAGCCAAACGGTGTCAAACCAAGGTCTGGTTACATCAGTCAAAGTCACAGACAATTAAACCCTGTGGCTACCAATTTTTGCGTTTCCTGTAATGAGACAAATTAAAAAATTCTAAAATTGAGAACAGTGTTGAAATGACAGATGTTTTTTGAAAGTGATGCCACAGCCTGTTTGGCCTTCGAATTGAACATATAACTTAAGTAGTACCTTAAGCAGATCATCAAGGAGATCTTTATGTTTCAAGAAACCTACGCAAAATCTTTAGGAAAATTAGCTCCATTCTTCTTTTTTATTTTGGTCTGCGCCTTCAGCTTTTCTTGCGCTAAAAAGCCTTCCGGCGTACGTGCCGTCAAAAAAGCAGATTCCGAAAACATGAATCCAATAATTTCGACGCAGTCTGAACAGCAGGCCGCTTCGCAGAATTTAATTTATAAAATTTCAACTTTAAGTGTTCCGGCTGCCATCGAGGCTAACTTTAAAGTTGATATTGATTTAGAAAATCCAGATCATCAATATTTGCCAATTACAACGAATCATGAACCAGGAAACTTATACTCTGAGGGTTCATTTAGCGACGCTAAAAGAGGTTCACAAGTTCACGTTCAAGCTGAATGTTTTGGCTCAGATTGCTACAAATATCTGCTGTTGGTAACGGTTGTAAAAAACAACCAGACTGTTTTTCAGACAGCAGCTTTATCTTTCAAGGATGACTGCAAATTCTATTCAGTTTCAGTTGCACAAGGAGTGTCTAGTTTCTTTAAAGGTATCCAGGATTTAGATGATTACACAAAGACCCGCAATTATAGCCCTAAAAATGATTGTGCTTCAGCCGAATAATTTCTAATCTCAAAGAATGTACGAATTCTTTCATGCATTACTTAACATTGATCAAACAATTCTGCTTTGGGCCCAGCAATGGGGCCTATTTCTTTACGTCATTTTATTTCTCATTATCTTTGCAGAGACAGGTTTGATAGTAACTCCGTTCTTACCCGGAGATTCTTTATTGTTTGCAGTCGGTGCAATGGCCGCCACTTCGGACGCTTTTGAAATCAAGATTTTAATTCCACTGTTAATCTGTGCAGCGCTGCTAGGGGATTCAGTTAATTTTTTAGTGGGTAAAAAATTTGGGCGAAAGCTTTTTGAAAAAGAATCTATATTTTTCAAAAAATCTTATTTGCAAAAAACAGAGCAGTTTTATTTAAAACACGGAACCCGAGCCGTCTTTTTGGCGCGATTTTTTCCAATCCTTAGAACTTTTGCGCCCTTCGTTGCAGGCCTGGGGCAAATGAATTATCGAACTTTTTTTTCGATGTCTTTCTTGGGCTCTATTTGCTGGATAAGTTTGTTTTCTTTAGCGGGTTTCTTTTTTGGCCAAATTCCAGTCATTCAGAAAAATTTTACATTGTTAGTTATGGCCTTAGTGCTACTACCTGCAGTGCCGATAGTTATAGCAGCTTTAAAGTCTATTCTAAATAAACGTGAAATTAGTTAATTCAGCCGATTGTTTTCGTTCACCACTTATGGCACTTTCGTTGCTATTACAAAAGTTATAGGTCCAATCAGGATCAAAATGAAACCATTTTACGGGGGTAAAATAATGAAGAATTTAATTATCGTTGCAATCGCTGCTATATCAGTAGCGGCTTCAGCACAAACAAGCACAACAGCAACAAATATGAACGCAGAAGCGGCTGTAACTCCAGCAACAGTAAATGCTGCAGCTCCGGCAACAACAACAAAGAAAACAACGGCTAAAAAAGCTGTGAAGTCTGCCAACAAAACTGCGACTAAAGTTGCACCGGCAGCAGCAGTGACTACAACAACAACCACAATCATCGAACAAAAATCTTCAGCAGCACCTGCTGGCGAAAAAGCTGTGACTCCGGCTGATGCCGCAGGAACTTCAACAACTTCATTGAATGATGCGGCTTCTGCTAAAAAATTGAATGGTTCTGTAAGCGTAACTCCATCACAAGACGCTTCGGATGTTGGCTCTGTTCAAGTTTTATCAAAAGTTGGTGCGTCTTATAAAGTTGCGCCTAAGTTAAACTTAAAAATTGCTCAGACGTTTGAAACGTTAAACGCTGGTGCATCTATGGATCAAGAAAAACGTGAATTGATTTCTAGATCTAACTTCCGATCGGCTTGGACTGATTTATCAGCTTCTACATCGACTTCTGGAATTTTAGGTAGCAACGACATCGCCATGTCTTTAAATATAAAGAAACTTACTGGTGATGCCGTTATCACTCAGGTTGGTGCTTTTTCAAAAGTAGATGCCATGATTGATTTAAACGCTAGCATTCCATACACGTTAAATCCAAAATTTGACTTATCAATTGATACACAAATCCGTCACTACATCAAAGACGTTGCTGCAGAAAGCTCTTACCGGTTACTTGCAGTTCCAACTCTTTCTTACAACTTAAATGACAAAGTTAGCTTTTACCAAGGTGCAGGACTGATTATGAGTATTAAAGATAATACTGAACTTCGCCGAAGTGCAGAGCGTTTATCACTGTCTACGGGTGTTGGTTATGCAGCGACAAAAAGTTTGTCTTTTGATTTAAATGTATCTCAAGATAAAGCGATTTACGTTCATCCAACGACAAAAGCTGATGTAACTGCATTTCAGCTTTACAATGCAACAGCTGCTAATGATTCTTCACGAACATTCGATTCTGTAGCTTACGAAGCAACAGTTGCTTACAGCTTCTAATTTAGTTTTATAGTTTTTAATTCAAATTAAAAAAAAACCCTTAGCAAAAACTAGGGGTTTTTTATTTTTTGATTACTCTTCAGCGGATCCATCATCAACATCGTTGGTAAGTGCTTCACCCGCAGGTAACAGGGGTAGGGGATCGACAGGTCCATCTAATTTGCGAATTTCAAAGTGCAGATGGGGTCCAGAAGATCTGCCGGTGTTGCCCAGGGCTCCGATGACTTCGCCTTGTTTTACCACAGCGCCTTCATGAACAATAATTTTATCTAAATGTCCGTACAAAGTGGCCCAGCCTTCAGGGCTTTCGATCATCACCATTTTACCGTAACCTTTAAAGCCTTTACCAGTATAAATCACACTGCCATCATGAGCTGACATCACGGCGGTTCCACGCGGTGCTGCAAGGTCAATTCCTTTGTGCGGTCTTTTTCTGCGCTTAGTTCCGCGTGGTAAAAATCCGCGACTCATGCGGGCTTCCCAGACGGGCCAGTCAAATTGAAATTTCTTTTTATTTTTTAATACTTTTTGTGGATGAGCTAATTCTTCATCGGGATTGATCTTTATCGAATTGTTTTCTTTATTAATTTGAACATCTGATTTTTCAGATGCTTTAGAATTGGAATTATCCACGTGCTTCACCGAGGACACACAGCCAATCAGAAAAAAACTAACAATTAATAAATTGGAAAATTTTGACATAATTCTTTAACCTGGTTTCTGACTTGAATTTTGATGTCGCTGTTTTCTGAATTTTTTAAAACAACAGCGATCCATTTTCCGATTTGTTTCATTTCTGATTCTTTCATACCCCGGGTGGTTAAGGCCGGTGTACCGATACGAATACCACTGGTGACAAACGGTGATCTTTTTTCGTTAGGAACTGTGTTTTTATTGACCGTGATTCCAGCTTCATCCAAAACGGCTTCAGCAACCTTACCAGTAATTAATTTATATTTTTCGCTGTTAGCTAAATCGACTAACATCAAATGATTATCAGTACCGCCCGTAATTAAATTAAAACCTTCTTCGCATAATGCTTGCGCCAAAACTTTTGCGTTGATTAAAACCTGATTTATGTAATTTTTGAAATCAGGTTCTAACGCCTCTTTGAATGCGACGGCTTTGGCTGCAATTACGTGCTCGAGGGGTCCGCCCTGAATGCCAGGAAAAATTCTAGAGTTAATCAGTTTTGCTTTTTCTTCTGAATTCGTCAGAATGATACCACCCCGTGGACCGCGTAATGTTTTGTGGGTCGTCGAGGTGATGTAATCCGCAAAGGGAACTGGGGATTGATGATGACCCGTGGCTACTAGGCCCGCAAAATGAGCCATATCAACAAGTAACGAGGCACCAACCAAATCTGCAATTTCTTTAAATTTTACAAAATCCAAATGACGAGGGTACGCGCTGTATCCGGCAATAATTAATTTTGGTTTTGTTTCAACCGCTGTATTTCGAATGGTGTCGTAATTAATAAGTCCCGTTGATTCATCTAATTTGTAAGAGGCGGCTTTAAATAGCAAGCCACTGAAATTAACGGGGCTACCGTGGGTTAAATGTCCACCGTGAGATAAATCCATTCCCAAGATAGTGTCGCCAGCTTTAAGCGCCGCCAGATAGACTGCCATATTTGCGCTAGAACCTGAGTGCGGTTGAACATTAGCAAACTGCACATTGAACAATTTTTTAGCGCGCTCGATGGCTAAAGTTTCTATTCCATCCACGTAGTGACAACCACCGTAGTAGCGTTTGCCGGGATAACCTTCGGCGTATTTATTTGTTAATATTGAACCTTGTGCCTGCATGACTGCGCCGGAAGCATAGTTTTCAGAAGCGATCATCTCAAGACCGTCTTTTTGGCGCTCGGTCTCGAGAGCTATCAGGTTAGCGATTTCAGAATCGGAAGATAAATCATCTTTTAGTGTATTATGGAAATTAGATTTCATAACAGTATTATGAAATGCTTGAACCTATTTTAGCAACTCTGCTTTCGTGACGACCGCCCGCAAAAGGTGTTTTTAGAAACAGCGTAGCCCATTTTTTAGCATCATCCAGCGAACAGTATCTTGAACCTATGCATAGAACGTTGGCATCATTATGTTCACGCGATAACTTTGCAAGATCGTCATTGTAAATCAAAGCGGCTCGGATAAATGGATATTTATTTGCTCTGATAGCCATTCCTTGTCCGGAACCACAAATTAAAATACCGAAGGCTTCAGAATTTAGTTTTAATTTATGGCAAACTAAATCTGCATAATCAGGATAGTCGACCGAAGCTTCCGAAGATGGACCCAAGTCAACAATATCAAAATCATTTTTGAGCCATTCAAATATTTTATTTTTAAAATCGAAACCGGCATGATCACTGGCAATAAAAATTTTTATTTTCATCAGTTTTCAAACTTTGAAAAAATAAGGCAGCTGTTCGTTCCACCAAAACCAAATGAATTATTCATCACGTGTTTTAATTTTCCGGCGCGGGCCGTGTTGGGAACATAATCTAAATCACATTCAGGGCTTGGCGATAAAAGATTGATAGTTGGTGCTACTTTCTGATCGACAAGGCTCATGACACAAAAGGCAGATTCAACCGCTCCGGCAGCACCTAATAAATGGCCGGTCATAGATTTGGTTGAGGATATCCAGATTTTTTTGGCGTGATCTTTCATTAATTTCTTAATCGATAAAGATTCCAATGGATCACCCATCGGTGTACTGGTGCCATGCGCATTAATGTACTGAATATCATCTGGATTTAACTGTGCATCGGAAAGTGCACTTTGCATCGCATTCACAAAACCTTCGCCATCAGGATGCGGGGAAGTAATATGATAAGCATCCGAAGAGGCCCCGTAACCAGAAATTTCACAAAGAATTTTGGCTCCGCGCTTTTGTGCATTTTCTAAAGACTCAACGACAAAAGTTGCAGCTCCTTCGCCTAAAACAAAACCGTCGCGGTCTTTGTCCCAAGGTCTTGAAGCTTGTGTGGGATTATCATTACGAGTTGAAAGCGCGTGCATGTTACTAAAGCCTGCAAGCGCAATTGGTGACACTGTCGATTCAGTACCACCGGCAATCATGGCATCGGCTAAACCGAAACGGATGTAATTGTAAGCTTCACCAAGCGAGTGAACGCCGGTTGCACATGCTGAAGTGATGGTAAAACTGGGACCTTTAATACCGAATAAAATTGAAACCCATCCCGGAGCTAAATTTGTAATCACTGAAGGAATAAAAAACGGCGATACCCGAGATGGACCCTTTTCCATAAGTCGGGTGTGTTGCTCTTCGATAAACGGTAAGCCACCCATTCCCGAGCCTATAAAACATCCGATGCGCTTATTATTTTCAGGTGTGATTTTAAGATCTGATTGATCCAATGCCATTTTTGTTGTGGCAATAGCGTACTGGATAAAAAGATCCATTTTTTTTTGTTCTTTTTTTTCAATGTACGCATCGGGACTAAAATTTTTAACTTCCCCAGCAAATTTTACGGTCGACTGAGTTGTATCAAATTTTGTAATGTTGACCACTCCGGATTGACCCTGAATCGCAGCCTTCCAGCTGTCAGCTAATGTTAAACCCAACGGAGAGATGGCTCCGATCCCGGTAATAACAACTCGCTTTTGGCCGTTGGCTTTGGTCAAAGTGGTCACAGATTAAATTACGCTTTACCTTTAGATGTTAAATAAGTTTGAACATCGTTCACGGTTTTTAATTTTTCGGCATCTTCATCAGGAATTTCAAGATCAAATTCTTCTTCCATAGCCATAACCAATTCAACGATATCTAGACTGTCTGCACCCAAATCATCAATGAATGAAGCTTCAGATTTAACTTTTTCTGGATCCACACCAAGTTGTTCGACGATGATATCTTTTACTTTTGGACTTACTGACATTGAAATCTCCTTTTGGTCGTTTAATTCATAAAATTCATAAAAATTATTATCTTTGTTTAACAATTAATTCAGGTACATGCCACCATTTACATGAAGCGTTTGCCCGGTGATATAAGAAGCAGCATCACTTAACAAAAAAGCAACCGCTGCAGCGACTTCAGACCCTTCGCCAGGTCTGGCTAAGGGAATCTTAGCAGCAAAAGTTTTAAGCTGCTCTTCGGACAAAGCAGCCGTCATGTCACTTTTAATGTAGCCAGGTGCCACGCAATTCGCCCGAATGCCCCGAGAGGATAATTCCAAAGCTACAGATTTGGTAAAAGCTTCTAAACCACCCTTACTGGCAGCATAATTTGACTGACCCGCGTTTCCAGTTGATCCAATCACAGAGGAAATGTTTACAAAAGATCCCGAACGCGCTTTCAACATTATTTTGCTAAAAGCCTTAGTGACGTAAAAAACACCGTTTAAATTGGTTTTGATCACGTTCTGAAAATCTTCAGTTTTCATTCTTAACAGCAATTGATCTTTGGTAATACCCGCATTGTTAACGACACCATCGATTTTTTGCCATTGACGAATACATTCACTGACTACCGAATCGACCTGCATTTCATCAGAGACATCTAATTTTAAACACAGATGATTTTCTCCGGGAAGAGTTTTCAGCAACTCTTGCGCTTTAACTTCGTTTGATGAGTAAGTGAAACAAACGTTAGCTTTTTGTTCCGCTAAATACTTTACGATAGCGGCACCGATACCACGACTGCCACCTGTAACAAAAATTTTTTTTCCTGCTAAGTTCATTGAATCCACAATATCCGACACGATGACTGAACTAGAGTTTCAGCTCAAGTTTTAATTTACACATGTAACGCATTACACAATAAGTGAAGCTTCAATGGCTTTAAAGTCTTCCAAAGAATTCGTTGAATATACTTTAAAAAAATCTGAATCAGATTTTTTAAAAAGACCCTTCAGCACAGTGCCTGGGCCACATTCGATGATGTAAGACACATTTTGGTTTTTTAATGCATTCATTGTTTGCGTCCATCTGACCGGAGCCGTGACTTGATTCAAAAGATTTGATTTTAACTTTTCTGAACTAGTTTCTGCTGCGGCAAAAACATTTTGCACAATTGGAAGTGCTGAGTCAGAAAAAGTTAACGTCGAAAAAAAAGCAGCCATTTTTTCTTGGGCTGGCTTCATCAGTTCACAATGAAACGGCGCAGATACTTGCAGCGGAATTAATCTTACTTTTTTTGTTTCGCCAGGAAGAATTTCGGCTTTAAAATTATCTTTTAACCAGTCTAAGGTTTTTTGATTTCCGCTAATTACTATCTGTCCGTCACAATTG
>JAYUCH010000061.1:0-8675 GCA_043740435.1 Bdellovibrionales bacterium | reverse complement strand
CCTTCTTTTTTGTATCTTCAAAATCTTCGTAAGTTATTGAAAACACTTTTGGTTGAGCCACTCAACCTTTAAATTTCAACTAAACTGTGGGCAAGGCCGACGTAGATGGCGACTATCCAGTGATATGTACGAAACAAGTAAGCCAGGCGGTTTCAGTCTGCACGCAGATTACATGTTTGGCTGGAATGTAGACCCAGTAAGTAATCAAAACTTTTCACATATTTTTTGGGATAAATGCCTCAGCGCCCACATGAACTGCGGTAATGCATTACTTGGAGACGGCCGTCAGTTTTACTACTGATAATCGTAATCCCTTGATTCCGTTTCTGTAACTACCAAAAAGTGGTTGATATGAACCACTTTTAAAAAAAATTAACCTGTTGGTTAACAATCAGACTTGCATTAGCTCTTTACAAAAATTATTTCCTCAATGAGCTTAAGCGTGAGCTTTAAACTCGTGTCGAACAATTATTTCAAAGGAGTCTACCATGAAAAAACAGATCTTAGCCCTATTAACTTTTGCTACTCTGACTGCAGCAGCTAACTTAGTAGCGGCCCAACAAACACCAGCAGCGCAAACAGGAACCACCCAGCCCGGTTCGCAAACCAGCGCCTTAAGCGGGCCCAGTGATGCCGAGATTGCTCACATTGTTGTGACTGCAAACAGGATTGATATCGAGGCCGGAAAACTTGCGCAAATGAAATCAAAAAATAAAGAAGTAAAAGCTTTTGCAAAGCAAATGGTAACTGACCATAGCGCGGTCAATAAGCAAACTACTGATCTGGCAAAAAAATTAAAAGTCAGTCCCAAAGATAATGACACCAGCAAATCACTTATGGATGGCGCCAAAGAGAACGTCGCAAAACTTAAAGGACTAAAAGGTGCAGAATTCGACAAGGCCTATGTTGATCATGAAGTGGCTTACCATATTGCCGTGGCTGAAGCGATCGATAAGACTTTAATACCAAATGCCAAGAACGAAGAACTTAAGGCATTGATTGTTAAAGTTCGCCCAGCATTTGGTGCGCATTTAGAGCATGCAAAAAATATTCAAAGCACGATGACAAAATAATATTTTATAGAAAGTAATTTTATGTATGAAAGCGGTCTCTTTATTCACCCAAGCCATTGTCGTTTTAAATTTTATTTTTTATGATAGTGCTTTTGCGATTACAAAAGAAAAAGCAGCAACCTTTACGGTAACAATAGAAGGAATGAAATTCGTTCCCTCTGAATTAACTGTAAAAGTTGGTGACATTGTGATTTGGCTTAATAAAGATATCGTTTCTCATACTGTGACGGAACAAAAGAAAGAATTTAATTCGCGGGAAATCAAATCGTCAAGCACGTGGAAATTTCTCGTAAAGAAAAAAGGTCATTTTTCTTACTACTGCTCGTTTCATCCAGGGATGAAGGCTTCTCTTGTTGTGAATATTCAGCCGTAATTTAACATTAATAAAGTCTATTTCAGTATACTTAAGTATACTGAAATTACAGTTATTGTTATACTCCCATAACTTGGGGTCGAAATGCCTATCCGAAAGATGATTTTTCTGATGAATCAAATCTTCGCACCGAATATATTTTAGGTCTTCGTGAAGCAGATAATAAAAAAATTCAAAGGCTCATTCATTTTATTACGAGTTAAAATTTGGTGTTAGTAGTTAATTATTTATGATCTGGTCCGTTCATGGTTGGTATTGTTCGCGGAGTTGCGGTTCACGAAAAGATTCTGTATTCCTATCGGATTGTTTGATTGTGAATAAAACTTCTTATAGATCTGGCCCAGATCTGCAAATCGCGACTGACGTAAGATCTGTAAGATGTCTTTTTCTAGTTGGTTATGTTGAAGTAGTGTTTTAGTGGAAAATGATTCTGCCTGACCCTCTGGGTTTAGGCTAAGTGACTGAAGTATGATCTGATCCTTTTTTTTAGTTAATTGTGGTGGCGGAATGCCAGCCTTGAATATTGGAAGTAATAGTGCTTTGATTTTGTATTTTTACAATTTTGAATTTTACTATTTTTTTCGATAAGAAAAATTGGTTGCGGGGGCAGGATTTGAACCTACGACCTTCGGGTTATGAGCCCGACGAGCTACCGGGCTGCTCCACCCCGCGACAGTTATTTGTAGGCTGAAGATATTCATTCTAAGCTCTATTGTCACGTCTTTTATATGCCTTTTTTTGATGCTAATTAGCACTACTTTTTTGTAAAAAGACTTTATAGACTCAGCAGATGCCACTTAGATCTTTGAATGTAATTAGCCTTTTGCTACCCGTTTTGCTAGCGCCTGCATCCCTTTGGGCTGACACAACTTCGTTTTTTCAACCGGATTACGAATCATCCAGAGAACAATTTCTTGTGAAAACTGCAGCCCTACAAAAGACAACAACTTCTGAACCAACACTTTCATCAGTCCAGCAGCTGCAGTTTAAAGGTCCTTTCGATGATCACCTGATCACGGATGTAACTTGGATTAAAGCACATCGGCCGAACCAAAATTTAATTGTAATGGTTTCAGGTATTCATGGAATCGAAGGCTTCACTGGATCGGCCATTCAGTCATACAAACTGGACCAATTGAAAAAACCGAAGAATGGACCGGATTATCTTTTCATCCATGCACTGAATCCTTACGGCTTTAAAAATTTTCGAAGAGTTGACAAAGAAAATGTCGATTTAAATCGAAACTTTTCTATTGACCCCAAGGAATTTAAAAAATTCAGCCAGAATTATTATGATATTAATTCATTTTTAAATCCAGATCAGGAATTAAAACTTTCAGTTTTCAGTCGCTTTGGTTTTTTGGTTTCTTCAGCCAATCTTATTTTAAAATATTCCCTAGAGCCTTTGCGGCAAGCTATTTTGCTTGGCCAACACCAAGCGCCGAAGGGACTGTACTTTGGTGGAGCCGATTATCAGTATCAGAAAAAAGTTATTGATCAGCTGACTGAAAAAGTTTTTGCAGATTATAAGAAAATATTTGTGATTGATTTACATACCGGTTACGGAGAACGAAGCAAATTACATATACTGGTCAATTCACACCAGCAAAAAAGCGCCCCTGAATTAATTAAAATATTCTCTGAAAAACGAATTGATTTTGGAGATCAAAAAAAATTCTACAAAGTCAGCGGCGACTTAATATCTTACTTGGAATCTAAATCAACAAAGGACCACATCATTTTAGGAGCTGTCTTCGAGTTTGGCACTTTAAACAGCCAAACCACGATGGGATCCATTGAATCTTTAAGACGAATGGTTTTAGAAAATCAAAAATTTCATTTTGGCGCAGCCGATAAAGCTAAATCTGAAGTCGATGAATTATTTAAAGAAATGTTTTACCCGTCTGATCTTTATTGGCGTGAAAGCGTGCTTGAAAAAGCAGAGCAAGAATTTTCTAAAATTGAAAATTATCTTTAGTAAGCTGGAAATTGCCCCGCATTTACCTTTTTTGCCCCGAATTTTTATTTTTAGATCTTTTTAAATCATAGCTCCAACAATTTAATCTGAAAAAAATGTGGTCTGTGATTTGCTTTCCTGCAGATAACACAGTCAATGTTGTTTAAACAATATGTAACTTGCGAAGGGATCCGACATGAAGAAATCGTCTGACAAAAAATCGGCTTTGAAATTAAAAAAAAGTAATTCAATAAGCTCGGGTAAAAGCTCGGGTAAAAACAAAAAATCGGATAAATCTAAAAATTCTTCCGTGAAAGAAGATATTATTGAATTAATTCTAAAAGACCATAAGCCAATCAAAAAAATGATTGAAATCTTAAAAAACGATCAAGCTGAATACTCGGAAAAACGCCCTGCGTTCGATGAATTTTCGTCTTTATTACTTAGTCATGCAGAACCCGAGCAGGAAAGTCTTTACGCCCGCATGAAAGAAGAAAAATCACTGCGTGAAGAGGCTTTTGAGGGCGATGTCGAGCACGCCTTAGCTAGTCAACTGATTGAAGAAGTTAAATCAACTTATGAGGATCAAGACCTGTGGATGGCCAAGGTAAAAGTTTTAGCCGAATTGGTTGAGCACCACATCGAAGAAGAAGAATCAGAAATGCTTAAGCAAGTTAAAAAACAATTCGATGCAGAAACCAGATACGTCATCGGTCAAGAGTATCTGAATCTGCGCGCTGAATTCGAAGAAACACACGAGCCTTTCGATTCAAGCAAGGATAAAAAATCCGTTGAAATTCGGGCGCACTAGTTTTTTGCCATTTACTTGATGGCTTTAAATAATTTGGACTGACAAAAATTGCTGTTGTTTTTTTTAACACAAAGTATGCGTTCTTTAGCTGAGTATTTAACCGTGGTTGAATACTTTTCTGATGACGTAATTTTTTCTAAAGCGTATTCGTAAGTTTCGCAGGTGCAATCTTTTTTACACGTCTTCATCAGGCTAATAACCTGCTCTGATTGACTGATTAGTTCCTGCGAGCGCTGATCGATAAGCGCTTTTAGATTCTGCGAAGCCTGACTAAGGCTAGCTGCATCTAAATTACACGCTGATTTTTTATGGGCTAGTATTTTATCCATTTCAACAAGTAAAGCGTTTGATCCACGCGCCAATTCTTGTAATTTAAACTTCGCCGTATTCTCTGCAAACGTGTTTAAAGCTAAAAAAAATATGAATAAAGAAATTATTACGTTCAAGCTACGGCGAAGCATAAGGCTTTTCTCGGACTTCGCTAATTATTTCTGGTAACGGTCTAACTTTGAAACCTTTTTGCTTTATGTAGGTCGTTAAAAGCCTAAGGGCAGCAACTGATTGCGGATGAACATCATGGAACAAAACAATTCCGTGATCACGAAGCTCCATTTGTTTTCGAGCTCGTTCAAAAACAGTTTGTGGATTTTTGTCTTGCCAATCCAAGCTATCAACGTTCCAAAAAATATGCAGTGCATTTCTAGCAGCAATCATTTGGCGAATGGTCGAACCCGAGGGACCACACGCACCGTAAGGGCAGCGAAAAAATGTAGGCGCAGCGCCAATTATTCTTTCAAATTCATCACAGGCATCGTTAATTTCGTGATTAAGTTCGGTTTGGCTTAATTTCGGTAAATTCGCATGCGTGTATGAATGACTTCCACGGTTAAATCCCAACTGGTGAGCCTGAGCGCTAAGCTGCGGATACAAACGCAGGTTTTGTGACAACCAAAAAAAAGTTGCCGGCATCTGTGCATCGGTTAAAACTTTGAACATTTCGGGAGTGTAAGTTGGATGAGGGCCATCATCCAAAGTAATAGCCCAGGTACTTGCTGGAAAACGATTTCCGGTGACTTGACCAAATCCCCCTGCATTCGGATACAAGACATCTAAGGCTTGCGGAGTGCGAGTTTCTTCCGTCCATCCTTTAATTTCTGTTTCGCTATCTAAGCTTCGTTCTGCTTGAAACAAAAGCCATTCTTTGCCAATCGTTGACTGCAGGGCTGAATCCAAACGACTTATATCGGTATGCAAATTTGGCATTTGATTCTTGAAATAATTTTTATACGACGGAATGTTCGTGATACTTTTTCCGTTATTGATCAATTCTTTTTTAACTTGAAAGTTAACATCTTCTAGATGCTGAGCCATCGTCGAAATAGCTGGGCCGTCCCCTTTTTTAGAACCTGTTTTTAACCAAGCGTTCACATTATTAACCAGCAAATCACTGGCTTTATGAAAATCAGCAGCTGGGTCATTTGCTTGTGGCAGAGCTTTGTCATAAATTCCTAAAAGTTCATGCAAATTCTTTTCAGAAAATTCCCGAGCTATGCGCATCTGAAAATTCAACTGATTGAATTTTTCAAAATCTGATGCAGCCAGTGTAACATTTTGCTGCTTAAGATAATATAATTTATCAAGTTCCGCATCAAAAGCTGTCAGCATATCCTGCGCAATAAAATAAAAGTCACGCTGTCTATCCAGCATCGTAGCAGCCTCTTGTGATCTGATTGCCTCGTCAGGTTCAGCCACAAAACTTTCAAAAGTCTTGTACGCCGGGAAAAAAATTTGAGTGACAGCCACTTGCTGGGGTTCTCGTGGCGATGGATTTAAATTTTTCTGACTGGTTGCACACGATAACTGAAAAAATAAAATTAATAGGCCCGAAACAATGTAATACCTTGTTGTCATTAAAAAAGCTCCTGCTGCTGGTGGTGATCTTTCATGATAACAGAAGCAACAAAAACTAAAACAAGACCATGGTCTAATATTCCCAAATTTAATAAAGCTTGGTAAACTAAAAAGATGAAAAGCTTCTTTGTTGTCCTTTTTATATCTTCTTTGTGTTTAGCTGGAAAACTGTCTCCGTCCATTTATTTCACAGTGACGGCCAACGAAGATAAAGATGACTGTTCAACCAGACACAAACTGCTGGACGCAAAAGGTTTGGTCCTGACGAAAGCTTGTAAGAAGTTTTATAAAGCTTGTGTGCTTGAGGGCGCTTGTTTAGAAAATAAAAAAAACGGAGAAACTGCTTTGTATAATTACATTGCAACAATTCACGGAGTTCCGCGATTTATGATTGTTGATAGCAATCAATGCCCGCACGGGCTTGGTGTGAAGGGAATTTGTCTGGATCCGTTCTATTCTTTAGCAAGTGATTTGAATCATCATAAACCGGGCGACGTGATTTATATTGAAAAATTGAAAGGTATAACTTTACCGGATGGAAGCATTCATGACGGTTACATGATCGTACGCGACCGCGGAGGAGCCATTCACGGCCCTAACCGCTTTGATTTTTTTACGGGTAGTTACACGAATACTGATCCCCAAAATTCATTTGCTGCCATTGGCCTAGCAGCAAAAAAGAATTCTTTTCAGTATGTGAAAATAACGGGTGAAAAAGCTGAAGCTATTCGTAAACTACGTCACTTCCCGCTTGTTCCAAATTAATAAAAAAACAATTTTTTTTAACCAGCTTTTGACTGGAAAACATTATGTTCTCGGAATAATGCAGGCTTTATGTGACTGTGCTTTTTTGCGTTTTTTTGTGTTAATCTATTACAAATTTATTAACATAAGGATTATTCTGAAATGAAAAATGTTATTTTATTAGTTGATGACAATGCAGAAATACGCAGCCTTTTTGTGGATCTGTTGCAAGAAACAAATCTAAAAATATTAACATTTTCTTCAGTCAAAGAAGCGCAAATTCATTTGATAAACCCCAGCAATCGCGAAAAAGTTTGTGGAATTGTTTCCGATTTAATGATGGGCCCGACAGACGGTCTTGAATTTCTATCTTATGTGAAGAAAAATCCAGAAACGGCACAGATTGATTTTTTTCTTTTCACCGGGGCCGATGTTTCGGTTTTCACGCCTTTCATTTCACCCTTTAAATTAAAAGGTATCATTGAAAAGCCTTTCAACCGCTCAGAGTTTATGAATACCTTTAAAAAGATCGCAGATCAAAACCAACTTTCTTTTGAGAAAAAAGCAGCCTAAGGCCGCACCGTAGGCATTCACCAAAAGTTATATTACTCGCGGCATTTTGCTGGCGGATTCATTGTCAGGTCTTGCAATGAATCCCTTAGCTTCTGGTCCGCATCGCCACATAGAAATAAACCACTGTGACAAATATTTTCTAATAACTTAACTGATGATCCGCTTTGATCGCTAATCAATTCGATATCTGAAACCGCTTGGGCTTCGCAGTTAACCGAATCTGCTGAAGGTTCATGATTGTCCGTGCACAAACGAGAGGTCTCTAATAAGGAACTTAAATTTTCTAATCTTCTAGGCTCAATTTCGCAGTCTCGAATTGTAGCAGCCGATTCAGCTGCATCCAAACCTTTTACCTGCACCAGTCGCATCGAGCCACTGCCTAAGTCTAATTGCAGCTTCTGACCCTCAGGGCCGGTTCTGCTAAAAACTTCGCTGGCTTTGTAATAGATAACTTTATTAAACGAGCTGGTTTGATCAATGACTCGTTCGGATTCACTGCTCGGAATTCTTTGAACTCCGTCAACGATCTGATCTTTTGAAGACGACATACTTGGTTGACCACAGTTTTGAAATAAAAAGGTCAAAATGAGACTGGAAATTATAACTGATAGCGATACTTTGTTCTGCATTCTTTCCCCCAACAAACTTGAAAACTTTTTAGCAGCGAGCTCTTGTAATATATTAAGTTGCAACTGCGAAGCCAAAAAAAAGGTGCCAGTTTGATTGTAATAGGTTTTAATAAATACAAAACGTCGATGCATTTTTCACTGTCTGTCAGACATACAGTAATTCTCAGACTGAGATTTTAAGAAACTGTCTTATTAAACGGATGCCTTTTTTTATAAACTCGCTCTAACTTTTCTTTGATCTTATCAAAAGAAAAAGGTTTTAAAACATAATCAGACACGCCAGCTTTAGCCGCTTGAACAATTTGATCTGTAGCCCCTTCGGCTGTAACCAAAATAAAAGGAATATTCGTGTATTCCAAAGTGCTGCTACAGTGTTTCAGCAGATCAAGACCCGTCATGTTGGGCATATTCCAATCTGAAATAATAAAATCAACAGGCTTATTTTTTGACATCTGGCTTTCTAACACTTCGATCGCAATTAAACCATTTGTGGCTTCGACAAAATTGGCCTTGCCCACAGTTTAGTTGAAATTTAAAGGTTGAGTGGCTCAACCAAAAGTGTTTTCAATAACTTACGAAGATTTTGAAGATACAAAAAAGAAGG
>JAYUCH010000060.1:0-8902 GCA_043740435.1 Bdellovibrionales bacterium | reverse complement strand
AAAAGTATTTGAAATCTCTGAAGATTCTTCGAATTTAGGTCCGGCTCCGAATAGAGATCAAAAAAATACCATTTACTTCCTTCAGAATTGGGAGTCAGATAGATCCTCAGAGCAAGGCCGCACGTCGGTCTACTGGGCTGGCGATGAGATTCAAGAAGCAGATATTAGAATTAATGCCGCTGATTTCAGTTTTTACGATAAAAGTCCTAGTGTTTTGGTTGGATCTTTTTCAAGAGCCAATAAAGTAGAACCTGTTTCAACGGGTTACAGCTTTGAATCTCTTATGCTTCATGAGCTTGGGCATTTTCTTGGTCTTAAGCACCGCGAAGAAGCGAGCACTGTTATGGCGACTCACTTGGCTGCATTTGCAAACAGAACGCAGTTAGCAGCGTCGGATCAAAGTGCTATCGCTTGTGAATATTAAAATGAAAAGGATTTAAAAATGGAAACGAAAATGAAAACATTAAACTCCAATGCCCCAAGCCCGGTGGAAAATAAAATAGAATCAAATTCTTTCGCTTGGGATGACGTGCTTATTTACGACGAGATGGCTGATCAGCCATCCGTTCGCATGAATTTACTTCAACAACTAAAAAATCAGATGGCGCAGCTAGAAGAAATGACAGCCAGACGTCAATTTTTAACAAAAGAAATCATGAACTACATTGTAAAATAAAGTACTAGCTTTCGTCGTCAGGTGTTTCGATAGCTTCAAGCTTCGGAATTGAAAAGCGCACGAAGTCCCCAATGCGCTCGCGGGTCATTCCCTGATTACTAACCGGTCTATCAAACTTAAATTCTTCGCGAAATGTTTGAAAGTTATTTGTTCGAATCTTTTTATTTCCCTGATCAACTTCATCCGCATGTTTACGCTGGCCAGAAATCACCGCTTTGTTGTGTTGAATGGAAACCCGTAAGTTATTTTGTTCGTGTTCGGGGGCATAGGCTTCAATCACGTAGGAATTTCCGTTGTCACTTAAGCGGCTACCCCGATCTTGCACTTGATAAAACCGATCGGTTTCTTTAGTTTCATAATTTTGTATGGCTGTTTGTTTCTGGTTATCGATCTGCGCCCGTCGATTGTAGGTCAATTTTTTTTCAAGCATAGGAGTGCCATCCGCAGCGGGCTCTCTGTTTGAGTCATTCGAACCATTCGCGTTGGTTCTAATATGATTAACTGCGGCTTCAGATTTTCCATCAATTTCGCGATTTTTATCGGCGTAGAACTGCTTCATCGATTGCAGATCTTCTTTTTGCTGAGCTGCAAGTTCTCGTTTTTGCTTAGCTTGCTGCTGCTGATTAGCCCGTAACTCAGTTTGGGCTGCACGTCGATTTTGAATAGATTCTGCCATACTGTAAGTGTATCAAACTGGGATTTTTTTAAGGTAAAAAAATGGGCTTAAGGTTTTTTTTCTGGGCTTTGGCAATGGGCTTTGTACTGATCGGTGTTACCGCGGCAACGCCAGGTCTGGACGTAAGTCACGGTTTCGTCTGGGTGCAAAGGGTAAACAGATTTAAACTGCTCAGGGTCAAGCGTGGACTGAATTTGTCGACTTTGTTTGGTTTTTGCATTGGTGAACTGCAATTTGAAAACGCGGTATTCGCTACAAGCCATTATGCTGAAAGCAAGAATAAAAAAAATAATTGATGTCTGCCGCATTCGAATTTGCACAATCTGGTTATCGGCTGATTTTGTATAAAACTAGAATGCCCATTAAAAAATATTTTTAATGGGTTTGTTTGGAATGGGCCCGGATATTATTTTCGATAATATAAAAATAAGCACGCACGATACGTTGTTTTGATTCTGCATCCAGCGAGCTGATAAAATCTTGCTTTTGAATTAAAGTTTTAAACTGCAGAAGCTTCATAACTTCTTCTTGAACTTTTTTTAAATTTTCAGGATTAAAAAAATCATCCTCTTCGTAAGGTTGTTTGAACACATCTGAAATCAATTCATTATTAAAAAGCACATGAATACCAAGTTCTGATTGATTCAGAATTTTTTGCAAACTTTGTAATTGTGTTTGGTCTAAATAGACTTCAACCTTTGACATGTCATCAGCCTAGCGATCCTTCGGAGTTTGTCTATGTTCTTAGGATTTTGACTATTTTCGTCAAAATCCTTGCAACCTCGAGCTAAGTATTTAGAATACATAGTAAGCATTGGAGTGTAGTATTGTGAATAAAGTTGCTAGCAAATTGAACAAAAAAAGCAAAGTCAAAAAAAATACACAAATCAAAATCAAGGTGCGTAAACAAACGCCTACTCCAAGAAAAGCAAAAACTCATAAAGCCACAAAGTTGTTGCAACACAAAGAGCTTATTATTATCGATGAAAAACAAGGTCTTATTTTTGAGAATGAAAAAACCATGTTTGGATATTTTTCTGTGGCTATCAAAGACTTCGAAAATAAATACCAAAGCCTGTTTCAAGAAAAAATTGATTTTACAGTTGAAGAACAAACTGAACTTGAATATCTGCTGGAAGATACGCTGGATGACCCCGACGAAATCTGGGTGGATGAGGGCTCTTATGAAGATCTTAAAATTCATACGCTGATAAAAACGGTTGAAACTGTTCAGCACACCTTTCATTATGTGGCCGTTGTTTACATAAACACGGAAGAAAATTACCCAACATTTGTGTTCATGCATTTTCCAACAAAAAATCTAGATATGCTGGAATCTTTTCGTGAAGTTGAAATTGTGTTTCACCGAAAACTGGAAGCCATCGAATTTGCAGCTATCGACGGGGATTCGCTGCTGGAAGGCGATTACTTAGCTATAGGTTTACTTGAAGCGATGATAAAAATTCGCTCTGAAAAAGATATTCCTACAGATAAGTTTCAGACCTATACGGAACTTCGCGAATCAACGATTGATGCCCCCGATGAGATTTGGCGCAAAGTGGATTCTACAGGCCATGTGTTGGTTTCATTTATAAAAGAATTTCCAGATCAAGGGGTTGAAGATTTACATTATTTGGTTATCACGGAAGAGGATTCAGAATCGCAAATCAATACTTTGCTGTTTTCGTTTCCGACCAACGACACCACTTTGGTGGATCGTTATCGCCAAGGAGAAAATTTGGAAGCCGAAGAGGTTTCAACTGAATCAAGTCATTAGCAAATTTAAACTTAACAGTAAAATTTTAATTAAAAGCAGTATTGACTAAAAGCTTTGACGGCTTCAGCACCAGTTGTAGTAGTTCCTTTCAGTAAATGTAAATCTTGTAATATTTGAGCGCGTACAGAGCCATCGGAATTAAATTTATAATCTGCAGGACTTGCAAAAAATGATGGAATTAAGCTATTCAAGTTTCCGATAACTTGACCTTGGCTGTTGTAAGCAACCACTTTTAGAACCTGAAATTGAGCCTCGGGGTCAGCTAAGTTTATGTAAAGACCTTGTGTGCTTTTGATCTGCTCGGCCGCCAAAGAATTTGATGACGCTGAAGTTGTTTGACCAGAATTAAGGTCATAAGCTGAGACTTCTAATGGAGTTTCACTTAAAACAGCCTGGCCATTTGTGACTTTCCATTTAAAAAATTTAATTACGTTTCCAGCTTTTGTGATTTCTGAATTGATGACATTAAATTTTAATTTGATCCATTCGTTGCTAATTTGACCTGCTTGGTCTGAAACTATAGATGAATTAAATGAAAATCGAGCGTCACTGGCCTTGTTACACTGAGCCAATGCTTTCGTTGAATTAACATCAAATCGGGTCGAGCTTTGGTCTGTCGGGTTAGGGTTTGATGATTTAGATGTCCCGCAAGCTGTTAGCAGTCCAAGGACGGTTAAAATCAAAGCCAACTTCAGATGTGTTTGAGATTTTAGGTTTGTTGCAGTTTTTGCTATTGAATTTTTCATTTTGTCCCCTTGTATACAAATTCTATTTTGCAAAGCCTTGGCCATATTTCAAAGTAAGACACAGGTGATGGGCTTGGCACAGCATGATTGTAAGCGGTTAAATATGAGATTCGTAAACACGTGAAATTATCAGTTTAATACAAGTGAACAAACTGGGGCTTCAGCTGCATTAAAAATCGACGGCTCTTGATGAGGCAGTTTCTGAGATTTAATTTATACCAAGTTCAGCCCAGGTCACGCCATCTCCGCCGGTTTCAGCAGAGCCCGCTTTCCATTTCTTGACATAAACTGATCTGGATAAGTAAGTGCGAATCGATTTTTTGAGTGTTTCCGTCCCGTGACCATGGATAATCTTGATTCGGTCTTCATTCTGCGAAGTTGCTAGATCCAGAGAAACTTCTAATTCCTCAAGAGCTTCGGTCACCGTTTTTCCGCGCACATCTAGACTTCGATCTTCATCAATAAAAGTGGCTCGGGCTGAACCGCTACGTCGCGCTAAATTTTGCGTGGGATTAATGGCTTTCAGTGGCGGCTTTAGCTCCGTCCACATGACTTGCAGACGTATCGACTGCGATAAAATCAACACTTCACCCTTAGCGTTGGGTTTTGATTGCACAATGCCATCTTGATTAAGGCTTGATACAAAAATTTTACTGCCGGGCGGAAATCGTTCTGTAAAGTCTGCAGCCGTTTGCATGGCATTGGGAACATTATTTTCGGCAGGCTTTGCTTTTACAATTTCTGGTAAATTAAATTTTATTTCTTGTAATTGTCGATGCTTATTTAAAACATCTGATGCTTTCACTGTGGCAATCGCATCGTCTACTTTTTCACTGGCTTTTTTAAGTGCGTGTGATAATTTTTTTTGTTTTTCATTTTCAAAATCGTGCAGCTTGGTTTCGAATTCAGTTTGAACTTTTTCCGCGGATTTTATTTGTTTTTTCAACTGCTCTTGTAAAAGATGAATATCTTTTTTTAGGTTTTCAAATTCACTCATTTGATTTTGCCGTGACTTGGCTGCGGGACTTAGATTTTCAACAGCGGCATCTAAAATTTCTTTTGAAATCCCAACCCGTCTTGCAGTCTGTAAAGCCAAAGAATCACCGGGTACGCCTGACAAAAACTGGTAAGTCGGGCGTCCATTTTTTGAATCATATTCAAGGCTACCATTTAAGATGACGTCCTCATCGCGCCAACCCATTTTCAGTGGACTTAAATGAGAGGTCACAATCGCAAATACTTTCTGAGTTCCATAACGTTCAATGAAAGCGCGCGCAAGGGCGCTGCCTTCTTCGGGATCGGTCGAGCCGCAGATTTCATCAATCAGAATCAAATTCTGATAGCCGCTAAGCTTCGAGGCTTGATCTAGTATTTTTAAATGCGCCGCAAAAGTACTTAAGTCTTCATCAACACTTTGGGCGTCACCAATGCCTGTTAAAATATTTGTAAAGAACGGCATGGTCGAAGTTTCGGCGGCGCAAATCAAAAGTCCGCACCGAGCCATTTGCGCTGCCAGACCTATTGATTTTAATAAAACTGTTTTTCCACCAGCGTTCGGGCCCGATAAAATTAAAATACTTTTATTCGGAGATAACTGCACCGAGTTGCTGACTAAATTTTTACCCATCATCTTTAGTAATGGATGGGTTAATTCTTTTAAAAATATTTGTGATTCATCAAACCGGCAGGGGCGGGCCTCTAATAGTGTGGCCAGCTGCGCTTTGGCTAATAGCACATCACACTGAAGCAAAACCAATTTTGATTTTTCAAAATCTTTACAAATTCCAGCCATGTATTCTGAAATCTCTAACAGCAGTCGATCTATTTCGAGCTCAATTTCCCCTTCAAGCTGGCGCATTCGATTATTCATGGGAATAACGGCTTCAGGCTCCATGAACACGGTTTGTTTCGTGTGCGAGCTACCATGAATCACGCCGGGGACAAAGTGCTGCATGCCACCTTTGACGGGAATAACCCAGCGCCCTTCGCGGGTGGTGACGTATTTTTCCTGCAGCATGTGATCTAATTTGTGATCGTGAACTAATTTATCCATGTGCGAATGAATTTGCCGCGCTAAGTTTTCTTTTTCTTTTGATAAAGTGTAAAGTTTTTCTGAAGCATCCATGCGAATATCACCTGCAGGTGTCATCAGTTGGTCGATCGCTGATAGGGGTTCGTCGGCATTCAGTAATTGATCTAAACAGTTGGCGGCCCATTCACTTGTTTGATTTTTTAAAGATTCATGAAGAGCTAATGCTTCAAGACAAAAATGGCGAATGTCTTTAAGTTCTAAAGTTTTTAGCACCGCTTTTTTTTGTAAGCGCGAATGCCAGATTTCAAAAAGATCTAAGCTTTCCATATGGGGACGAACACCACTTAAGATCAACCCCGAGGCGCTTTCAATCTGATCAAAACTTGCAAGAGCTTGCTGCGGGTTAGAATAGGGTTTTATTGCTAGAATTTGATTACGTGCCGATTCACTGGTTGCAAAGAATTTAATTTTTTCTAAAATTTCAAACCAATCTAAATTTTTAATTTCGAACATATTTTCCCTTTATAATTAATAGGCCTAATAGAATTAACCAAATGATCCAATCCAAATAACCGTACTGGGTGTAAAAACTTTGGTCAGCATTTTTTAAATAAGTGATGTTGTAGGTATGCGCCCAAGGCACATTCATTTTTGAATTTTCCAGAATTTTCCCACTCGCTAAGATGGCTGAGGAAACGCCTGTATTGGTCGTGCGCACTAATGGTCTGCGATTTTCGACGGCTCGTGCTAGCGTCATAATATTATGCTGAAAGGGCTCGGCCCAGGCACCAAACCAAGAGTCATTGGTCACATTAAATAAAACATCTGCCCCTTTCTTTGCAAGCCCCCTGGAAAATGCAGGATCTAAAGATTCATAGCAAATCTGAGGCCCCATTGTGACGTTGTTTTGATTTTTCAGTTCAATTTTTTCGGGGCTTGGCCCGGGCCCGCGTTCGTAAACTCCTACGAACGGAAAAAGTTTATATAAAAATGGCAGCTGTTCGCCAAAGGGTAAATATTCTCCGAAAACTAATAAAGCCGTTTTGTTATAAGTTTTTGTAGCTAAAGTTCCAAGGGGACTTAAAAAAAATACTGAATTGCGGGTTAGTGGGTATCCCAGGTGATCTTTGCGGTCCAAACTTTGTGAATAAGCTCCGGTCAGTAAAGGTCTATCCCACAACTGTACTTTTTGTAACAAAGTTTTTTGCAAATACCGATTCTGGAAATAACTATCTAAGGCAAAAGGCATGGCTGTTTCAGGCCAAATAATCAGGTCCGTATCTGGATTTTTTTGCAAATGCTGTTCTGTTAAATTGGTAAACGATTCCAAAATAAAAGTTTGGAAAGTGTCTTTTTTTTCTGCCTGAATTTTTTCAGTGTTCCCGATATTCCCCTGTACGACAGCAACCTTAAGTGAACTGTCGGTGTTGGTCCATTTTTTTTCTTTATATAAACCAATTGTCGTAAGCACTATCAAACTGCTTAAGAGCAATAAAAATATTTTTATTGCTAGATTTTTATTTTGTGATTTAACAGACCAGCAGAATGCAAGCAAAGCTTGAGTTAAAAAAATCCATGTGGATAGTCCCCAAAATCCAACGGTATCAGCCCACTGAAAAATGGGAATTTTCATATGCAAAAGACTGTAAGCCAAATTCCATTCAAAAATACTAGGCCAGACTCTTTCGGTCAGTGATAACGTTAATGCTAAAATTAGAAACTGAATCAAGACAGATCGAATATCTTTTTTTCTGATAATCCAAACAGCTGCTAAAGCCGATAGCGGAATATAAATATGCATGCTACTTGCAAAGGTTAACAGCGCCATTAAAGAAATGATCCAGTTGAAGTTTCCAAATTCTTTGGCCGTGTAAAAAATCCAGTTAAAGCCGATGACTGTTAAAATAAATTGTGTCAGCCAAGCCGCAAAAAAAATCTTCGAGAAGGAAGCATTTTTGGTATTTAAGTTTAAAACAGCTATCCAAAGCGGAATATAACAGAACAAAAGGGCCCAGCCGGGAAAGGGAATGTAAGAAGTACCTATTAAAAAACCACTTAATATGGCCCCCAAATAGGGTCGAGGTATCTGCTTAAATAACTGAAATATATTCGACATCTTTAAATTGGTATCATACAGTTAGGGTTAGGGGGTAGCTGCAGTTGGACAAAAATCTGAGTCAAGAAATTCGTTTTCGTTGTCCATGTTGTGAAAAACTTTACTGCACCCACGTGGATGTTTTTTCTGAAAACGATCCGCAGTTTGACTGTCAAAGTTGCCACAAAACATTCACGCTACTGAAAAATATAAATCAGTTTGGTCTTTATGAATCACAAGCCAACAGCAACAATTTTTCCACGTGTCCAAAATGCGCTCATTTAATGCCTATCCAATCGAAAGAATGTCCTTCGTGCGGTATTTTTATCGAAAGTTATCAAAAGATTATTGAATCCGAAAGTCCAACTCTATTTGAAATTAACAGATTATGGGCCGAAGTTTTAGCCCAGTTTAGCGACGATCAAATCCATCAAAATTTTTTGAATCTGTGCCAGAAAAAAATGGCCTTAAATCTTGCCTTTCAAAAATACGACGAGCTTCGTAAATCTATCAGTTATGACTTATTATGTGAAAAATATTTAAAACAAATTGAACTTCGATTAGAGCAGCAGTTTTTGGCTCAAAATCAAAAACCAAACATTCCTGAGAAAAAAGCCAAAAGCGCTTTTGGTCAGTGGATTTTTGCTTTGATTGGCTTTACTGGATTAGCCCTTTTAATTTTCAATAAAATACGTCCAACTTTTCCTAATTTAACAGGCTTGGTTGTTTCTATTACTTTGTTATCTTTTGTGCTTTGGCTTTTTTCGTCCCAGAAAAAAGAAGTAACCCACATTAAAATCTGAAACTGCCCCACAAAACTGTGCGCAACGACCCCAAAACGAAACCGTAACTATCTAGAATCTCGGATCAATAACTGATCCCCTGCGAATTTAATCATGC
>JAYUCH010000059.1:0-3425 GCA_043740435.1 Bdellovibrionales bacterium | reverse complement strand
ATGAAAGTCCGCTACCGAACCTTTACTTCGCTATTGGAGTTGAATCAGTGTTTGCGCGAGCACTTGGTTGTCTTCAACAGTAAGCTTCATCGTATTTTCAAACGAACCAGATTAGAGATGTTTCTAGATGAGAAGTGTGAAGTCGCACGCTATTTAAAGTAGAAATTCTTAGATTAAACTGAATAGAATTATTTAAAGCAGGCACCGAGTCAAAAATATCTTCATCACTTTCACGGTGCTCAAATCAATGAGCACCGATTTTAAATATTTTTTACAATAATTCTGTGGATGCAATTCTGATGTGTTCGGCTGTGACAACTTGTTCTTTTTCCATCGCGGCGGCAACAAGACCGCCGCGCGCCAATAGATTTGATTTTCGCAAAATACCGGCAGACCCTTGATAAATTGCAGTGATCGCCTGATCTGAAAAAAGTTGTTTTTTCACGCCGGCAACGGTTAAGTGATGTTCTAAATAAACGGCCATCTGCTCTTGATTGAGATGACTTAAATGAGTTCTTGAAATTACCCTTGATGCAATCGGCGCAGAGCTTCGATAGGTTAGTTTTTCCAGAAGATTCGGCTGGCCAGCCAAAACTAGAGAAAATAGATTTTTAGAATCATTATCAAACTGCGTTATTGTGTGAAGCTCTGCAAAAATATCGACCCGCAATAAATGCGCTTCATCAATGATAATAATAATTTTTTGTTTCTTTGTTGAAGTAATTTCTCGGATTGTACTTTTAAATGCTTTTAAAATCCCAACACGACTGCCAGTCTTAGCTTCAACATCAAGTTCCCAACAAAGCTGTTTGTAAAATTCAATCAACGAGCCGCCAGTTGCTGTGATATTTAAAAACAAATATTGTGATGGATGGTATTGTCCCTGCGACCAACGAAGCGACGTCGATTTTCCGCTGCCAACTTCACCAGTGATGATAAATACACCGCCGTTCATCACGTAATCAAAGCGTTCTTTAACGGACACCATTGATGGTAGTTTTAATAAATTTTTGCTACTAATTTCAGAGCTAAACGGTTCTGTTTTAAAGCCAAAGTATGCATTGTATGAACTCATAATTTTTGATCCTCTTTGTTTGTAAATAATTGACCCGTTGGTGTCGTCGTAGGAACTGGGATCTGTTCTGCTGGTCGAGGTTTTGTTGATTCTGGGCGCGGGTCCCAGTTTCTACCGATTTGTGAATTCACATGCGCATTTACAGCCGACGCCATACCGTAAGATTTATTCTGAAAAAATACTTCTACTTGCGATAAATCTTCAGGATGAAAGCGAAGTTCGACTTGCCGATCAATAAGTCCAACAGGTGCTTCAAACATTGATCCCATCAAACGCACGGTACGATCTTTTTTGACACGCCGAAATTCAATCTGACGGAAGTAATCTAAAAGATGTGGCGGTGCCGGGCGCACACACTCAAGGCCTGCTCTATAGCGATCATACGGCGTTTGCTTTGTGGTGCTGTGAACTCGATTATTATAGTTATCAACCCATTCAGAAAAATGCATACATAAAATATCTAATTTATCCGCATCTGATGGATTTGATTTCTCTACAGAAATAAAATTATCCCGCACAAACTTAAACCAACGCTCGATCTTACCACGGCCTTGCGGCGTATAAGGTCTTGAATGGCTGATCCCGATGCCTAATTGAGCCGCTACTTGTTCCAAATGCAAAGCCCTGAAACAAGATCCGTTATCAATATAAAGTTTTTGCGGCAACCCTCGTCTTAATATTCCCTGCCGAAGACAATCGAGAAAATTTTCCCTGGATTCGCTCAAATAAAACTGTGCGTGAATAATCAACCTTGAATGATCATCAATGATGGCGATTAAATAGCTTTTCTTCGCCTTCCCATCAATTTTCACATAAGGTCCGTGCATAACATCAGATTGCCAAATTTCATTGGGATGCATAGCCTCGAAGTGCCGTTTGTCTACGGCATCTTCGTTAATTTTAGTGAGCTCTTCGGATTTCAAATACCTGTATAAAGTTGAAGGATTTAGAATTTCATTTTCAGCAATTAATTTTTTATGCTTTAAACACATTATTAAAGCCGGAGCCTTTAAATCTGGTTGTTCTTTTTTTAGCTCTTTGATGGCTAGCCGCAAAGAGCTTGATAGGGCGCGACTTTCACCACGATCACTTCGATATTTTGGATACAGCCCTTCGATTCGAAAACCAGATTTTTTATATTCAACAACCCATTTTTCTAAACTTGATCTAGAAATCGTTTTCCCAGTTGAAAATGGAATATCATATCGCCTAGATATTTTTTCTTTAATCAACTTTTCCTTGTCACCGTAAATGAGTCTGACCCCGGTCACAAATTCCGAGATCAAACCAAATCTAAAAGTTGCTATTGCTAGTTTTTTATCGATGTCCTTCAAATTTTTACCCCCTTGTTAGTTGAAATTCTTCTAACAAGCGTGATTTAAAAAATAAACGACACAACCAGGTGGGGTCGACTTCGATTGTAAAATTATCAAATCCTTTTATGGAAAAAAACGAAGACTTTTTTGAAAACTAAAATTTAAAAATGTTTCTAAATTTGTTTCGCCAGACATCTTTGCGTGATTTACAAATCGCTTTAGCCAATGACCACCACGCTGTCGCGGAAAGGCCGACGGCCATACACCGGTAGATATTCTTATTAACAAAGTATTATAAATAGATCGAATTGAACTTCGAATCATCGGCCAATATCCAACTGGCCTTGTTGTTGCCACAGATGTACATTTTGGACAGCGATATCTTTTTAAATAAACATAACCAGCTATTGACTGAAAATACCGAGTAACAAATCCATGACCCCACATAAAACAACTACATTTGTCGCAAAAATGTCTTTCCCAGTTGTGATTTTTCCCGGCCTTTGATAATTCTTCGACTGTGATTTTGTTACTTAAAATCATACGTTCTTTCTAGGGTTGGTGCTTGATACACCAGCTCTTTTTTTTGAACTTATGATTAAACATTTTGCTTGAATTAATTCGACAGTTTTCGTCAGTACCCAATTTAATTCGACACAGTCATGGCTTTTTTACTTATCAGAATATGAGACTTCACACTTGAAGGTCATGAAAAGAAAATGAAGGGTGCTGGAATGAATGCGAAAGACCTAAGCAATTGAGCCGGTGATCTTAGCTAATTGCGAAGTGAACCTAAAATTCTAACTTCCTGTTCTTTATTCCAGGTTTGATTAAATTTTTCGAATGGGGTTTCCCCCTTAAAGGCCGTGTGCGGAATACGGTCATTGTGTTCGCCAAACCAGAAATCCACATGTTTTCGAAGTGATTTTGGATTATTTATTTGCTGGCTGTAAAGATAGTTATTTTTAATAGACCTAAAAAGTGCTTCGACCATCGAATTTGAGAATGAAATTTCAAACCGAGCCACTTGTTTT
>JAYUCH010000058.1:0-8969 GCA_043740435.1 Bdellovibrionales bacterium | reverse complement strand
AAACCAAAAATCATGGCCAGAGCGCTGGACATCACCCATTCTGCAGTTTCGAAGTACTACAGAACAAAAGCGGGGCTAACAAAATCCAAAGCCAAATCAGGCGCCGTCACCCTGATCCAACGCTTCGGCGGAAGTCTGAACTTAGCCAGTCGATTTCATAGCGACAGCGCAGCCGACATTACAAGAACTCGATCAAGTGCTTGCGCAAATCATCAGGCGGCTTACAAAATATCTTGAACGACAAAAAATTATCATCAAGGACAATGATCAAGATTTCCAATTAAACATTTCAGAGGAAGACACGTTTTCAAGGCTACAGGCAAGCTCTGTGACTTACCGATTTGCAACGGGGCCGTCCAAGGGCAAAAAGGCCATGGTCCTACGATCAGTCACTGACGGCGATCACAATGCAAAATCAGGATTGGTCGTGAAAAATTCTGGATTTTCACTGCACGCAGGTGTTGCCACCAAAGCCCACGAGCGCGATAAGCTAGAGAAAATCTGTAGATACATCGCACGTCCCGCGGTAGCCGAAGAACGCCTATCCCTCAACGCTAGGGGCGAAGTCGTCTACAAATTCAAAAAACCTTGGGATGATGGAACCACCGCAATTAAGATGACTCAGCTAGAGTTTGTTGAAAAGCTGGTGGCCTTGGTTCCCAGGCCGCGCGTGCATTTGACCAGATTCCACGGCGTACTTGGCCCGCAAAAGTGCCGCGGGAAAATCAGAATTATCGCTGCCATCGAAGATCCAAAAGTAATAAAGAAAATTCTAGAACATATGGGTCTACCGTCGACGGCACCGAGGCCCATGTCCGCGCGTGGCCCACCGGTCTCAGATCAGGGCGAAATCTTTGCTCAAGAATTTTATGAAGAATAGTACAAACCTGTAATCCAGAATCGGATCGGCGCCGCCACTCCTTTATTTAAATACCAAAATTTCAAACGGAAATTCAAAAAATTATTCCCGACGCAATACAAACCAGACAAATTTATTGAAACTTCAAACTAAAACTGGCGAAATTGAACCACGACTTTGGGATTCATACTTTACAGGATGATCGAATATGGCCTTTGAACTTCCTATCCGCGGAAGCAACAAGACTAAATAACGGCTATAAAGAGTATGCTGTGGGATACACATATTCCCTTAGTAAAAGAGCAACGCTTGGTGTTGGTGTTCGCAAAACTGAAGTAGGGCTTAAAGTGAAGATCCTACTGCTTATATTTTTGGAAAGTAAATACAGACAACTGACACCTAGACAGGATAGACAAATTAATTTATTTGGTTATTTTTGATATTTAAAATCGATAATTTTTAATCAGCTTGTTTTGTGGTGCTTTTTCTCTGTTTGTTCAAAAACTATAATTAATTCAGCTTATGCTTTTGAACAGGTATCTTTGTTTGAAGATTTTTATCGCAAGGCTGACAATGCGTAATCAATCGCTTTATCTACCTTATGCCAGTCTTCAGCTGATCAAGGTTTCAAGCCTGATTTAGTTTTAACTATTTTATTTTTCTTAAAAGTTAAAAATCCCGAAATAAAAATAATTACAATAAAAAATAAAATACTAGTTTTGGCTGTACCTAATCCGACACCACCGTACTCTTTGGATTGAGAAAGTAAATCTGCAAGAGAGGCGCCCAATGACCGTGTTAATACATGAGTCATCCAAAATGACAGGACTGAATTTAGACCAAGGTAAAAGGCTGTCGTTGTTTATAGGCTTACATTTAGTTTGTCAGTCAGTATATCAGTAATCTGCGTACCAACTATACTTGCATTTTCTGCATATTCAATGTGCCTTTTCACTAGCGGGTTGTTTGAAAATTAAAATACAACCAGCCATAAAAACAAATAATGCCGCTGAGGCTGAATAGCGACTGAGTTCAAGACCGCCTTTAGCGATTGGTTTATCTAGAAAATCTCCGAGGACTGCACCTAATGGGCGTGTTAAAATAAAAGCCGCCCAAAAAAGAAATGTACGTGAAACGTTTATCCAAAAATAAAGTCCAACAAGCGCCGCGAGTAGGACACCGAATAGAACAGCTGCGCCAAGATAACCCATACCAGCCGTATCGGAAGTCCAATCACAGTTCATCGATAGAAGAAATTTTCTTCTCGTCGACTAAAAAACCGATCGCCAAACTAGAAAAGCTTTTCGTCATACTCATGGTTTCGATCAGCTGATCTTCACCTTCGGGCAAATATCGAAAAATTTCTTTTTGGTTGTGAACAACTATGACGGCGTCTGACTCCGACTCGATAGATCGCTCTGCAAGTTGAGCCAAAGGCGTGTTTGCAAACGTTAGAGCAGAAAATGACAGAACAATGATCGATGATAGAAAAATTTGAATGTAACTCATAAAAAGACTGTAAACTTTCACGGGTCACAGTCAATACGCTCCTAAACCAAACCTTTACGATTAATCGAAGTTCGTAATCGCATAAAGTTTGATACCTGCTTGGTCTCAATCGAAAAATCGTAGCTAATTATTTGAATTTATTCATGTAAAAATTGGCAGACCAAATGGGACGTCTTTCGAACTTATTGCTGGAAGTCGAAGTTTAGCAATGGCCATTAATGCTCAGCTTATTAAGCAGATTATCTTTCAGGAAATAAGTGAATTATTCAAGTTCATATAGGCCAGTACGACCATTGTCCTGCTGTCTCATAATAAGTCAAAATCGCGGTATGGCGTTTGCTCTACATTCACTTATGACGAAAAAAATAGTTTTTAACCTGACTATCATTCTGTTCTTACTGAACTCAATCACAGTGTTTGCCGGTGGATTGCAATGTCGGAGTTTGTTTTCGATTGCAGAAATAAGTCAGTCGACTCAGGTCTCTGTAAATCGTTACTTAGAAACGACTCTTACAAGCTTAGATATGATGCGCGGGCAAAACGGACTTCTTCGCGATGCTATTTGGATAAAAAATAATGTCGATAAATCTTTTGAAATCGTCACATTAAATCCAGACACATCACCGACAAACATTGCTGTGGATCTTCTGATCAACGCTGAACTTCTAAATCAACCAAAATACAAACACGCGGCCATAAAAAATTTAAATCGAACGCTGAATATTTTAAATCAAGTTGATATTCATCAACCCACCGGATTATTTTTCAGTCGATATTCATCCGATACACAAATTCCGACGATCAAAGACCCCAGTGTGTCCTCGATCGATAATCTGCATTTAGCTATTGCACTTTGGACAATAAGCGAAACAAATCCAAACAATGTATTAGGAAAAAAAGCCTTAGCACTTTTTCAGCGAATGGATTTCAGTATTTATTATGACCATGATTCTGGCCTTATCGGTGGTAATCTGCGAAAAGAAAACGATCAGTGGATTCGTGAAACTTACAACTTCGCCAATTTGGGTTCAGAAGCAAGACTGCTTTATAGTGCGGGCTATGCGCTGGGACTTTTTCGAAATATAAAAAACGAAAATGATTTTTTAATTAAAGCATTTAGTCATTTAAAATTAGAAATTTACCAAAGTCATGAAGGGCCTCTATTGAAACTTTGGGATGGGGCTGCGTTTCAGTTATTTTTTCCACGAATATTTGCCAATGAAAATTTATATTCAAACACAATGGATAAATTATTCACAAATAAAGCTAATTTTATGATTGCCGAAGGTCACAGAAGAAGTTTGATAACACCAGCTGCGCATTCGGCCATTCGTGTCGGGACCCATGAAGATGTTTTCAAAGGTGAAGGTTCAATTTATCGCGATAAGGGCGGTAATTTATCATTGGTCAGTTCTGATAATGCCGATGTGAACGATCCTACGTTACGTAAACTATGGGATGGGGCCTTTGCACCCTATGCTTTAGTGATGGCTGCAGCGGCTTCACCAGAAATGATTATGCCGGAGCTAAATCGTTTGGAAAAAATGCATTCGGATGTTGATTATCTTTACCATCAAAAATTAGGTTGGATGGAGGGCATGCATGTCACGGGTCCACGAAAAGGCGAAGTTGTGGCTTCGCAGTTGTCTCTGAATCAAGGTATGCTTGCCTTATCATTATTACAGTTAGATTCGTCAGATGGTCTTAGTGCTAGCGCTCGTGCGATGAATACGAACATTGTCATCAGAAATAAGATGCAAAAATTTTATCAGTATTTTGATAAAAAATTTGATCAATCTAAGTAGAGTTAATCAGTTCAGATGAGAACTCTTCAATTTTTTCGCTAAATAAACTCAAGCCGTCTTGCCTTCAGAGATTTAGCTGATGTCAGGATTCACCCCCAATTCTATAAAATTTTTAAGGATAAATATCATTTAGATCAGTCCATCCAAGAAAAGAAGAAGTCAAACTATTTTTTAAAAAAAGACTGTGATGAAACTCATCTGGGCGCGGCAATTTTTGAAACCACCGCAAGCCCCCACACCGAACACACAATGCATCATCCATAGATAAAAGATTTCGATTTACTTCGTCTTCGATGGCAAAAATTATTTGTTGATGAGACAGATCTTGTCGCAAAGGAAATTACAGGCATAGATCTAACGGCAGACCCAACTGAATACGACAAAACATATCCAGGGTATCGATACCGTGTCGGGAATCACAAATATATGATCTACAGCTTTAAAATAGCTTCCAAAAATAAATTATGGACTAACTATTTTGAAAAAATTTCGCCCAACCTGTCAAAAGCCCTAAGCTGCAAAAATATTTTTAAATAAATTCTTTGATTTTTATTTTGAAGACTCAAAAAAAGCAGTCAGTTCGATTAAAATTAACCTTAGATAAAACCAACAATTCGGACTATATACTGCCTATCTTCAACTAAATAATAACTTTAAATGTCTCAAAAAAAGACGCTTCATAAAAGTTACTTTTACTATTCTTAATTTTTGTTATTCTGTGCTGGGGGCAATGATGAATCTAAAAATGATCAAAAGATCTCTGTATGCTATTTTCAGTACTCTTGCATTAGTTCTTACTTTTCAAAACTGCAGTGGCAATCGAGTTCAATTTAAAAATTCGTCCCAAGGGGTCATTACCTCAGCTTCTACTTCTCAGGCTATTTCTTGTGAATTTAATGGTTCCGAAGTTAAAAATGGTGAATCAAGATTTGCCTTTTTGAACTCAACTGTTAAATACGGTGAAACCTGCCTATCCGAAGTACGAGTTTGTACTGAAGGTAAGTTGCTGTCTGGATCATATAATTACTCTTCTTGCGCTGTCGAAGCTGAAGCTTCTTGTTTATTTAACGGTCAAACTGTAAATGGAAGCTCAACAATCGATGCTTTTCAAAATCCGTCTGCCCTGAGTCCAGAAACTTGCATTTCAGAAAAACGTCGTTGCGATAATGGCAGTCTTTCTGGATCTTTTAATTTTTCTAAGTGTGTAGTTAATCAGCCAGCGTCTTGCCTATTCAATGGTGTTACTGTGGCACACAATCAGACTATTAATGCCTATAGCACATCCCAGGTGGCATTTGGTAAAACTTGCGAGGCGCAAATTGAACAAAGAACTTGTACAAATGGATCTCTTTCTGGATCTTTTAAATTTTCATCTTGTACAGTTGATAGACCTGCTTCTTGTTTATTTAACGGCCAAACTTTAGCACATGGTCAAACAGTCAATGCTTACAGCACATCCCAAGTTGAATTTGGACAAACATGTGATTCTAAACTAGAACAAAGAATTTGCACTGACGGAACTTTATCTGGCTCATTTAAATTTGCGAATTGCAATGTTGATAAACCCGCTTCTTGTTTGTTTGATGGTCGAACATTAGCTCACGGTGAAAAAGTAACAGCTTTTAATGTTTCGCAAGTTCCTTTTGGTAATACTTGCGATTCCCAGCAAAGAATTTGTTCAAATGGAACTTTATCTGGATCATTTACAAATGGATCTTGTACGGTCGCTAGTCCTGCTAATTGCACGCTGGGGACTCAGTCAATTAATCACGGATCACAAATTACAGCTTATAGCGCAATAGTCAGCGGCGTTGGTAAACTTTGTTCAAGTCTTTCTGAAGTCAGAACTTGCACCAACGGACTTTTGTCTGGATCAATGACAAATCTAACTTGTGCGAACGACAAAGGCTCGGCTTGTGAAGGTGGTCTTTATTTACCTACTAAGAATATGTGCCAAAAAACCGTTGACGAAGTCATTGCCGTCACAAGTAATACGGTCACAAACAGTTCATGTAATGACCATTATGGATACGCCCGATTTGTTCCTGTTGCTGGATCAAACAGAATTCAATTTTGGTTTGATAATTTTAGCCCAAGTAATAGCCCAGGTTGGAATTGTCCGTATGCTACAAAAAATATGGGTGATTTGTCCTTAAAAGCAAACGATGGGACTGCGATTTTATTTAATAACAATACCACAATACTTGATGTGAATTTTACTTACTCGACGTCTGGCAATGGCTGTTCACCGACCAGTGGAACTGCAAAAATGATAAAAACCTACCTCAGTCTTTGTTCAAGTTACGGGGCCCAATACCCTTCAATTTCAGTCACTGTGAATGGAAATATTAACGTCAGAAATCCAAATGCTTTAGTGGCTCTGAGTTGTCCTTCAGGGCAAGTTATTTCAGGGGATCGATGTCTTGAGCTGGTGAAGTAGAAATTTAAAATATTTTCACCGATTAAGAGAAGATCAACAAACTGAGATAACCCGACAATCCGCAACTATTGATTTAGTTTTAAATCATAAAAATACTGTAGCTAACCAGAGACCCTGACCTAATAATAACTCAGCGACTTTGACCAAAGTGATTATCGGCCGGCTAGGCCGCTTTCTTAATCTTTATAATATTTAGTGTCCTTCCAGCGAAGTAGGCTTCGATCCCAGAAGGCTTTATTCTGATTTCTATCCGTTGATCGGCGATTGATCTTTTTAGTGGATCTACGACCATCCAGTGTTCGCCACCAAGACTTAATGTGTGATCTTTACCCATAGTTCTGTATTCTTTTTGGCAGAAGATATCATCTAAACTTTGATCTGGGGCAATGGTTCGGTAAGCCTGTTCTGGGTTATGGGCTTTGATTGCAAAACGGTTGTTGTGATTTGGTAAATATATTTCTTTTAAAAACCGATTTGCTGTGGCCATCGTTGTTATATTATTTATTCTAAATTCAGGGATTAGCCGATCTTGCATGGTTCTAAAAAGTCGCTCAACGCGACCTTTTCCATCGGGACTTTGTGCGTATATAACATGTGTTCCAAGCTCTTTAAGAGCGCGTGCGACCTGACTAAAACCGCTTCGCTTTATGCCCCCGTAAACTCCTGCTTGATCTACATATAAAGTTTTAAAGGCTCCACGCTTTTCTACAACTCTTCGTAGTACACGCATGCAATCAAGCATTGTTTCCCCAGGACAAAGTTCTGCATAAATAACTTCTGACGTTGCATCGTCGATAGCAGCAAGTAAACACGTAGGCTCATCACTGAACCATTTATGATGACTACCATCGAACTGGATGAGTAAGCCTTCTTGCGTTTGCCGATGCCTGCGGTAGCGCTGCTTACTGCGACGTTTTTTTTATGCTTAACCATTCCGATTTCATGACACCACCGCCGCATCGTCTCTGGCGCAATCGTAATGCCATAGTTATCTCTTATTTTTTCCCTAGCATGGCTTATATTAAAATCAAAAAGCACATCCTTCATTATTTTTTGTACAGCTAGTTTTATTTCATCTGGTTTTTTATTCCACGGCCTTTTTCTACGATTGCGATGTCTAAAAAAACCAAGCCCTTCAGCCTTATACCTGGCCACATATCTTCGTAATGTTCGTGGTGATATTTGTAATAATTTGCACGCAGTTTCTGAAGTAATCTTTGCTGATTCGTACTTACAAACAATTTCGATCTTGAACTGATCTGATACACCCACAACTAACTCTCCCATGCCAATTCCTTTCGAAACTCTTAAACCCCTTAATTTCTTAAAGAATCAAAGCTTTCCAAAAGTACCTGATGCGGTCAAAGTCGCTGGGTAGTTACATAAATCATAAAAATGCCAATTTACGGCCGTTGTCTAGAAAATAACTCTCAAAATGAGACGGCTGTTTTTATACGGGTTATAGAACTCGGCATTCATTTCGCAATTCTTGCGAATATCCAAGAAAGAAGGAAACCTATGAAAAAAATGATGGCTATGGCCGTATCGACGACAATATTACTTAACTCGTTTCAGCTAGCAATGGCACAAACAAGTGCGGAACTAGTTCAGGCTGCAATTGATAAAACTCTTGGCGAAAAAGAGATCATTGCGCTAATGAATTCTGCAGATTCTAAAACAACCCAAGAATTGGTTGATGCCCTAACTGAAGTTCGTGCGCTGATGAAAAAACTTAACGACATATCGACAATAAATGATACGGATGTCATTCTTAAATACGCAAATCGCGTTCAAGTTGTTCTTGTCGCATTAACAGCATTTACCATGAATTCACATTTAAAATCTGAAGAGGCCTCATCAGCGATCTTGGCATTAAGTACGGCATCAATGGCCGTTAATGCCGTAATTGCCCATTACAAAGAAAGCCATAAAATAGATGCAACCGTTGTGAGTCAAATTGTATTTGATACGTCTCGTGAACTTTCAAAATCGGGAAAGTTGACTCCTGAACTTGAAGAAATAACAAGTTCTTTAAATTCGATCAGCTCAACCCTTATTGAAAACCAAAGTCAGATTTCAAATATCGTTGCAAATCTAGGTGGAACTCAAGACATGGCCTTATTAGCTAGCTTTTCTTATTTACTGCTCCATTTAGTTTATCCGCGTATTGCGAAAGAAACAGATGGATTTCTTAAAAACGTTTTACCGAAAGTTCAACAAGCTGTTCAAGACACAGTCACAGTTACTAAGAAACCACTTGTCTACGGAGCTACAGGAGCCGCTGGACTTCCAGATATTTTAAGTATGACTGTTGGATTAAGTTCAGAGCAGTCTAAAAAATTGATCCTTTCAACAT
>JAYUCH010000057.1:0-26458 GCA_043740435.1 Bdellovibrionales bacterium | reverse complement strand
TTAAATCTAAAAGTAATGCACCAAGGTAGTTTAATTGTGACACTCCATTGGTCTTTGCGATCACCTTTTAACTTATGAAGTCGGATGTTAGGTGGTTGACCTTTGATTTTTAAATCATCCAAGGTGTTCGTGCTATGCATGATCGTCAGTAATGCCTTTGCTCGAATCCATAATTCTAAGGAAAAGGCCTTAGAACTATCTTCTTCCCATATATCTTGGGCGGCCTTATTTCCAAAGCTTTGAATCATTAGCCCACCTAGTTGTTACACTATACGGTATAAAGTAATAGTTAGCAAGTTTAAAATTGATAACGAATACTACAGAAGACGATAGCAAAAATTGCATGAAAAAGTTAAAATAGGGTGAGATAGGTGGAGAAAATGATTAACGCAATTGCAATAACGAGTAATTACAATAGGATAAAACCTTAATGCCAGAACTACCCGAAGTTGAAATCGTCGTACGCAATTTAAACGAGATTGTTAAACCTGCAGAAAAAATGCTGGATGTGACTTTCTTTAGAAAAGATTTACGCAATCCCTTTCCGTTGAAGGTTATAAGAAAACTATATGGCTGTACCATTAAAAAAATATACAGACGGGCCAAATTCATCGTGTTTGAATTTGATGAAGGGTGTTTGATCAGCCACTTAGGCATGACGGGTTATTGGCGCCTAGAAAAGTCAGATTGGCTTCGCAAAATACATGACCATATTGCTATTCAATTAGCAGGGGGTCGTTATTTAATTTACAATGATGCTCGTCGCTTTGGTGAATTTGATTTTTATACTTATGCTGAGTTGGACAGCCGATTTCAGAAGTTGGGCCCCGAACCTTTGGATAGTCAAACGGACTGGGTTTGGTTAACCACGCAGTTCAAAAAACTGAAAACAGAAATTAAAGTTGCTTTAATGAATCAAAAGTATTTGGTGGGCGTTGGAAATATTTACGCCAGTGAAGCTTTGTTTCGCGCAAAAATAAAACCAACTCGAAAAGCCAATCGGGTCAGCCAAAAAGAATATTCAAAGTTGTGGACCGAAGTTAAAATCGTATTACTGGAAGCTATTCAGGCGGGTGGTTCATCGATTCAAAATTATCAGAATGGTTACGGCAAAAAAGGTGATTTTCAGTCGAGGTTTGCAGTTTATGACCGCGCGGGAATGCCGTGCTTAATCTGCAACACTTTAACTAAAATTACTTTATTGAGTGGAAGGTCTTCTTTTTGGTGTCCGCGTTGTCAAAAATAATACTGAAAAATTTTTTTCAATTAAAAATGACAAAAAAAGTGTTAAATTAAATGAATTAAATCGATTTAAAATCTGTGTTTTTTAACTTTTTTTGAAAAGAAATTTTCTTAATGTCGATATGTTTCATCTGGGAACGGTTACCAAAAAAAAAATATTGCGTCGCTTGTTTTTCAGGAATACGCTGTGAAATGGCCTGATGGTAAATAATGAATAAGAGGTGTACCGTGAGCAATATTAATAAAGAGCTTGGAATTTTAGTTCGTGAATACAGATTGAAAGCTAATATGACTCAACTCGAGTTAGCAAATAAGTTGGGATACGAATCGATGCAGTTTGTTTCTCTTTTTGAACGGGGATTATCGAAAATTCCACTTAAAGTTATCGGTAAATTAGTCATTATCTTGGGGATACCCGAGAAAAAAATCGTGAAAAGTTTAGTGGACATTTACACGAACGATCTGATGAAGCAAATCGAAGACGGTAAGCAAAGCGTTTCGTAATTCCAAAAAAAAAGCGGAAGCTCATCGCTTCCGCTAAAAAACGTTAATGGGGAACCACCAAGAACCCAATAAGCGTTTTCAAAATCTACATATCGTTTTTAATCGGGCCCAAAACTGTTATCCAGAGGGAGTAGACAACAACACCCGAATAAAACGCGCAAAACATAAATACTTCTGTCAGTTCGCCCACTTTCAAACTCCTTTTTGAAGGGTAGTCAGACGATAAGAACAACCATCCTAGCTGCTCTTTTGTTTTTTCGTCCTACGAGCATCCGTGCTCTTGGGAGTAAGACTGATTGTGCCTATAGATTGGTTAAGAATTAGGAAAAATAATAGATATAAAGTTAACTTATGCGCACTTACATCCAGACTAATGTCGAGGGCGGATTATATTTTGACGTTATAAATGCGGTATGAAAAGGTAAGGCTTCAATTGCGCGGTTGGTGGAACTGGTAGACACGTACGCTTGAGGTGCGTAAGCCGCAAGGTGTAGGGGTTCAAGTCCCCTATCGCGCACCAAATGTCATAACAACATCCTACTTTATAACTCTATGTATTTTGAAATCTCGTTCACGAGGGTCTTAATATCAAGCGGCTTAAGTAAAATTCCGCACGGATTACTTTGTTCAATTTGCACGTTGATATTTTCTTCACCCGTCATAATTAACACGGGTATATTTTTTAAATGATCCAGCGTTTTCTTGATTGTTAAGAAATCATAACCGCCCATGCCTGGCATTTGCATGTCCAGAAGTATGATGTCAGGTAATCTAGTTAATTGATTTAATAACACTAGCGCTTCCAGACCATTCGTTGCACAGTTCACTAAATAACCCTTTGATTCTAAAAGTAACTTAAGCAGATCTAAATTATCTTGAGAATCATCAATGATTAAAATGAGTTTATTGGAAGGCTTATTCAAAACAAAAGCAGGCTATCATGTTGGTGCTTTTTATGCAGGTTTTTTTTCGGTATTAAGGAGATTAAATGTTACATAAGTTTTTAACCAGCAACAAATCAGAGATTCTGGATTTAGTCGAGCAGAAAACTTTGAAATTGGCAGGACCTCTACCGTCTTCAGCAGAATTAAAAAAAGGATTACCCGTTTTTTACGAGCATCTGATCATTTTTCTAAAAAGTACTAACACCGGAGCCAGTCAGGAAAAAATAATTGTTAGCGCAGCCGAACATGGCGAAGAATTATTGCGACTTAATTACACCTTATCACATGTTGTTCATTCGTATGGTGCTTTGTGCCAAGCCATCACTGAATTTGCTCAAGTGAAAAATGCAGAAATATCAACGCAGGAATTTAATGATCTTAACCTGTGTTTAGATATTGCGATAGCTTCGGCCGTGTCTGAATTCGAATTTCACAGCGTACAAGCGATCGAAGAAAAAGAAGTGCAACACTTAGGATTTTTAGCCCATGAGCTACGGAATGCGCTTTCCAGTGCCACAGTGGCATTTGAAATGATCAAGCAAGGTTTAGTGGGCACAGGTGGCAGCACGGCCAAGGTCGTTGCAGATAATTTATATAGAATGAGGAATCTGATCGATCGTTCTTTATCAGAAGTCAGAATGCGAGCCGACCCGCAATTACACATCGAATCTTTTAATTTAAAAGCCCTGGTCGATCAGATTTTATTAACTGCTCTCAGTGAGTCGCAAACAAAAAAACAAATTCTTTCCAATGATACCTTTGAAACAACAATTTTAGAAACGGATCGTCAGTTATTGTTATCGTGTATTGCAAATCTGGTGCAAAATGCCCTTAAATATACAAAAGTTAACGGCCATATCACCGTTAGATCCAAAGATGCAGATGAAAATATTGTGATTGAAATTGAAGATGAATGCGGTGGTATTCAGCCGGAAGTTATGAAGACTATTTTTCAACCATTTGTTTCTGGTGGGTTTGATCAAAGTGGATTGGGTTTAGGTTTAACCATAGTTCAAAAAGCTGTGAACCTGCTTCAAGGGGAAATCACGGTTATTAATATTCAAAACAAAGGCTGTGCTTTTCGACTTGAGCTTCCCAAAAAAATTAAGCCCAAAGTTTTGAACAGACCTTCAGCCGGAGAAACTTCTGTGCAGCCAAAAACAACAAGACACTAGACATTATAATAAACTTTTCTGGACTTGGCCCGAATGAATATCATAGTATCGACTTTCTAAAAAAGGATGAAATGATGAAAGTTAAAGCGGCAGTCGCATGGGGTCCGGGCCAACCACTTAAAATCGAAACGGTAGATCTGGAGTCACCAAAAGCAGGTGAGGTACTTGTAAAAGTTGTAGCTTCTGGAGTTTGTCATACAGATGCTTTTACTTTGTCAGGGGCCGATCCAGAGGGTTTATTTCCGGTTATCTTAGGTCATGAAGGCGGTGGAATAGTCACTGAAATCGGAGTGGGTGTTACAACTCTAAAAGTCGGTGATCATGTCATTCCGCTTTACACGCCAGAATGCGGTGATTGTAAATTTTGTTTGTCGGGAAAAACAAATCTGTGTGTGCGCATTCGTGCGACCCAGGGCAAAGGCGTTATGCCCGACGGTACCTCTCGATTTTCAAAAGATGGAAAAATGATTCATCATTATATGGGCTGTTCAACTTTTGCGGAGTACACCGTCGTGCCAGAAATTGCATTAGCAAAAGTTAATCCGAAAGCTCCACTTGAAAAAATTTGTCTGCTTGGATGCGGAGTCACCACCGGTATCGGAGCTGTTTTAAATACGGCCAAAGTGGAAAAAGGTGCTACTGTGGCTGTTTTTGGGTTGGGTGGAATTGGACTTTCTGTTATTCAAGGTGCAAAAATGGCAGGTGCTGCACGAATTATTGCGATTGATATCAATGATGCCAAACAAGAAATAGCAAAAAAGTTTGGGGCCACAGATTTTGTAAATCCTAAAAAATTCGACAAACCCATTCAGCAAGTGATCGTCGAAATGACCGAGTGGGGCGTTGATTATTCTTTTGAGTGCGTTGGTAACGTCGATTTAATGCGGGCCGCTTTAGAATGCGCTCATCGGGGTTGGGGCCAATCCATCGTGATTGGTGTGGCTGGCTCTGGTCAGGAAATAAAAACCAGACCATTTCAATTGGTCACCGGACGCGTTTGGAAAGGCTCGGCATTTGGTGGTGTGAAAGGGCGCAGTGAATTACCTGGTTACGTCGAACAGTACATGTCAGGTGCAATAAATATTGATGACATGGTTACTTTTAATATGGGGCTTGATGAAATCAACACGGCGTTTGATTACATGCATGATGGTAAAAGCATTCGTTCGGTCATTATTTTTTAATTTATTCACTGAATAACCAAAGAGGGTTGAAGCCATGAAAATTTTAAAGCAGCATCAATGTTTTGGCGGGACCGTTCGTTTTAATGAACACGAATCAGATGTCACACAAACGAAAATGAATTTTTCGACGTTTATACCGGATGGAAAAGTCAAAGGCTGTTTGGTTTGGTTGTCGGGGCTAACGTGCACCGATGAAAATTTTATGGCTAAAGCCGGAGCTCAGAAATATTTAAGTGACGCAGGACTTATGGTTATCTGCCCGGATACGTCACCGCGTGGATTAAATTTACCGGGTGAACATGATAGCTCTGACTTTGGATCCGGAGCTGGATTTTATGTCGATGCCACCACTGAAGGTTATAAAAACCATTACAAAATGTACAGCTACATCGCCGAAGAATTGCACACTTTAATTCAGAAAAACTTCAGTGATAACATTTCTATCTTTGGTCATTCAATGGGTGGACACGGAGCTTTAATTTTAGGTCTTCGTGAAAAAAATAAATACAAATCTATTTCTGCATTTGCTCCGATAACGAATCCACTGGAAAGCCCCTGGGGGCAAAAAGCGTTTCACGGCTATTTAGGTCCAAATAAGTCAGACTGGGAAAAGTATGATGCGACTTCATTGTTGAAATCAGGCTTAAATCATTCGGCAGAAATTCTGATTGACCAAGGAACATTAGATCCGTTTTTATCTGAGCGGCTGCTGACAAAAAATATTCTAGAAGCAAGCCGTGTGGCCGGTAAACAAAAAATAAATTTACGCTTTCAAGAAGGCTATGATCACAGTTACTATTTTATTTCGACATTTATAGCCGATCACATTCATTTTCACGCAAAGCACCTATCTTAAAAAAGTTATAACGGAAAGAGAAAAAATGAAAAAAATAATCGTTAGTCTTGTTGCAGTCGGATTAATTCTATTTCATGCGGATTATGCAACTGCGAATCCAGCTGGAAAAAACTTTGGCCTTGGTATTATTTTAGGTGGGCCCACTGCAATCACGGGTAAGTATTGGCTGAATAATCAAGTGGCCATCGATGGTGGTCTTGCATTTTCCTTAAGTGATTACGTGTTAATTTACGGGGATTATTTATTTCATTACCCACGGCCTATTCATCAGCCCGGCGCTTTTTTCTCGGATCTTAGTTTCTATCTTGGTGCGGGTGGCAACTTAGTTGTCACAACGAATGAAAGATCAAATACGGATAATTATTTAGGTAAAAAATCTGGGTCTGTGGGTTTAGGCGTACGCATTCCTTTTGGGCTCGAGTGGCAGCCAGCGCAACCACCACTTGGAGTATTCGTAGAAATAGTTCCTGGAATCAGCGTCGTACCAGCCACCTCATTATTAGTACAAGGTGGCGTTGGTATTCGGTATTATTTTTAAGTCTTAATTTCCCACAAAACTAAATTGAAGCTAAATATTTTTTCAAATCGCTGTGGCCACCAATCAGAACCCCTTTGTGAAATACTTGGGGAAATGTTGGCCAGCCACTCCATAATTTTATGGCAAGTCGCTGTTTCCATTTTGAAAAATAGCCGCCGTGTTCAATGTAATGAAATGGGATTTTTTTTTCGGTTAATAAATTCTTAGCACTGCGAACGACGGGGTTTTGTTTCATTCCAACAACAACCCACTCGTAGCCAATGATTGCTTTCTCAATGTCACTGACAATATCTGCATGATAGTTTTGAATTGCGTTAGCTGCGTCCACGTTGGTTTTTTCCAAACTTAAAATTTTTCGCATAAAGTTTTTTCCTTTTTAGTTATTTTCAGTTATAAATTGCCGCTGTAAAAGTTGATAATAAAGCCCATCGTGATCAGAGGCCAGTTGGTCGTGTGATCCTTTTTGTGCCATTTGTCCATGATCAATTACAAAAATTTGGTCTGCATCCTTCACTGTTGCTAAGCGGTGCGCAATAACTAAAGTGGTTCTTCCTTTCATGAGTCGCTGCAAAGCCTCTTGCACCAAGTGTTCGCTGGCCGTGTCCAGGTTGCTGGTGGCTTCATCAAGAATTAATATTTTTGGATTTTTTAATAAAGCCCTTGCAATAGCAACTCGCTGTTTCTGGCCGCCCGATAATTGAATACCACGTTCACCGACTTGGGTTTTAAAACCTTCTGGAAACAAGTTTATAAATTCTAAAGCATTGGCAGCTTCGGCGGCGGATTGAACTTCAGAAAAAGTGGCTGTAGGTCTTGCATAGCGAATATTTTCTTCGATGGTGCTTGAAATCAAAATGGGTTCTTGCGAAACAATGCCTATTTGGTCTCGTATCCAGGAAAGCTTTAAATTTTTTAAATTGATTTGATCAATTAGAATTTCACCTTGGTTTGGATCATAAAATCGGGGAATCAAGCTTGAGACAGTTGTTTTTCCGCCCCCTGAACTGCCAACCAAGGCGACCACTTGGCCAGGCTTTATTTCAAAACTTAAATCATTTAACACTTGCAGGTCACTGCGGGTGGGATAACTGAAATTTATATTTTTAAATTCAATATGGCCTTGGAAATGCCGAATTTCTTGACCATTCTCGGCATCTAAAATCGGTTTTTCTAAGATTTCAAAAACCCGCTGACTGGCACCAATTCCTGCCATGATATCACCCCAAAGGCTACCAAGACTTCCGACGCCAATGGCAACGATCATTAAATAAAGTAAAAACTGAGTTAAATCACCAATCGTCATGTACCCCAGAACTACTTCGCGGCCACCATACCACAGGACAAAACAAACCGAGATAAAACCAAGGACCATCGCTAAGGTCATAAACTGACCGATAGCTAATATTCTTTTTTGCGCCATGATTAAGGCAATTTCTAAGGCCTTTTTATATCGATTTGTCTCTGCATTTTCTTGCACAAAAGATTTTACTGTACGAACGCCAGAAATTGTTTCTTCCGCAACCACGCTGGCATCAGCGATTGTCGCCTGAAATTCTTTTGAAAATTTACGTATGCGTTTACCAAATAAAGCCGCCGAAAAAGCCACCGGCGGAATTAAAATAAGCATCATGGTTGATAATTTCCAAGATGTGTAAAACATAAAACCGAATCCACCAATCACTTGGCCTAAATTTCGAAGGCCTTGAGAAACATTCACACTGACTGTGTTTTGTAAAGTGGTGCAGTCCGAAGCTAAGCGGCTCATCAGGTCGCCTGTGCGATTGAAATCAAAAAATGAAACATCTTGTTTTAAAATAGTTTCGTACAATCGTTCGCGCAGTTTCAGAACAATTCTTTCGCCGGATAAAGTAAATAGATAATAACGAACACTTGATGTCACGGCTTGGAAGATAAAAGCAAATAACAAAGCCAACACCACTTTATTTAGCAGTTCATAATTTTTTGGTTGTAAAACGTTGTCGACCATCCAACGGACCAATTGGGGGTAGGCAAGTCCTGCACCACTTGATAAAATTAAAAACAATAAGCCCAAAAATAAGGATTTTTTTTCAGGTTTTGCGACGGAATAGATTCGAGTCCAGGTTGACGATTTCATATGCACCCACTTAAAGCCAGAACGCTAGCAAATAGGTTTAGATTAGGCTATAGATTTAATTCTTATGAAACGGGCTGAATTAAACTACACTTACCCTGAATCTTTAATTGCTACCCAGCCGTCAAGACCAACCCGAGTGTTATGGGCCGAAGAAGATAACCCCCCTAAAGAAATTAGTTTATCCGATTTAAAAGCTTTGATTCCTGCAGGTGATATCTTTGTTATCAATAATACAAAGGTATTAAAGCGCCGTCTTTTTGCGAATGACCTTGAGATTTTATTTTTAGATCCGTTATCAAGAAATGAAACTTCAAACGAGTGGAGTGTTTTATTTCCGTCAAAAAAAATTAAAACGGGTGATGTTATTCCACTGCCTGGGGGTTTTTCGTTGGAACTTATCGAAAAAGGCCGACCACAAAAGGTTCGAATCACTCCAGAAATTGCTGAATCAGATTTTGAACGCTTGGCTGAACTGCCGTTACCTCCGTATATTCAAAAAGCCAGAAACGAACGACATAATCAGTCGCAAGATAAAGAGTGGTATCAAACCGCTTGGGCTGAACACCCCGGAAGTTTTGCAGCGCCCACAGCCAGTTTGCATTTTTCGGCAGCTGATATGGATGAACTCAGAAGAAAAGGTGTCGAAGTGTTAGAGCTGACTTTGCATGTAGGGCTTGGGACATTTCTTCCGGTTCTGACCGAAGATTTGAACGAGCACAAAATGCATTCGGAAATCTATCAGATATCAGAACCGAATTGGCACAAAATTAAAACCGCAAAAAAAAATAACAAGGGCATCTGGAGCCTAGGCACGACGACAACTCGAGTTTTAGAAAGCGTTGCGCGAACAGAAAAATTATCGGGCTCGACAGATATTTTATTGCAAGTCGGAAGTGATTTTAAAATCGTTAATCGCTTACTGACAAATTTTCATCAACCCGAATCCACGCTTTTAGCATTAGTGGCCGGCTTTTTTGGTTTAACGCAAGTGTTACATAATTATTCTTGGGCTATCGAAAATAAATTTAAACTTTTTAGTTATGGAGATTTAAGTGTTTGGATCAAAAAGTGAATTGTTTGTGGTGTGGTTCAGCTAGCACTCAGCAGATCAAAGTAGAAAAAACAATTTATTACCAGTGTTTATGCTGCGAAATTATTTTTATGGATCGAAAATATCACCTGGACCCATTAGCTGAAGAAGCTAGGTACTTGCTGCATGAAAATAATGTTCTTGATTCGGGTTATCAAAAATTTGTAGAGCCGTTAAAAAAAGCGGTCATGCAGCGATTTGGTCCCAGCCATTTAGGACTTGATTACGGTTCAGGAAAAGATTCGGCCATATCTTATTTACTAACTGAACAAAATTATAAACTGAACAAATACGATCCTTTTTTTCAATCCGAAAGTTCTGTTCTGAAACCTTCAACTTACGATTACATCATTATTTGCGAAGTTGCCGAACATTTTTATCAACCACGGGCTGAATTTGAAAAATTAAAATCTTACCTGAAGCCCACAGGAATTTTGTTCGTTATGACATCACTCAAGACTGAAGCTATTGATTTTCAGTCCTGGTCTTATCGAAGAGATAGCACGCATGTCTGTTTCTATTCACAGAAAACTTTTTTGATGGAATTTGCAACTGAAGTGCTGGCTTCTAATCTGATATTACTGCGTGCTCGGGAAGATAATTAAATTGCGGTCGATGACAAAAGTAACGTAAGATAATTTTATTATTATGAATCAGATAAAATTAAAATTAGGTGAATTTAAGTTGCACAAAAAAGTAAATCAAGCGCGCCGAGCGACTTTTATGACAAGTCATGGTTCATTCGAAACACCTTGTTTTATGGCTGTCGGCACAAAAGCCACTGTGAAGGCCATGACACCCGAAGAGTTGATTGATTGTGGAACCCAAGTGGTTTTAGGTAATACTTATCACTTGCATCTACGGCCTGGTGAAAAGTTAATCAAAAAACTGGGTGGATTACATCGGTTTATGAATTGGCATGGTCCGATCTTAACTGATTCCGGTGGGTTTCAGGTGTTCTCGCTAAATTCTTTACGTAAAATGACCGAAGAGGGCGTTGAATTTCGTTCGCATTTGGACGGCGCAAAACATTTTATTTCGCCCGAAAAAAGTATGGAAATTCAAATGGATCTGGGATCGGACATCATCATGGCTTTTGATGAGTGTTTACAATATCCCGCGACAGATGAGGAAATAAAAAGATCCATGGATTTAACTTACAGATGGTTACTTAGATCCAAAGAAGCCATGGTGCGCCCCGAAAGTTTATTATTTGGAATCGTTCAGGGCGGTTTAAGTCTAGAGCACCGAAAATATTCTTTGCAACAAGTAACGAGTTTGGATTTACCAGGTTTTGCATTGGGTGGCTTTTCTGTGGGTGAGCCCATTCATCTGATGCATGAAATTTTACCAGATATTGTTCCGCTGATGCCGGAAAATAAACCCAGATACTTAATGGGTGTAGGAACGCCGCTGGATTTAATTATTTCTATCGATGCAGGTATTGACATGTTTGACTGTGTGTTACCAACTCGTGTTGCGCGCAATGGAACACTGTTCACTTGGCAGGGGAAAATTAGCATCAAACGGCAACAGTACCGCGAAGACAGTAGCCCGCTTGATCCAGAATGTGATTGTTATACTTGCAAAAATTATTCAAAAGCGTACCTACGCCATTTGTTTTTAAGTGGTGAAATATTAAGCTCAAGGTTAAACAGTATTCACAATCTTCACTTCTACATGAAGCTGATGGAAAAAGCGCGCGCTGCGATCGAAACGAATCTGTGGCCTTCGTTTCGTGATGACTGCCTAACGCGATTCGTAAGATCCGATAAAGATATTCCATCATAACAGTTGATCAAAAACCGGTTTAAGTGTTCAATTTTATTTCGACATTTTCATTTTAAGCTATTTTGGAAGGAATACCATGAACCTGTTTACTCGATTATTTTTCGGAATTTCATTAGCAAGCCAGTTGCTGTTTGCTCAAACCACTGAAGTTGCAGCTGCACAACCGGCGCCGCCAGCTTGGATGCAATTTGTTCCGTTTATTGTAATTATCGGCGTGTTTTATTTTTTCCTTATCAGACCACAAGCGAAAAAACAAAAAGAGACTCAAGCGTTTTTAGTAGGTCTTAAAGTTGGCGATCAAATTATCACCCAAGCAGGAATTTTAGGTCGTATTGCTGGTCTGACAGATAAATTGGCGACTTTAGAAATTGCGAACAATGTACAAATTAAAGTTTTAAGAACTCAAATTTTAACTTCGCAGGCGCTTTTACAAGATAAGAAAGAAGGAAATTAATCATGGAAGGTATTCGCTCTCGCACGTGGTTAGCTGTTATTGGTGTTGTTTTAGCGTTAATTTTAATTGTTCCTAACTTTGCAGATGTTTCAAAACTGGGCTGGTGGCCCGCAAAAAAATTAAACTACGGCTTAGATATTCAAGGTGGTTTACATTTAGTCATGGGTGTTGATGTGGACAGCGTGGTTGCCACAACGATCAGTCGTCAAACTGTCGTCATCAAATCTGAACTGGCTAAAGAAAATGTTGTCATAAAAGACTTCGACGTAAAAAATGCAAAGCTTGGAGAATTTAATGTTTTAGTTACCTCATTAGAAGATGCAAAAAAAGTTGAAAGTTTCATTCAAAAAACTTATGCAACTGTTTTACAAGTTGTATCCGTCAGCGCCGAAAAAGTTGAATTAAAATATTTTGATGCAGCCCTAATAGATCAAAAACAAAATGTGATCCGTCAGGCTATTGAAACTTTAAGAAACCGTATCGATGAATTCGGTGTCGCTGAACCTTCGATTACCCAGCAAGGTGCAGATCGCATTTTAGTTCAGTTACCGGGAATGGCTGACGCCGAAAAAGCCAAACAACTTATTAATACAACAGCAAAACTTGATTTTATGGTCGTATCCTATGAAAAATCTGGGGAAGAACTAAGAAAATTAATCGACGAAGCTGAAAAAGCAGGTGGCTTTACAATGGCGACCGTAAAATACACCGAATACGTAGCAAAAATAAATGCAGCGCTACAGGGTAAGCTTCCGGCAAAAACGATTATTTATTTTGAAAAAGCGCAAAATGCAAAATCGATGGAAATTGGTTCCGTTCCGTTTTTATTAAAAACCGATACTGATTTAACCGGAGATTATTTAGATAATGCTTCAATCAGCTTTGGTCAGTATGGTGAACCCGAAGTATCTATTCGTTTTAATCCAGTAGGTGCGGTTAAATTTGGTGAATTAACTGAAAAGCACATCAATGAACAAATGGCTGTAGTACTTGATAAAGTTGTAAAAACAGCACCAAAGATCAATACAAAAATTCCGAATGGTCAGGCGGTTATCACTTTAGGTAGTTCAAGAAACCGTGATGAATCGATGAACGAAGCTAAACTTATTTCAACAGCGCTTCGTGCAGGCGCATTACCAGCAGCCCTAGAGCAACTTGAAGAGCGCCGGGTGGGCCCATCTTTAGGTCGGGATGCTTTAGATAAAGCGAAGATGGCTTCTTACATTGGATCGATCTTGGTTATTTTGTTCATGCTTTTTTATTACAAATCAATGGGCTTAGTTTCTACAGTTGCCTTATTAATTAATATCGTGTGCGTTTTCGCTTTATTAGCCTCGTTAGGTGCAACTTTAACTTTACCGGGAATTGCGGGTATGGCACTGACCGTTGGTTTTGCGGTCGATGCTAATGTTCTTATTAATGAACGTATTAAAGAAGAATTTCATAAAGGTGCTTCTGTGAAGTCGGCAGTAGCAGAAGGCTACGCGAAGGCAATGTCAGCCATTTTAGATTCTAATATTACAGTGGCGGCCACTGCATTTATTTTACTTTATTTTGGAACGGGTCCGGTCCGGGGATTTGCCGTGACGCTGTTGATTGGTATCGTCACCACTTTGTTTTCAAATGTTTTTGTTTCAAAAGTTATTGTCGATAATTTAGTACACCGTTTTGGTTTACAGAAAATTTCAGTCTAGGATGGGAAATATGTTGGATAAAAATAAGCAAGAATCGTTTGGCCGCTTTGACTTTGTTGGTCGTGTCGGATTGTTTGGCGGAATTTCATTAGTGCTGGTTGTAGCTTCGTTAATTTTCATCGCTTTCAAAGGAATCAGTTACGGTATTGATTTCAAAGGTGGAACAGAAATCCAAGTTAAATTCAAAGACAGCGTCAGTATCGATCAGGTCAGAAGCTCGGTCAGCAATTTGGGTTTAGGTGAAGTGGGGGTTCAAGCTTTTGGCGAAGGAAATGAATTTATTATTCGTTTTCAAGGTGTGAAGGCCGCAACTGACAAAGAAACCAACGAACTTTTAAATGCTTCGATTGTTAAAGTGCGCGATCACATCAACACAGAATTTGCCAACGCAGGTCCTGATATACGCCGGGTTGATACGGTAGGTCCGCAAGTGGGTGCGGAACTTAAACGGAATGGTTTTTTAGCGGTATTTTATTGTCTGCTAGTTATATTAATTTATGTGGCTTTACGGTTTGATTATAAATATTCACCGGGTGCCGTGGTTTGTTTAGCCCATGACGTGGTTATCACTTTGGCAATTTTTGTGTTGGTCGGTAAAGAGGTCAACGTTCCCATCCTGGCAGCCATGCTGACGCTGATTGGTTATTCATTGAATGACACGATTGTGGTTTTTGACCGAATTCGTGAAATGGAAGTCACTTACAAGGGTCAAAGTCTTGGCTTCATTATCAACAAAGCGATTAATGATATGTTTGTAAGAACACTGATAACTTCAGGCACTGTCTTTGTGTCTGCATTATCTTTATATATTTTTGCAGGTGGAGTTGTATCAGATATTGCGTTTGCAATTTGTATCGGAGTATTTTTTGGTACGTACTCTTCAATCTATGTGGCAGCCCCTTTGATTTTATTTATGGAGAAATTAAATAATTCGCCTCGTAAGGCGTAGTAATGCAAATTTGGAAGCAGAGAGAATCTGAAACACCAAAACCATCAGGTCCTTTTCCGGACCTGATAGCACGTGTTTTGGCTTCACGTAAAATCGATCAAAATATTCTTGAAAAATTATTACAGCCAAAACTAAGTGAGTTAGCCGATCCAAATCGATTGTTAGGCATGAATCAAGCCATCGAACGGCTGGTAGTTGCTTATAAAAATAAAGAAAAAGTCTGTATTTATGCTGATTTTGATTTAGACGGAACCAGTGGGTTAGCTATTCTTAAAGTCGGATTAGAAAATTTGGGCTACAGTGACGTATCTTATTATCAACCAAAAAGACTCAGTGAAGGTTATGGTTTTCATGCGGACGCTGTCACTGAACTGCACCACTTAGGTATCACCTTAATTGTAACAGTCGATGTGGGAATTACTTCGTTTAAAGCGTTCGATAGGGCCAAAGAATTAGGTGTCGATGTTATTTTAACGGATCACCATTTGCCTGCAGAGACTTTACCTGAAGCTTTTGTTATTGTTAATCCCAATCAAAAAGCGTGCGAATCTGGTTTAGGTTATTTGTGCGGAGCAGGCGTTGCCTTTTACTTATTACGTGCACTAAAGCGGGCTTTTATCGAAGACTCTGCTCTGCCAAAAAACCAGTGGGACTTAAAAGAAGTATTAGAATTTTTTTGTATCGGCACACTAACGGATATGGTTCCGCTGGTTGATGACAATCGTATTTTAGTCAAGCATGGGTTATTGGCTTTAGCACAGACCAAAAGACCGGGCCTTAAGGTCTTATTAGAGGCATTAAAATTACAGGACCGCGAGTTAACTTCTCAGGATGTAGCGATTCGTTTTGCACCGAAGTTAAATGCATTATCTCGATTGGAAAATAATATTCTTCCGGCACAAATTTATTTAGAAACCGATTTAAAAAAAGCGCAGCAAATGGTTTCTTTAATTTTAGAAAATAATGTGATCAGACAAAATCTGCAGAGCGATGCTGAAAGTAAAGCCTTTGAACATTTAACCGACTGGTCAGAGAAAGATTTTGTTTTTGTTTCTTCTGATTTATTTCACCGCGGTGTTGTGGGTTTAATTGCTACCAAATTAAGTCAGCATTTTAATTGTCCCGCGTTTGTGGGTTCTAGAAATTCTGAAGGAATGATTGTCGGCAGTGGGCGTGTGCCAAATGGCTCGGAAATAAGTTTGGTCGAAGCTTTAAAATCTTGTGAGTCTGTATTAAACCGCTTTGGCGGCCATGCGGCAGCGGCAGGGTTCGAACTGCATGGAACATCTGAAAATAAATTAGTTCAGTTATTAAAAAAACATTTTGTAAGTATTAAATCGACACCACGGCCCGTTCAAATTGATTTTGATACTGTTGCAGCCCTTGATGAAATTAACCCGCAGACGATGAAATGGCATGATTTTATTGGACCCTATGGCATGGGTTTTCAGGTGCCGTTAATACAGCTAAATGCCGTTAAGATAACCAGTGTGAAAGAGCTTAAAGGTGGTCATTTGAAGTTGAGTTTAAGCTCAGGTCAAATATCTAATAAAATAGATTCAAATAAAATAGATGCACTGCTGTTTTCTCCAAGCCCAAAGCAAAAAGACAAAATTAAAATAAATTTTGAATATGATATTTTAGCCGAAATGCAGTGGAATTATTTCAACGGCCAGAAATCGATTCAGTTGTTAGTGAAAGATTTAAGATTAAATGAAGAATAAAGCTGTTGTTTTACTTTCAGCAGGGCTTGATTCGACCGTTAATTTATTTGCAGCACTTCGTGAATTAGATGTCGTTTTAGCGATTACTTTTAATTATGGACAAAAAGCGGTGCTTAAGGAGATAGAAAAATCTAAAGCCTTAGCAAAATCGGCTGGAATTAAGCACTTAATTGTTGATCTTCCATGGTTAAAATCATTAGGAAAATCGGGCTTAACTCAAGAGGGCGGAATTATCCCGAAGGGTCGGCAAATTGCTATGGATAACTTAACAACTTCAGAAAAAACGGCCAAAGCCGTTTGGATTCCAAATCGTAATGGTGTATTTTTAAATATTGCCGCCAGTTTTGCTGAAAGTTTAAATGCAAAATATATTATTCCGGGCTTTAATGTCGAAGAGGCTTCGACATTTCCAGATAACAGTTTTGATTTTATTCGCGCCACACGAAAAGCCTTAGCATATTCGACGGCGAATCAAGTCGAGGTAAAATGTTTTACGATCAACATGACAAAGCCCGAGATAGCAAAACTGGGTTTAGATTTGCAAATTCCGTTCAACGATCTTTGGCCGTGCTATTTGGGTGGCAAAAATTGGTGTGGTCAGTGCGAGTCTTGTCAACGAGCCCGTAGGGCTTTTAAAATTTCACGAGTGGATGCCTTAGGTTATTTCACGGAAAATGGAAAATAAAATGAAACAAAAATTCATTGCACAAAAAATTAATTATGATGGATCTCAATTAAGTCCTTTATTTGCATACATGCATCATGCAGTTCACGGAGATTCAATAGTCGCTTTTGAAGGCGCTTGTCATGTTGGTTTTGATAAAATGATTGATGCTGAAGATTTAGTGGCAAAGGCTAAAATTGAATCCGATAGCATGCTGCACTTTATTGTCGAAATGTTTCATCAAGATTTAACGACGGCTGTTAGTCTGCAACGCTTATTAGTTTCTATTGCAGAAGATATATTGAATTCAACTTCAACCGTATTAAAAAATAAAAAAATATGGCGAGAAGGTGACGACTTGTACTTGGATAAAAAAGATGTGGCTCATAAGCTAACGATTTCTATAGCGTCAAAGTCAGCTGTTTCCACCATGATTCACTTGGGATTTAATATTAAGAACGAGGGAACGCCAGTTGCTACTTGCAGTCTTGAAGATTTAAAGATTAATGCAAAAAAATTCGCCGAAGTGCTAATGGAAGAATTTTGCAGTGAATATAATTCTATTATTGCAGCCACGCAAAAAGTAAAACCGTTAGGATAAGTCCTCGCGGGGGCCCGAATCTGAAACTTTAACTTTTGTCGTTGCATAAGCATGATTACACAAAAGACTTGCGATACGTCGGTATTCACTTAAAAGATCTAAATGAATAGAACTGGTATTGATGCTTTCCCTTAGGCCGCGATTAAGTCTTGATATATGATTTTCACGAAATGATATTTCAAGTTTTGCAAGATCCCGTTTCAGCTGAATTGCTAATTCGCACATCTGGGGATTATCGTAAGCGTTAATTCCCATTGAAGCCACTTTGACAACTTGAGAATGCATGGTTTGAATTTCAATCCAGCCTTCGTCGGAAAAAGCCAGTTTAAGCGCATGTTTTTTTATAGCCAATGTTCGAATATTAATATCAATGGAATCTGCTGCACGCTCAAGATCGCTGACGAACATAATCATATTCATGATATTTTGATGCACAACAGTCGAACTTTTATTGGCATGGTCTAATAAAAACATTTTTATTTCACGGTATAAAAAGTCGACTTGATTATCACGGTCCTTGATGGATTGCACCAGGCCTGGGTCTTCTTGCTCAAAAAGCACAACAGAATCTTTAATCATACCAATAACAATATCGGCCATACGCATGATTTCTCGTTGGGAGTAGGAAACAGCTAAGGCCGAATTTTGATAGGTATTTAAAGTCAAAAATTCAGCTCCGAATTCATCAGAAGCCGTTTTTGGAAACATTTTTTCAATCAGCTCGGCGCCCTTTTTAATAAAAGGAATAAAGATAATCGCTGATGTGATATTAAAAAAGAAATGTGCATTGGCAATAATTCTAGATGGCGTCGAAGCGTATTGCGTAAGAATATCAATAAAATAATTTGTAATCGGATAAAAAATCATCACGCTGACGGCTTTATAAAAAAAGTGGGCCCAAGCTACTTGCTTGCCAATAAAATTACTGCCAGCCGCAGCAAAAAGCGCCGTTGAAGTTGTTCCTATATTTGCACCGTAAACCCACAACACGGCATCATGAGTCGAAATTACTCCGGCTGAAGCTAACCCCATGGCTAATCCTATTGTCACCGCACTGCTGTGAACGAAAGCGCAAAATATAGCCGCTGATAAAAAAGAATAAAAAGAATTATCTCGTAGGGTTTTAAAGAAATCTGACAGAATTTCCATTTTAGAAAAATAAAACGAGCTGTCTGAAATCATTTTAATACCGATAAAAATTAATGCAAAACCCATCAGCACGGTGGCAAAATTTTTGATCGCTGTTTTTTTAGTTAAAAAATAAACACTAAAAGCTAACACAAAAAGCGGTAAAGCAAAGCTAGTTAAATCAAACGAAATCAGCTGCACTGTTAGTGTAGATCCGATGGCGGTACCAATAATGATTCCCATCACCTGCGGTAATTTGATCACCCGGGCGGTACCTAAACCAACAAGCATTGATGTGACAGCGCCTGAACTTTGTAAAATCGTCGTTAAACCAATTCCCACAGAAATAGATAGTAGCGAAGATTTTGAAACTTTATTTACTAGGGCTGTGATTCTTGAAGCTAACAGTTTTTCTAGGCTGGTGGATGCCATCGCGCTACCGTAAAGAAAAAAAGAAACCCCTGCCAATAAAATAATAAGATACGAATTTTGAAAGTTAAGCATTTATCTGCTAAGATTAACAAAATGGGGTTTGTATGTCATCTATCATTGAAGTTGTTGCTTTAGCTTTACAAAGGCAATCAGATAACAGGTATATGATTGCTCGGCGTGGTCCAGGCCAGTCTGGTTCAGGCGATTGGGAATTTCCAGGTGGCAAAATTGAATTCGGAGAAACTCAAAAAGATGCCCTTGTCCGTGAAATAGCCGAAGAATTTTCTTTTACTTTATTTAAAGATAGTCTTCAATTTGTCGATGAAAACACTTTTGCTTACCCTAGTAGAACGGTTAAGTTGCATCTTTGGCTTAGTCGTATTAATTCGGTTCCTGATTTCAATTTAAGTGATCATGACCAGATTATTTGGTGTACACCCCAAGAAATGAAAAATTATAAGATTAGCCCCGCAGATATTTATTTTATTGATAAATTACTTTAAGTATTTCAGCTTAAGCTAAAGCAGAAAACGGTTTTTTTCTTCTTCGCTTGGAAGCCGGCAAGTTTCATATTGACCGACCAATTTGTAGCGGTTCTTAGCAATCAGCATGTAAAAAAAATCGCGCATAGGTCTAGGTATCACAGAGGCGAAAACAGCTAAGGCATTCCAGTGACCACCAAGTTGAAATAATATTCTTAAAACAGCTGTCGATTTTATAAACACTTTATCATTTTCTAATAATAAGATCGTATCCAGCCCCTGATGTTCAGCCTTTAAATTCTTTTTAGCAAATTCAGACTGAAGTGAAGAAAACTGAAAACAATGGTTCAAATCTTTTTTTAAGACATAATCTACAAATCCATTACACAGGGGACAGATTCCGTCGAAAAAGATAATTCTTTTCATATCTTTAATGTACACTACTTTATACAAGGTGGTAAGCGTGCCGCGCCAAAAGTCAGATTTTTATTTATTTCCACTTACTAATGTCAATTTGTTTCCCAGTACCACGAAGCCGTTACAGATCTTTGAAGAGCGTTATATTCAAATGATACAAGACTCTGTACAGCGAAAAATAGCCATTGCCATTTGCTTTGTGCCGGAGGGCTCGCAAGAGATCAGGCCCATCGCAGGTTACGGCTTCCCACAGATCATTGAAACTCGTACGGATGGAACATTAATTATTTTCATAAACTGTATTGGTAAAGTATTAATTGATCTAGAAAATTTAAAATCTATTGATCCCTATTTAGTCGCTGCCGGTGAGCCCATCGAAGAAGAGCACGAAGTCGATGAAAAGTTTAAAGACCAGTTTATGAAACTCAGTCAAATTTTGGCCAGGTGGATTAAAAAACATGTACCCAACCAAGCTCAACAAGATATTTTTCTGCGAAGTCTTATTGGTTCCAAAGAAGTTGTTTCTGCCTTTGCAGCCTATTTGGTTACAGATTATGATTTGCAATATGAATTGATTCAGCTTCATTCAATCAATAAACAAATTGAATTTCTTTATCGATTATTCGAATCGGGCGAACTAACAAACAAATAAATCAACCGAGCCCATAACAGATGAGCTATCAAGAGATGGGCTATTTTCAAAATTAATGGCGAAAGCGTCAACAAAGTCAGCACACCAATCGCGATAGCAATCAGAAATTCATAAGCGGCGCGGGATTCATTTTTTGAAAAAAGCCAGCTGACAAAACCAATTCCAATGCTTGTAGCTAGTAAAGGATGAAGAATGCGAAGTCTGACGAACAAATGAGAATCCCCCGAAAAATCCTGCAGAATGCCATTAAGAACAGAAATACTTGGAAACAAAGTCACACTGAGCGCAGCCACAGCGCCACTGATTGCTAAGGTCAGAAAAAAAACAAAAGGCTTCCAGCTTTTAAAATGTATCGGACGGACTTCGGTTTTTAAATTTAGGTACAATAAAAACGTCACGCCTGTTAACAGAAAGCTATTCAGTTGATGAAAAATCATGACAACTAGACGGGAAATCGAATCATTGGTCGATACCAATTCACCTTTCACAAGTAAAGCTCCAAGCAAAGCTTCGGTGATCATTAGGGCCAATAAATACCAAGATAATTTTCGTGTAAAATGATTTAAAACGGATTTTCTTATTTTAAAAAAAATAAATAAAACAGCAAGTCCGTAAACACCAGTCATTATTCGATGAGCGTATTCAATCCAAGTTTTTTTTTGTGTCATTTCAGGAATAAATGCCCCACTGCACAGCGGCCAGTGGTTGCCGCAGCCATCGCCGGAATGAGATATTCGAACCCAAGCACCCCAAAGTATGACGGCCAGCGTGTAAAGCCAAAAAAAGAAAATCAATTCTGAATATTTTTTGTAATTAAATGTTTTGATCAAGTAGCGCTTTCCACCACAGATGCAGATTTTTCTTTCGTGGTGTCTGGGTTAAAATTTTAAAAAAAAGTCGTAGCATTCCCAAGTAATGAAATAAATAAGATAACCTTGATTCGCTGTAAAGGTTCAGAAATCTTTTCTTATTTCTTTGAAATAAATAAAGCGTATAAAAGCGGTGTTTATGACAGGTTTTTCCGATCTTATGTTTGACCTGAAAACGAAGATCATATCCTACAGTTAAATTGGATTGATGAGCCCTAAGGCTTAAATCAACGTCATCCCAGTAAGTATGATAGCTTTCATCAAAACCATTTAATACTTTAAAAGCTTGATCTGTGATTCCAAAAGCTGTGCCAGGAATATACGATTTAAGATATTTATTTGATTTTAAATCGGCTACACCTCGGACGTGAGACAGAGCGCCCGTGCGTAAATTAACTAAACCAGAAATAGAATCAACCACCTGAGAATTTCGCTTAAAGATTAAAATGGAAAATAAATCCATTTTTTCCGGAAATAAATCGGGTAAACACAAGGCTTCCGTGTCATTGGTTAAAAAAAGTACGTGCTGATCTTTTAGAAAAGCCTGCCTTAAACCGAAATTAGCACCAGCCGTGTATCCCTTATTTTCCTTGATGATCAGATGTTCGATCAATGGATAATGTGTCTGCAGTGATTGCACATTTTTTGCTTCACTGCCGTTATGAACAAGGCAAATTTGGTCTTGAGGAAAGTGTAGATCAATGACTGATTGCACGGTCTTAGCAGTTAAATCAGGGTGATTATAACTCAATATTACGATTTGGTAATTATAAGGCTTCATAAATTTTCGAGAAACGGTTCAATTATTTTCCGACCATTAATATCAGCGCCCAGAACCGATAAGAAAATAAAAACTCCCCCCGTTTTTCTATCTAGAAATAAAATTTCTTGAGGTGGGGACCGCAGATCAAAGTTTTTAAACTGCATGGCTTTTTTCACCACGCGCCCAGGTAAATCTGTTTGCTTCCAATTATACGTTCCGTCGGCTTTGACCTTACCTGAAGTATTTCTGCCATCTTTTGGATCCCAGAAAGGCTCAACGGTTTCATAGCAAAAAGTTGAAAATGTTTTAATGTATTCAGCCGAATCCGTATCTTTAATAAAACCCAATGCTCTAGACGCATTGAAAAATAGGGGTTCATTATATTCGACCGAGCCTTTGATCATATGACGGTAAGCATCGATAAAAAACTTTGAAAACGTACGACAAGCACCAAAATCCAACAGCACAACGCGGTCGTTACCCAGCGGATCCAGCTGGATTTTGTAATTCCCCAAATGCGGATCTGTTTGCACAATATTCCAAACAAAGATTTCTTTTAAATAAAGCTCTAAAAAATTTTCAGCCAATTGGTTTCTGCGCTTCTGACTTAAATTTTGGACTAACGGGTGATCGGCCTTTAAACCATCAATATACTCTGTGGCTAAGACTTTCTTATTTGAATATCGATCAAAAACTTTAGGAACAACAAAGCGTTTATCATCTGCTACTTTTTTCTGATAAAGTTTTGTCGCATCTGCTTCCTGTTGATAATCTAATTCTTGCTCCAGCATGGTTTTAATTTCTTTAAATATAGGATCTAAATCAAGCCCTTCAGGTAAAATTCGCGATAACTTCAGTAAGGTTTTTAAAGCTTTTAAATCTGAATCAACGGCTTTATCCACATCGGGGTACTGAATCTTTAAAGCGATGACTTCATTGGTTTTAATTATTCGGGCTTTGTGAACCTGTCCTAATGAAGCACTGCCAATGGATTCCGGATCAATTTCAAGTTCATTTAATAAATCCGCAGATAAATATTCTTCTAAGTGCTCTTGCATCTTGGACCAAATGACAGGGGGCGAATCGGACTGCAAAGATTTTAAAACTTGGTTGGCCTGTGGCGGAAAAAAATATTCTCCGTACATCGAAAGCATTTGTCCTGCTTTCATCAGGCTTCCTTTAAGTTCTCCGAATTCTTTCGTCATAGTAATAGCTTGACCCGTAAGGAATTCATCAAAGGGTGAATTGGTAATTTTAGTACCGGCGTATTTTAACCCAGCGCCCAGCCCCATTTTTGCAACGGAAAAACTGCGCGCAAAAAGCGATGATTTTATCTGATTTAATTTGGCAGGCTTTTTCTTGTTTTCAGGCATGTTAAGTGTTTATATTAATCTGTTTTTAAATCTGAAGAAAGTTAATTGATCAAATGACGTATAAAATCACATTATTTTGGTTTCGCAGGGATCTTAGGCTTAAAGACAATGCAGGCTTGTATCAAGCTTTAAAAGACAGACAACATGTACTGCCTGTTTTTATTTTCGATACGAACATATTAAAAAAACTACCTCGTAAAGATGCCCGAGTCTTATTTATCCATCAAAACATCACCGCTATGAAAGACTTACTTCAAGAAAAGGGTTCAGATCTAAAAGTTGAAATGGGTAAACCGCTGGATGTTTTTAAACAAATTATCACTGAATACAAAGTTGAAGCCATTTACACAAATCATGATTACGAGCCTTATGCGACCGAACGTGACGGAGAAATTAAAAAGTGGTGTGACGGTCAGGGCATTGAGTTTAAATCTTTTAAAGATCAGTGTGTGTTTGAAAAAAATGAAGTCGTTGCTGACACTGGCAAACCGTACACAGTTTACACTCATTACAAGAAAAAATGGCTGAAGAATTTAACGGCCAATGATTTAAAGTCTTATCCTATGGAAGACGTCGAAAAAAGCTTATTCAAAGTTAAAAACAAAACACCATTACCTACGATGAAACAACTGAACTTTGAAGATTTTGAATTTACGTTTCCGCCCAAGATGACTAAAAAATCAATTCTTGAGGGCTATGCCGAAAACAGAAATTTTCCGGCTTTAGCAGATGGCACGTCACGGTTGGGAATTCATTTACGTTTTGGTACCATTAGCGTGCGCGAAGTGGCAAAAGTTGCACAAAAACTTTCTGACGTGTGGCTCAGTGAAATTATTTGGCGTGATTTTTTTATGCAAATTCTTTGGCATTATCCCAATGTGCAAAAGCAAAGTTTCCGGCCGCAGTACGATCAAATTGCTTGGCGATCAAATGCAGATGAATTTCAAAAATGGTGTGACGGGCAAACTGGGTATCCTCTGGTTGACGCAGGAATGCGAGAGTTAAACCAAACAGGGCACATGCATAATCGAGTGCGAATGGTTGTAGCTTCTTTTTTAACAAAACATTTATTGATGCATTGGTCATTAGGTGAAAGTTACTTCGCAAAAAAATTATTGGATTATGATTTATCAGCTAACAACGGAAACTGGCAATGGGCAGCTGGAACCGGCTGTGATGCAGCCCCTTATTTCCGAGTTTTTAATCCGGAAACGCAGCATGAAAAATTTGATAAAGACAGCCAGTATGTTAAAAAATGGGTCCCCGAGTATGGAACAAATAAATATCCCCAACCGATGGTGAATCACGTTTCAGCTCGTGAACGAGCGTTAACGGAATACAAAAAAGGTCTTAATTCAGTTCGCTAGGCCTAGACTTGCCACAAATTAGTTTACTGATTATTATAAAACTTGTGCAAATTATCTGTCGAAGTCCATTTCAAGCTGAGATTTCATATAAAAATGATACCGTTCAGATCGTGGGTTCTGCGCGATTAATTGCAAAAATGAATGCATTAAAAATAAAATTTGGAAATAATCCAGTTTTATGGAACTTGATTGAGCCCACGAAGTCTTTGGATGATTTATTGATTAACGAGTTCATATTAAAATGCCAGGGTCAGTTCAAATTTGCCTACGAACACACCGAGCTTTGTCACTGCCGAATGGTTCCCACCGACCGCGTTTTTGAAGCGATCAAACAAGGTTGTTGCAACATCGAAGAGATCGGCAGGTCAACTTTAGCGGGTACGGGGTGCGGTTCGTGCCGGGATGATATGACTTTACTTTTAAATCAGTTTAAAATCAGCTGATCCAGTTGATCTTCAATTTCACTCATTGATTTTTCGACCCAAGCTCCGGACGATGTGGCGTGACCTCCGCCATTAAAAGACCTAGCCCAATGAAGGGCCGCAGAGCCATGACGGCTGCGAAAACTTATTTTATGGTAGGTTGTAGATTCTTCCCGAATTACAACAGCTACAGTTAAAGAATTAATTTGCATAAATAAATCGACAAAATCGCTGATCTGGTCCACTTCGACTTGGAAACGGGCTAGGTCTTTTTTATAAATTTTTATAATCGCTACAGTATCATTTTTTTTATAAATGGCCTCGGAAATTATGAACGAAAGATAATTCATTTTTGCAACATTCCACTGTGCAAAAAGCTGTTGTTGAATTTTTTCATAGTCAATTCCAGTTGAAAGTAATTCACTGGCCATTTGAAATGGTTTATGAAAATCGCGAATAAATCTAAAATTTTGCGTGTCAAAAATTAAACTAGAATACAAAGACGTAGCCATTTGCGTATCCACGGGAACTTTCAGTTGTTTAATGAGCTGATAAACAATTTCACCCGTGCATGAGGCGGCTTCATCAATAAAATTATGAGATTTTTTCGTTTGATAATCTGTTGGCACGTGATGATCGATGAAAAAAAGCGGAATATTTTTCAGTTTGCTGTAATCAAAAACCTCTGAGCATAATTTAGGATCATGCGTATCAAAGATCAGAACTAAATCCACTGGTTTGGAATCGGTCGAAAGTTGTAGGTGATTTAAAAAGTCAGCTTCAGGTATTTCAGCAGTTAAAAAATGATAACGAGCGGGAATGGTATCTGAGTGAAAAAAACGAACTGTTTTTTTTAATTTTTTTAACGCTAAATACATGGAAATTTCACTGCCTAAGCCATCACCGTCAGAATTTTTATGGGTGGAAAGGATTATATTTTGTGCTTTTTGAATTTCTTGAATCAATATCATGATAATACATTACTTTGACGCACCATGGTCTGTCCTCAGACATTGTTCAATAGCAG
>JAYUCH010000056.1:0-27291 GCA_043740435.1 Bdellovibrionales bacterium | reverse complement strand
CAGGAAATAACGGAGAATTTGTTGCTGTTCCTGAAAAGCGGTTGTCCTGACCACTTATATAGATACAAGTTAACGGAAGTTTTTCTCCGTTAATATTCAAATAAGAATTATCTTTAAAAAGAATTCTGTCATAAAAAAATCTATAAAAGTAATTTTTGTTCGTGATCAGTTCGGTGTCACCAACCATTGGAATATCGTATACAGGAAGACCAAAATCGAATGAGTATTTGATCGACGATTGAACACCCGGAAAAGGAATTGAAAATTCTGCAGACTTTCTGACTTTTAAAGTTAGATCTCGGTAAAATTGCGCGTCGGGTGCAGAATTCGCATTAACTTGATAGTTACTAGCAAAAGCCGTTGCCGATAACAGCGTAAGCACTGCAAATAAAATTTTCATAAACCAGTACCTCTCATCAGCGACACAATTTCTTCTAGTTTTTCTTGAACAACCACTGGATCCCGACTGGTCATAGCCTGCTTTACACAGTGGCGCATATGTCCTTCGATAACGTTAACTTCAAGACTTTTCAAGGCCGAGCGAATCGCTTTAATTTGATTTACAATTTCGGGGCAGTATCTTTTATCTGCAATCATGCGTTCGACGCCTTCAACCTGGCCTTTAATTCGGCTTAGTCTTTTAAGTTCGGCGCTATGGTCATGAGGTAGGGTCTGGGTCAGTAAGACCGCTGCCTGCGGTTGAGATTTTTTTCTTTTAATGGTTCGGGAAAGCGTTGATAGCGGCAAGAAGCCTCCAGTCTTTTGATATGAATTAATACCCTACAGGGGTATCTGTCAATTATTTTCTAACGCATCGCCATTTAGCTCAACAGTAGATACCCTAGTAGGGTATCTACTTAATAAACATCAAAGGGGATAATAATGAAATCTTTATTTTTACCAGCGCTTTTTACACTGATAGCATCGTTTTCGTGGGCGCACGGGGACGGCGAAAGCCGCGTTTCTGTTGAACCGGAAGCTCAGGGTTTTTATAACGCGGGCACGATTCAGTATTCGTTTCAACTTTTTGATGACCAGTCTAAAAAAACAATCGGCGACAAAGACGTCGTTGAAACAAACACCAAGATTTTGCACTTAATCGCCTACGATCCATCTCGTAATGAATTTAATCACGTGCACCCTGCATTTGACGGAAAAATATGGTCAGTTGAATTAAACCTAGCAACCAATGGAAATTATTTTGTTTGGGCTCAGGGTCAACTTCAAGATGGGACCGAGTTCTCTAGCTTTACTAAAGCGCAGGTCATCAATGGAAAACCTGAAATTCCAAATGTTTCATTAGGTGACAACCGAAAAGCGACAGACAAATCCACATCAGTAACATTAGATAAATCAAAACTTAAGGCTGGAAAAATGGCCATGATAGGTTTTACCGTTTCCAGAGATGACGGCCAAGAGGTTCAGCTAAGTCCATATTTAGGATCGATGGCACATCTGATTGCCGTTTCACCAGATGGAGACGATTTGATTCATGTTCACCCGATGGCAGGGAACAAGCCGAATACGGGGATGATACACACCACCTTTCCAACTGAAGGGGATTACCGAGTTTGGGTGCAATTAATTGACCGTGGAGAATTAAAAATAATTCCACTTTCTGTGACGGTATCAAAATAAATTGTCACAAATAGGCTTCGGTTCTCGTATTAGAGTTTAATCAAACAGGTCAGTTGACGACTTGTTAAAACCAGCGGAGAAAATATGAAAAATTTAGTTTTAATTTTGTGCGGATTTTTTGCCTCAAGCATTACTTTTGGCCACGGCGAAGATAAATTTGGTCCGAACAAAGGTTACATCAGAATGCCTGGCGCATTTCATACTGAACTTGTCAGCGAAGGCAAAGATAAGCTTAAAGTTTACTTACTTGATATTCAGTGGAAGAACCCTTCAGTCACGAAGTCCAATGTGCAAATCACATTGAATGGAAAAGAAAAGGCCCAGTGTGAAATTAAAAAAAACTTTTACTTGTGTCAATTTCCTAAGACCGTCGATTTAACCAAAAAAGGTGAACTTAAAGTCTTAGCTGAAAGAGAAGAGCAAAAAGGAATGGAAGTCACCTATCCGCTGCCGTTGAAATTAGAAGTAATCGATGATGGGCATGGCGGACACCACTAGGAGATTTTATGCTAGACCGAATAATTAAGTTTTCGCTTTCAAACAGGTTATTAGTTATTTCGGTCGCGGCTTTTTTGCTGGCTTACGGCGGATGGACTGCAGCCCATTTACCAGTAGATGTTTTTCCAGATTTAAACAGACCCACAGTAACAATTATGACCGAAGCCTCGGGGCTTGCGCCCGAAGAAGTCGAAACACTGGTCACATTTCCCTTGGAAACTTCGTTGAATGGCTTACCGGGTGTAGAGCGTGTTCGTTCTAGTTCAGGAGTTGGTTTAAGTGTGGTGTATGTCGAGTTTTCTTGGGGAACTGATATTTTTAGAAACCGTCAGCTGGTGCAAGAAAAACTGACCTTAGCCAAAGAAAAACTGCCAAAAAATATAACGCCTGTGATGGGGCCAATATCTTCTATTATGGGTGAAATCCAACTGGTGGGGCTAACGTCGAAAGATCCAAAAATAAATCCAATGGATTTACGCACGATTGCTGATTGGACAATTCGTCCCAGATTGCTCAGCATTCCAGGTGTTGCGCAAGTCACATCCATTGGTGGTGGTGTTCGGCAATTTCAAATACTACTATCAGCTGAAAAAATCTCAAAATTACAAATTTCAATCGAAGATATTGAACATAATTTATCTGAATTAAGTCTGAATTCCACTGGCGGGTTTATCAACATTGAAAAAAATGAATCTTTGATCAGGGTTCTGGGGGCTATCCGTAACCGGGATGAAATTCTAAATTCAGTCGTTGGGATGCATTTAGGACGACCAGTCTTAGTTCGTGATGTGGCTGATGTAAAAGAAGCTCCACAAGCCATGCGTGGGGACGCCAGCGTGAATGCCACACCTGGAGTCATCATGAGTATTCAAAAGCAGCCTGGCGCTAGCACGATTGAACTGACTCGTGAAATTGAACACGCATTAAAAGAGTTTGAAAAAACGCTGCCAAACTATGTGCTGTTGAACCCCGATTTATTTAAGCAAGCTAATTTTATTGAAACTTCGATTGCAAATGTGAAAGAAGCCCTTCGAGATGGTGTGCTTCTTGTTTTGATAATTTTATTTTTATTCTTACTTAATTTCAGAACAACGATGATTACCATCACTGCAATTCCGTTATCGTTTGTTTTATCGGCTATCGTTTTTAAAATGTTTGGCCTTTCAGTGAACACGATGACTTTAGGCGGCCTTGCAATCGCTATTGGTGAACTTGTGGATGACGCCATCGTCGATGTTGAAAATGTTTTCAGAAGACTTCGCGAAAATAAAAAATTAGAAAATCCTAAAAATGCAATTTTAGTTGTGTATGACGCCTCCAGCGAAGTCAGAAATTCCATCGTGATTGCAACCATCATTGTTTGCTTGGTGTTCTTACCGCTGTTCAGCATGGGTGGCGTCGAAGGTAAGCTTTTTATTCCACTAGGTGTTGCTTATATTATTTCTTTGTTAGCCTCTATGGTTGTGTCACTGACGGTGACACCGGTTTTGTGTTCTTATCTTTTAACCAGCGGAAGATTGCTTGAACATAAAGACGGAGCTTTGGTTAAATTTCTTAAAAAAATGGATACGCATATTTTACATAAATCACTGAAGCATCCAAAAATTATTATGGGTGTAGCGCTGGCTCTTTTTCTGGGCGCTTTTGGCTTGTCATTTAAAATGGGTCGAGATTTTTTACCCAAATTTAATGAAGGAACAGCCACTATCTCGATGATGGCTCAACCAGGAATTTCTTTAGCCGAATCAAATAAATTAGGTAACCAAGCTGAAACACTTATTTTAAAATCACCCGAAGTGAAATCTGTGTCACGCCGCACGGGTCGTGCTGAACAGGATGAACATGCTGAAGGGGTTCACTCTGCAGAAATAGATGTCGATTTTAAAGAAGTAGGTCGTCCCCGTGAAGTTGTGCTGACAGAAATTCGAGATAACTTAAAGACGATCGAAGGTGTTTTTATCAACGTAGGTCAGCCAATTTCACACAGGCTCGACCATCTACTATCTGGAGTCCGAGCGCAAATTGCAATTAAAGTGTTTGGGCCGGACCTTGCAACTTTACGAGCTGCAGGTGCAGAAATAAAAAAAACCATCGAAGGCACCACTGGCCTAGTTGATTTACAAACCGAGCAACAGGTGCTTATTCCGCAAGTAAAAATACAATTACTTCGTGAAGAGGCCGCAAAGTATGGAATCGTCGTAGGGGATTTAGCGCAGTTGATGGAAAAAGCACTTCAAGGCGAAGTTGTCGGTCAAATCTTAGAAGGACAAAAAAGCATTGATGTCCTCATGCGATTTGACGAAAAATCCAGATCAGATCTTGAACTGATAAAAAATACGCCGATCAAAACCTTAGCTGATGGCACAAAAATCACCGTTGAAAAAGTGGCAGATGTTTTTGAATCAACAGGCCCTAATATTGTTAATCGTGAAAATGCACAAAGACGAATTGTGGTATTAGCAAATTCATCGGGTCGGGATCTGGATGGTTTAGTTAAAGAAATTCAATTAAAAATTAACGAAAAAGTGCAATTGCCCCAGGGATATTTTATTTCTTACGGTGGTCAATTTGAAAGTCAGCAACAGGCTGCAAAGCTAATGACCTTTTTAGCTATCTTGGCAATTCTTGGTATCTTCATCGTTCTGTACATGCATTTTAAATCGACGTTTATTTCTGTACAAGTGATGCTAAATATTCCGATGGCCTTCATTGGTGGAATAATTGGAATTTACCTAACAGATAGAACAATTTCAGTCGCAAGTCTTGTCGCTTTCGTGACTTTGTGTGGAATTGCTTCTAGAAACGGAATCATGATGCTTTCACATTATCTTCACTTGATGAAGCATGAAGGTGAAGAATTCACCGAACAGATGGTTATTCGCGGATCACTTGAAAGATTGGTTCCCGTTTTAATGACGGCTTTAACGGCCATTTTAGGTTTAATACCACTGGCACTTGCTGGCGGAACACCCGGCAAAGAAATTTTGCATCCGGTGGCGGTAGTTATTGTTGGCGGGCTAATAAGTTCGACACTTTTAGATATGTTTGTAACCCCAGCAGTATTTTTTCATTTTGGCAAAAAATCAGCTGAGGAAAGTATAAAAAGAATGGAACAAAAAACAATTTTTGAAGGAGATTCAAATGATTAAAAAAATCGTCTTATCGCTGGTCTTATTAAGTTCTTTAGCCGTATTTGCGCATGAAGGGCATGATGATGCACCAGGTGCGATTAAAGCAAACCATGGCGGTAATGTTAAAGCTGGAAAAGAAATCAATCTTGAATACGTTGTGTCTGGCACTGAAGTTAAATTGTATCCGGTTGGTCATGACGGGAAAGATTTAACCAGTGCAGAAGTTAAACTGAACGTTACTTCGAAGTTGCCTAAAGGTAAAGCCGAAGTGATAAAAACAGAATTAAAAGACGGTGCCTTCCTGGTCAAAGTTGATTTTAAGACGGCTTACAGAATTGAAATGAATATTGATGCTGAAGTTAAAGGTAAAAAAAGTTCCTTCAAGTTTCAAGTTGAAAAATAATCCCTAAGGAGAATCGCTATGAAGTTTGGCCTGTTCATTTTTATTATTCTATTTTCTGCTGTTCATGTTCATGCGCTTGAAGGCTTCACTGAGCTGTCAAAAAGTCTTGTTGAAAAAAATCAAGAAATGCTGTCTTTAGAAAAAAATATTGAAGCTAAACAGGCTTTTAGTAATTCATCGAATTCAATTTATTACCCAACTCTGAATGCAGTGGGCGGGTGGGGACAATATAAAACGGACGATCTACCTGCGACTCAAAAAGGATACCTGGGATACATCGAAGGAAAATTTAATCTTTTTAGAGGATTTAAAGATCAATCCATTCGAAGTCAAAAACAAATGGATTTTGAAATTTCCAAAATTGATCTGGAAGTAAAAAAACGACAGCTTCGCTTGCAATTAACTGATGTGGTAAGTGATATGATTTATCTTCATAAGATTCAAAGCATTTTAGATGAAGAATACAAGGTCACACAGACACAAAAACAAATGGCCGCCAAAAAAGTAGCGGCTGGCTTAACAGGGTCTGTCGACAAGATCGAATTCGAGCTTCGTGAGAATGAACTTCAGATTGAACAAAAACAAGTATTCCAAAAACATCAAGAAGTGCATCAAAAAATGATTCAGCTTTATGGTGAGGATGTCCCAGATTCACAACTTGCAAAACTTGATTTTAGCAACGTCGAGAATTTATCAAAAGTCATTGATACAGTTCAAATAGAAAACACGCTGGAATACAAAAAAGCCGATCTGATCGAACGCAAATCAGTTTCAGAATTAAAAGAAATAAAATCTGATTTTTTACCGTCGCTTGACTTAACCTACAGTGCAGGGCGCCTAACACCCCTGGATGAAATCCCAATAAAATTTAATGAATCTAAATACGCAATTCAGTTAACAATTCCGCTATTTTCAGGTTTTGAAACTTATTACAAGAAAAATGCAGCTGCATTTTCTTTACAATCTGCAGAAAAACTGAAGTTGCAAAAGAAAAATGATGTGGTGTCTGAATTTCAAATTTTAAAAACAAAAATAGCAGAATTAGGTTCTCTTTTTCAAATCAATGAAAAAAAGTTAATCAATTCGCAAAAGTATTTTGATCTGACTCTGGCTGAGTACAGACGCGGTGTTAAAAATTCACCTGATCTAGTTAGTTCAACTGAAAGATTATTTTCTGCAAAAAAGAAAAAGTACGATATTTTAAAAGAGCTTGAACTAGCAAAAGTCAAAATTGAAAATTTTAATTAAATAAAAAACTGGAAATAGTTATGATAACAAATAAATTAATTATTGATGGCATGACATGTGACGCTTGTGTTGAAAAAATCTCGGAAAAGCTACAGTCAATTCCACAAGTTCAATCCGTAGAAATTGATCGGATGCAAAAAACAGCAAGTGTTCACTCTTTAAATGGAATAAGTTTAGACCAAGCCAAAAGTTCGTTAAAAGACCTTCCAAAATACAAAGTCTCTGAAGCAGGTGCTTCGGATTTAAAAACCCCACCTTCAGCTGCTGATATTGAAATAGTAGAATCTAAATTCGCGACCTATAAGCCCTTAATTTTGATTTTTACTTATATTTTTTTAGTTAGCTTTAGCTATCAGGTTTATCTTGGTTCTTTTAATTTGCATTCGTTCATGAATCACATCATGGGTGGATTCTTTATCGGTTTATCATTCTTTAAATTTTTAAATTTAAATTCTTTTGCGGAGTCGTTTTCCAGTTATGACCCATTTGCTCAAAAAATTCCTGGCTATGGAAAAGTTTACCCCTTTATTGAATTAATTTTAGGTTTATTGTTTGTAGCAGAAATTGAACTACTGGCCGCAAACATAATCACAGTCGTTGTTTTATCAATTACAACCTTTGGAGTTATTAAAAGACTGCAGACAAAATCGAAATTTAAGTGTGCCTGCCTTGGGGCAGGCTTCAATTTACCGCTATCTTACGTTACCGTGTTTGAAAATGTGGTCATGATTTTAATGGCATTTTCTGGAATCATTAAATTTTCAAACTGAGATCAAAACTAAAATGTAGATTTCTGTAATCTTTGGGCTGCAAGGTGAGTCGACTTAGATTCTTTGCTTTGCTGAAGAAAATAAGTATGAGTTAGTGACCAAATAGCACCTGTAATGAATGTGTAAACAGCACCTATGATTAGAACTGAAATGAAATCACCAAAAGTAAATGCTGTTCCCGATTGTGCCATCTGAGAAAAGCTCATGCCGTGAAATAGTCTACTTGTAGCTGCCGTTATTGTGTCAGGTGTAATCCAGTACAGAAGTGCGCACAAAGAATATAAAATAGCCCAGGTAACACTTAGACTTACACCATCCAACAGGGGATGACCTATTTTTTTTGGTTGAACAGTTTGTGTATTAGCATTTTGTTGAGTCGATTCAATAGTAGCCATAAATCCTCCTGTTAGATTTTTATCTTTTTTCAAAAATTCACGTCGATTAAATCAAAAGCATAAATCGAGCCACGGGGTTTCAGTTCCTGGCCGAATAGGTTTTTCATTCCCATTTCTTCGAGGAAGTTTTCCCCATCGATGCAGTTGGATGCAGTCTTGCAGTTTAGAATTTTATGGAAAAAAATCAAAAACAAAAATTTACTTTAATAAAAATCCTGTTTGCCTTATTTTTTTTATCACCGATTTCTTTATTAGCTGAAGACTCAGCGTCTGGAAAAGCAAGCTCTGCTAATAAACAGAAAACGAAACAAAAGATGGTTATGGGACCAGAGGACTGCTCTGAGATGATGGTTTGGGAACGAACGACTTTATCTTGTATTCCTCTACCGATGGACGAAATGCCAATGGGCATGTGGATGGTGCACGGGAACGGATTTTTAGTGCAGAATAGTGCCGAAAGTGTTCGCGGTCGAAGTCGTTTGACAGCTCCGCATATGCTGATGACTGATGTTGGTCATTCTTACGGAAATCATTACTTAAATGCAGATTTTATGCTGACTTTGGAACGCTGGACTTTTCCTAAAGATGGAAATCCACTGCTGTTACAGATTGGCGAGGTCAATCAAGATAATCAACCCTATATCGATGCCCAGCACCCGCATTCGTCACCCATCATGGGACTTACTCTGAGTGATACAATTCGGTTAGGCGAAGGAAAAGATTACCTTAAAATATTTTTTGCGCCGCGCGGGCAAGCTACGGATGGTCCCATCCCATATATGCACAGACCAACAGGCATGATCAACCCTGATGCTCCGTTAGGGCATCACACGGCTCAGGATGTGTCACATATTACTAGCACCGTTATCGGTTCTTTGTTGGCCTTTGGAAAATTTCAGATTGAAGGTTCTGTTTTCAATGGTGCAGAGCCAGAGCCTGCAAAAGTCGATTTGCCAATTGGGAATATAAATTCTTTCGCTGCCAGATTAGGATATCAATTTTCAGATTCTATGTTCGCAATGATTTCAGGTGCTCAATTCGACCCGTCAGATAAACAAATGACGATGCCAAAAGCACAGCGATACTCAGGTTCGATTTATACAAGGCATAAGTTCAGTGAAAACTGGATGTTACATAATACTTTAATTTACGGACAATTAAATAATCACGAAAACATACCCGTGCTAAAATCTTACGGAGAAGAATTTTTATTTCACAAAAATGAAAGTTCACAAAATATTTGGGGTCGCATCGAGTTTGTCGAACGAACGGCAATGCAGTTAGCAATTGCGACAATGAGTGGTGCTGATGATCCGAAAATAGTTACTGCCGTTACGGCTGGATACACTTACACAATCAACCCTGAAGCGGATGTAACGACAGGTATTGGCGGTTCTGTAACGAAGAACTTTTTACCGACTGAATTCAAAGACGCTTACGCAGGAAATCCTTTGTCTGGGAAAATATTTATACAATTGTCAGGCATGAAAATGGGAGATTTATTAAATAATACTTCGAACAAGCGGAAAGCTAACTAGTGCTACACAAAACCCAATGATTAACGGAATCAATATTAAAAATAATATTTGAGCCAAATAAAGCTGAATTTTTAACTTCTGTGGAAGTTGTAATTCGTCTAAGGTTAAAAAAATGATTTGTCTTTGGGTATTTAGTTTCTGAAAGGAAGCTGTCAGGCCAACGAATATAGTTAAAAGAATAATTCCCGATAAGAATTGAAGACCCGTATTTAATTTCTGATATTTCATAAATTCAACTGTCTTTTCAGGGTTTAGAAAATAAGCCTGGGCGATAGTTCTTCGGTCAATCATCTGCTTTAAGTTTGTTAGGGTGCTATTATCTGCGTTCACTAATATTCCAAAGATGGTGTTATCTTTCCATTCATCGGTTGCATAAAATTCGGCAGGCACAAGCAGGGATTTTACTTCAGGTAAGTTTTTAAATGCAAAAGGCGACCAAATTGTTTTATTAAAATCACGAATCAGTGCTTTATCACCAACGGTGGCAATTGCGGGTTTACCATCAGCATCTTGAAATGGCAAAATTGCCATCAGCTGTAGTGGGGGCTGATTGAAATTTTTTCGTAGGCTTTCATCAAGCGCTTGTTTCTGTAATGTTTGAAACAAAGCCAGTGGCATTAAGGCTTCAGGTCGGCCTTTCAAAAGACTTTTCATCATAGATTCTGGGCTGATTGTTTTAGGTAAAATGGCCATATCAACACCTAAGTTAATATTTTGAAAAAGTGATTTTAAGTAATCAGATAAATAAATTGAATTCAAAAAAATAAAACCAGAAATAAACGATAAGACAAAGACAGATAAACAAATCGAAAATGTCCTTCTAGCTTCAGTCAAAAATAAATTAAAGGCCATGGTGCATATCTTTTTCCCAGTTTAGGATCTGATCTGAATATTTTCGCACCCGCTGATCATGACTTACAATAACCACTGTTTTATTTATAAATTCTTGTCGAATAGATTTTAAAACAATATCTGTGTGATAATCATCCAAATGGGCAGTTGGTTCATCTAGAAGTATCAATTCTGGTTTCGATAAAAGGATTCGAATCAGGCTGATTCGTTGTTTTTCTCCACCGCTTAAATTCGAAACTAATGAATCCGAATCCATCAGAAGTTCAAAATTTTTAAGCCAAGTTTTCTGATTTTTTACATCCTGATCAACAAGATTAAGATTTTCTTTGATAGACCAGTGCTCGATAAGATGTAAATCCTGATGCAAGTAACCTTTTTTTTGTGCGGTGACAGCGCTATTCATTTCGCCCGACTGGGGTATTAGTAAACCGGCTATAATTTTTAAGAAAGTACTTTTTCCGCAACCACTCGGGCCTTGAATCAAAGTGATCTGAGCTGTTTTTATTTCAAAAGTGAAATTTTTAAAGAGTTCGCGGTTCTTAAAGCCAAAGGTTAAATTTTTAATTTGCAGGTTCAAAGAAATTCACCAACTTCAATTTTCTGTAAGTAAAAAAACTTTTTGGTTTTTACAGGAGCAGCAATGCAGCAAGTTGAACCCAGTAAAAAATATCCCAGTTCATCGCCCGATTTAATTGCGGATCCGATTTGTAAGCTATCCGACAATTTAATGTGACCGACGCCCATGCCACCAATAAATGATAAAAACCAAGATTGTTGCTGATCATCTAAAATTTCTATAATGGAGCGTTCGTTTACAAACGACGGAGATGAAACGTTTTTCTTATCATAAAACCAGGGTCTTAAAAAATTCAATTGGCCCGAAATAGCTCTGATGCTGACGATAGTTCCAGAAACTGGTGCATGGAAACGATGATAGTTGTGATTGTGTAAAAAAATATTTATAAAAGTATATGAATCATTAATTTTACCGCTGACATCATCGAAAATATCTTGAATCTTATAGTTTCGGCCTTTGACATGAGCCTCGGATATTTCTGAAACATTTCCATTTTCACAAACAAAGCCCTGGCAAGGGGCAATCATTTTATCAGCCGTAACACGTAAAGGTTCTTTCAGCTTCCGGGTGAAAAAATCTTGGAATGAAATGTATTTTTCTGATCCTGAGGCCGGCAAGTAAAGACTTAATTGTAAGTCACTCATTTTATAGCGCTTGCAAAATGCACTGATAAAAAACGCCGATATTTTCCATTTGTAAATCTTGGACCAGATTGTTGAAAGCTGTTTTTGAATAGGCCCTGGCAGCTTGTTCCAAACTGCAATGGCAAAGTATTTATTGGCTAGGGTAACAACTTTCATCTGAGATCTTATGATTGATACAGTCCTTGTAAATGTCAACCCGGGCTATGTTTTGTTGGGTGATGAAGTGGCATATTTTTGGAATTATGTGGATTGGTGTGGACAAAGAGCATCCTAAAACTGCCGTACTGAAGCCTATTAGTTTAGGTTTATTGCCCAGTGCCCGTTTTAGGCTGCTGTCTAAATCTTTATCAGATGGAGTGTGTATGAGAAAGCAGTTAATTTTGACTTTATTAGTGCAAGCATTTTTGCTTAGCGCCCACGGTCAGACTTCTGAAATTAACAAGCAACTGAACAAAAATACTCACACTCAGTCTGTTGTGATCTTAGATCAGCCCGAAGTCGTAGAGCCTTTCGAAAGCTCGCCGTCGTCACCTCCGCTGGCTACGGACGATCCGGGAACCCCAGGTCGTCATGGTGTTGAAATCAATTTTGTTTCTGATTGTGACCGCAGTCGAAATGGTAAAACCTGCGAAACGATTATTGATTCCAACTTTGGAATTGGCGACAAGATCCAACTTAAAATCGAAAAAGCAGCTGTGCAAGAGACATCGGGTGAAGGAACCAGTTTTCACGGAGTTGGCCCAACAGAAATTGGTGTTAAATACCGCTTTTATGACAAAAATGGCGTGGCATTGGCCGTTTATCCAAATTACACCATGAATGATGGCAGCCGAAAATACGATGAAAACGGTGCTGCAGTAGAGTCCGAAGGTCGCAGTATTTATATACCGCTGATTGTTTCAAAAAAAATGGGCAAGTACACAGCTGTAGCAAATATTGGATATAAAAAAGCTTTGGATCAGAGAGATGAAGACACGATCACAACGGCCATAGCTTTAGGTCGTTCATTTAGCGAAACGACTCGGATGATGGCAGAAATTCATTCGGAAAGAAGTTCGAATTTTTCTAATGAAAGAACAGATGTTCGAATTGGTTGGGTCAAAGTTATCTTTCCAACGAAGACTGGAAAATATCAAACATCACTATTCACTTCTGTCGGTCGTAGTGTTGGTGCCACAGATGATGGGCTGGTGCACACAACAGTTCAGTTTGGTTTAAGTGTGGTTAAAAAATAATATGACTTCGAAGAATGCCATTCAGATATCCGGTATAAGAAGTCAGTTATGGCCGAAATCAGTTAGTTTAATAAATTTGAAAAGCGCCAGTGGCCACCCGAAGTCGGACCTTCATCAACGATCTTCCCATTTAATTTCGTAATTCCGACGCCTGTTAAAGTAACGTCGACAGAATCCAAACTGATGGCGCTTTTATTGATGATCAGGCTTTGCGAGCTAAAATCTGGGTTGATGCTTAATTTGATTAGCAACTCTGTGTTATCATTATTTAAAACCAAAATGGAAGTTTTAATAATTTCATAGCTGTAATTTTCAACTGTGTTGTTGGCCCGGGTAGGATTAGAAAACGGTAAGGACTTTAATTTCATAATGCCATTTTGATTTTCACATAGAAAAGTATCAACTGAAATCATAAACTGGGTCTTCGACAAGTTTTTAAGGTTTACTTCAAAAACCCGGGTGCCATTTTCTTCGGGTGTTTTACACACTACAACTTGACCGTCTTTTATAATATTTCTGACAGGTTCTGCATATGATGAAGTTGAAAGTGCAGTTAAAATAAAAAACATGAAAAATTTTGTTTGCATAAAAAGCCCCCGGTTTATGGAACGTGAACCTTACAAAAGAAGCTATGAGAAATCTATATCTTTACGGGTAACATCTGCTAACTGAGTAAGTTCCACCACGAATGTCGTATTTTTTGACGATCTATCCACGTAAAGTTTACCCTGGTGAAGTTCCATTATGCCTTTAGAAATACTTAACCCCAGCCCTGTTCCTTTACCAATTTTTTTACTGGTGTAAAAGGGCTCAAATATTTTTTCTATTTTACTGCTTTCAATACCATTGCCGGAATCAGTCACTAATATTTGAATCTTACCCAACATGGTTTTGATACTGACTTGCACCCACTTATCGCCATTTTCTTCAGATTCCGAGGCCACATCGAAAGCATTGTTTAATAGATTAAGTAGTACCTGGGCAATTTGTTCTGATCGTCCCATGAAGCTAATGCCGTCATCGATATTTTTTGGAACTATCAATAAAATTCCGTGACCTTTGAAGCGCTCGCGGCACATATCAAGACTGTCATTCAAGACAACTTTAAGACTGCATTGTTCAAAAGGCTCGTGGGCTGTATCTCTGGAAAAAGAGCGAAGGCCTCTGATAATTTTAGTAATACGCTGGACAGTTAAATGGATTTGATTGATATAGTTTTTTGCTTTCAAAGGATTAAAATTTCCTGAATCAATCAAAATATCAAGTAAATCCGCATTACCTAAAATAATAGATAACGGGTTATTGATTTCATGGGCAATACCGCTGGCCATTTCACCTAGCGAAGTCATTCGTGATGAAGCTATCAATGCGTTCGTTTTTTTAACTGAGTCCGTCATGTCTTGAATGGTTCCTAAGTACCCAGTTGTGTTTTGCGCTTCATCCGGTAGCGGTACGGCTTTGGCCCAAACATTCACGACACTATTGTCGGGACACAAAAAGCGGTAATGACAATCAAAAAGGCCTCCGGCTAAAAAGCTGTTCCAGTTTTTGATGACACTCTTGTAGTCCTCGGGGTGAATAGACCGAGTCCAACCATCACCCAGGGCGTCCGATAGCGGGTTACCGGTTAATTTTCCCCACATGGGATTGACGTAATTGCAGTGGCCGTTTTTGTCAGTTATGAAAATGGCGACGGGGGAAACCTCGGTCAGTAGTTTCCAGATTCTGTTTTTTTCTAAGATTTCTTTTGTCTGCGTGGTTGCTAAGGCCTGAGCCCTAGAATTCAAATTCTGTAATGAAGATAGCATCATAGCTAATAACATCGAAACCACAGCCCCTAAAAAACTAATTAAAGAAAAAATAAGGCTTGGGATTTTTTCAAACGTACTCGTTTTTTGCCAGGTCAAGCCAACGGGTTGGCCCGCCAGCATTATTTTTCGGAAGATTTTTTCACTGGAATTAACGGGTTTTTTTTCAGACTGAAAAACTGGGATGGCTTGGCCAGATTCAGATTCAAAGGTTGCCGTCAGATGAAGTTCATTTGAAAATTTATTAATTGCTGCATTAATAAAGTGATCAAAAACAATGGGTGCAGAAACAAGTCCAATAAAAGATTCACGGCGCTGTTGTGCATTTTTTACTGCCGCATTTTTTTTGTAGATAGGCGCAAACATGATAAAAGCTGGCCTAGGGCTACGATCGGACACCAACTGCACCATGCCACTGGCTGCAACAAGCCCTGAATCCCGAGCCCTAAGGGCAGCCTCGTAGCGATTTTTTTCACTTGAAAGGTCTATGCCCACTAGCCCCTTCTTTGTGGCATAGGGTTCGATATAGGTGATAATAAAATGAGTTTCTGGATTTTCAACCGATTGCTGGGCATCCCGATTTTGAATCGGAATAAAACGAAGGCCTGGAATTTTTTCTTTTAAATGATTTATTTTATAAAAATATTTTGCACTTAGAACTGTTGTCGGAAAGGCAACGTTCAGATTTTCAAAACTTGAATTATCATCATTGGTTAATAATTTTTGCGTAAAAGTGGCCCATTCAGATTTTGAAACAAAATCGGACGCATTAAAAAAGCTGACTCCACTTTCTAAAATAGAAGAATAGCTTTTTAATTTTTGTTGCAAAGCCTCTTCGGCTTGTTCTGATTTTAAAATAAAGCGATTACGATCGATTTCAAGACTGGAATTATAAAAAGAAAAGAAAGTAATTCCAGACAAAGTCCAACCGAATAAAAGGGCAATGGTGACTCTTCGATGAAGCCGTTCGAAACTTAAACTACCTAACCCCAGTGCAGTGATTCCAAGCCCCATTAAAAACAATTGTAAATGCAATGAGCTGTCATATTGGTTGACGAAGGGTCCATGCCCTGAAATCGTGGCAAATAGAGCAAAAAGGCTTGTCAGTAATGAAATAATATAGATAACGGCCGTATCAAACCAAACGGCTGCTAGTAGCAACGGTAAAAATATAATAAAAAGATAAGCCGAACCAGTCAGTGTAGTGAAAACCAAACAATTAAGTAACGGAGTCAATAAAACTAAACAGGTTATTTTAAGCACAGTATCGAAGTGAAAATTTGATTGAGTCCATCTGGCGATATAAAGTTTATGAACCAGCGGAACTATCAGTAAAGCCCCAATTGCGTCACCAATCCACCAAGTAGCCCAAGTTCTGAAAACAGCTTCATCACCAATGTGATGGTACAAATGTAAAGTGGCTGTGCCGATCGTTGAACTGATCAAAGTGCTGATAGCAATCGTGAAGGCCACAAAAATTGCAGGTGCATGCAGCCCATAATCTTTTTTAAAGCGCATTAAAAAATGAAAAACTAAAACACCAATGACAGCTTCGGAAGTGTTGCCTAAACCAATGATTAGGGAAGGCACGATTTGCAAGCCTATGTTAAAATTTGAAAAACTGGCACCGAAGAATATTCCGACAGCCGCAGGCCAACCGAAAATAAAAACCAGACTGGCGGCAACACCCGAAGCAGGCCAAACCGGTGATGTGAATTTGTTAAGACTTGCTAGTTCAAAACCGAGCTTTGCCGAAAGCCAATAGAAAAACGCTGAACCTGCAACAATCAGAATGATTTTAAAAACCGAAGGGCTTTTTTTAAAACCGAAATTAGAATTAAATTTATTAAAAATATCCTTCAAGCATCAAACCTTTATGTTGAATTATTTCTTAGTTTCGCAAGTATAATTCATACTGGAGCGGCTTCGATATCAAATTAAAGAGTATTGATTTTTTTACAACAAATCGGGGTTGGTTGTTAAAATTAAGTTAAGTTAAGTTTTTTTATTTTCAATGTCCCGAGGAAAGTTCCACTGTCTGATTAAATACCAACTGTTGGGGCTTTGAATCCTTCGAATCAAGACAAAAATATCCTACACGTTCAAACTGATAGCGGCGTTCAGTTAAGGCGTCTTTCATGCCAGATTCTAATTTGGCGTGCTGGATAGTTTTTAGTGAATTTTGATTCAGTGTGGTTTTAAAATCTTTCCCTTCACTGACATTTTCTGGATCGGCTTGGGTAAAAAGTCTTCCGTAAATACGAACTTCTGCATCAATACAATGGGTCGCTGACACCCAATGAACGATGCCTTTTACTTTGCGGCCATCCGAAGTCGGCTTTCCGCCCAAGGTAGCTTTGTCATATTCGCAGCGAAGCTCGGTAATTTTACCCATTTCATTTTTAATAACTTCCGTGCATTTGATGACATAGGCATTACGAAGCCTGACTTCTTTACCCGGAGCCAGTCTAAAATAATCAGCTGGTGGGTTTTCTAAAAAATCGGCGGCATCAATGAAGATTTCTTTTGTAAACGAAAGTGAACGTTTTCCAAGTTCTGGTTTTTTCGGATGATGAGCCGTTTCAATTTGTTCAGTGTGGCCCTCTGGCAAATTTTCAATCACTACTTTGATCGGATTAAGTACGGCCATGGCTCGGTAAGAAACTTCATCCAAAGTGTCACGAACACAATTTTCTAGGATTTCAAAATCGATCAGGCTTTCTGCTTTGGCCACCCCAATACGACGAGCGAAAAGTTGCAAGCACTCGGGCGTGTAACCCCTGCGGCGCATACCGGAAATTGTGGGCATGCGGGGATCGTCCCAACCCGAAACTAGATTTTCTTTTACCAATTGTAAAAGTTTACGTTTACTCATGACCAAAAAAGTCATGTTCATGCGTGCAAATTCGTACTGTTTGGGTTTTGCAGGAACGGGAATGTTTTCAATACACCAGTCATAAAAAGGGCGGTGATCTTGAAACTCTAAAGTGCAGATCGAGTGTGTCACTTGTTCGATCGCGTCCGATAGCGGATGCGCATAATCATACATGGGGTAAATGCACCATGTGTTACCCGTGCGGTGGTGGTGCACTTTTCGTATGCGGTATAAAAGCGGATCGCGCATATTCATATTGGGTGACTTCATGTCAATTTTGGCACGTAGTACTTGGCTGCCTTCAGCAAATTCACCGTTTTTCATGCGACGAAATAAATCTAAATTTTCATCGATCGATCTATTTCTATGGGGACTGTCTTTGCCGGTCCGATTAAAATCGCCGCGGTATTCCCGCAGTTCGGCTTCGTTAAGACTACAAACATAGGCTTTATTATTTTTAATTAAATATTCGGCCCAGTCGTACAACTGTTGAAAGTAATCAGATGCAAAATACAAATGGTTTTTCCAATCTGCACCCAACCAACGGACATCTTCTTTAATAGATTCCACATATTCTGTGTCTTCGGTTTCAGGATTGGTGTCATCAAAGCGTAAATGACAGCGGCCATTAAAATCTGTCGCCAATCCAAAATTTAAACAAATAGATTTTGCATGTCCCAAATGTAAATATCCATTGGGTTCAGGCGGAAATCTTGTCACAACGGTCGTGACCAAATGACTAGCTAAATCTTTTTCAATAATTTGTTTTAAAAAATTTGGCGCGTCGGTCGCCTTGATGTTTTGACTCATAAAAAAACCTCGGGGGATAAGTGTTCAATTTTGACCCAAGGTAGGGGATAACGGCAAGTCATTTATGGATTCAGACAGTGGTCTGAGTCTTGCTGATTCATCTCAGTAATAAGTAAAAAGCAGAACAAAAGCCCTAGCGAGGAATAATGACTCTTAAATGGACTTATTAAGCGTCTGAAAATACCACTTGGTTAATTGTTCTTAACGATTAGTTCAACACCAATTTGCAGGAGAAAAAAATGAAATCGACAAAACGAATTGCAAGTTCTACCGCGCTGCTGACTGTAATAACTTTTGTAAGTGTGTCAGCGCATTCCACTCAGGCCGTGTATCCTTACACCACTCGGCAAGAAATAGGGCGTTTGGGAAAACCAAGCTCTGCGGCGAATAAAACCCACTATGCGCCCAGTTATGAAACGACGCAGGATTTAAATCATCGATTGGCAGTGGTCGATACGCCCGTAGATGAAACTTCGGCAAACAAAACCGAAAATGTTCCGTATGCCGATGGAAAGACTCAGCAGGTTGGGTTAACTGAACAAGAAGCCATCGGAATTTTAAAAACCGCCAACGAGGCCGAAATTGATGCTGCAAAAATAGCATCCAAAAAAGCGACGGATACGCATGTTAAAGAATTTGCCCAGCGCATGGTCAGTGAACACAAGAAAAATAAAACTCTAAGTCGACAATTATTAAGCCGGTTAGGTCTAAGTGCAGACAGCAGCCAGGTTTCAGAACTTTTAAAAGAAGATTCCGAGCAAAAAAACAGTGAATTAAAGAAATTAAGCGGCGCTGCATTTGATCAAAATTATATTTCAAGCCAGATTGAAATGCACCGCGCGTTACTAACCGATATGGATCAAAGGCTCATACCTGCCGTTTCCAAACCAGAACTGAAAGAGTTTTTACGAACTACCAAAGACCATGTTAAACATCATCTAGCTGATGCCCAGGAAATTCAAAGTGGTTTGAAAAAGACAATCGAGTAGTTTTTTTTTGCCTTAAGACTTGATTTAGTGAAAACTTAAATTATGAATTTAGTGGATTATTGGCGTAAGTGCAGCAGCTGTAAGAAATCAATTTCGTTTAATACTACTTACTACGAGTGCAGTGTTTCGACGTGCACTGGCCTTCGAACAGGCTATGTTTTCTGTTCAGTGGCTTGTTGGGAAGTGCATTTACCCGGAGCCAAACACCGAAGTGCCGGAGCCGTAGAAAAAAAATCTGAGACTGGTCCTAAGCGCATTTTAGTCAGTGGCGGCGGTCCAACGACGACGCCAGCAGCGACAAGATCAAGCATGAGTCATGAAGTGCTGGTTGTCGTATCTAAAATGAAACAATACATCAAAGACATCAGCGACATGAATACGGCCGAAGATGTGAATCAGATTTTATCAGATAAAATTCGCAGTGAATGTGAAAAAGCCATCCAACATGCGCAAGCTGATGGTCGTAAAACCGTGATGGCACGAGATTTTAAATCCTAAACCGCGGCCTGATTGCTAACGCACTGCTAAAAATAAACTGCCTGTTTTTTAAGAAATGCCATAAGTTTTTCTTATAGTTTTAAAAAATCTTAATTATTCTTTAACTTCTTGTAGCTTTACTTTTCTTTTGAGTTCCATTTTGGCACCCAGTCGCCATGACAGATGATTTCACTTTTTCTAAATCATCTAACTCTATGATTCTTCATACAAAAAATAATTTTGAATTTAGTGCCAAAGTGGGTTCAACTTTTTGAGTGTCTTGATTTGTTCAGAAATAAACCTAAGGAAAGAGGGATTATGAAAACAGCATTGATATTAGCAACAGTGATGATGGTCGCAGGATTCGCGGAAGCAAAAAATCGCTATTTGGTTACTTTTAAAAGTAAACAAGGTTTTAGCGCTATGGAAAATTACTTTATCCAAACGCAAAACACAGAAAACCCAAAAAACACAGTGAAACTGCAAAAATCTTTATCGGGTTTAAATGCAGTTATTCTTAAAGCTAACTCGGCCGCAGAAATTGCTGGATTAAAAAATCATCCCGAAGTGGCAACAGTTGAAGCTGAAACTTTCATTCCTAGCCCAAAACCAATTCACGGTTTTAAGCCATCTATTGTTGCAAGAACAATGAGACACGCTGACGAATTCCAATTAACTGTTGAAAATCCGATTGATGACGCTTTACCAATTTTTGCTGAAGGCCCTAAAACTCCGTGGGGAATCATGGCTGTTCATGCCGGTGCCGCTTGGTCAGGTTCACAGGCAGGCGCTAACGCACGCGTTTTAATATTAGATACCGGGATTGATCCTGAACATCAGGATTTAAAAGCTAATTTCGAACAAGGAAAAAACTTTTTTGAAGGTGAATCGGGCGTCGCAGATCCGAAAGATTTTATTGATAAAGAAGGACATGGCACGCACGTATCTGGAACCATCGCAGCTAGCTTCAATGCTAAAACGGGATTTACCGGTGTTGCTCCGAAAGCAAAAATTTTAATGGGCCGAGTTTGCGGTAAAGAAGGTTGTAGCAATATTGCAATTTCTGAAGGCATCAACTGGGGAATCGAACAACATGTTGATGTAATCAGTATGTCACTGGGTGGTCCATTCGGATCAACCAGCCACGAGATGGCTACGAAAAATGCCGAAGATGCAGGTGTTGTGGTTGTTGCCGCATCTGGCAACGGTGGCAATGCGGCTGTTAGCTTTCCAGCGGCTTATCCAACGGTTACTGCTGTTGGAGCCATTGATATCAATTTGAAAAAGACATCGTTTTCACAGTGGGGACCAGAGCTTGATATCGTCGCTCCGGGTTCAGCGGTCGTGTCGTCAGTGCCGCGTGGCTCGGGTCGTGACAGTATCGTTAAAGTCGCGGTAGCAGGTGCCCAGCGTGAAATTAAAAGTGCTGCCTTTTCTGGAACAAAATTAGTGACGATTCCTGTTGTTAAATCATTGATCGCTGCAGGTCTTGGAAAACCAGAAGATTTTTCGAAAGTAAATGTTAAAGGCAAATTCGCCTTGATCAGCCGCGGAGAAATTCGTTTTTCTGAAAAAGTAACAAACGCCATGGCGGCCGGTGCGGTGGGTGCAATTATTTTTAATAACACGACAGGCTTGATGCAAGGGGCGTTAAGCGAAGATGGCACTGAAATTGACTTTCCAGTGGTCATGATTGAACAGACAGAGGGACAAACGTTATTAGAAGCACTAAATAAGGGTAGCCTTGCAACTGCTGAAGTTTCAACGGTCGCATCTGATTATGCGATGTTTGACGGAACATCTATGGCGACTCCGCATGTGGCGGGTGTCGTGGCTTTAGTTAGATCTGCGAATAAAAAATTAACTCCGGCGCAAGTGCGTGCAATTTTATCAGCGACAGCACTGCCTTTAGGTCCGAACACGCAAAACGAATACGGCGCGGGGAATGTTCAGGCTGATAAAGCGGTAGCCGCTGCGTTGGCGATGTAATTACAAATTTGCAAAAATAATTTTTATTTGATTTCTCCAGATGACAAAATAATTGAAATCTGGAGTTTCTTTTCGAATGACGATAGCCTCGCTAAGCATGTCATGCAAAGCTTGGCGTTTTGAAGTAAACGGCTGCATCAGATAGCCAATTCCCAAAAGAGCACCCGATAAGTAAGAGCAAAAAAAACGTAAGACCGCTTTTTTAAAAGTCAGGGTTTGTCCTGATTCACTCAGCACGCTGATACCCATAAGTGCTTTACCCGGAGTCGCCGCCATTTCAGAGCTTTCAAATACGGATTTATAAAAGATACCCGAGATCACGCCAGAAAAAAGACCGATTGGTAAAACTAAAAAAGTTGTACCGAAAATTAAAAGCGGTAAGGCCACAATTATGGCATCGATAATGGTAGCTGCAAAACGTCTAAAGAAACCGGCGTAAATCATAAGGATCCTTTGGTGTAGTTTAAAAAATTTATTTATTAAAAGGATGTCGATAACGTCAGTGAATAATCCTGTGAATCGACTTTATTATAATACGTATCAATTTTTTCACCCAAGATAAAATTCTTACCCTGGATCGTTTTATATTGATTAATATTGTACTGGAGTCCCAGATTTACAAATGGAAAAACTTTAAATTGTAAGCCGGCCTGATAGGCTTGACCTTTGAAGTTCATATCTGAACTGGTAAGCCCTTGTTGGATTTTAAGTTCATTTAAAAAACCATAACCCAAATAAATTTTTAAGGCGCCCAAAGCACTAACCCCCAATTGCACACTGGCCGTTGACTGAGAAAAATCATTTTTTTCCATAGCTGGTGAAATTTCGGCTTTACCGGACGAGTAATCGTAAGCCAAATTAAGATCAATTCCCATCAAACTTCGAAAACCAACTTTTAATCCGTAAACGGGTGTGGCCATTTTGATTTCAGTGGCGCTGTTTGCTAAATCAGTCAATTTAAGATTATGGGACCTGTAACCGATGCTGGGTTCAAAAAAAGTAGATGCAAAAACAGATTGTGAAAAAACCAAAACCGTCAAGTTCACAGCGAAAAGTGTTTTAAAAAAAGACATTGAACCTCCGGTTTATATTTTACTACCTGACTATCAGTGTTATCATAGTGTTATTAAATAGAATTCATCAGGTCGCAAGACCTAAGTCGACGATTTTAGAACAATAAGCGGTTTACAAAAAAATATTAACTTTAAACTAACCTGAATGCAGCCGAAACGCATACATGCGCTGGATAATGGCTTGCTGTTTAGCATTTTTTACAACAGAAATTGTTTCGTCTAAAGTAGTCAGAGCGCCGCAATCCCTTACCTGGTCGGCCCCTCAGTGGAATCAAACTGCAACGGATGGATACAATGAAAAAACATTCACCGTGCCAGAAAATTTAAAATCAGAAGTCGATTTCTGGATAAAAATATACACAAAATATTCAACACAGCAGGGAATTTTTCATTACAGCGGGGATACCGAAATTATTTTAGGGGAACTTGATTTATCATCCGTTTACGCCAATTCAAACTGGTCATTAATTCGTAAAGAAAAAGAATCAGAAATTATTATTCGCCGACAAAAAATAATGCTGGCACAGAAATTTAAGATTAAAGATATTAGAAAAATAAGACTACAAATGGGGCTTAAAGACCGAATGCAAGAGGCCATTAAAATTTCTGGACGGTATTTGCCGATGATGGAAAAAGTTTTTGCGGAAAAAAAATTGCCTTTGGAATTAACCCGACTGGTGTTTGTTGAAAGTTCTTTTAATATTCTGGCGGGCTCTAAAGTAGGTGCTAGCGGGCTGTGGCAAATTATGCCACGGGTGGCAAGGCCCTTTAAATATCTTAGCCCTGTACAAGATCTAAGAAATCACCCAGTTTATGCAACTCAGTTAGCAGCAAAAATTTTAAAACAAAATTATCAGATTCTAAAATCGTGGCCGCTGGCGATAACGGCCTATAACCATGGGGTCGGAAGCCTTGGTAAGTTAGTTAAAAAATATAAATCCAATGACATTGCTTATTTAATTAATAACGTCAGTGCGAAAAGAAGCTTCGGTTTTGCTTCGCGCAGCTTTTATGCGACTTATTTGGCAGCGCTGCAAGTTGAAAAAAATGCCAACTTGTATTTCCCCGAACCCATTTACAAAGACGAGGAAATGAAAATTAGTTACTTGAAATTATCAAAAAATATAAAATATGAAAAGTTGTTGGCTGCTTTTAATCAAGATAAGGCCAAGTTAAAGCTGTATAATCCACATATCAAAACGGCTTATTTGAAAATTGGAAAAACAATTCCTGCTCGGGTGGTTGTCAATGTGCCTAAAGGGAATCCTGCGCGCCTTGCAGAGGCTACTGAAATGGCTTTTTAATTCGTAAATGGCAACTTCGCGTACAACGCAGAGTCGATGCAAACGGAAACGGCTACGTAAAGTCGTTGTTCGGCCAGGTAAGTTTCTTCGGGATTATTTAACCTCAGGGTATCTAGAATAACTGCGGGCTCTTCGATTTGGCAGTTTAAGGGAATAGGGTTCGTTACATTGGCTGAATTTCCTGAACTGGCTGAAGTCGCTGCAGCTTCAATTATGATTTGATGGGGATCGCTAAATTTAACCGATTTAAAATCAATTTCGTAATCGCCTTCGCACCAAGAATCACCACAGAAATTATTTAATAAGGTAATCACTTGAAGTTCTTCGGCCGCAGAAATTGATTGCGGTGAATCTTCAGTTCGAGCTGCGGCATTTAATGCGAAGCAGGTCATTAAGCTTAGGATGAAGCTTAAAATTACAAACAAGCGGTTGATACAGACTCTTTTATTTATAGAAATGAATTTCATTCTTCATTTATAGATAGGTGTCGGCTTAATGTGAAATTCTAAGCGCGACAATTATCATGCATTTTATGCATAGGTATTAATTCCAAGCTGAAAAAGCGGACCAAGCGTTGGAATTTTCAATCTGATTGAAATCATAAACGTCTATTCCCGGAGCAATATCCGCTATGGCTTTGATCGAATTTTGTAAGTCAAAAGCTGTCGGTGTGACAGATGTCGCTGATCCGTCAAACGGAGAAATTTCAACGTGAATAATCGGAAAACTTCGACCTGCGACGATATTCAAAAAACTTAATACAGCGCTGCGTGTCCAATTGGGGTTAAAGTTAGGGGTTCCGAATTCAGCTTTCCACTGTTGCCACATAAATTCAGCCGAAAACAAATCGATTTTGGAAGTACCCGTTAAATTAAGTAAGCCGTTGAAATCAAAACCCATTCCATCGCGCATACTTTGTGATGAATACAAAGTGCCATCGCTATTGATTGCCCAGGTTTGCACCACTGCAGATTTCTTACCCACGGCGTGCGCAGTCTGTGAAAGCATCGCGATTAAATTTGTTAAGCCTTGGGCTCGAAACTTAAGCCAAGTTGTGCCGCCAATCGAATAGTTTGGGTAACGAATTTTGAACTCTGCATTCGAACTGGAATTATAATCAGAATCTTTGTTCCAGAAGTAATCAACCATGGGCTCTACGGCTTCGATTCCGTCAACCATGGGATAGCGGGTCAAAAAATCTTTGTAGAACCCACTAAGCCAGCTGCGGAAGTTGGGGTGCCATGCGGAAAGTAAGTACGTGTCAGCTGCCGGCAAATAATCAGATCCATTTTTTGTTTTCGAGCGCCAAGTGGGTCTTGCTTGCCAAACGGTTTTAAAATCCGTGACCGGCATGTTGGCAATAACGGTAAGTCCGTTGGCTTTTGCTGTTTTTAAAAGGGTCCCAAAGATATCAAGCTGACCGTAGCCGCTTTCAACCGCAGTTAAAGTGTAAGCCGTTTTATAAAAAGAGCCATAACTTGAATTGTAAGCGTAAATAAAAAGGGTATTCACATTATTTGCTTTTGCTGTTTGCACAACTTTTTCAGCAATCTCGGCGGTCGTGTTATTCGGATAAAGTGAATAAAAATAAGAAGGATCGATGCGCATACTGCGAACGGTGGGAGCCGCCGAAGCAAAGGTCGCCGAAAATACAAGAGCTAAAAAATAAAGTAAACGCATAATAAAATCCTTTTGTTACACAGTTCTTCGGTGAAGTTTTTTTTAGACTTAATGGCTTTTGCTAAAGATCATTTCCAAACTCGGTGATGGCTGATTATTGGGTCTAGAAATGGGATTTAAATAGGGTATTTGACACAGCTTTTACTGGCGAAGTCTGAAGTCATCGATTAGTGTTGAAGTATGCGACACTTACTTATAATTACTTTTTTACTTATTTCAGCGTGTGCCCATCGAAGTCACGTGGCTGAAGAGTACTTAGAAAAAACAAAAAAAGCTTCCGAGGTGGAGTCATCAGCAAAAACAAATAAAACCGTTGTGTTTTTTTTAATTGATGGCTTATCAACCTCTGTCTTGAAACGGCAGTTAAATCAAAATAATCTTCCTGGAATAAAAAATTTCTTTTTAAATAGAAATAATACAATCAGCAACGCGCATTCAGTTTTTCCGACTTTGACTTATACGAATGTTTCGGGTTTGCTGCGGGAAAAACCAGTTCATTTAACCGGTTCAATTGGGAATAAAATTTTTTTTAAAAACCGCTTGATTGATTTTGAAGCCATCGGTGATCGAAAGTATTTTACTGAGCTGATGCATACCGATAATGTTTTTGAACGACCGCAGAAAAAAAAATATCTAACGGTCAGTTTAGATTACGGACTTGGTGCTGATGCGACAATTTCATCAGGTTTTGATTTTCAATCCGGTTACGCGGCTTCGCAGTTGGATTATGCTTATTTAGACCAAAAAAAAATAGACAGTTTAAGAATTTTGTTAACTGAAACGGATAAAAAAAACTGGCCGGATTTTATTTTTATCCATTTGGTGGGACTGGATTTCTTAAGTCATCGGTTTGGCCCCTTATCGGATGAAGCTATGGCCTACTTGTTGAGATTAGATTCCCAATTACAAAATACATTTCAAGTTTTAAAGGCAGCTGAAAGTTCTAGACAAGTTATTACCATGTTATCTGCGGACCATGGCTTTCATTTAAAAAGTACAAATTATTTTAATATAGAGGATTTCATCCAGAAAATGGATCCCAAGTTAAGATTACTAAATGAAGCTCGGTACGCAGGAATTTATTATTTAGAGCCTCCGAAAGAATCACAAATTCAAAAACTGGCAGCTGGTTTAATTCAAAACAGTAATGTTGAAATTGTTGCCTATAAAAATAAATCTCGAATTCATCTGATTTCAAAAAAACTTCAGGTTTATTTTGATCAGCAATCTGCTTTGAATTGTTTGCAATATGCTTTAGGAGTCTCTATTAACGGAGAGCCCGCTGTTTGTTCAAATAATTTACCAATGAAATGGAAAAACAAATTTTATCCATTTTTTATTGAAAACATGGCCTCTT
>JAYUCH010000055.1:0-9578 GCA_043740435.1 Bdellovibrionales bacterium | reverse complement strand
GATCTTTGTATAGATACACAGAGCAATCATCGGTTTTCAGATTTCCCCAAATTAGTTTCGGAATGAAGCAGTAATCGATTTGTTTACCTTCAACTTTCCCACCATTTTTAATTTGATAGAAAGTCGAGCGTTTGTCTGGACTTATGCGTGCGACTTCAAGCACATCCTGAAGGGAAGTCTGATCGTAAATTGGTAAAAATTCAGGATCGGTATTTGGTTTTCCAGCAAAACCATTAAGATCGCCACATACCAGTATAGGTGTTTTGGGATGTTGAATTTCAAGTTCTTTGTAAATGGAAACGATGGCTTTCAGTTCGGCGGCCCGTCGTTCTGCTCCGCCCGGATCTATGCGCTCTGGGTCCAACCGAGATTTCAGATGTGTCAGTAACAAAATAAGAAACGGATTTTCACGTTTTTTTTTAAATAAATGAAGTTCAATGCAGTCTCGTGAAAAAGTATGGGATTCAGCTTTGACTTTAAACCCATGCTTCACCGAGGTCACTTCGTGCGGATATAAAAAATGAATCGGTCTATTTTTATTGCTGACCACATCAAAAAAGTACGGGCAATTTTTTTTAACTAAGTAACCAACGTCGATATTTCGATTAGAATTGCCTTCGATCAAGATACATGAATAAGTTTCCTGCAGGAAAAGCTGATTGAAGTTTTTTAAAGATTCAAGTCCACCAACTTCACAGAACATCATCAGATCAGGTTGTTTCTCTTTAATTATTTTAGCAATTTCTAGGCACTTCGTCAGGGGTTTGTTGTCGTAAATGGAGGTCGATAGTTTTTGCCATTCGGGCTCACTTAGGCTTGTGAAATTGTCGGGGATGGGATGGTCAAACATCAGAAAAAGATTTTCTACATTGTACAAACCCATCTTGATGTTCTCAGTTGCATTATTTGTCATGACTAAGGCAACATAATAGCAAACATATCGGGGTGAATAAATGAGTATTCTATCAGTGACACAACCTTTGCTAAATATTGAACTGAAACTTTCAGATTTTCCGCATGGAATTGTCTATGTTTTGGGATCAACAAACAAAAGTCAGTTACAAAAAGAATTTAAAGAAATTGTTGAAACTCATGCCCATGATTTTCAATTGGATAAGCTGCTAACTTCGGATAAAAAATTGATCCACTTTGTTGGCCTTAGCGGTCCTGTTTGGATTCTAAAAAACTTGGAACTAAAAAAAGGTCAGCATTATGGTTTGTTAGAAGAATCGACCTATGCGTGGTTTCGCGATCAAGCCGGCGCTTTATTTTCAAGTGTTAAAAATCTGGGCATCGAAAATTTGCAGGTCTATTTCAGTCAGTGTAAAACAGCAGATATTTCAAGAGCTTTCATCATTGGTTGTGAAATGGCGGCCTATCAGTTTTTTCAGGTGTACGCTGGCAAAAAAACATCTGCCCCTAAATTGTATTTAAAATCGGATAGTTTTAAGTTAACGGCAGCGGTTGTTGCAATGGCTCAGCAAGAGGCTGTATCTGTTCAAATTGCCAGACATTTAGTGAATTTGCCACCGAATGAAATTAATCCAGAAACAATGACTGACTTAATTTTGAAAAATTTAAAATTTCCACAAACCAAAATAACAATCTGGGATGAAAAAAAATTAGCTTTAGAAGGCATGAACCTGATTTTAGCTACGGGTGCTGGATCAAAAACACCACCTAAAATGGTGCATTTAAAATACCGTCCAAAAAAGGCCGGTTCAAAAAAACCGATTGCATTTGTAGGTAAAGGAATAACTTTTGATACGGGTGGTTTAGATATTAAGCCATCTTCAGGAATGCGTTTAATGAAAAAAGATATGGGCGGAGCTGCGGCCGTTTTAGCTTTGGCTTACTGGGTTTCGCAGTCCAACTACGATAGGCCGTGCGATTTTTATTTAGCTTTGGCCGAAAATTCCGTTGATTCTAAATCAATGCGTCCCAGTGATTTATATAAATCACGTGCAGGCTTCGTCGTCGAGATTGACAACACAGACGCTGAAGGTCGCTTGGTCTTAGCAGATGTTATTGACGTGGCAGTCACGCAAAAAGGCAAAGATGAGCCCGATATATTGATTGATATCGCGACTCTGACTGGCGCAATCAAAGTGGCTTTAGGCGCTGAAGTTGCAGGAATTTTTTGTAACAATGATCAGCTGGCAGAACAAATTTGCAACAGCGGGCAAAGCGCAGGTGATCCGGCTTGGCGTATGCCACTGGTCGCAAAATATTTTTCATCACTGAATTCTAATTTTGCAGATTTTAAAAACTCGGCAGATGGTTTTGGCGGAGCCATCACAGCTGCGCTTTTTTTGGAAAAATTTGTTCAGGCAAAAAAATGGGCCCATTTAGATGTCTACTGTTGGACGGATAAATCGACGGGCGCGCTGTCGCAAGCGGGAGCCAGCGGTCAACCTGTGCAAATGCTGATTGAATGGCTTAAATCAGTTAGCTAACCGAGTTAGTTATTTCAAACTAAATCAGAGAATGAATTTTTTCAGGTACTAATTTTTTCCAGGAATTATCTTTTTTCTTAATCAGTTTATTTACATCATCTGAATGAATGAATTCGTTGATTTCGTCGCAACCGGCAATGTCTTGAATATTTTTATTTTCGATAAAATGCATAAAAATATTTTTAACATCAGGTTTCGGAAAAAAACTTTTTGTCATGATACAGATTTCACTGGTTTTATGAGGGTAAATATAAATCCGCGAGTATCGTCCTAGTAATTTACCAAGTCCTTCAAGTAAACTGCCACTGAGATCTAAATAAAAATTAACGTCAAAAAGTTTCTCCAGATAAGCCGCACTGATAACAATGGCTAAAGGTTTGGGTGTGGTTAGTCTGACCCATTCTTTCACTTGGTAAAATAGCGTAAAACGTGTGACTAACGCAGGAATTCCTAACGCATTGATCATGTGAATGCGTCGAAGTGAATCTTCGGGTGTTAGCTTACTTCCCTTTATTCGATTATCTAATATAAATTCAAAAAAACCTAACACATCCCCAGATTTTAAATTAAATTCTTTTTTAAAATGTTCAAGCCCACGTTTAAAAATATCTAAATGCGTATTCGTCACTGGATTGTATGCTCCGCGCTGAATCATCAAAGGCTTATTGTAAAGATAATCTCCTGGATTTTGAAGAACCCCATTTTCATCAACAAGAATGGCTTCAGACCATCCTTGGTGAACGAGTTTTAAGTGAAAAAGAACAGGATCGTATTTTTTAAACTCTTCGCCCGAGAATTCGATGATATCGATAGCAATCGATTCGTCTTTTATTTGATCAAATAACCCTGCTAAAAAATCATCTGAATTTTTTCGTTCATAAAAACACGAATACATTAAATTAACGCCTAGACGACTTAAAGTTTCTTGCTGCTGCAGGCGATGCTTATCTAATAACCGCACATGAAAAAGCACCGTTTGAGGTTCAGCATTTGGTTTGGCCTGAAATCGAACCCCCAACCAACCATGATTTTTACTTCCGGTAGAAACTGTATCTGCGAAACTAAAAAAACATGTTTTATCACCGCGTTCTTCAGTTAAGCGAGTCACAACTTTTGAGTACTCTTTATCAAGCATTTTTTCTAAACGTGGCTTACAAACATAACGACCTGATTTTTCTTTTCCGTAGATAATGTCACTGAAAGTCATGTCGTACGCGGAAATAGTTAAAGCGATCGTTTGCGAAGCGCGGCCGGCTTGAAAAAACTGACGAGCAACTTCTTGGCCCGCGCCAATTTCAGCAAAAGAGCCATAAAATAATGAATCTAAATTAATATCTAAAGCTTTTTCTTGCGTCGTTTTAGTGCGCATTTGAACCCTTTGATGAACTGTCCGTCTTAATCCATGCTGTCAGTGCTAAACTCATGGCTTTTTCGACGGGGATATCAACGTGTTCAAGTTCTGATTTGTTAATCAGTAAAGTGTAACCACCTAGGCCGTAACTCATGGGAAAATAAACAGCAATGCGTTCATTATTTTTTAAAGTTAATACTCCGGCATCTTCGAAATCTTCACGGGTCACAAGGCCAAGGGCTTTTTTGCCTTGACCGAAATCTGCCAGAACAACTTTTTGCAAATTGTTTTCTCCACGCCCTTTAGAAAATAAATTCATCAGATCCCGAAGCGGTGAATACACAACTTTAACAAACGGAATCTCTGTCAGTTTTTCTTGAATTTTACGTAACAGGCTGGCGGTTAATAAATTATTCAGCATTAAACCCAACAGAAAAATTAAAATAATAGTCGTTAGAAAACCAAATCCTGGATAATAAGCTTCGGGCGGAAGAATCTGACGCAGAAACGAGCCCAGTAAGTTTTCGACAATATTAATCCCTGCAAAAACAACATAAATGGTTAAAGCCATGGGTAAAAAGGCAACCAAACCACTGATAAATATTTTCTGAATTTTGTTCATCACTAAGAATAATTCACGATGTCAAAATCTGAGTCAAGTGAGGTTCAGTCGAAAAGAAATAAATCAAAATCTCATAGTGAGACAAAAAGACAAAAATAAAAAACTGATTTCTGTAGGTGATAGGCTTTTTTAAAAAAAAGATTGAATTATTTTGAGAGAATCAAACCCCCTTCTTTAGTCTAGGTAAAAATGGCCCGATACTTATGACATACACGGTACGTTAAATCGAAGAGGTGCATGTTGTTTCCAAAATATTTATTCCGCCATTCACTGCTTTATTCATTGATTTTAGGTGTTACCGTTATTGCGGGGCCGAAGGCTCAGGCGCAAAGCCAGGTTGTGCAGGGTGAATATATAGTGAAAATGAAAGCTCAGGTCGGAGCTTCTGCAAATTCCAGATTATCAAAGGGACTAAGTTTAGTAAAAAAATTAGGTTCGTCGGTTGCAGTTAAGCAGGCGTTTTGGGGTTCGACGATGCTGCATGTAAAAACAGATTCAAGTTCCAGTTTAGAATCTTTACGTTCAAACCCTGATGTCGAATACATCGAGCCCAATTACATTTTAAGTCTTGATCCAGTAGATGTGCAGCCCTTCGGAGTTCCAGCAAGTTCATCAGATGGGTACTCGCAATCAAATGCAGCGGTGCAAGTGAAGGAAGCCTGGGCTATCGCTAAGCCTTCAAATCAAGGCGTTAAAACCATCGTAGCTGTTGTTGATACAGGTTTAGATTTAAATCACGGACTTTTTAAAGATTCAAATGCGATCTGGGTCAATGCCGCAGAAAAAAATGGAATTGCTGGTGTAGATGATGATGCCAACGGATACGTCGATGACATTAATGGCTGGAACTACGTTTCGAATAATTCTAATGTGTTTGATGATGGAGACCATGGAACTCACGTGGCAGGAACTATTTTAGGAGTCGGCCAAGATGTGCTGGCCTACCCAGTTCGTGAATCGAAAATAAGAATCATGGCCCTGAAGTTTTTAGATGCTAACGGTTCGGGTTCAACGGCTAACGCAATCAGTGCGATTTATTATGCCGTCAACATGGGTGCAAAAGTTATCAATAACTCTTGGGGCGGCCCTTCGTATTCAAGATCTTTGCATGACGCTTATTCTTACGCTCACTCAAGCGGAGTGATCATTGCTTCGGCTGCTGGAAATTCGGGTACCAGTAACGATTCAACTCCGATGTATCCTGCTGCGCTGGACACTCCAAATAACATAGCTGTAGCAGCTTCGACAGACTCAGATAATAAAGCCTCGTTTTCAAACTTTGGAACAAGTGTTCAAGTTGCAGCTCCGGGCGTTGCTATTGTTAGTTCTGTACCAGGAACGGGTTGCCTTGCGCCGGGTTGTTATAAAATGATGTCGGGTACATCGATGGCTTCACCTTTTGTTGCGGGACTTGCGGCCCTATTAATTCGTGAAGCGCCACAGTTATCTGGTTATCAAATTCGCTCCCTGATCATGAGCAGTGTAAATTCGATACCGAATTTATTAAATAAAGTTTCTACCAGCGGCCGGGTCAACGCACTGAAAGCCACACAAGCTGTGATTGCGCAAGCAGGAGCAAGCTCTTTTAACCCATCGTACTCTCCGGTTTACAAATCAGAACGCGGTGTTGCCTCGGAAGCTCCGGCAGAGGGTGCAGGTGCCGCAGGTTGTGGTTTAGTTAAGGCCGTTGGCTCCGGTGCTTCCAGTTATTTAAGCGGTGGCTCTGGTGGCGATGGTGGTTTTGGCGGTGATTTAGGTAATAAGGCTGTTGTATTTTTAATGATTTTATTACCTGTGCTTTTTGCAGTGGGACTTGGTAAAAAAGTACCGGCAAAGGCTCATGCAATTCAACGACGGCAGTACGCACGCTATAATATTGCTCGGGACATTGTTTTAAAAATTGGTGATCAAGTCATTTCCACAGCGTCGGACACGTTATCGATGGGTGGATTGTCATTCACCGGTGCTTTACAAATAAGTAAAGGTGAAAAAATCACCGTCAAGATTGATGGCCTAGATCAAGAGATGGCCGGTGAAGTCGTTTGGTGCGCGAAAGATCAATCGTACGGAGTTAAATTTTTAAATGTGACGGAGCAATTAAAAGATCATTTCTCGGCATGGACGATAGGATTAAGTCCAACTTAATCCTTTTTTATTAAAGCAGAATTCCTTTTAAAATCAGACTGGCCACTGAGAAATAAATAATCAGTCCGGTGACATCCACGATTGTTGCAACAGCCGGTGCTGAGGCAGAAGCGGGATCAAGCTTAAATCGTCTCAGAACAAACGGCAGCATCGAGCCTGTGATTGTTCCCCATAGTACGACGCCGATGACTGACAAAGCGACTGTTAGTGCAATAAGTACGTAATGGGGTCCATACATTTGTTCTCGCCAAGGCCAGAAATAAATCCGAATCATTCCCACAGTTCCTAAAATGGCGCCCAAGGCAATACCTGTTGCTAATTCACGGTAAAGTACCCGCAGCCAATCTTTTAATTTAACTTCACCTAGTGCCATGGCACGAATAATTAATGTCGATGCTTGCGAACCTGAATTTCCGCCCGAGCTTATGATCAATGGTAAAAACATGGCTAGGACGACAGCTTTTTGCAATTCATCTTCGAAATATCCTAAAGCGCTGGCAGTAAACATTTCGCCGATAAATAAAATCAATAACCAGACGCCACGTTTCTTGATCATTCCCAGCAATGAGATTTGTAAATAAGGTGCATCTAAGGATTCCAAACCACCAATTTTGTGGATGTCTTCGGTGGCTTCTTCTTCGGCAACTTCTGCGATATCATCAAACGTGACTATACCAACCATTTTATTTTCCGCATCGATTACGGGTAGAGCCATCAGATCTTGCTTCTTAAAAACCTGAGCAATATTTTCTTGATCCAGATCGACTGAAATTTTAAAGACATCGGTGTGCATGATTTCTGAAACCAGTTTTGTTGGTGTTGAAGCAAAAAGTTCGCGAAATGAAATGACGCCAACGAGTTTTTGTTCTGGATCTAAAACATAAGAATAGTACATTGTTTCGACCTGAGTTTTTGCTTGAATACGAATATAACTGATAGCCTCATCGACGTTCATTTGCGGACGTAAGCGAATAAACCGAGAACTCATCAGTCCGCCGGCCTTGTCTTCTGCATAGGCTAATAAGGCCGAAACTTCACGTTTGGTCTGCGGGTCTAATAAAGACAAAAAGTCTTCTTTATTATCATGATCAAGTTCTTGAATTAAATCGGCGGCATCATCGGGGGCTAATAAACGAATCCACGATCTTTTTTCTAAAAGCGTTAGATCAATAATAAGCTCGAGCTGATCTTGCGCACTCAGCCCTAAAAAAAGTTCTTCTTCATCAGTTCTTGGTAAAAGAAAAAATTTTTCCTTACGATGATCTTTGGACAACTGCGACCAATGGTCTTGTAAATCGATTAAATTCAAAAAATCTTGTTCTTGTTCGGTGACAGCTGCACTGACAGAATTTTTAATTTCAGCGGAGTCATGATCTTTGGATTTTTTTTCTTGATCATCCATTTCAGCCATGAATCCTCCGGATAATTAATTTCTCTAATGACTTTATAACCTAGCTTTTTGAAATGCGACAAGAACTTCTTTTGCGGGGCCTAGCTTTTTTACGGAGCCATGATCTAACCAAAGGATCTGATGACAGTCTTCGACCGTTTGCAGGCGATGTGCGATTCGAATCTGGGTCTTATCATTTAAAATCTCGGATAACGCCCGGTTCATCAAGGATTCTGAATGGGGATCAACATTCGAAGTGGCTTCATCAAAAATAAAAATTTCTGCTTTCTGTAAAAGTCCCCGGGCCAAACTCAGGAGTTGTTTTTCACCTTGCGATAAATTTTGACCCTTTTCAAAAACAAGGTCATTTAAAGAAAAATGAAGCCCTACTGAACTTAGAATTTTTTCAATTTCTTGGTTCGAGTGCGCCAAAAAAAGATCCAAGTTGCTGCGAATTGTTCCACTCAAAAAAAGTTGGTCCTGAGAAATAACTGAAAATAATGATCGATGTTTTTCAATATCAAGTTCATTTTTTCCATTAACAAGTAAGGCTCCGGATTGAATCGGGTAAAGGCCTAAAAGCGCAGAAATGAGTGTTGATTTTCCAGAACCAGTGCGGCCAATGATGCCAAGCTTTTCACCTTTTTTAAGTTTAAAAGAAACTGAATTAAGAATAAGGTTTTCAGAAAATGGATACTTAAAGTTGAGTCCTTCAATTTGCAAGTGAATTGCCGAATTCGGCAAAGACTCTGCGGATATTTTTTCCTCAGCGGCTATATCAGCTGACAAGCGGTGAGTGCGTTTTGCATGGTCTGTCGCAAAATCAGAGTAAGTGGGTAACAAAGCTCCAGGCTCAATTTCTGCTCTTAAATAATCATCCATCTTTTCGACGCCAACAAGGGCCTCTTCGAACTGGGAAAACCACTCAAAAAACATTTGCAAGGTATTTGTAGCTAGCAATGTGAAGCTAAGCACAACGCTGGCCAAGCCAATGCCGATGATGTGTTTTTCGATCAAGTACAAGCAGATGATGCCATTCAACGAAAAAAACAAAGCACTTAGGATATTGAGCTCCATCGAAAAACGAGTCACATTCCAAAACACATGTCGTTTCGACTTGAGATATTTTTCGTCAAAAGTAAGAAATTTTTCGGTGAACATTTGTTGTTTTTTATTAAGTCGGATGGTGGCCGCACCCTGAACAGTCTCGGAAAAATGAGCAATCGACGGGGCCCGGTTCTGAGACAATTCACGGCGTGATTCACGCAGTCGCATCTGATTGCGTTTTAAAATACTTAAATAAATCCAGAACGAAAAAAGAATGGTTAGAATAAAATAGGGGTGAATCAAGACCATTAAAATAATAATGGATATCAGATCAAACAAAATCGATAAAAATTCGGCCAGGGGTCCACCAAAAAGTCTAAAGACGTTTCCGTAATCGCTGGAAAAGCGTGTCGTGATTTTCCCGACAGCCTGTTGATCAAAAAATGAAACTGGAAATCGCGATACTCGGTAAGTTGTCTCGTCATAGATGCTTGAAACAGCTAAGGCGGAAAGTCTTGAAAAAAGAGTGCGAAAAAATAAAGTTAACGAAAAAGCACTGACCAGAAG
>JAYUCH010000054.1:0-28005 GCA_043740435.1 Bdellovibrionales bacterium | reverse complement strand
TTTTTATTAAATAGTATCGGCGTATTTATAGCTCATGTGTGATACTGGGCTAGATTTTAAAATTCTTTTATATTTTTGCAAACTAAGAAAAAAGCCCTGCTTGTTAAGTGCATAAGACATATTTATTTGCTGCAAGAATGCAAAATCCAAAATTTATTAAGTCGATTTGATTCTTATGTGATTAACATAATCAAAGTATCATCAACGAAAATAATCTTAATTGAAAAAATTGAAAATGAAGATGGACATTGGGTTTATGCCTTTGATTTAAAAACTCGGATCTGAAAGTTCATGAAGTTCAAGTCGATGCTCGCACCGGGAAGTTGATCGGAACAGAAATGGAATCGGACGATATTGAGAAAAAATAACTGGTCCTGATTTGAACCATCTTTCTTGTTATTTTTAAGTTCGACGTATTAGTATTTTAACATGATAAATACGTCGTTCTTTTTAATTGCTACTATGGTGATGGCTCATTCAGCTAACTTTGATCTTAAGAACCAATCTGAAATTTATAAAGCCCGTTATGAACTGAAAGACCCGAATTCAAAGCTGGTTGATAACTTTGGGTAACGGGTACGAAGATCTTTATGGTGTACGAAACTTTCGCGTGGTTTTACATGGTGTGTATTACCGCGGTGGTGCAAACAATGCCTATCATCGTACGCACAAGCGCAGCAACACGAACCCTTTACCAAATGATGGTTTAACTAACTTATGTCAGCAGGGATTTAAAGAAGCTGTTTATCTTTATGCAGAAAACTTTTCAAGCTCTGAAAAAATTACGACATGTAAAACTCAGAACGGTGAGGCAAATCAACTTGAATATCAACAGCTTTCTGCTTTCGATGGACATGAAGAATTGCACCTTAAAAAAATCTTTCAGCATATCAAAGGTGAAGTCACTGGGCCCATTTACGAACACTGTTGGAATGGCTGGCATGCTTCGGGGTATATTGCAGCGATTACTTTAAAACAATTTTGTGGGTACACCGATGAACAAGCAGATGCGTACTGGGTTCGTAATACCGATGGAAACTCAAGTGGTATGGGTTCAATCCGCGCCAAATTAAAAGCTTTCAAACCACTTGCTAATTTTAAGATTACATCTGATGAAAGCGCTTTGATTTGTCCATAAATCTAATTTAAGGCCACGGCTGGACCTAGCCCCAGCATTTTTCCAATTTCGGTAACATGCAAGGTTGTACACTAAAAATAAGTCAACCAAACAAATCGAAAAAGGATTTCAACATGACAAAAAGTAAATTTTTAGGCTTTTTAACCGCAACTATTTTAATAACAGCTACGTCGTTTGCTGCGAACGAATCTAACAACGGATCATCAATACTTCCTGCAGAACGAGATGCAAAAAGCATGGCTGAAGAAAAGCCAAGCATCGGTTTGATGATGGGAACTTTTGTTCCGGATGATGGTTCAGTAGCCACTCCAAACGTTGGTATCGACTTTATGTTTCAACCACGTATACCTTTTGCTTTCGGTATAGAAGCCACACACGCAGAACCTGAATCGACAGTGACTGGAAAAAGACTAAAACACACAGCTGTCTTAGCCAAAGCACAGTACAATTTTGGCGGAACCATTCCTGTGATTCGTTCAAGCTATGTTGGTATTGGTGCCGGAGTGCAAGTGCAAGATTCTGCGACTCGGTTTGCAGCTGCTCCGATCGTGGGTTTTGATATTCCACTTCGAGATGAAAACGGAATTTCGCACGTGTCTTTAGGAGCTAATGCAAAATACTTATATGTTGAAGGTAACGAAGATGTCGATTCAAATGCAGTATCAATGAACGGTGTTTTGAAGTTCTGGTACTAGTTCTAAAGATCTGAAATTCGATCCCTCAAAATCACGCCGTTTGCTTCACGCAGCGGCGCGCATTTTTTTAATTCCCCTTGCGCGGTCCCCAGTGTGGGCCAACAGCAGAATTGTTTTCATTACGTGATTTGTTCGGTTGAAACTTACCAAATGACTTAGCTGGCGTTCCGGCTTTTTGGGCTTCTATTTTACGGTTGGTTAGTTCAATTAAAAGATTTGGCTTTTGCGTCGGTTTTTTCATGGGCGTAGAGTTAACACAAAAACCAGATTAAGGAACCATTATCTTTCAAATAAAGAAAAAGGTTCACACAAAAGAAATTGGTTCGGTGTAATTATTTAAAACCCGCTCGCGAGCCTTTGTTTTAAAAGGTGCATAGCTTTCAAGATCTTCCATAATAATCTGAAGCGCCCGTGAAAGTGAAGCTGGTGCGCGCGAATCAACCAAGACACCGGCATTTCCAGAATCTAAAATTTCGATTGGACCGCCAGCATAATTGGCCACGCAAAGGCACCCAGAGGCCATAGCCTCGAGCAGGACTAGTTCGAAAGTTTCTTCGTGGGATGGTAAAACAAAAATGTCAAAAGCCCGGTAAGCTTCAGTTAAATCGTTCCTATGATCTAAAAATAAAACATTGGATTGTAAACCTAGTTCTATTACTTTGGATTCACACAGAGCTCTGACACCTTCCTCGGATTTGGTATCTTGGCCTATAAAAATTAATTGGAATTTATAACCATTTTTAATCATCAAATCAGCTGCATCAATAAGTTCTAGTTGCCCTTTTTTAAGATCAAATCGTCCCACGCATCCAATGATTGGCAATTCGGGTTGTATTTTCAATTCATCTTTGAAGTGGCTCGGACCGGGTTTGTAATGCTTGACATCGACAGTATGGGGGATGACTCGCACAATTGAATTTTTAATCGGAAGAAAACGGCAAATATTTTGTTTTTGGACTTCAGTGAAAACGATAAATTCATCGACTTTTGAAAATAAAAAACGGTGCAACCAGTCTTTTTTAGAAAAATTAAGCAGCGTATGAAGGAATGAAATAATTTTTATTTTTGGAAAGAATATCTTCATAACAGCTGAACGTTTTAGTCCAGGCGATCGGTGAGTAATTAAAACATCAGGATTGTGCTTCCGTATATATTTTATCGTTTGAAAAAAAACATAAAAAGGAATTTTTCTTTTGGGTATTAAAAGTATGGGCAGTTCAAGCAGCTGTGCTTTTTTATGAATGACCGAACCCGGGGTACAGATAATAATCGATTCATGACCTTCATCACGAACCTGGGCTGCAAATTTAACAACACAAAACTCAAGGCCACCTTCTGATGTACTGACACAAATATTAAAAATCTTTTGTTTTTTCTTTATCAAAGAAATAATCCCTTTTACTGCCTTATTAAAAAACTTTATCTTAAGCCTAAGCAAGAAATTTCTATTTAGGAAATACAATTTTAGATAATATTTGGTTTAACGGGTTTTTAACCACGAACTACAAATAACGTTCTTCTGGCTAATTTATTGACAGTCAGTTTCCATGGAAAGCCACTGATTCACCAAAGTAAGGTATAAGAATTGAATCACGGTCACTTATGCGCACGTTGATTCTTTTACTAACCTTTGTTTCATCCCTAAGCTTTGCGCAAGTTCAAAGCTGTTATCTGAAGTTTACAGAGGGCCAAAGTTACCCCATCACGTCTTACCAGCCTCAGCGAAAATCCTGCAAAATTAGTTCGGATCAGCGCTTCATCGAACAATTACGAGTTTTTCGTTCACATGGTCGTGAATACGCTTGGGTCATCGACAAATATTCACTTGCGTCCTATGTGGTGCCGACTTCTTGTGTGGTTTCCTGCGGTGATGATTCACTTAACCTTAGATATGATTCTTTATTAAATAGTTCTACAGAACTGCCGTTTCCTTTGGAAAATGATGGATTAACCACCGACGTAAAAACTAAAAATAATTATTTAACACTGGATTTATGTCCATCCACTAAACCCTATGAGCGGAATTTTTTTCAGTACTTGGGCCGATATTCTGAAATAAAAAAAGAAGCTTTCCCAGTGGCCATTGCGATTTCAGGCGGGTGGATGTTGCATCACAAAGACGAACTACAAGAAATTTTAAATTTACAGCAAGCAAAAAAAATTCAGATCACGTGGGTGAACCACACACGACATCATCCGTACACCATAGGTCTTGAAACCAAACATAATTTTTTATTAAGACCAGATATCAATCCGCTGGCAGAAATTTTAGATCAAGAACAACTGATGTTAACCCACGGTTTGGTTCCGTCGGTTTTTTTACGTTATCCCGGATTAGTTTCAAACCAAAATCTGATCGAGCTAACAAAATCACTGGGGCTTATACCACTGGGAAGCCAGTCATGGATTGGAAAAACAAAAAGTTTTTCGGTTGGCGATATTTTATTACTTCATGGAAACGGAAACGAAGCCAAAGGGATCGATGCTTTTTATCAGCTTGTAAATGGCACAAAACTATTTGAACTGACTTGGCGTGCGCTGACCCAATGGGGCCAGTCTGGCAGTAATTAATTTTTAAGATCTAAGCCGTTATTTAAATTCTGATTCGAATTGCCATAGCGAATTGCAGGTGCTGCAGGCTTTCTTAACAAAGCTGTAGCAGGTCTTCTGCGCGGTAAAGAAAAAGTAAACGTGCTGCCACTTCCTTGGTGACTTTCAACGGTGACTGCGCCGTTGTGCGCTTCCACTATAGATTTCACCGAAGCTAAACCAATACCAGGGCCTTCATTCGCCGTTTTTGCAGCCTGCCAGTAATGGTCAAAAATTTTAGCCAAATGTTTTTCAGCGATGCCTGGGCCTTCATCTTTGACGGAAACAAAAATAAACTGCTGATCGCTGCGTACTTTGATAATTACTTTACTTAATCGGGGGCTAAATTTAATCGCATTGATAACTAAATGAGATAGCACTCGAATGACTCGTTCCCGGTCGATAAAGGCAAGTACGGGTGGATTCACCGGGTTAAATTCTAAACGAATATCTTTTTGTTTAGCCAGAGGTGCTACCATCTGCTGAACATCATCTAGAATTCCTTCAAGTCCAATTTGTTCGACGCGTAAGTTTAAGTGATCTGTTTCTGCTTTTGTTTCATCCAGAATATCTTTAATACGATCTGATAATAAAGTGACCGTCGTATCAATGACTTCAAGTCCATTTTTATAAGTATTCACGTCTGTCGTGGTTTTTAGCGCGGCTGTGGCTTCAGTGATGGTCGACAAAGGTTCGGTTAAATCAAAGGTTACAGCAGATAAAACTGCATCCCGAGCCAATGCCGATTTATTTGCGGATTTATAAAGTCGGTCACGCTCTGCTAAGTTGACCGAACGTTGGTTAATCAAACGAAAAATAATTAGCAGCATTCCCACAAACAGGACGGTTATTAGTAGCGTAAACCACATCATCGCTTTTGGAATCTGTGCCTCTGCATCTTTTGCCGATGTCTGCAGTAAGTTTTGTGTGCGAATCAGTTCTGAATTATAAGCTTCGGAAATTTCATCGAAAGCTTTATTTATGTCTGCACGAATGGGTGAAGTCTTCGCCCGGTAAAACTGACCCACAATTTTGGATTCAGTTTGTTTTGCTCGAAAAGCCATGGCTTGATCAAAAAAATCTTGATGCTGCAATCGTAAAGTTTCAATCCGTTTAACGATTTCTGCTAATTTTGGCAAGTTATACTGTTTCTGAAAATTGATCAAAGACTCTGATAAGGTTAATTTTTCTTTTTTAACAGCATCAAAAATATTTGTCGAACCCATTAGGAAAAAAGAAAGACTACTGGAAATTTCAGAATCAGAAAGATTTCGTAATTGCTGCGTATCCACCAGGGCCTGCGCATTTGAATTGGCCAAAGAATTTTTAGCAATAATGGTTTTTCTTAGATCGATAGAAAAAAACCAAGCACTTATCATTAAACTTATAAAAAAAGCCGATAAAAACAGAAGTATTTTTTTTTCATGGCCCACATCAGTTGTGTTATTTAATTTTTTATTCATAGATTTAAATTAGCAATTAACGCAGAGCGCCTGCAACACTAACTTTGTGAGATTAAATCTGTAGCTTCTCAGCAGAAATTAAATCTTTTATTTCGCTAAAAAGCCCTTTCGCCGACTCTGCAGCCCATTCTGGTGGCTCGGTTCAGAATCTGGTGTGATTATTGCTCTTTCATTAAGGGTGAAATCATTATCAGCTAATGCGTTTAATTTTTATGGCAAAGAACTTATAAAAAAAATGAACGACGATGATCTATTCAATGGAGCAGCGGCTTTAACCTTTTATCTTTTGTTATCATTATTTCCTGCTGTTATTTTTTTGCTAAGCCTTTTGCCGTACCTTCCTGTTGAAAACTTGGATCAACAGCTGATGAAATTTATTGGTGAAGTTTTACCAACTGAGGCGGCTAGGATGTTTTCAAAAATAATTATTGAAGTGACGTCGTATCAAAATACGAAATTAATTTCATTTGGAATCATTGCCACGTTATGGGCCGCTTCGAACGGCATGTTTCAGATTATGAAGCAAATAAACAGAACCTTTCAGATTAAAGACGACAGACCTTTCTGGAAAGGGCGAAGTGTTTCTATTTTAATGACATTTATTTTTGGGTTACTAATTATTGGCGCTTTTCTTTTGTTACTTTTCGGAGATTTTATTAAAGGCTATGCTTTCGGTTTTTTAAACGCCCATTTTGACGTTGGGTTATTTTTCAACCTGTTTTTCAACTCATTTTTTGAAATACTTAGATGGTCCGTCGTTATTTTCTTTATGCTTTTGGGATTTGCTGTCATTTATTATTTCGGTCTGCAGTTAAAACAAAAATTTCAGATTTTTAGTTTTGGCAGCGTGGTTAGTGTAAGTTTACTGGTTTTAGCCACATTGGGATTTCGTTATTATATAGAAAACTTTTCGAATTACTCGGCCACTTATGGCAGTATCGGAGCTGTGATTGTACTGATGCTGTGGCTCTATATATTAGGAATTGTGATTATTTTTGGATCAGAAATCAATGCACTTATTCGGCGTAGGCTTGCGCAAATGTATTGAAAATAATAACATTTCTTAGCAAACTAAGAAATGTTATGGACAACCAAGAAATTAAAATTTTATTAAAGCGCATTTCTTTTTCAGGAAAAATTCATCTTATTCAAAGTGATCAAGAGCTTAGGTCTGTTGCACCGGATTTAAATTCTGCCTCCGTGCTTGGTTTTGATACTGAAACAAAGCCCAGTTTTAAAAAAGGTGAAGTTTTCAAAGTTGCCTTATTGCAGTTAGCAACTGAAACAGATGCTTATTTAATTAGGCTTCATTTTATTACTGATTTTCAGTTACTTAAAAGTATTTTCGAGAATGCTGAAATTGTAAAAGTGGGGGTGGCTTTACGTGATGATTTAAAAAGTTTGCAGAAAGCTTTTCAATTCAACGCAAAAAACTTCATAGAATTACAAACTTTAGCCAAATCTAAAGGACTCAAAAACTTTGGTCTTAAGGGTATGACTGAAGAAATTTTGGAAGTAACAATTTCTAAGGGCCCGAAAATGACCAACTGGGAATTAAAAAATTTAAGCGACCAACAACTTAGCTATGCAGCCACGGATGCTTGGATAGGGCTTAAACTGTATCAAAAACTTCAAGTTTAGCCTGCAGACATTAATAATTTTTTAAAAAATCAAGAATCGGTTTGTTTTTTTCTTCATAGTTTTTTAGCATTTTTTGCAGACTATCTAAATCAATATCTAGCAAGTTTATTTTGTGCCATTTTATAAAACTGATACAGTCTTGAATGTCTGAATCTGTTCCACGATTTAATTTGAGTTTTAAATAAAGTTCGCAGGAAGGCCTCAATAGGTAGGCCCGCCTGGTTAGCTAAGTCCATCATCTGCAAACGTTGCTCGTTGGTTAGAAAAATTTCGTACTGATCTTTTTTGATCATGCGACTTTTGCCAAAGCATTAATTACTAAGCGCCTTAATTTTACCAGGTGCCCGGGCAATTTCAATTTCAAGCTGGCTCAATTCAGTCTTTGAACATGCGGTAAGATATTTTGGGTAGTGGTCGCGGTAAGCTAAGTACACGGCAAGTGCTGCTTCCTTAATACGTTGATCGGCGGACTCGAAATACATTCCAATGATTTTATTTAAAAATTTTTCATGCGTATCACAATTTTCAAAGGTCAATTCATCTAGAATTAAAATTCATCTTTTTAGATTACCGCATTTTTTATGCAAAATCTTTTATGCAAAAGATCAAGCTGGGTTTTAGTCCAGCCAAAGTATCATGATTTAATTTGCTTTAATGCACTTAGAATAGGAACCGGTGGCTTACCTAATAAAATCCGAATTTGATCACTAAGTCGTGTACGGCCGCCGTAAAAGCGTTCAATCAAGCCTGTGGGTAATTTATAAAACCGTTGTAAGATAATATATCTTTTTTCAGGCTCTGCAGCACCGAACATCATGCGATTTAAAAAACAGTAAAAGCCAAAGTGCGACCGAATTTTTTTATTTTCTAGGCGCAATCTTTTTTTCCACGTTTCAATATCGGCTGTATCACTTTCCAGAAGGCACTGAATTTGTCTGATAATTGCTGGGAATGTATAACCTGTCACGGGGTGGGCCAAATTAGCCGCAGCACCTAACGCCAAAGCCAGCTTTTGTTCGGTAGCTGCAGGCTTTAAATCCAGCGGAAGCGATCCAGATTCCTGACGTAAAACAGATTCCACAAGCCAATTATTTTTTTCAGCATAATTTAAAATTCCTTTTTTTATGGATTCAAGTTCAAGTTCTGCAGAATTTGAATAATAAGTATCTTCGATCATCAGCTCAGTTTCACTAAAAGGCAGAATATAAAAAAAGCGATAACCGTCAGTTTGTGGTTCACGCACGTCTTTTAGAATAGGCCGAGTCAGCCCGTGGGGGTTTTTTAATTTTAGATCTAAACCCACAAATTTTTGGTAACCAAAATTTTTAGGATTTAAAATGGAATTCCAGCCTGAGGTTAAAATGTAATTTTTAAAATCTGCATCCAGATTTGAAATCTCGGTGTTAAAAAAAATATTTTTGGAAAACTGAGCTTTAATCTTTTTGGCTAAATCTTCGGCGCGTATTGAGTGATAGCTACTGGTAAAAGATCGACTGTACTGCGGAAAGTGTACATCATAGCCCGGCCAACTTTTTGAAATCAGCGGTCGCAGCCAAGGCCAGCAGTCGGGCGGTACATCGCCGTCGTGAAAGCTCCAGGTCTGGTGCTGGCTAAGTGAATTCGACCTTTCGCAAAGCGTTAAAGAAAGGTCTGGCCATCTATGTTTTAGTGCAGCCATCAGTAAGCAGCCAGATAAGCCGCCACCAATAATTTTGATTGGTTCCATAGTGATGCAATCTACTTGCAAAACCGGGCGAATTCCATAAAATTTTTATCTGTGAACCACTTTGAACAATTCGAATCTTACATACCCGTTGATTTATCGAGACCTTTTTATTTTTTCGCTGCGGTCGGGGTAATCTTTCTGTTTATTATTTTTCGTTATTTTTTAATGGCGGGACTTTTTTGGTTTATTTTTTATAGCTGGCGACCTGAATCGGTTCGTGGTCGGCAAATTTATAAAGAATTGCCGGATATGAGTTTGCAAAAATTTGAAATAAAGTGGTCTTTGATGACTTCATTCATTTTTGCCATCAGCGGAGTTATCTTAGGTTTAATTTGGCAACTGGGTTGGACACAGATTTATTTAAAAATGGATCAGTATGGTTGGATTTATTTTTTTGGAAGCCTAGTGATCATGAGTTTGGTTCATGAAGTTTATTTTTATTGGACTCACCGGGCACTTCATCATCCAAAACTATTTAGAAGTTTTCATTCGGTACATCACCGGTCCTTGACACCGTCACCTTGGGCTTCATTTTCATTTCATCCTGTCGAGGGTTTAATTCAAGCTGTGGCTATTCCTTTGATGGTGTTATTTATTCCCGTGCACCCTGTGGCTTTATTAATTTATCTGACCTTCATGTCATTATCGGCCGTCAGCAATCATTTGGGTTTTGAACTTTTACCAGCTGGGGGTGAAAAAGGAATTGGCCGTTGGTTAATCAGCGGAGTGCATCACACAATGCATCACAAATATTATCGATCGAATTACGGGCTGTTCTACACATTTTGCGATCTGCTGTTTAAAACAGAGCATCCTGCGTTTGCAATCGAATATCAAAGTGTATTTGAAAGCACTTTTGAAAAAAAAGGTGCCGTCTGACTGAAATTTTAAAAATTGAAAATCTTAAAAAAAGTTTTGGTTCTAAGGTCGTTCTTGATCACTTAAGTTTTTCTTTGTATTCAAAAGAAATTGTAGCCTTTTTAGGTCCTAACGGAGCGGGTAAAAGCACTACTCTGAAAACGATCATGGGCTTAAGTTTGCCAGATGCTGGGCACATTTCTGTGCTGGGATCAGCTCCACAAAGTATTTCGGTAAAAAATCAAATAGGATACACGTCGCAGGAATTATCATTTCCACCTTTTCTTAAAGTTCAAGAAATTCTGCGATTCGTGCAAGCTCATTTTACAGATTCTGTTTCACTCAAAGAAATTTTGGAAAGGTTTGATTTGACTTTTTTACGAAGAAAATCTGCAGGTGGGTTAAGTGGCGGGCAGAAGCGCCGTTTGGGTTTAGCCTGTGCGCTGATCGGAAAACCAAATCTTTTGATTTTAGATGAACCAACAACAGGTTTAGATATTTTTTCAAGAAAAAATTTATGGGAAGAAATTAAAAATTTTCAATCAGGCGGAGGCTCTGTACTGCTGTCGACTCATGATTTAAACGAAGTCGAAATGATTGCCGACCGGGTTTTATTGATTGAAGATGGAAAAATTTTAGTCGACGGTACTGTTTCTGAAATTAAAAGCAAAATAGAGTATCAGAAAATCACTTATCGGCACTTTGGTACAAAATGGACCGAGATGACGCAAAATTCAGATACGTACATTAAAAATTTAGTGAAAGAAAAACCAGAGTTCACCCATTTGGAAATCCACCCCATAACGCTGGAAGAAGCTTACGTTAAAATGCGAGCTAAAAAATGATTTACTTGAAACTACTTTTAATTCACACGCAGTGCACGTGTTTAGAACTTTTTCGTCAGCCAATGTATTTGGTTTCTACGGTCTTATTCCCGTCGATGTTTTTTTGGTTTTTTGGAATACCGAATGCCAAAGAGCCTGGCGCCATTGCAATTTTAACGGCCTCATTTTCTGCGTTTGCTGTATTATCTGTGGTGTTGTTTCAGTTTGCTGTTGGCATTGCACAAGATAAAGATTCTTCTTGGTATTATTATGTTAGATCACTGCCATATCCAAAAGGTTTGCAGTTGGGGTCACGGCTGTTGGCCGGATTGCTATTTTCAGCCTTGGGAATCGGTGGCGTAATTGGGACGGCTTTATTTTTTTCAGATTTAAAAGTTCAAGATATCTTATGGCTTGGTTTTTTTATGAAAATATACGCGGGCTCTATTCCCTTTGCGTTGATGGGAATTTGTTTAGGTTTAAGCGTGAACAGCAGAACTGTTTTACCGATGGCTAATTTAATTTATTTACCGCTGTCTTTTGCTGGCGGCTTATGGATGCCGCCGAATATATTACCCAAAGTGGTGCAAAAGATTTCAGTTTATTTACCGACTCGGATGTACGGTGAAATCTTATGGGCTGATGTTTTGAAAACAACTGTGGAAGCCAAAAACATTTATGGTTTAAGTGTTTACGGCCTGGTATTTTTTCTAATGGCACTGGTACTTTTTCAGCGCGTGCAAGAAAAGAATTTTAAGTAATTAAAAAATTCTTAAAAAAGCATTGTTCGCAACTGTCGCAGCAACGCCAATATAACCTTCGTCAAACCACTTCCACCAAGAAACAACCATAATCAAATGACCCACGAAAATAAAAAAGTGACTCCACATTTCGACACGGTCAGAGTTTTTTGTAACGTAACGATGCCAATGCATACCTTCATCAACGACTGAATAAAATATGCTAAGTCCAATCATAACCAGGGCTGGAATTCTTAAAAATACCGGGTAGTGATAAGCCACACACAAAAGAAGCGTGCTGGTGATACCAGCAAAAATAGTGATGTGATGGACGAGCGCTTCTCCTTTTTGAATATATTCTTTGTAAACCGTGCGGTGACCAATGGTATCAAATGAAATTGCCGTCGAGAAAATAAAAACACCCAGTGGAATATTCCAAACATAGGCGGGGTAAACTACACCTGTCATAGCACCAGCCACCAAAAATCCACTGACTGCGAAGAATAATCCATACATCAAACCCACCCACACGGTGAACACGGTCCAGTCGGTTTTCGTAAATTCACTGATACGTCCAGCGTAAATGGCAGTATCTTTTAAAAAACTATTTGCGGTACTCATTTTTCGCTCCAAAGTTCTAAGTGGGTTGCAGAGTTCCAGGGCTGAATAAAACGATGTAAAATTAATGGCAAAAGGCGAGCACTTGCAACAACTAACAGATAAATTTTTCTAGGAGTGGAAACAAAAATTCTTTTTTCCCAAGAAAAGTTTTTCAAAATCTGATCTCCGATGTCGCGGTACACGTAAGATGCTATACACACAGCCCAAGCCGAGCGGATTGATAAGTATTTTAAACCATCAAAACCCTTTTTGTAATAATTCTGAGCTTCTTCAATTAAATGTCGAACTACAGATTGAAACTTCGTCTTATTTTGGTCATCTAAAAAATTAGCGTTTGTTAAACCACAATCGGCTAACCAGGTCGTTGGTAGGTAGACCCTTTGGTTTGCAAAATCTTCGGTGATATCCCGAGCTATATTGGTTAGCTGCATGGCACGGCCCAGATCGACGGCGTTACTTAAGGCTTGCTGCGAACTGGTTTTCATAATGTGACACATCATAAGGCCTACGGTTCCTGCAACGCAGTAACAGTAATCTAAAAGCTGCTCTGTGGTTTCAATGCTAACCCCGACAGAATCTAGTTTAAAGCCACGTAGTAGATCAAGCGGGTATTGTTTGGGAATAGAATAGGTTTTTATAACATCAGTGAACGCCGGCCAAGGATGTTCACTGGGTCCAATGTTTTCATAGCATGCATTGGTATTTTGAATTAATAATTCAACCTGTGTTTGTGCTGATTTTAAATCTTTCGCATGATCGATCACGTCATCGCAATATCTGCACCAAGAAGATAATTTCCAAGCTGCTTCTTTTTCACTTTTTGAAAAAAAGAAACTGGCCATAGCAAAACTTTTAGAGCCTTTTTTAATATCTTGTTTCGTTTGCGATACTAAATCCATTTTACTGTAAGTCTTCAATCACTAAACCTGCGGTGGCTTTTGCGGAATTTATAACGCCGGGAAGTCCTGCACCTGGATGCGTTCCCGCACCCACAAAATAAAGACCCTGCATTTTATCGTCTCGGTTATGCACACGGAAATAAGCACTTTGTGTTAATTTTGGCTCTAAAGAAAAAGCGGCACCTACGTGGGAATTAAGTTCGGTTTTAAAATCTTCCGGCGTAAAAATTCTTTCAACGACTAATGATTCACGAAGACCCGGCATGTATTTTTCTTCCATGTATTTGTAGATGCTGTCCGCGTATTTGCGACCTTCAATTTTCCAGTCAATTGGTAATTTCCCTAAATGCGCTACGGGCGCTAGCACATAAAAACTTTCACAACCAGCGGGAGCTAATTGCGGGTCGGTCATGCTAGGGGCATGTAAATACAACGAAAAATCTTTTGGTAAAATGCCGTTAGTAAAAATATCATCTAATAATTCTTTGTACCTTGGGCCAAATAAAACATTGTGGTGGGAAAGTTTTGGAAACTTTTTATTCGTGCCAAAATAAATTAAAAATAACGACATCGAAAAATCATTTTTTTCTAAGCGAGCTGATTCTTTTTCAGCGTGGGTTACGCCTTTTAATAAATCTTTGTACGTGTGAACAATATCACCGTTACTGACTACGGCATCGCAGGCCCACGTCGTGCCATTTTTAAGTTTTACTCCGTACACGCTATTTTGATCGTTGGTTTGAATCTGTGCGATTTCGCTGTTGCAAACAATTTGGCCGCCTAGTTCTTCGAAGTATTTGACCAAAGCTTTGACCAGTGCGCCCGTGCCGCCGCGTGGAAAAAACACTCCCCAGTTTCTTTCTAAGTAATGAATTAATGTATAAATGGAAGAGGTATTAAATGGGTTTCCACCAACCAGTAAAGAATGAAAGCTAAAAGCCTGGCGCAGATGTTTATCTTTAATAAATTTACAAACAGTGGCGTAGACACTGCGGTGGGCCCCTAAGCGAATTAATTGTGGTGATACTTTTACCATGCTCCAGATATTTAAAAACGGAGCTGCAGCTAATTTCGTGTAACCCTGGTGAAACACTTCTTTGGAATAAGCTAAAAATCTTTGGTAGCCATTAATATCAATGGGTGATTTTTTTCCGATTTGTTCATAAAGATCATCAACATTGTTCGAGTAATCAAATTGATAACCGTCATCCCAAAATAATCGGTAAAAAGGGCTAACCGGAATCATTTCAATGTAGTCAGACATTTTTTTGCCGGTCAGATTAAAAAGCTCTTCAATGCATTCAGGTGCGGTGATGACTGTGGGGCCTGCATCAAAAGTGAAGCCTTTTTCACGGTAAACGTAGGCCCGGCCGCCTGGCATATCGCGCTTTTCGAAAATTTTTACTTCATAGCCCTTTGCTTGTAGCCGAATGGCTAAACTAAGGCCGCCGAAACCACTTCCAATAACTGCTACTTTTTTTTTAATAGGCATAAGTTAACTTCTTTGTCAGTTTTGTTGCAATTTCGTAAGCAGAATCTGTCTTTGATAAACAGAAATCTTTTTGCAACGTGTTTAAGTTTTCTTCTAAGTCAGCGCAGGCTAATTCAAAGGATCGTTTTTTTAATAAAGACGTTTTTAAAAACATTGCCAGAGCTGTCATGTCTGGTAGATCGCGAACGGCGTCGGTGAACTGGGACCACTCGTGCTCTGTCGCCTGTTGAGCAAACGTCGACCAAATCCAAGAGGGTCTACGAAGCATCAGATCTTCAAGCTGCTTTTTAGATGTTGAATCTGTGGTAAAATTACCGATGTCATCAAATTTTTGTAAGCTACTGCCAAAGGCTTCACCGAAGCGGTGAAGTTCGTCCCATTTATTAAAACCTGGATTTAATAGCGCCCCTAAATGAATCGATAGTTTCATTAAAGCCCCACTTTTTAGGCGCAGGCTGGTTTCAACAAGTTTTGGAATTTTAGTACGACAGACTTGATCTATCGCGATGGCCACATCTAAGGCTTGACCGAGGTGAGCATCTCTTAAGGTCAATGAGACCTGATTCATGGCCGCATTTTTATATTCGGCCGTGACTTGCAATTCTGATATTAAATGCAGCGCTTGAAAATAAAGAAAATTTCCAAGATTTAATGCCAGTGGAACACCGTACATTTTATGCATGCTGGGACCGCCACGACGTTCAAGACTATTATCTTCGATGTCATCAACGATCAAAGATCCTAAGTGTATTGTCTCAATAATTTCGCTGATCTTTGATAAAGTTGCTGTCGGCATTTCTGATGTAGAGTTTGTCAGGTGCCAGCCCAAGCGAACAAATTCCCCGCGAATTGCTTTACTGGGTCTTTTTTTAACTTCGTCCCAAGGTATGAAAAGGGCTTTGTCCCAGAATTCTTTCAGCACAGAAGCTGTTACAGCAGGCGCTGAATCATTTTTTAAGATCGAATTAAAATCAAGCATCGGGGTGAGTGTAAAGAATGGCAGTCAGAAATCAAGGTTCTTAAATAAAATAATTCAATGGGCTAAAAAGTGTACGAAATTTGCACTTTTTTAAGATATTTTTATGAATCTTCCCAGCTGATAAAGTCTTTCTAAAACTTTGCGCGTGCTGCTATTAGATTTTCCAGATCTCAGAACGGATGCGACTTCAAAACTGTTTCCAGAATTGATGGTTTTAAGTAAACTTAAATTTGATTTTGAAAGCATAAATAATTCACCGTGACTGGCAACACACAGACTGCCAGCTGTTAATTGAGTCCATAATAAAGAATTTTTTTTGTCTAAACGAATCAGGTCTGAGCGTTTAAGTTTTTGCTGCAAATGCGGCCGTGCCGGTCGGGTAAAACCATTTTTTGATTCCAGGTGCAGCCAGTCTTTCATGAACAAATCATAAAGCTCTGCTTTGGAAATTGAACCTAGCTGTTCGACTGAATTTTTGACAAGTGTCGGAAGTTTTTTAACTTCGCCGCCACGGTGGGGCCTGTTGTCAGCAAAAACAAATTTTTCATTTGAATGTTTTTTTATTTTATTAAAAATCAGTGGTTTTAAAATTTCAGTGATTACTTCAGAGTAGGGTTGGTCGACCCACACGCCCAGACTCCAGGTGGCGCTAAAAGATCCGCTGGATTCGGCAATGTGCCAAGCGCTGGATGGCCAATAGGTTAAATCTTGGGGTTTTGCAGTCAGCACAGTTGATTGTTTTAAATGGCGTTGATACTCGAAGGCCATCTCTAAATCAGGGTTTTTCTTCACATAGCTTGGCTTCCAAATTCTAAATTTTTTTTCGCCAACAACTGGAATGCTAAAAACTCCGCAGCCATCAACGTGGACGCCAAACGGAGTTTTTTTATAATTACCTAAGTACAGTCCAATTTCTGTTTGTCGGTTAGGAATTCCCACCCGCTGGTACAGGCCGCTCATGAAATCACTAAGTAAATTCCATTTGCTACCACTCACCTGAATCAGTTCATCACAGACCAAGCAGTAGTCTGAAAACAGCTGACTGATTCTATAGTGATACCCCAACAGGGATTTATCAGATTTTAGTGGTAAAGCCTGCAGCACTTCGTGTTCGTACTGCGATTCGCCGTCAATGTAGAATTTTAAACCGACGGCTTTTTTATTTTTTCGACAAATATCGCTGTATTGAACCAACCACTGAAATATTATTTTAGCATCGATTTCAAAAAGTGGAAGCCGAGTATTTTTTAAAACGACAGATTTTTTTTCCCAAGTGTTTTCTACAAAAGAATTCCAGAAGGTTTGATTAAACAGATCATTGTCATTTTTTTTAGAAATCACGTTGGCACCCCGATAAATTATATGCTGCAGCGGATAAGTTCAGCAAGCAGTGCGTGACCCTGAATGAAATTTTCATCTATCATAATAACATGATAAAAACTAAAGCTTACGCCGCCCATTCTTCAGATTCTTCGTTAAAACCTTTTACTTTCGAACGTCGAGACCCAAAATCAGATGATGTCGTTATTGCAATATCTCATTGTGGAATTTGTCATTCTGATATTCACACGGCACGTTCCGAATGGGGACCGACGATGTATCCCTGTGTTCCGGGGCATGAAATCGTAGGTCACGTGATTCAAGTTGGAAAAAAAGTTAAAAAATTCAAACTTGGAGAACCCGTTGGTGTTGGTTGCTTCGTCGATTCCTGCGGGAAATGTGCAAACTGTAAAACCCACGAAGAACAGTTTTGTACTAAAAAAACAGTTTTTACCTATAACAGCACCGAGATGGATGGAAAAACAGCAGTTTATGGCGGGTATTCGTCTCATATTACGGTGAAAGACAAATATGTTTTAAAAATTCAGAAATCGATGCCCTTAGATCGCACTGCACCTTTGTTATGTGCTGGAATTACAGCGTATTCGCCCCTTAAAAGATACAACGTTAAAAAAGGAACCAAAGTCGGAGTCGTTGGTCTTGGTGGTTTAGGCCACATGGCAGTCAAAATTGCAAAAGCCATGGGCGCTGAAGTGACGGTTTTTAGTACTTCAATTCAGAAAAAAGATGACGCAAAAAAACTAGGCGCTAAACATTTCATGTTATCGACGGATCCTAAGACTTTCGCAGAAAAAGTTGGTTATTTTGATTTAATTATTAACACGGTCTCGGCTGATCATGATTTGAATCCGTATTTAAATGCGTTAAAAAATGATGCCACCATGGTTCTGCTGGGCGTTCCTCCGACTCCAAGTAAAGTGGCTGCATTTTCTTTGATTGGTGGTCGTAAGCGTTTAACCGGATCACTTATTGGTGGCATTAAAGAAACGCAAGAGATGTTAAATTTCTGCGCAAAGAAAAAAGTTTTTTCGGATATTGAATTGATTCCAGCCAGTCAAATCAACGAAGCTTATGAAAAAACAATCAAAGGCCAAGTTAAGTATCGTTTTGTTATTGATGCAAAAACATTTTAGTTCATTAAAGGGCTCTGTTTTGGTTCTATTTCCTGCGGGGCCCAGTCGTTTTTAAAATAATTCATTAAATTTGTTTGCAGCTGGGCCCGATCGCCCGAGATTGCTGATTCAATGGTATTCACTAAGGATTTTCTTTTACCCGCAGTTATTTGATATTTTAAGATCTTATTTCGACTTAGGTGACCGCTCAGCCAAATATCATCATCAAAAAAACAACGCTCCGGAGCGCCTTGGACGTGAGTTAACTGCGCAACATCCACGAACTGACTGCGCAATGTATACCCGCCGCAACCCTCAATGATGGCCACTTGTTTTTGCCCTGATTTGATGGCTTTGTCGCTGGGTCTTGATTCAGATTTAAAGTCAGCAGGGACTTTGAGTCCGTTGATACAATATGAATTTTGACCAAGGGATTGCTTGTCAGCTGCGACTAAAGATTCAATTAAATCCGGTGCGTAGTACATATCATCGTCACAAATAATCAGAAGTTGTTTCTGTTTTGAAAAACGTTCAAGGGTAGGTATATATTTAGTAGCAGGGCCGCAATCTTTTTTTACCCAGAATATTTTGATCACTTTTAATTGTTGTAAAAAATCTGGAATCGGGTGGTTAGCGAATAAATCTTCACCCAAGTTAATGTGTATTTCTTGGGGTGGTATGGTTTGTTTTAACAAACTAATTAATGTGGCCTTAATCAGTTCTAGGCGCTTCGGCACGCTAGTTAACGATACGATGGGGTGGTGATCTCGGGGCTTGGTATGCACTTGGTGATCTAATTTTTTTAGGTCCGTTAGTTGATGGAGATAAGTTCGTAAATATTTCGACAAGTTCATATTTTATATAATTCATGAAAAATCAGCTGATCGCAACAATGATAAAATGCATTTGTAAGTTAGGATTACGCTTTATGATTGTATTTTAGTGGCAGCTTCTGTAATTGTGACTGCAAATCAGGAGTTTTCAGTGACGACAGAACAGCATATTATTGGGATTGAAACTAAAATAGCGTTTCAAGATAAACTTCTGGATGAATTGAATGCCGTTGTTTACCAACAGCAGTTGAAAATGGACGAACTTGAAAAAAAAGTTTCTGACTTACAAAAAAAGATCGCGGACGACATTAACGGGGCGCATATTCCGCCTCCGCATTACTAATTCTTTATTCACAACGTAAATCATTATCGTACTGCATTCTGGTCCGTTGAAGTGATCCGATATCAAATGACTGATTTGCAGCTGCTCCGCCAATTCCTATGTAATTAACGTTACCAAAAATATTTTTTCTTTTTGGTGGCTTAGGTGGAGGCAACTGAACATAGTGGTAACCTTTAATTGTTCCCGAGCAGCACTTTCCATCCGTCATTCTGAGGCCATCACCTTTAGATGTTTTGCATGACGCACCCACCGCACTGTTGGTTGTAGCAAGAACAGCTGCTGTATTTTTCTGTGAACACGTAAAGCTGCAAACTTGTGCCATGGCTTTACCTTCGTCACCGATGATGCTGTCCCATGTGCCAGCTGCATTTTTTGAAACCTGACAGAATCCGACTCCGTCGCCATCATATGTGCTTACACTAACAATACATTTTTCATAAGCACCCAAGGCCTGGGTCGTACCCCGTGAATTTTTTAGACTGCGTGGAATGGTAACTAGTTTGAAAGTTTGCACGCAGGCGTTGTTCACAAGAACTTGCCCCCCTGCGCAGACCGGTTTTTCGACCACACAAGTGCTGAATAAATTTTTTCCTGAAAGCGTTCCATTTGAACATACTTTTTGTTCACTGGAGCATACGGTACCCGCAGCCACTGCAGGTGAAGCAAAGCCCGTTACCATTTCACCATGAGCAATTGTTTTTCCGTCAAATAAGCAGGCCGCTGGTTTGTTCACTTCGCAAGATGCAAATGAACTTGTTCCTGACAATATTCCGTTCGAGCAAAGTCGGGACTGACTGTCACAAGAACTTCCATAAGGCACACTTGAGGTTTGAAAGGCTTTTACCGACTGACCGTCAGCGATCGTGATCCCGTTAAATAAACACTGCGCTGGCTTATCAACTTCACACGAGGCAAATTTGTTTGATCCGCTTAATGAACCGTTGTCACAAGTTCTGATTTCACTTACGCAAGATTTACCGAAAGCTTCAGTCGAACTCAGGTACGCTTTTGTTGTTTCGCCGTGGGCCAAAGTGACGCCGTTAAACGAACACGATGACGGTTTACCTACCGTGCAAGAAGCAAAATTAAATGAACCACTCAGCATTCCGTTGTTGCACGATCTGGTTTGCATGACACATTTTTGATCGAAAGCGACAGCAGAGTTTTGAAATGCGTTTACGGTTGCTTCATGCCCAATCGTTTGGCCGTTAAATAAACAAGAAGCGGCCATGCCTTCTGAACAAGTGCTAAAATTAAATGAACCCGATAATTTTCCGTTATCACAAATTCGCTCTTCAGAGATGCTAGCGCAAGTCGGCGCTCCGAAAGCGACCGAAGACATTTTGTAAGCGCGAACGCTTTCTTTGTGTTTGTAAGTGATTCCGTTAAATAAACAACTTGCAGGCTGAGCCACAGCGCACGAAGAAAAATTATAAGAGCCCGACAGAACTCCGTTTAAACAAACTCGTTCTTCAGACATGCACGCTTTTTTAAAGGGCACGTTTGAATTTTGAAATGCTGTTCGGGTTTGACCTTCTGGAATAGTAAGGCCGTTAAATTTACATTCAAGGGGTTGGGTGGCTTCAGCCGGTATTCGGTCAACTGGGATATCAGATAATGTCGAGGCTAAAGCAGAATCTTTGGTTACTGCAATTTCTGGTTTTTTAAACTGAAATTTTGCGCAGTTTTGAAAAGGCAGAAGCGAAAGAAATAGCAAGGATAGAAAAAGCGCAGCTTGGCCTAATGTATTTGAACGCATATGGTAATCCCCCAGAATCAGATTAACTGAGTCGCTTGATATTTCCCCAGGGTTACAGTTTAAATCTCAATTTAATGCAGATTTAGCAGCATGATTGACACATAATGATATTGACTGGGCATTTGAGGGATGCAGAAATGAAGTCCAGGAGAATTCATATGCGATATTTACTTTTCATGGTCATTAGTTTTGTTTCACTAACTGGTTTTTCATTTGACGCAGAAGTGGCCACAGAGAATCCGCAGTACAACCATCCCGATGCCAAATCATTTTGTGAAAGTTTAAATAAACGATTGCCAACTTCAAGAGAGATCGCTCGGTTTGCCATGGATCATGGGGCACAAGGAATATTAGAGCCTGCTGATTACAAAAATCAACCAGGCTATAAAAAAATTAATCGAACGATTGCAAATTACAATGCAGAGCTTGATTTCTATTTTAATGACAGTGGATATATTTCGCCAGAAGCGGATATAAAAAGTCCATGGATTTGGACTTCATCGTACGGACCACACAATATTGATTTTGTTTATGTTTTTAATTTAAGAACGGGTAGTTTTGATTTTGATGCCCGCATTCAAAGAAACGGTGCTCGGTGTATTGAATAAAAAAAAAGCCCGGGGTGATGCTAGATCACCCCGGGCTTAGTCTTTATAAAAATTAAACGTCGTCGATCGTTAAATAAACCATCGTCTGAGTCAGTAACTGGTAAGCAATTTCACCAAAAGTCGCAGGTCCCATGAATGCACCTGTTTTCTTTTTCTCTAAATCTAAGTACATGAAATTTAAAACGCAGTTACAAGAAAAGTTAACATTTTTCCCTGGGTTGGCTTTTTCAATACTTTTTGTAAACTCAGTTACATAATCGCCAATGGGTGATGCTTGCTTGTAAACAACGTTCTTAAACACAGGCCCGTAGAAAGAAACGTCTTTGTCGCCGATCGTTTGAAAGGCCACATTAATATTCGCGCCGCAGTAGTTGGCAACAAGTGGAAGTTTCACATCTAGTTTATTAGACTTCACATAATCCGGGAAATTAACTTTTTTACCGTTAACAACAGCCTCTGATGCGCTGAACCCGTCCGTTGGAAATTCAATCAGGTCGCCGTTCCCCTGTGAAAATATGTTGATGATGTCAACGTTCGCCACTTTGTCTTTAGGTAATGTTACTTGCATCACTAAAGCACCGTCTTCGATAAATTGACCGTTAAATCCGTTGATGATCTTTGCGCTGTATTTGCCTAAATCATTTAAGTTCAAACCGCTGATCCAGCCGATCAATGGATTTCTAGAGTAGTTATCTGACATTGGTGCTTCAACCGCAAACGCTACGTGAGTTTTTGTCAAAGCCGGGATGATGATCATTCCAACCATGTTTCCGCTCATGTCTGAATAAATGTTTTTCACAGTTGATGCGTTGTACTCTTTAACTTCGACTTTCGTTGCGAAATCTGGAATAGCAGTAACAAAAACTTTTTCTTGTGAAAATTCACCACCGTCTTGGGCTACAAAGTAGGGGATGCTTCCGCCTATCCAAGATCCTTTAGGTAATTTTCGCAAAACTTTTTCATCGGCAGAAATAAATAAGTATTTTTTTTCATTGATGAGCTTAATGGCATGTTCAATCGTGACAAGTTGATTATTCACTTGGTCTCCTTAATATTAAAGTTGCTTGATATCTTCGAGTACTTTTTGCGACGTGATGTTGGCATTAACCAAATCAAAGAGTTCCTTTGCTAAAGGACCTGCTTTGTCTGGATTACTTTTCAGAGTAATGCCAACCCGACCCATAAACATTTTTAGTCCTAAGTGTGAAAAACTGACGTTCTTCTTACCCGTGACAACATCTAGCCAAACTTTATTATTTTCAGCTGGTACAGCCATTTACGCTCCTCGAAATGATTTCATTTATCCTGCATTGAAAACTACAACAGAAAAAATAAACCTGTTAGTCCAATTTTTTAAATTGGACCTTGGTGCTGACTCAAAATAATAGGTGAGGACTGAAGCTAACAATCCCGCAATGAATTTAAGTTGTTAAAATTCAAATAAATTTTTTGGGTATTAAACAGATTCATCAAGCTGTTGAATTTCGATCGTTTGAGAATCAATATGTGCATTGCCTTCAATGATGAACTTCATTTTATTAACGGACAACTGTAACGAGAAAGCTTCTTCAGTTAATTCATCAGATGATCCTGCAACGAACTTGGCTTCTTTAGCATTGGCTTGACTAAGACCGTCAACTTTATTAACGGTTTCACTGATTTTTGCAATTCCGATAGATTGTTCATGACTGGTCGAAGCAATATCTTTATTTAAATCAGCAACTGTTTTGGCCGAAGATACGATTGACTGAAGCGCAGTCTTACCTTCGGCAGCGATCGAAGTGCCGCGATCAATTTTGGTTACGCTATCTTTTATCAAAGTCGTAATTTCACTGGCGGCAGAGGCGCTACGCTGCGCTAACATTTGGACTGCGTCCGCCACGACTGCAAAGCCTTTACCTTGTTCGCCAGCTCGGGCCGCTTCAACGGCCGCATTTAATGCCAACAAATTGGTTTGGTAAGCGATATCATCGATCACATTAATAATGCCCACAATTTTTTTCGCACTGTCAGAGATTTCTGCCATCGACAAAATAAGTTCTTTAATCTGGGCTTCTCCGCTTTCAGCAGACTGGAAACTTGCTAACGACAAAACCGAGGCTTGCTTTAAGTTTTTTTCGTTCAAATTAACAATAACTGTTAGCTCTTCAATTGAAGCTGAAGCTTCTTCAAGAAATTCAGCTGTGGTGGTGGCACTTTCAGATAAAGCTCCGCTAACACTTTTCATTTTTTGACTAGCGCTTTCAACTTTGTCCCCAGACTGCGCGATATCATCGGTCACTTGGCGCAACTGACGACTTAAATTAGTGGCCATCAATGACGAAATGATCGTTGAAAAAATAAAAGTAATAAAAATAGAAACAACACTGACAACACTTAAGTAATTACTTTGTGCAATCACTTTGTTGGCTGAAGCTGCCGATTCAGAGTTGAACTGGTTGAAGCGCTCTGTAAGTAGTTGTGATAATTTTCCACCGGTTGTCCGAGCTTCAGCATTTATTTTCGTTCCAGCAATTCGGTTGCCATCGACATACATTTCTGCAGCACTGATCATTAATTTCGAAAACTGATCGCCTTCGGTCTTGAGTGTTTTTGCAAATTCAGTATCGATCGATTCGATCTGTTTAAGATCTTCATCAAAAATTTCTTTTTCTTTTTTTGCCGTGGTTTCGGATTCGATTTGCCAGCTTAAGGCAAATTCGTTAAACCAATATTGAATAACTAAGAATTGTGTTCGAACCTTATTAACGGCAAGGGCTGCTTCTGAAGATTTTTTTTGTTCTTCAACGAAGCGTATGCTTTTTCTGACCTCGAAAGTGACGTAACCCAGGGACGAAACCATGATTAAGATAAGTAATCCGCTAAGGCCAAAAATTTTTGCTCTGACGCTATAATATTTTTGCGAATTTTCCATGGGTCTCCTAGAATTTGTTTATTCTTTAACTAGGATATGATTTTCTGTAATCCAGTTTCTGGCAATGTTTTCATGACCAAAAATTTGTTTTTGAGTCCAGATAAGAATGAATCTAGACCAACGACCTAAACTATCTAGCTTTAGGAATGGCTTCGATTCCAAAGCATTGACGCAAAATAGAATCATTTTTAACCTTGTGAGCGGAAGTTAAAGTCATTAACTCAAAAAATCCCAAGGAGATCATGTGAATCGTTTGAAAGTAATCGAAAAAGTCGTTGAAAAAATTCCGATGAAAGTAGCATCCATTTTTTTCAGTTTGTTAGTGGTATTTGCGTCCGCCGCATCAAAAGCTGGTGATTCAGATATTGGTGGTATTTATTACCAAAAAATTGTGAACATGAAAGATGTTATTTCAGATATTTTACCACCCCCAGCTTACATCATAGAATCGTATTTGGTGACCCTACAAATACTGGATGAATCAGAAAAAGGTAACAAAGCCAAAGTCGACGAGCTAATCAGCTACGGTGACAAACTCATTAACGGACGCAGTGACAAGGGTGATCCATTCCCAGGTTACTTTGAACGCATTAATGCATGGACAAAAGAATTAGGCGAACAAAACGCTGATTATAAAAACATGAAAAACCTGATTACTAAAACTTCTGTAGCACCTGCTAAAAAGTTTTTCGAAGTGCGTGAAAAGAAATTTATTCCTGCAGTAAAAGCTGGAAAATTAGCAGACGCTGCAAAAATCTTACGAACTGAATTACGCCCTGCCTACGAAGCGCATCGTAAGCAAATAGATCTGTTAGTCACAGCAGCTACTAAAGATTACACGGCAGCTGAAAAAGAAGCTAACGACCGTTTAGCTAAAGGTGAAACGGGCGGCGAAGTGAAAGTAAAAGGAAAGCTGTATAACCGAATCATTCAAATGAAAGATTTAATCGCTGATATTTTACCACCGCCTTGTTATATTATCGAAGATCTGATGGTAACGATGGAAATGATTGATGACGTTGAAGCCAACGGTGGAAAACCAAGCGATCGTTTCAAAAAATTAATCGAAGCTAGTCGCATTTTAAAAGAAGGCGATAGTTCTAAGGGTGAAAACTCTGGTTTTGCAGAACGACAAGCTTTCTGGGCAAAGAACTTAAGTGATAAAACAATCCCAGAGAAAAAAGCAAAAGATTTAATGACAGTTCTGTCTGCAACACCTGCAAAAAGCTTTTTCACTGTTCAAGAAACAAAATTAGTTCCAGCGCTTCAAGCTGGCAAAGTGGCTGATGCTAAAAAGATTCTTCACGACGAAATGCTACCGCTGTACACAGAGCATCGTAAGCATATCGATGAATTGGTTTCAAAGGCAGATAAAGTTTACAAGCAATTAGAAGCTGAAGTGGCTCAGCAATTATCTAAGTAATAACGAATTTTTAGTTTAGACAAAAAAAATCCACAAAGAAATTTGTGGATTTTTTTTTACTTACAATTTAATTAAAAAAATTAAAAATAAAATAAGTTAGAAATTTCAAAGCGGTTGTCAGTTAACTCATCTGTTAAACCAGCTAAAGCCGTTGATTTTGTTTGGATGTTATCAATACGAGTCTCAAGTTGTGCGTTCCATTTGTAATGAGCGCCAATACCTAAAGATTTTTGTTTATCTTGCCCCAGCTGTCCTGGATCTTTATCAACTTGCTCAGCACGAAGTCCCAATGACCAGTTGTCATCACAAGTGTAACCAAGCATGACTAAAATTCCTGTACCGCTTGATTCTTTATCATTAATATTTGTAGGAGTTAGGGTAATTTTGCTGTCATCAGCTAAGATCGAATACTCAAGATCTGCAGTGACTTTACCCAACGTTAAGCCCGCAGTGATATCAACTAATGAACGAGTTCCATCAGTTGCGCCGTTTGCTTTGTTGATTGGTCTTGTCATGTAACCGATTTGTCCACGTAACATTGAATTCGAATAGCCAACAGCTGCTCCGTATTCGTATTTGTTATCGCCAGAAGCTGAGTCACCTAAAGTTCCCTTGTTATTAGAATTAGCTGCTAGTAAACGACCGTAAGCGCCGTCTTTTGTATACGACAATAAAACTCCTGTATGAGTTACCGGAATCATAAGATCATAGACTAAACCAGTTTTAGCGAAAAAGCGGTCTTTTGAATCATTCAATTCAAAGCCGTAGATTGTATCAAATTGACCAAATTGTACGTCGAAATTTTCACGAGCATACTTCACGTAAACTTGCGCTTTGTCGTTTCCTAAAACGATGTTTCCATTGTTTGAAACGTTAGCTCCGCCAACTATTGCTGGGTTGTCAGAATTTTTAAATCTTCTGAACGGGACATCCAAGTTAAAAGATAAAGCATCTTTTGTGTGTGTTAAATACAAAGCTCCGTCTTCAACGCTGTATCCTGATTCAGGATTGCCTTGAAGGCCTGATTTAGAGTCTTTAGTCACTGCAGTTAAACGCAAATCTGCATAGCCTGAAAATTTTGTTATTCCGTCTGCTGCGAATGCTTGAGCCGCAGCTACAAATACAAATACGCCCAATAATTTAGTCACGATGATATCTCCTTTATCATTTGTTGTTTTGAACTTAAAACGCTACCTGTAATATTTAAAGGTGTCTTGCTAAGCTGTGTCGTAGTTTCCATTGATTAATGTTTAATCAACCCACTTGATTTGTCTTATTTTGAGATTTCGATTTTTTTAATGTGTGCCGGGAATCAACCGATAGAACTACTTAAGGAGTGTGTTTGTGTATCCTGCTGAAACTAAGTTTTTAATAATAGACGATCAGGCCCCAATGCGAAAGTTCGTCAAAGAAGTCCTTGCGGAAATGGGTTACTTTAGTGTGATCGAAGCCGTCGATGGGCAAAGCGCTTTAGAATTGTTGCAAGATAATGCGGACACCACAGATCCGGTCAATTTTATTATTTCGGACTGGAGCATGCCACGGATGACGGGCATTGAGCTTTTAAAAATAATCCGTAGCAAAGATCCGTTTAAGGCTTTACCGTTTATGTTAGTGTCGGGCGAACGTGATGAAGCACATATTATTCAAGCGGCTAAAGCCGGCGTGTCTGATTATATCGTGAAACCATTTTCTGCTGGAAAAATCCGAGACAAGATTGAAAAAATATATTTAAGGAACCTGTTGGGAACTCGAGCCGCCTGATGAAGATAACCTCGATGAAGTTAAATGAGGAGCACTAGATAGCATGTATCCACTGGAAACCCTTTTTTTGATCGTTGATGATTACAAAACTATGCGAAGTACAATCAAAAATGCCTTGAAGGAACTGGGCTATACCAATTTTGTGGCGTTGTCCATCGATTAGTTGAAATTCAAAAGCCGAGTGGCGGTTTGTGTTAAGCAACTTCGTTGATTTCTTGATTCGTGTCAACGTCATTTTGTTCG
>JAYUCH010000053.1:0-10087 GCA_043740435.1 Bdellovibrionales bacterium | reverse complement strand
AGTGTCACAATTAAACTACCTTGGTGCATTACTTTTAGATTTAAGAATGGCGACTTTTTTGAAGTAAAAATTGAAAATTATCACAAAGGATAAAATTTATGATTAAAAATTCTAAGCCTCTTCATCCTGGAATTGTCCTTAACGAAATTTATATGTCTGAAATGGGTCTGAATCAAAGTCAGTTAGCGGTCAAATGCAAATGCTCGCCTCGAAAAATCAACGAGATCGTTAATGGCAAAAGATCGATCTCCTCACAGTTCGCCATCGAGTTAGAAAAGGTTTTAGGAACCTCCGCTGAAATGTGGGTCCGCATGCAAGCCGATTACGATTTATGGGTGGCTCGAAAAAAAGCCGCTTAATCTTTGGCACTGCTTACGATGCTCAAGAAGGCTCAGGCTTAGCTGATGCCTGGTTGATTAAAACCATTGGGTTTAGGTCAGCGACTTCCAGTTAAGTTTTTAACGCACACACAAAACCGCACAACTTGTGCCCATTTTTTCACTAAACTGTGCGCTTTTTTTTTGACTGTATTGATTTCATCTGCAAATGTCCGCTCATGAAAGAAAAAGTAGAGCCGGTTTATAATTTTTCAAATCTCCAAGACTATCTGTCTGCGGTGACCAAACATTTTCTTGGTCGCTCGCAGCGTCCGTATTCGCTTTCGCAGTGGGCGAAAAAGTTGGGTTATAGTTCTCCACGAATCGTGGGGATGGTACTCAAAGGGCAACGGGTACCTAGTCCGCAAATGGCCAAGGCTTGGTCACAGGCGCTCGGCCACGAAGCTAAACAAAAACGATACTTTGAACTTTTGGTGCAACTGGAAAGAGAGCGCAAAAGAAATCGGCCTGTTGGCGACTTGTTTAAAGAACTTGAAACTTTGTCGCCACAGAAAACGACAAAGCTCACTATAGACACAAAGGCGTTCGCTTACATAGCGGATTGGTTTCATTTAGTTATTAAGCAGTTACTTTCTGTGCAAGAAAAAAATAAAAATGTCGAGTGGCTTTTCACAAAAATGCGCAGAAAAGTAAGCCGAGCCGAAATTAAAAGGGCTCTAGAAAATCTCATAGATCTTAAATTGATTACCCAAGATTTACAGAACGGGAACTATTCTGTTTTAATGGAGAATTTAACAACGACCAGTGATGTACCCAGTGAAGCTATACGCCTTCACCACAATCAAATGATGTTGAGGGCTCAAGAAGCACTTATAGAGCAAGACACTTCATCCAGAGAAATGACTTCAGCAACGTTCCGATTTGATATTGACCGGGTCTTAGAAGCCAAACAAGCGATGCGGGAATTTCGAGAAGAATTTGAGGGTCGATTTTCTTCCAAAATATCAAATGAAGTCTACCAATTTAATATGCAATTTTTTGCACATACAGATTTACAAAACAAGGAGATTTAGGATGAATAAGAAGTTAGGTTTTATATGGTTTATGGGCGCATTAATTCTTGCGAGCAATTCTCGGGCGGATAGCGTCGGCAATGGCGGTGATCCACTGCGATTTCTATTTGAAGACGCGCGGCCAGTAGCTTCAACGCGAGTGACGAAAGCCATGGCCTGTGCTTTTAGCGTAAATGTTTCTGCCGAAGTTCGAGATTGGATACTCAAAAATAAACAGGCACTTGCCGATGATATTCTCAACACTCGGCACACTTGGATAACGGATCAACAATCAACTTGCGCGTTCACACAGATAACATCTCGAGCTGATGTTACACTTTCATTTGAAACCTGTCGTCCTGGAATTCGCGATATCTCTGACGCTGTCAAAGTCCTTATTCACGAGTCCGTCCATCATTTTGGAATTACTGATGAATCTTTCGCAGATAAAGTTGCAGACGCCATTTATAATCTAGGGAGCGATTCCGCCTGCCCGATTCTTCCTGCCTCAAATCCTTTTGATCCAGCAAGCTGTCCAGGGACACCATTATCAAAGCAAGGCCCTATGCAAATGATCCCGCTACCGAATAGTAACTCTAGGAACCTTGGAGAATTTAAGGTTTATTCTAGAAAACGAAATTGCTACGATAAAAAATGGTGCTCTAATTGGGACACCACTGTGGCTTATTACGATGAATCGTTATTTAGAGAGAACAAAGTTAATAAACCTGGCCCTGCATACTACGATGATACGCAAAGAAAAGGTCTAACAGAAGTCCTCTATAGCAATAACTCGCCTGTGCTCCATCTTACATTTAATGGCTCGGATATTTTCTCCGATATCGACTCTGGTTATGCGCTACTTACATATTATGCTGGATCTAAATCAGATACTTGGGGCCAATTTGATCTTTATAGTGGGACGCTTGATACTCCCCTCGCTCATAATTTAAAAGGCTGGATAACAAATTCTTGTATGCGCCAAGCAATCTCTTCTAGTAAGAATCAGAAGGATAACCAAAATAACGATATTGTCGTTGAATTCGAAACCATATTTCTGTCTCAATTTACACAATAATGACATCAATTTTGATTGGGGGAATCTAAGCCCTCGGTCCAAACCCCTTCTTACAAATGCATACGGCGCTCAATTTCGTAAGCGCCGTTGATTCTTTATTTTTAAATTTTCAATCTGAATAAAAAGCTCATTCAAATTTACAAAGCCATTCAGAAACTAGCTAAAAACGTCCGTCGATTTCGACTGAATTTATTGCGAAGTTAAGCGCCCCAAATGATTTGGTCAGCTGAGGCGCTTGAGATTAACTTCGATTTCAGTTAGTTCTAGTCTTCTCCTGATGCACCCTACGAATCCGCGTTTGTTTGCAGCCGTTACCCGTTAGCTGCCTTGTGTACTTTGAATAAGACATTATGCCTTTCTGTGATTTTTCACTGGCTAGTCCCATCATCATTAAAGTGCAGAATTTTAACTGACCGATCAGGGCCAGCAAAATACCGATTCTTACGATAAATGCGACAAACTTTACGACTTCCATACTTACTTCCTTTCATAAAAGTAAGTTCTTGAAAATCGAAATGGCGTTTAATTTATCACTCACCGGCTCTGAAAAATTGATTCAACTTATTCATATCAGCCTTATCAGCCTATTTTGTGAATTAGGATGAAAAGACGTGAACAATCGTGAATAGAAATGAGATTCAATTTGAGTCGGAACCCTCTGAAATCACGAAATATTTTTTATAACCTGTTGTTATTTTTTACGTTTTCTTTTTTGACTTTTGCACATCGGGTAATTCTGGCATCAGGCACTTATCCTTACAATGATTCGTAGTCTAAATTCACAGACTCATACAGTATTCAAATTCCTCGGCAGGGGTAAATTGTTTATTCGTTATTGATTATTTTTCTCAAGTGACATCAAAAAATGTCAACAATATTAAAATGAGAATTAAAATGTCATTTATATCATGTTGGTTAGTTCAGAGAAGTTAAAACCACTTGCCAACCACATTTTCAAATTAACAAAGAAAAAAAAATTGGCACTAGCGTTGCTTTCTTAGTTATTTATGAAAAACATAAAACAACTGATTGTTCACTTTTTGGTTTCTGGACTACTACTGATTGGAAGCATCGCAAATGCCGTAAATTTTCTGTACACGGCAGAAACAAGCTTCTTTCAACCAATTCCCAATCAACGGTATGGAATCGAGATTGAGTTGGTCAACATGAGCCAGAATAAAGTGGCGCAAATTTTAATGCAGCAACTTGGTGGGAAACCGTCTCAAATTGATAATAAAACCTTAAGAATTCTAGGTTCAAAATTAGGAAATATAGATGTCAAAGTTGAGGTCAATGAAACCTCGGACGATCCAACAATCGATTGGTCTAAAAAATCAGATCAAGTCATCGAGATCGTAACAGATCCGATATTGTACGAACAAATTGCTCCTCTTGACGGTGCTCTAGATTTAATTCATGCAGCAGGAGCAAAGGGCACTGAGAAATCTAATCCTGTTTCAATTCAAATCAATTACGGCATGATGCAGCCAGGTTCAAATGACGAAAAAGCAAAGGATTTACTTTCGATATTAAGGAATTATTTCAGCCCGGAACACCAACAGCAAATAAAAGATGTTTTGAAAGTCCCAGATTCACGATGGCCGTATCTTCGAGATTACTCAAAAGGGTTTATGACAAAAGTTTTCGATCCAAACTATAACCCCAGCGCTGAAGATCTGTTCTTTGACTTCTTTTATCGTCAATCTTTAGAACTATCGCAAAATGGTGACCCAGCCGCTTGGTCCATGACTAAAGAACAAGTACAAAATCAAATTGAAAAATTGAAATATCCTGTGCACGTACAAATTATAAAGCTTAATCAATTAAAAATTGCCTCTTTATTACTTTACTGGTTCCCACAAGATCCATTTTCTAAGGTCATTTTAAAGCATGGCTGGGTGAAAGCTGCACCTTTGATTGAATACAGAAATGCCAATAATGACTTCAAAGTTGCCGAAAAAGTTAAACAAGCAACCGGAATCTATTTAGCATCTAAAAAATATGGTTTCTATAGTCATGACAAATTGATGTCACAACTTTCAGGGGTTTCTGAAACTGATATCATCAATCTAAGAAACGCATCCGTGAACTATAAAGATCGTGTGTACGGATACAGATACTTTCCTGAGGTACATAACTTCACAGATCCAGACGAGTCCTATAAAGAAAACATATTTCCACTTTACAAAAATTCACCCAGTTTAGTTCTTGGCTTTATGCCTCCAATGCAAATTGGACAAACCCCACTGAACTTACCTGGTGAAAGCATCGTTTGGCATCGCTACCAATTGCACGCAGCTAATATTCGTGGAAAATACAATCCCGCCATGAGTAATCATTTACTATCTCATATGATGGAAAATAAATGGTTTGAGTACATTTTTTGGAATGAATTTGCACCGGGATCGCTGACTCAAACAGAGTTGCTGGAAACTTTAGATCACTCATCAGCTGAAAATGTTATTAAAGATTTAAATCATAAATACCCAAAAGGATGGATTTTAAAAGGATCCTGGGACTGGGCTACGGAAAAAAACGGAATCATTTCTAGTAAAATGGATCCAGCTCGCTTTTATGATAAAAAAGCCTTAGCTGACTTTTTAATCTTTAAATCGAAACTTGAAAAAGAATTAACCTCAAGTGATCCGGAAGAGTATTTTTGGCAAATCAAAGAACATCCAGGATATATCACTTGGAAATTTAGTGAACTGTTACGTCAACCGCAGTTCGTACTTGTTCAGCCCCTGCTAGATATCAAAAAAGAATTCCGCGTTGAGATGATTGGTGGGAAATCACTGAGTAAAGGAACCACTATTGATCGCTATTTTTACGAAGTTGAAGGCGCTCATGGTATAGCTGACGAAAAAGAAGCTCAGGCCGTTGAAAGCTTTGCCAATGCCGCCGTAAGTCGCTTACCCCAAATTTTACAAAAAACTCCGATGGCTATGGACATTGCTTTACTAAGTGACGGACGCTTCGAGATTATTGAAACGAATCCAACTGGAAATGGCGGATTTATCGCTTTCAAGCCAGGAAGTGTTGAAGTGATGAACGACTACTTATTAAAGTATCCGAAAGCTTTAGATACAGATAAGGCCAATATTCCAGGTTTGACACCCGAGCAACAAATGAACCTGGTACAAAAATTATTTAAAAAATATTCTATTAACGCTGCCGTTCAGTTTCCAGGTTTTCATTTTGATAAATCATCTTTGACGGATTCTAGGTATAAGCAGACAGCTGCAGAAGTATTTAATTCAGGATTTAGATTTTACAGATCTCAAACTGAAAAGTTAAATGATTTGCCTCGACTAAGTTATAAAAAACAAAGCACTTCGACCAGAAGCTGCGAGAAATTATTTACAATGTAAGTCTATTTAATAAGAGCTTTTATGAATTCACTGAGTAAGTTAAATCTAAGACCTGGGAATGGTAAGTTGTCATCAAGAAACCAAAGCAAATCGGCCTCGAGATGAGGCCCGATGACACCGACCCGACCTTTTCCAAATTCACTGATCACAGCTGCTGCATGTCCTGACTCTTGATAAGTCGCCCAAACGTCTGCTTTCGGTAAAGATGATAAATCAAATGAGGGTCCATTTTGAAAGTACACATTATAATGTTTTTTTTTCCAATCAATGCTTATTACTTTCGAAGCTGAGTCTTCATCTTCTTCGTCGACTACTATTGGCAAAAGTCCAAAAGCTTTTGTTTTTTTGTCATCCGTAACAAAAGTACCTGCTAAATATCCACCAGAACAAAGCCCCAGGTATTTGCCGCCGCTTTTTACAAAGTTTCTTAAATTTAAAATTTCTGTTTTACTTAAGGCCTCAAGAATATCATTCGGCCTGTCTGTTCCGCCCGGCTGAACATAGATTTGAGCTTGTTGAAACTTTATTTTAGTCAGTTGCCCAGGCTTTACATAATCAATCGCAAAACCCATTTGAGTCAAAACCCGACCAACTGATTGAGGGCAAACACGGCACGCGCCTGGTCCATTATAAACTAAAGCTATTGGGACTGTTTTTGCCCAGCAGGTTTTTGCCGAAAGCAAAAGAACAAATGTAATTGTGAAAATTTTCATAAGTTAAGTTAACAAACAGAGTTTTTAAAAACAATATCAAAGTAGTAATGAGTTTTGCAGATTACAATTATGTCAGATTCATTTTAAAAATTAAATTTTTGACAAAAAAAGCCGATCAGATATCAAACATTCAACAAAGGAAATAATTTTGAAAACTCTGTTCGCATTTGCACTCGTTTTTTGCTCTTTAGTATCGGCTTCTCAGCTCAGCTTTGCTAGCGCTAGAACACTTACAGTCAGTAATCTCAGCGGTCTTGAAGACAATTGGAGATGCAAAAACTGCCCTCGCAGATAATCATTTTTGCTACCAAATGAGCGTTTCATTTTGAGATGCTCATTTGGATTTGTAAGTAACTGACGCTTCGGCACATGAGTTGCTAATCAGCAGGGTATGAAGACCCAAAGCCCAGGACTAGTCATAATTTTATTTGTCCTTTTATGTTCACTCAAATCATTTTCTAATGAATCCATTCAAAACCATTATAATTTAGACATTTTTGTAAAGAAAAGTACATTCGCTATAACTGGCCCCAGCAACGAGCAAATGGAATTAATGGGAGTCAATCAATTAAGTCAGACTGATTTCGATAATTTTTTAAAGACAAGATATGATTTCTTAAATCATGCAGCGCGATTATTACAAAACTTAAAATATGGTTTTGGTGTCGGTTACATCATCAAAGATAAATATCAGTTTTATAAAGAGAAAAAACAAATACAAGAATTAATTGAATTGGCAAACACGATAGATTCATCAGCTCGATATGATATGCTCAATTCGGCACAACAGGGTAAAGAGGAGCTTCAATACCGCATAAGCGAATCTAAAGATAAAACATTTAGTACAAAGGCCAATCAGGTTATTTTAAGTATTCTTGGATCCATTGACAGCCAACTTTGGCACCAAGCCAGCATTGTGTCCCATGCAAATGAATTTGGGATTATGTTGGCTGCGGGTGCTGAGGCCGAGGGCGGCGGCAGAAATACAAAGGGCTGGGGTGGGCTAACTGATATCGGAATTTCTTTGGGTTACAACCGAGATGAAAAAGCTGTAGCGATTCAAATATTTCATGATCTTGAGCCGTTTCAATCGACCCAGATGCCTATGGTATTTATTGCAGGACTTGTTGCAAAAGCTGGAATTTATGTTGCTAATCAAGGCGAAGATTTGACAGCAAGGGGAAGTTCATTTTACCCACCTATGGCTCCAGGATTTTCAAGTCAAACTAATCGAAGTTTCATGGCTGGATTTAGCTCGGGAATGACATGGCCCCCATCACCCATAGGTGATATGCTGACTTATTCGAACAAATTGAAGCAGACCACCTTATTTAGACTTACCCTATCACCTTTAACAAAAGGTTTTATACGAATTCGTAGCGGAGCTTTAAAGGAAATCATTAATGCTGCATATATCCCAATCAAAAATTTAATACTTAAGCCCTCGGCTTATAAGTGCTCATCATTATTTTAGTCAGATTACATAAATGTAATTTGAAAATTCTTAAGCCTAATGAAATTGTGCGGTCACACAACTTTAACCGAGGGGACTTATGATTTCCAGAATGACTTTATCCATTTCGACGTTCATTATTGCATTTTCACTTCAAAGTTTTAGCCAAACTGCAGTTCCAAGTTGCTTAGCCGGTGGTCAAGAACTGTTAGTAAATAATGAAGCTGTGCTAGCCTGGAAAAATAATACAAAAAATCAGTATCGTAACCGCGGTCATATTCAGGGAACTCTTGTTAAGGACCTTCCCGATCATAGCGGCCATCACCACTATGAAGTTCAAATTGGCGCCAATCAAAACGATTTAATTGAAGTTATCTATAATGAACAATTCGGCCCCGTTCCAAGTGCAGCACCAGGTTCAAATTTTGAAGCCTGTGGGGACTACATCACGTCGAATGCGCCCGCTGGGCATTTTCCAGCCTCACCAGCTGGTGCCATCGTCCATTGGGTTCACCAAAGTCCTAATCCTGCAAGCCACGACTCAGGATTCTTGATTGTGAATGGTATGGTTTGTGGTCAAAATTCTTCTGGAGCGGGACCTAAAAGACACTAAAAGTTAAGTCGATGTTGGAATAAAAAAGAGCCAAATCAGTTAGCACTTATCTGGCTCTTTTTTATTTTTTAATTTGTTCAAATTTATTTTCAAAAATAAGCTTCATATTTTTTACATCTGACTCAAAATCTTTGCTTGATATATTTTTAACAGTCTTTTTGTAATCATCTAAATGAATGATAGATTTTAAGTGAATTAATCCAAGCACGTAAGCCTCGTAATAAATAATATCAAAGTTTTCACTTTTAGAATTATCAGCTAAGGTCACACCTTGATTGCCTGCAAAACGCGGGCGAATTAACATTTGGTGCCCGTTAATTTGAGTTGAACCGTAGAGTTTCGATGCCTTTGCACCTTGTTCAATCATTATTCCCTTTTGTAATCTAATGGATAGTTCGGGTAAATCAGCTGCCAGAACTGGGTAAATCGAGGGCTTTTCTTCTTCTTTCAATTCTAAATGAATAAGCTTATCGTGATCAGAGATTAAAACTTCATATCTAAATAATCCGCCCGAGCCTCCACCAATTTTGTGCGTCGAAACTAAATCTATTATTTTATAATTTTTTGAAAGGCCTAAGTCCTGTTGATTTAAACCATTTAAAATTTGTTGTTCATCGGACGCACCAACTTCTGTCATGATTGAGTCACGAATTATTTTATTCGATGAAATTTTCTTGGCACTGACTTCTAACCCTTTGTTAATACTTTTATCAATTAACTTTTTTATACAGTCAGGCATTTCTACAGAACTATTTTTTAATCCCAAAATATAATTTTTTGCAATTTGATCTAGATCAATATTTTTATCATAGAGCTTAGAACTTACCATCAATCGATATAAATCAAAACCTACTGGGCATGGGCCGAAATCATCCATGTCATTTACAGTAAATACTGTGGTCTGATCTTTTTGAACCAGGGCACCGAAGTTTTCTGCATGAGCATCACCAACGCACCAGCCAGAGAATGATGCAACTTGATTAAACGCTTTAAGATCTGACTTATTTTGGTTAACCAATAAAAAAAAGTAATCCACATAAGATCTTAAAAAATGAAAAGAGTCCTTAGCTGCTTTATTTTTTTCAGTATCAAAAGAGTAGGACACATCTTTGAAATTGGACGACTTAGCTTCAGCAATAGCAGTAAAAATTAAAACTCCAGCCGTAACTATTATTTTTAATTGTGTTTTCATATAAACCTATTATCTGCAGTGTTAGTGCCGGACAGGCTCTATTTAGTCCTTAGTTAGGGTTGAGCGATTGAGCAACTGTCAAAAAATGTCATGAGTTAGCTTCAAATTTTGTTATGCATAAAACACATTACATTTTATTTGTTATGTATTTTACTTATTTAGCCTAAAAGTATAACACTTCATCATTCAAAGTAAGGATTTGTATGCAAACAAAAGGGTTCGTATTTCTTTCAGTGTGGTTGTTTTTTTCTTCGAGCTTCGCTCAAAGCTTAACTTT
>JAYUCH010000052.1:0-1520 GCA_043740435.1 Bdellovibrionales bacterium | reverse complement strand
AAACAATATGACCTGGAAAAAGGTCTACATCCGTAACCAACATTGATTTTTTATTTTGGGCGGCTGTTCCGCAGACTCCTTTTGCAAAAGGAATCATTGTGCAGGCGGGTTTACCTTGAAAAGGTCCCAACCAAAGATTTTTGTCAGTTTCATCAGTTAAATAAAAACCAACCCAATTAATATCTTTAACATTTAAAAACAAATGTGCTGACATATTAGCAAGATCGGTTAACCAGCGACCTGTCATCAGACCACGCAGTTCTTGTAAAATTTCTGAAGCAGTCAGTGAATTGTTAAAAGGTTTCTGCATTTAAAAGGGTTTTAAAACAGCAAGCACAGCTGCCACTGAAAAAATAAAAATTAATGAGATAAAAATGGGTAAGCCGATTAGACCTTTTCGTTTGACCAAAGAGATAGCCCCGCCAAGCACCACCCAAATTAATAATTTAGCGTAGATCCAACCGGGCATGCTACTGATTAAATTCAAGCGCGCAATAAGTCCAAAACCACTGAACAGCAAAAGTATTAATCCAAGTCCATGGGATGCAAATACCAGAGATCGAACTTTTCCAGCGAGTGCTCCGCCAGACATTTGGATTGTCAGCAATCCCACTAATCCGGAAAATAAAAGGACGATAGCAACCAAGTGAATAATCTTGTAAATTTCGTAAGACATATTTTACTCCTGGGGTTCTTTAGTGTCTTCTAAATGAAGGTGTTTTAATATTTTTTGTACATTTTTTCGAAGCTTTGCTAAATGAGAAAGTGAAATCATGGTTTTAATGTTGTCACGGTGATTTTCTGCCGGGAATCCACCGTACATTCCGGGTTCTTTGATTGAACTGATGACTCCGGTTCTGCCAGTTAAGATGACGTGATCACAAATTTCAATGTGTCCGTTGATATCAACATTTCCGGCAGTCATTAAATTTTTTCCAAACTTTGTAGAACCTGCTGTTTTGAATGCGGCAGCTAACAGGGCCTGTTCACCTATTTCAACATTGTGAGCAATGTGGCAAAGGTTATCTAGTTTTGAACCTTTTTTGATGGTCGTTTGTTCGAGTGTGGCGCGGTCGATGACACAGTTGCCGCCAATTTCGCAGTCATCTTCGATAACGACATGACCAATCTGCGGAATCTTATGATGACCATTTTTATCAGTAAAAAAACCAAACCCGTCAGAGCCAATAGTTACATGCGGAGAAATGATACAGCGTTTACCTATTGTGCAAAACGAGCCCACAAAAACGTGCGGGTAAATTAAAGTATTTTCTTCGATGACAGCAAACGCTTCGATAACCGAATGTGAACCAATGATGGTACCAGAACCAATGCGTGCGCCCTGCTGAATGACGACGTAAGGTCCAATGGCAGCTGATTTTTCAACGGTTGCCGTTGCATGAATAATAGCGGTGGGATGAATTCCTGTTGGATAGGAAAGATTTTTGCGATCAAATAAAATTAAAATTTTTGTCATAGCGTGCTGGATATTTGAAGTTGTCCAAACAGTTGCAGAAGAA
>JAYUCH010000051.1:0-3818 GCA_043740435.1 Bdellovibrionales bacterium | reverse complement strand
TAGCTGCTGCGGAAGAAATTTCTCCGGCGAAACCTTTTTGTAAAAGTTCATTCCAGAAATCTTCAAAATCTTTTCCTTTAGCAAGTTTCGGCGCCATTTCTTCTTTCCAGAAAGCGCGCAAATAATCGTAAAAAGTCTCAAAGGTTATTAATCGCTTTGGACCCACATTAGCTAAATAAGCCCATGTCATTAAAGACAATTGAAAAGAGCGTGTATCGTACATGGTACGAATCAACGGCTGATGTAAAGCAAAAACACCTTTTGAAAATTCAGCATCCGACCAAGTTTCCAAAGCATGGTTATCGACGGCTAACCACTGCGAAAACTGAGCTGTTTCATTCATTTTGTCGCCTACATAAACGACGGTCTCGACTTTTCTTAAGGCCTCGGTAAAATTAATTTCTGCAGGCATCGCATAGACTGGATTTGCGCGGTAAATAATTAAAGTTTTTACTTGGCCTTTTTCCATTTTATTAACCAGTTCAAGCATTTCATTGAAGCTGGCTTTTAAATGCGGATTGCCAGAGTTTCCAAAAACAGTTTTGCCTTCGTTATTTAAAATAGAATTTAAATAATTAACGCCTATTTGCAACTGCACAGAGTCTTCTGTACGCGTTTGAATTCCACCGGTTACAACAAGGGACTCCCCCGCATTTTTAACTAAATCAGCAGCCACTTTTTTAAAAGCGACTTCACTGATTCCTAGTTTTTCATGAATACCTTTGTACGGCGCCAGTACAGTTTTTACAGATTCAGAAACAGTTTTTCCTAATTGAGAAACTTCCCAAATCAAACCCATAACAACATCTAACTGTTGTGAAGGCTTGATACGAAAACGAATATCTGAATTGGCACCCGTCAAAGAATAAGTTGAATCGAAAGAATACATCCGTGACATTTTCGCGGGATCTTTTCTGCCAGCAGCAAACTGACGAGTAAAAGCAACCGGTGTTAACCAAGTCCCTAAAAAATCGGCATCAACAGACACAATAATTTTTGCTTTATCGAACCGGAATTGCGGAACAACAGCTTCGCCGTAGGACTTTTTTTGGCCCTCTAAAATATCATCAGCAGCTAGGGGCTCCCAAACCGTGTGTCCCGCATTGAAGGCTTTACAAAAATCACTGACCACAGCTGCTGTCGCCGGCGCTGAAATATTTCCAGTTAAAACATGTACAGAGCCTTTTTTAAGTGATTCGACGACTTTTTTGTCTAAATCTTCCCAAGAGGCTTGTACGGTTTCTTTATTTGTTTTTTTCTCGTTAAAAAGATTACGCACTGGGTTTTTTAAACGTTCTGGATCGTAAAGACTTAATAAAGAACCTTGGGCCCTAGACGAAATGGCACCCTTGTTCAGCGGATAAGATGGGTTACCTTGAATGTGAACAGGGCGACCTTCACGAGATTTAATTAATAAACCAAAACCTTCAGAGCCATCAAAATATGTTGAAGTGTACCAATTCGAAACTCCTAAGGTTACTTCTTCGGGTTGTTGCGTATACGGAACCATTTTTTGCACGGGTCTGCGGATGCAACCGGCGCCAGTCGTTAAAGCGATCGAGGCTCCCATCAATTTTAAAAATTCACGGCGCGCCCATTTACCTTCGGGGGTTTGCGATTCGTTTTCAAAGTCACCTTCACTAGCTGTTTCTTCACGTAGCGGTGATGACATAAATTCGGTTTGCAAAGATTTTTGAAAATCTTCTGTGTTATTCAGATCGTCGAACGATCTCCAGTAAGTGCGATCGCGCTGAATCACTGGTTGATTTGGATTTTTTTCAGGTGATGAATTTTCATTTTGATTTTGCATGAATACTCTTTTGGTTAATGATGACAAGTCGTACAGTTTAGGGGCGCTTTATTTTCTGGTTGGCGGTGACAATTAATACACCAGCCCATTGACAGATCAGAGTACTGATAAACCCGAGCCATTTTTTCGATGGGACCATGACAAGTTTGGCAATTCACACCACGAGCCACGTGGGCCTGGTGATTAAACTGAACATGATCTGGAAGCATGTGAACTTTAACCCATTCGATGGATTTATTTTCCGTGTAAGCTTCGCGCAATTTTTTAATATGTTCTGACTGAGTCGCTACTTGGTTATGACAGTTCATACATGTCGATAAAGCAGGAATGTTCGAGGATTTTGAACGTTCGACCTGATTATGACAGTACTGACATTGCATTTGGTGCGTGCCAACGTGCAGTTCGTGACTGAACGGCAGTGGCTGCTCCGGAGCATAACCATCGTTGTAACCGAAGCTGGTTTTTACCCGTTGCTCAGCATCTGGAGATTGCCACAAACAACCCGTCATCGAAAAGATAACCAGCGCAGTCAGCACGGCAAGAAAATTTGTTTTAGGCATACACATCGGCATACACATAGGCATACATAGATCCTTCGTTTTTTATTTTTTTAAAACTATGTCACATTTAAGTTCACGAGCCCGAGTTTGTCACGAATGTTTTTGAAAGCTAAATGAAAATCACTAAGTGATATCATTGCCTTAGCTGCATTTACTTTCAGCAGAAAGGCTCTTATTAAAATCACAGTAAACTGATTTATAAACAAAAATATTTTAGATATTAATTTGTTACTTTTTGGCTTTTTTGAGAAAAAAAAGCATAAATAACAAACAGAATATGTAGCAAAACAAAAACGGAAACGTACTCGATTCCTCCGGCGCCAAAGCCGTAAGAATGAAGCCCAGCACCCAAAACAAAGTTTACCCCGTACCAGGCCATGATCACTAAACTAAAGCTAATAACTCCAGAGGCAAGAGTTCCAAAATTCTTCAGCCATCCCACCAACCGCGCATGCAGCACGACGATGTAACCCAAAAGAACAATCAAAGCCCAAGTCTCTTTTGGGTCCCAGCCCCAAAATCGACCCCACGAATAATCTGCCCAAATACCGCCTAAAATAATTCCAGGTGTTAAAAAAGCTACACCAATTTGCATTGCCCGGTAAACGCCCGTGGTCAATTTTTGGATAGTCTCTTTGTGTTTTTCTGCGCCTAAGACGTAATAAATTAAACCCAGATCTCCAAGTCCGAAGGCCAACATGAAAGCCGCGTAGGAAATAGTAATAGTCATGACATGAACGATCAGCCAGTAATTACTGCGCAGTACGGCTTCAAGCGGTTGTAGACTTGGGTCTAAAATAGCGGGCGCAAAATCAGCGATGATCAAAGCCACTAAACCCACTAAACTGCCACCTAATAACAGCACTCGGAAATTATAAATTTTTTCTAAAATAATTGAAAATAAAATGGCTCCCCAGGAAGTCCAAATAACCGTTTCGTACATATTAGAAACTGGCGGTCTTTCTGCTAAATACACCCGGAAGACAAAACCCAAAGTGTGAATCACGAAGCCAATTAATAAAAACAACCACGCGAGTTTCATGCCTTTTTCTTGTTTACGAATCCATATGAACAAAATAGTCAGCACAGTTAATAAATAAAATATGTAAGCCCATCGAAATGGATGGATTTTATTGTAAGTAACTTCAGTGGCCACTTTACCTATTCGATATTTTTCAGGGCTAAATTTTTTAGCAGCTGCAGTAAAATTAATTACAGCTTGATCTAGCTTTTCACCGGCCTCTAGGTTGCTATAACCCTCTGCGGAGGCCCCTAAATAAGAAGCCGTTCCTTTACTGATCTCGAGGAACAAGGTTTGAAATTCAGCCGGCAGATCAGCCACCGAATACCATTGGTCTGTTTTTGGATTTGGCAGCACATTTAACATTCGGCCACCTGCTATTTCACGAAATATAAAAAATTGATTTTCTAATCTTTGCAGCGCTTGA
>JAYUCH010000050.1:0-28980 GCA_043740435.1 Bdellovibrionales bacterium | reverse complement strand
GTAAATCCCAAGATAGCTCCAAGTGGAGTCCTAATTACGTGTGACATATTAGCTAAAAAAAATGATTTTGTTTGATTGGCCATTTCGGCTTCAAGTACAGCTTTTTCAAGTTCAATTTTATTTAAAATCCGGTCTGTTATATCTTGAACTGTACCTGCATAATAACGACAGCTTCCATCTTTTTCTAATACAACATCACCCTGAGATACAAACCATCTTGTCTGATTGTTATCTTTAATGATTCGGTATTCGTGAAAGAAGGGTTTTCTTTTTTCTATAGCTGCGTTCATAGAATTGATTAATTCATCAATATCTTCGGGATGCACTATTCTTTGAATAAGGTCAATGACATCTCCTTCTTGCGAATCCGTTGAAAATAAATCCTTAGTTTCTTTAGAATACGAAATTTTATTGTCACCAAGATCAATTTGCCAAGTTCCCATGCGCCCACGCTCTAGGGCCAACTGCAGATTTCTTTTGCTTTCTTCGGCTTCTTTTCGTGTGCGTATTTCTATTGTTAAGTCTTGGACGATGCTCATGACTCCATGGATTTTTCCATTAATATTTTTGTAAGGATAAAATCCGATATTGATCCAGTGTTCTTGAATGACACCTTTTTCATCAGGTAAAAAAACGGGCTGAGTTCCCTCGTAGGGAACTCCTGTTTTGTAAACTTCATCCAACAAAGATACAAATGCAGAGGCTTCCGCAGAACTAAAAACTTCTAAAGGGGTTTTTCCTGGTTCAATTTTTCGGCCACTGAATTTTTCATGAGCTGCATTGGTTAGGATAAAATGATGTTCGGGGCCTTCAAAGATAGCGATGGGCATAGGTGTCTGCATGAATAAACTTGTAAGTTTGGCTTTTTCTAATTCAGATTCTTCGCGGGCTGATGCCAAGTGTTGTTTTAATTTTATGTCTGACGTTATTTCATTTGAAACTGATAAAATGCCAGCGATCTTTCCTTCATCATCGCAAAGGGCGCTGCAAGAATAAGAAAAATAACTGTCTGTAAGTTGTCCGTCCCGTTCAAAAGTCAATTTAAGATCTTTGCCACAAACGGTTTGGCCCGTTTTTAAAACGGATTCCCACAATGGATTTAAGAAATCCCAAATCTCGAACCATGTTTCTTTTGCATTATTTCCTAAAGCTTTAGGATGTTTGTTAGTTCCAAGAAAAGGTCTATATCCGTCATTATAAAACTGCGTAAAATCTTTACCCCAAGTTAAATACATGGGCGTGCCATTTTGTAATATAAGGCTAACCGCATTTTTTAGACTTTGGGGCCAGGAATCAATCGGACCCAGCGGTGAGGTGTTCCAATCAAAGGCCGATATCAGTTGTAACATTTCACTTTGCTGTCGAATATCATCAAGAAAATTTTTTTTTACCGCTGTATGAGATTTTTTTTCCATGAATTCAGTTTTTCCGTTCTTTGGCTTAGATTGCCATGAAAAGAACTTCAAGGGCAAAGATTCTTCTTTAAGATTATTTAATTGGCAGATTAGGATTAAGATTTCTTAACCGTTGTGCTTTTAATTACTCTTACCAATCTAGGCGGTCCAGCATTCGGGGTGTGGGTTTGTGACTTCGAACTTTTTCTTTTGCCGCAAAGGATTCAATTCGTAGGGCCTTAATAATGACCTGATCGCCCGTGCGTTGAGTTTTTCCTGAGACCATTAAAAACCGCGAAGACCTAAAGACGGCTTTAAATTCATCGTAAATATTCGGAGCTAACACTAAATCGATCGTTCCATTTTCATCTTCTAAAGTAATAAAGCCAAAGCCTTTCGCAGGCGGTGGGCGCTGATCTACTAAAAGTATTCCGGCACAATCAATTCGGATATTGTTTTTCAGTTTTTTAATTTCTTGTGAGGTAATGCTTGATAAGTGCGGTAACTTAAATCGCAGCTGTTTCATCAGACTGCCGTTTAAACTGTAACCCGTGATGCGGTAATCGATAATCGCTTTTTCAAGATCTGTCATTTCAGCAAAAACACTTTGGCTTGATTCAATTCTAGAATTTTCATCAAAAAGCGAAAACTGCAAATCATTAGTATTTTTACCAATAAGATTCTTAAACGCCAAAGATTTCCAAAAAGAATGGCGCGGATCAATTCCAAAACAATGAAAGGCGTCCATCAGATTTAAATGGCTCAAAACGTCTTTTTCAAAAGAATTTCGAGAAATAAAATCTTCGATGGAATCAAATGATTTTTTATTTCTTTCAAGGATCATGTTATCGACATCATCTTGCCTGATTTTTCTGATATCTCGAAAGCCCATTCTTAAAGTTTTTGGACCAACCATCGTGGCATCCCATTCAGACAAATTAGGATGCACAGGTAACACGTGAACACCACTGTTACGTTTGGCTTCATTAATTAAAAAATCAATTCGGTAAAAACCCATGGGCTGGGAATTTATCAGGGCACAAAGATATTCCGCAGGATAATGACATTTTAAGTAAGCTGATTTAAAAGCAAGATTTCCGTAAGAAGCTGCATGCGCTTCAGGAAATGAATACGAAGCAAAACCTTGGGTTCGGTTTAAAATATCTTTTGCAAGTTCTTCGGTAATGCCTTTTCGAATCATGGCTTCAAATAACTTATGACCTTGTGTTTGAACGCTTTGGGCACTTCGTTCTTTGCCCAACGAGCGTCGCAATTGGTCTGCTTCCACGGAAGTAAATCCACCTACATCCATTGCGATTTGCATAATTTGATCTGGAAAAAGTGGAACCCCGTGCGTGCGACCTAAAATTTTATCAAGCTTTTTGATGCCGCTTGAAAAAGGCCGGCCACGTTTTGCAGCTTCTTTGCCTTTAAGATAAGGTTTTGCCATGCCGCCTTTACTCATGCTGGGTCTAATTAAAGCCACTTGCACAGTCATTTCGTAAGGTGTGGATGGTTTTGTGTGTGGCAGACTACTCATTTGTGCGCGTGATTCAATTTGAAAGCAGCCAGCAGTTTCTGCTTTTTGAATCAGTGAATAGGTTTTTTCATCATGAACGGGAATATCTTGCCAGTTAATGCCGACCAAATCAGTGGCTTTTCTTATCACAGTTAAAAATCCGATCGATAAAATATCAATCTTCATCATCTGCAATGTTTCTAAATCATGTTTATCCCATTGTACGATGGTTCGACCATCCATGCGTGCAGGTTCAATCGGAACTGTTTCAACCAAGGGTTCATTGGTTATAACAAAACCACCGGAATGAGTTCCTATGTGTCTTGGAGAATCAGAAATTTGTTCCTGCAACTGCTCAATATAATTTTCGCGGAATTGAAATTGTTTTGCTAATTCTTTAAACTGAGATTTAATGACATCGGCTTTTAAAGTTCCAACATCGACTCCTAAAGCTTTACAAATTTCGCGATAGGCCCCTTTTTCTTTAAAGGTGTGTATGGCAGCAACCATTCCGGCCCGGTCTCGTCCGTAGCGTTGGTAAATTCCTTGAATAACTTCTTCGCGCCGTTCATGTTCAAAATCAACATCGATATCGGGTGGGTCGGGGCGGGCCTCATTCGCAAAACGGTCAAATAGTAAATTGGCCGTGATTGGATCCACAGAAGTTATACCTAAAGAATAACAAACAACAGAGCTTGCGGCTGAACCCCGACCTTGAAAAACAATATTTTTATCGCGCGCATCTTTTAAAATGTCGTGCATGGTTAAAAAATAATCTTCTTCATGTCGTTTAGAAAAAAAATCCAGTTCACGTCTGATTTGTTGATCAACTTCAAAAGAAAGCTGGGTGCCAAATCTTTTTTTGGCACCGGCCAGAACTAATTCCCTTAAATAACCTTGGGCTGTTTGTCCTTCGGGGACGGCTTCTTTGGGGTACGTGTATTTTAATTCAGCTAAAGAAAAAGAACACTCGGAAGCAATTTTTAAAGTATTTTCAATAGCCTGCGGCAGGTCTTCAAAAAGCAACTGCATCTGCATCGATGATTTTAAGTATCTGTCGTCGTTTGGAAAAAGTTTAGATTTAGGAATAGTATCAATAGTTGAACCTTCGCGTATGCACGTGACAACGTCTTGCAGAAAGTGCTTACAAGGCGTGTGATAATGAACATCATTAATAGCAACAAGTGGTATTGAAAATTGATCACTGAAAGACAAAGCCCTGATTGTTCGTCGATCATCAGTTCCATCCAGATAACGACAAAGACTTAAATAAAGATTATCTTTAAATAATTTTTTAAATTGAAAAAAATTATTTTTATCATCATTTTTTAAAATACAAATAAGATCTTTGGAACCAATGTGCATCGACATTAAAGATTCAATTTCTTCTATGGGAATGAAGCCTTCACCTTTTTCTTTACCGGAATGAACCTGGGTGATGATGCGACAAAGTAAACCCCAGCCAGGTCGTGTTTTTGCAATCAGTGTTATATTGGGGTGATTTTCGATGACAATTTCAGCGCCACAAATTAGCTTAATTGCAAATTTTGCTTGTTTAATAATTTCATAGGCCCTAGGTAAAGAGTAAACTCCGTTAATATCTGTAATGCCGATGGCGGGCATACCTAATTCAAGGGCGCGCGTGATGTAGTCTCTAGAGTCCGAGACGCCACGAAGAAATGAAAAATTAGATTTACAAGTTAGCTCAACAAACATCAATCACGCTGAATATCCATGAAGAAAAAAATTTCGGTCAGGTGTTTGAAACACATAAAGCTTGCGGCCATCTTCAAGTAAAACCAGTGAATAGCTGCGATTGTAAGTGTGTTTCAATTCGGTTTGGGCTAGCTCACTCCAACCGCCGACAATTTTTTCAATCTGGTGACCCCATTCGCGAATTTTGTAACGATTTTTATTGATGTGAATAAATCCGGCTGTGATGTCGACTTTAATAGGGTGATCACACAGAATCGGAACGCGACTGGGTAGTGTTTGCACAAAGTCCTGATTTAAATCAGCGGCCTGGTGGGGTCTATCAAAATTTTTAATCCAAGATCGTTCAGGCCTTCGATCTTCAGTAAGCTCTGCTTGGTAAACATTTTCTTTACCAACCAATTCGGCCAATTGATTATGGACAGAATAAAGTTGTTCTGTTTTTTCTTCGTCATCATTAAAAATATTTTTTTGTCCATTATTAAACGGAGTTGTTTTTTGCACCGTGGTTTTTATAGCTTCAATCGGTGATCGCACCGGACATTTTTCAAATTCACGGGCTAATCTTTCGCGCAGTATTTTAAGTGTTCCTTTGACTAAACTTTGGGGAGCAAAAAAATCAAAGTCAAAAGTCCTTAGAAAGTTCGGGTGATTTGAATTTCTTTCGCAGCGTACTTGCACCCGTAGCTTCATAACACGCGTATTTCGTGACCGAAGTCTTTCAAAAACAAGATCCAGTTGTGATTTTAATTCAAAAATAATAGGATCCAGTTCGCCATAAAATTCAAAGTATGAAAACTCTTTTGTTTCTTCGATAATTTCTTCCGGTTTCCACAGCGGCCAGTTCGTAAAATCAGACAAGTGAATACGTTGATAAACAAATCGTCCAACAATTCCAAACCGAGCAATCAGATCACCAACGGGTAAGCGCTTAAACTGTGAAACAGTCGTAATCCCTAAATCTTGAAACGTATTGATCATCTTTAAGATATTTTTTTTTAGGTGCTGATCACTTTGAAAAGGGTCAGCTAAGTCTAAAAGCGCAGTTAATGGTGCTGCATCGATTGAGCTGTGGTTATATTTTGCTAAAACCAGTGAATCTGTGATGTCGAAACCAAAGGTGACTTTGGCTTTACGACCTGCAAGTAGCAGTAATTTATTTGTTTCAATTAGAAATTCCTCTTCATTAAAAAGATTTTTTGATTTTCCGATTTCGATAAAAATAGCTTTATCATTTAAAATGCATATTTGTGGGCTAAATCTTAAAAATAATTCAGCCAGCGTTTGGGTGGGTGCCGGTTCGTAAAACCAAATACAAGCGACTTTTCTTTGAAGATCATTTTGAAGAAGATTGTTGGGATTCATTCGCAAACTCCGTGCTTTTGCCTGTGGATGGTAATTTCAAATTCGTAGGGTTTGTTAATTTCTAGCTGTAAAGAAATAGGCCAAGCTTGTGATAGTTTATCTTTACCTAATAAAAACACCGTGCTTTTTGATTTTTCTGCCAACAAGTGCAAGCGTTGAAAAATTCGAATTTCTTTAAAAGGATTTGGTGCCACAATAAATGGGTACTGCTGGCAATCTAAAGCCAATCTTAGTACCTGCTGAAGATCTGCAGAACATTTAACAAATTTTATGCGCTCCAGTTTAATACCGTTTTGACTAAGCGCTACAGGATTTGCATGCCCATCCGATTTGACCCAAAAAATAAGTTCATGCGGATGCATTTTAAAAAGTTCAATCAGCCACTCTATTTTTGCATGACCAATTAACTCGGCAACAATTCCGCGCGCGACGCCATTTTCAAAATGTGGAGCTTTCCACATTTCTTTTTCTGAAAGCCCCAGGCTTCCTATCTTTTGGCGCAGTTCTAAAATTAGGGCCGTATTGCTACTCATTAATTAGAATTAAGGGATGAAGGCCCTTGATGTCAAAGAATATGTAAATAATATGTAAATTACCACTGGACTGTTTACTAGACCTAATGAATTGGACTTATTACTTTCTTTTTTCCCAGCCTGCTTTTAAAGCACGATCCACATCCACTTTTAAATTTGGATGATAAGCGTTTGTCAGTAACTGGGCTTTAACTTTAATAAGCTCTGCTGATTTTTCATTCGGTGCTAACCACTGACTGATGAAATTGGCCGGAATAAAAATCGGTGTGCGATCATGACCTTGTTCAACAATAAAGTCCGATGGATCTCGGGTCACAATCGAAAAAGAAAAAAAACTATTTTTTGGTTCGGATTTGTCTTTCCAAAAATCAAAAATTCCTGCAGCAAAAATAACAGAATTATTTTCGGATTCAAATTTTATCATATTCCCCGCCAGAGGGCCTGTGTAAGCGGCTTCATAAAACGCGGTCATTGGCACCACGCAGTGCTGCGACAGGAAAGGCTGCTTCCATGTTGGCTTTTCTAAAATAGTCTCAATGCGGGCATTGTGGGTTGCAAACTTAACTTTTGGCTCTGCGGACCAACTGGGAACCAGTGAAAACCTCATCGGAGTCAGCTTGGTGCCCAAGTGTGTGTGAACAATAACTGGCCCAACGGCATGGGGAAGTAATCTTTGATCAATTTCTATCTTGGTAGACAAATCAATCAAATTAATTTGTTCTAGCAATTTATCGGAAGTCGTTTTAATCGAGTATTGCGCACACATTGATTGAGCACTCTTGCGCTTCGGCATGAAAATGTCATCGACAAAAATGGTACAAATAGTGCACTCCAATAAAAAAGGAGAATCAAATGCAATTAAAAAATTCATTCTTTAAAAAAGTCGTTGGACTGTCGATAATATCAGTTTTGTTCGCTGCAAGTTTAGGATTTGCGCAACAAACAACAGAAAAAACAGCTAACAGCAAACAAAGTCTTTACGAGCGATTGGGTGGAATATTTAGTATCGCTGCCGTTGTCGATCATTTCAGCGATGCACTGGTAAAAAACCCCATCGTGGGAAAAAATTCCAAAAATTCAGCTTTGAAAGATTGGCATACCAAAAATCTGGCTCGATTGCCAGGTCTTAAATTCATGCGAACGGCTTGGGTTGCTGAGGTTACCGGTGGACCCATGAAGTTTGTTGCAACAAAGCCAGGTAAAACCAACTTAGGCTTAGAAGAGGCTCATCGCAATCTTCACATTTCTTCGGAAGAATTTGATGAAGTAACTGCAGAATTGGGTAGAACCCTTGATTATTTTAAAGTGCCGAAAACTGAAAAAGATGAAGTGCTAGGGGCCTTTGCAGCACACAAGAATGAAGTGACCGAAGGCTATAAGAAAAACATGGCCAGCAAACGAACTGAAGCCACCGAATCGAAATAAAATCAAAACGGTGGCTTTAAAAATTTAAATTAATGCTTTTTTTCTTTTCTTTTTAATCTTTTCTCTTTGATTTCTTTTTTAAGAATTTTTTTATCTTCTTTAAGTTTTTGTCGATCAAGTTTTAATTCTTTTTTGTCCTTGGAAAGATCAGCCTTTGCTTGGTCAATTTTCTTTTCGTCGACTTTAACTTCGGCAGACTTGTTCTCGACCGGAGCCACGTTTTCTGCATGGGCAAAAGTAACCAGTGAAGAAACCAAACCCATTGCTAACATCATTTTTAAATTCATAGAACCTCCTTAAGGTTTTATTGTTTTGTTGTGTTCATAGAATAACAACACCAGATTAAATTCTTGTGTGAAGCTCATTAAAGTCTGTTAATACAGGGTAAATTCCCGTGATTGGTGATTTAATTCGTCGTGGGTTGTCTCAGTTTGGTATTGAGATAGCTTAACATTCTGTCCCTAAAGCAAACTGCTGCTGAATTAAAAAATGGATGTTTCTAAACATTCAAATTCAAGTTACGGCTATTCGAATGAGTTTAACTAATTTCAATCCATCTTTAGAATTTGATCGGCATAAGTTAGAAAACATTTATAAGCAATCTCCGGCGGCTATGGCCCTTTGGCGGGGTAAAGATTTTATTTTCGAAAAAGTTAATCCGGCTTGGGAAGCCATATTTCCAGATCGTCAGATGTTGGGAAAACCATTTTTTGAAGCTTTGCCAGAAGCTAAGAATCCGTTTTTTATTCAGCGTATAAATCAAGTTCTTGAAACCGGTGAGCCTTATGCCGGAATAGAGATGCTCTCTTATATTAAAAACAATAAAGAAAATATTTTCGATGAGTTTTATTATGACTTTTCCTACACACAGATAACCGACACGGAAGGTAAACCCTACGGAGTTCACGTGCATGCAGTGGATGTCACGGAACGAGTTGTTTCAAGGAAAAATTTAGAAACTGCAAAATTGATGGCAGAGAAAGCCAACGTGCTTAAAAGTGCTTTTTTAGCGAATATGTCTCATGAAATCAGAACGCCACTTGGCGTGATGATTGGCTTTTCAGATCTGATCAGTGATCCAGACACAAGCCCTGACACTCGTCAGCAGTATGCAGAAATTTTAAAACGAAATGGGACACAACTTAATTTATTGATCAACGACATTTTAGATTTATCTAAAGTTGAAGCCGGATATTTAAAAGTGGATGCCCAAGTTTTTTCGTTAAAAAAAGTATTGGACAATATGATGTCTTCGATGTTTCAAAGAGCCCACGATAAAGGCTTAAAACTAAATTGTCATATTTCTGAATCAAGCCCCGATATGATTGTTTCAGATCCGATGCGGCTGATGCAAATTCTTTTTAATATCGTAGGAAATGCCATTAAATTTACTTCGCTTGGTGAAGTGCAGGTGATGGCTGAATATGCACAAGGTCAATTAGAAATTTTGGTAAAAGACACAGGCCTTGGGATTTCAAAATCCAACCAATCGGATTTATTTAAACCGTTTCATCAAGCCGACGAAACCATTACTCGAAAATTTGGCGGTACGGGTTTAGGTTTAGCGTTATCAAAACGACTGGCTCAGCTTTTAGGTGGTGATCTGACCCTGGTGCAAAGTGCAATCGGTCAAGGATCTGTTTTTAAGTTAACAGTGGCAGGGAATTTGCCTTCGAACTTACTGATAGAAAAAAAACAAAGCTTCAAAGAAATTTCACAAGTTAGTAAAAGCTTGTTCGACGTTTCTGTTTTACTGGTTGAAGATTCAATGGATAATCAAAAATTGATCCAGTTAATGATTAAAAAAACCGGTGCTTGTATTGATATTGCCAATGATGGTCAACAGGGTTTGCAAAAGGCTTTAACCGGGTCCTACGACTTAATTTTAATGGACGTGCAGATGCCTATGTTAGATGGATACTCGGCAACCGAACAGCTTAGGCAGGCTGGTTATCAAAAACCCATCATTGCCTTAACAGCTCATGCTATGAGTGATTCTCGAAAAAAATGTTTGGATGTCGGTTTTACCGACTATTTGCCGAAACCAGTTGATGCAAAGAAGTTGATCGAGATGATTTCTAATTATGTTTAGTACAGTGGAGAGAACACTACTTGCAGCTGTCACTGCCTCAGTTTTCTTAAACTCTACCCAGGCTAAAACTGCGCATCGAAATTGAACCGTTTTGCAGTTCCTCATATTCGAATTTTAAGTTATCTGATTTATCTGCAGCGCCAAGAATGTAATGAAGTGGATAGTAGTGCTCCATTGTTGGAATACTTAATTTTCCAGCCTGGGTTTTGTGGTAATCATTTAAAACTGAGGAAAAATCTTTATTTTGAAGTTTAGTTTTTAGCCATTCATCAAATTCGATAGCCCAGTCATAGGGTTTAGCATTTGGTTCCCACCGAATTGTTCCCAAGTTGTGAACAAGATTTCCACTGCCGATAATTAAAAGGCCTTTGTCTCGAAGTTTAAAAAGTTCTTTTCCTAACTCAATGTGATAGGCATTCGGTTTTTCCATGTGAAGACTTAGTTGCAATACAGGGATATCAGCTTTCGGATAAATGTGACGAAGGATGGCCCATGTCCCGTGATCAAGTCCCCACATTTCCGTGTCTGCGTGGACTTTTGAATTTTTAATAGTTTCACGAATCATCTGTGCAGTTTCAGGACTTCCTGGGGCTGGGTACTGAATATCAAACAAGGCCTGCGGAAACCCATAGAAATCATGAATCGTTTTTGGTTGAGGCATTTCAGTAATCCAAGAGCCCTCTGTCATCCAGTGCGCTGAAATAACAAGAATGGCTCGTGGTCTCGGAAGACTTAACCCTAAAGTATTTAGAGTTTTAGTAAAAGGATTCACCGCAATGGCGTTCATTGGCGAGCCATGACCAAAAAACAATACAGGCATTCTTTCTGAACTAGGCCCTTCTTTTAATTTTTTAAGCATATTAAACCTCGTTAGACTTGCAGACTTCAAAACTTTCTCAGTGTTTCGGCCTTTGGTCACTGGTAATTTTGAATCATGTTCACCGTGCGCTGCTGCGTTTGGTGGAGTTTATATTTTCACAGTTTTTAAAAATACCACTAATTTATTGCCGTTGTAATTATAAAGTAAATTCCAATAATTAAAAAAAGTATAGCGCAAACGATTCTTAGTATTTTTGGATTGATCATAGGCTTCATGCGCTGACCTAAAAATATTGCAACCAAAGTTATTGACCATAATGCTAATACAGCGGCTAGAAATACAGTGAACTTATCATTCTGGTATTTAGCAATTAACGAAGCGGTCGCTATCTGAGTTAGGTCACCCCATTCGGCGATAAAAATAACTAAGAATGCTTTCCAGCTTGCTGACCAAAAACTCGGAAAAAATTGAGATGTACCTTCGGCATTGGCATCAATCTCATTGCGATCCAGCCACATTTGAATTGCAAAATATATAAATAAGATGCCAGCAAAAAGATGCACCCATTTTTCTGGTAAAAACGAAATAAATTGACCGAAAATGGTGGCTACGATTGTTTGTACTAAAAAAGCAATAGCTACGCCGGTAAAAACTGCTAAACCACTTGATCGAGTCGCAAGTAGCAGAGTAGCAAAAGCAGTTTTATCGGGTAATTCAGCAATGAAGATTATTAAATATATTGAAAGAAATAATTGCCAGTTCATAGAAACCTCACGAGTGAGCCGTGTGATCCCAAAATAGGCGACGACACGGCGTTTATTTAAACAACCATGTCAGTCTCGTCAACAAAGCTACAAGCTTTGCAAATGTGCCGGGGTTTTAAACCCAGTATGTCGACACATTATTTGAAACAAAAGTTTCAATCAACTACTCCCTAACTCATCTAAAGTAATGTAATTTGAATAAATCCGTCAACCAATTTGTACTTAAATATTTCCGTAAAGAAAATTAAATTTCTTTCTGATTTTCCTATTCAACGTAACGCTCTAAAACGGTTAGAAGCTTTTTCAATTCCTCATGACCTTTATCTCGCTTAGCATCTTCGATACAATGTATTGAGTGCTCATGGATAAGTTTTTCGGCAAAAGATTTTAATCCTTTTCGGGCAGATACGACTTGATTTAGAATATCTGGGCATTCTTGATCGTCTTCAAGCATAGCTTCTATGGCTTTCAATTGACCTGCGATTTTCCGAATACGAACTTTGAGTGCTTGTTTGTCCTCATGGACATGAGGGCGAGATTTTTTTTGGCTCATAGAAGGCAGTATAGCGCCGAGTTAAGTATTGTCAAGAAGGGGTATGGGGGTATACTCCATAAGATCAATATTCACACCTGGAGTCCAAATGACTTTAACTAACCACGATCGCGCGCCACACGATCATAGTCACCCAAATGGCCGTTCTCACGGTCACTCTCACAATCACTCTCACGGACCAGTAAATTACAATACAGCTTTTGCTGTTGGAATAGTTCTTAACACCATTTTCGTTGTGGTTGAAAGTGTGTATGGATACCTATCCCACTCGCTGGCGCTTATGGCCGATGCGGGACATAATCTTAGTGATGTTCTCGGGTTGCTTTTAGCTTGGGGCGCTACCTACCTGGCTACTCGTAAACCTTCGCGCAAATTTACGTATGGATTGCGAAGCTCCTCGATTCTTGCAGCACTTGCAAATGCAGTGTTGTTACTGGTGGCAATCGGCGGAATAGCTTGGGAAGCAATTGGTCGTTTTAATGATCCACAACCTGTTGGCACTTCTACGGTTATGATCGTTGCCGGAATTGGAATTCTAATTAATGGAGCAACTGCGCTTTTGTTTAGGTCCGGTAGAAAAGGCGATTTGAACCTGAAAGGCGCATACTTACATATGCTTTCTGATGCAGTCGTATCAGCGGGTGTGGTTATTGCCGGTCTTATTATTAGCGTCACTTCATTTTATTGGATTGATCCAGTCGTGAGTTTGGTCATCTCTGCAGTTATTATTTGGGGTACCTGGGGTCTATTGAAAGATTCAGTTAAGCTTGCGTTAAATGCGGTGCCAGAGTCTGTTGATAGCGACGCGGTACTTTCTTTTTTAAAATCTCAAAAGGGTGTAACGGAAGTCCATGATCTTCATATCTGGGCCATGAGTACGACAGAAATTGCTTTAACAGTTCACCTCATAATTACCGGTGGTCATCCCGGTGACGCCTTTTTAGCAAGTCTTAGCCACAAGCTCGAGCATGATTTCGGGATTCACCATGCCACTGTTCAAGTTGAAATCGGTGATGCCGGAGCAAGGTGTCGACTGGCACCGGACGAAGTTGTATAAATCATTTAAAGGTAAACTGGGAAATGAAAATTCATACCTTCAAAAAGTACTCTTTATCGTGCTTTAGCTTCAGTTTTCTTCGGTCATAAGTTTACAGATAAAATTTCGATGACTTGGGTTCACCGCGCGGCCAGTATAGTATTTATTCTTTTTGGCATTGCAATTTGAGTAGGGCTCTAAAATCTTCACGAAGGGTGAAAGGAGGTACAAATGCAAAAAAACTATTCGTTAAAACCAACCACGTTTTTTTCTGATATTATTATTTTATTTTTTATTATTAGTCTTGTATATGGACTGACAGTTTTTGGTGAGCAGTGGCAGTCCAACTTTAATCCAAGTTACGATATTAGTCTTTCTTTAAAAGCTCTACCTATCTACGCTTTTTTCTCGGGACTTAGAGGTCTTATCGCTTACGTTATTTCTCTAGCCTTTACTCTTGTAGTTGGCTACTGGGCTGCAAAGTCGCCTCGAGCTGAAAAAATTATCCTACCGTTTCTTGATATCATGCAAAGTATTCCGGTCTTGGGTTTTTTACCTGGATTAGTTTTAGGACTTGTCGCGATTTTTCCAAGGACAAATGTAGGTCTTGAATTAGCAGCGATTCTGATGATTTTTACGGGCCAAGTTTGGAACATGACTTTTGCGTTTTATTCTTCGCTTAAATCCGTGCCGACAGATTTAAAGGAAGCCGCCGCAATAATGAAGTTAGCTCCGATAGAGCGCCTTAAATTTTTAGAACTTCCCTATTCGGCGATGAATTTGACATGGAATAGTCTTATGTCGATGGCTGGAGGCTGGTTTTTCCTGACAGTATGTGAAGCTTTTACGTTAGGTGATCGAGCTTATCGCCTACCCGGAGTTGGGGCCTACATGGCCGTTGCCATTGAAAAGGGAGATACGACTGCAATTGTAGGTGGAATTGTTGCCATGTCGGTTGTGATTATATTTTTTGATTTTATTTTATGGCGTCCTGCGCTTGAATGGGCGCACCGATATCGATTAGAAGATTTAACTAATCAGACAGTTGAAGAGCCTTTAATAAAACTTTTGATCAAAGGCTCATTTGTAATTAAAGCTTTTCGTTTTTTTCGCTATCAAACTGCGGGGTTAAGTAAAAGAAAATTCGTAGCCGGACGACTTAGCAAACTAAATGTACCCAGAAATTTTATAATAAACCCAATCATCAAAAAATTATTTATTATCGTGTTGATTCTTTTAGCAATTGCACTTTCAGTGAGCGCTTCACTTCGCATAGGCGAACTTTTAACGTCGGTTCCGCTCATTAACTGGATCAATATTTTGCGCGATACGGGATTTACTTTAATTCGTGTTTTCGGTGCAGTTGTAATCGGAACGCTGTGGGCAACTCCTGTTGGAATTTGGATTTCGCAATCTCAAAAACGTTTGCGTATTGCGCAACCTATTATTCAATTATTAGCATCTTTTCCAGCACCAATGCTTTATCCACTTGCGATTGCGGTATTTCTTTTTCTAAATATTAATTTTGAAATTAGCGCCATGCTTTTAATGTTGCTAGGAGTCCAGTGGTATATTCTTTTTAACGTTTTAGCAGGAGCTTTACGGATTCCTGTTGAGCTCAGATTAGCGATGAATCTGATGAAATCGTCGAAATGGCAACAGTGGAGATTTTTATTTTTTCCAAGCGTTTTTCCGGCACTTGTAACGGGTTGGGTCACTGCCGCAGGCGGCGCATGGAATGCAAGTATCGTATCAGAAATTTTAACTTATAAAGGTCAATCCTTTGAAGCTCATGGCTTAGGAGCGCAAATCAGTAAGGCCGCAGAGCATGCCAACTTTCCAGAATTAGCAGCTTGTTTGTTAATTATGATACTAACTGTTGTTATTTTAAACCGGACCCTTTGGGTAAAAGTTTACTCGATTGCTCAAACACGATTTCGAATGGATTTGTAGAAGGAAATTATATGGCGAAAATATTACTTGAATTAAAAAATGTATTTAAAACCTTTCGTCTAGAGTCTGGACGAGATATTGAGGTTTTAAATAATATTAGCATTGGTTTAGAAGAAAATCAGACACTGGCACTTCTCGGTCCATCGGGGTCTGGCAAATCCACCTGCCTTCGAATTATGTGTGGACTGCAAGAGGCAACACAAGGAGAAGTTACCGCAAGAGGAATTCCGCTTAAAGGGATTAACTCTGATGTATCCTTAGTTTTTCAATCCTTTGCTTTGTTTCCGTGGGAAACAATTAAACGAAATATTGAGATTTCACTTTTTCCGCTTGGATTATCATCCGACGAATTGAAAGCAAGGGTTCAGCACGCAATTGATATTGTGGGTCTTGAGGGCTTTGAAGAGGCCTATCCCCGAGAGCTTTCCGGGGGAATGAAACAGCGGGTAGGCGTCGCCCGAGCCTTAGCAATGGAGCGACCTATTTTGTTTTTAGACGAACCGTTTAGTGCTTTAGATGTTTTAACTGCTGATACTCTTCGTGATGAAATCATGAAAATTTTTTTAGCCGGTAAAACGAAAACAAGTTCGATACTTGTCGTTACCCATAATATTCAAGAAGCTGTCATTATGTCAGATCGAATTTTAGTGATGGGCTCAAATCCGGGTAAAATTCGGGCTGAATTTTTAAATAAGCTTCCATACCCAAGAATTCCTGACTCCGCTCCGTTTCTTGATCTTGTTTCTAAAATTCACGGGACAATTACAGAGACCTACATTCCGGACCAATCACTACCTTCGAATGAAATTTTTAATCGGATTGGAAAGTCGCCGCCGCTTGAAATTCTTCCTAATGCAAATCCGATTGAAGTCACAGGAATATTAGAAGCTATCGCTACAGAGGGCGGAGCCATTGATGTTTTTATATTGGCTTCAGACATTGGAAAAGATTTTGGTCATACCCTTTACTTGGTGAAGGCCGCTGAGCTTTTAGGCCTTGTTGATACCCCAAAACAACAAGTAGTTCTTACACGAGACGGACAGCAGTTTGTTAGATCAGAGATTAATGCAAGAAAACGTATGCTCAATGATAAGTTTTCAAAGCTTTTAATTGTTCAAAAAACTACTGAGCTATTAAAAGGAAGTGTGATAGTTCGAATTCCACTCAATGACTTAATTGAAAAAGTCGGACAGTGGCTTCCCAACGAAGACCCAAGCAAAGTAACAGAGGCTTTGATTTCATGGGGGCGATATTCTGAATATTTTGGCTACAATGATATTACAAAATCTGTCTATCTTGATGTTGGTCAGGAAGTTCAGTAATTTAGTAGTAGGTTGATTGAACCGCAAAACCACATTAATTGAGTTTAGTCGATCCCTAAAAAACACTAAACCCGCATCGCTGCAGGTTTAGTGTTTTGCTAGAGGCTAATTTCCGCCACACCCCAGAGTGCTAGGGCTGATACCGATTTCTTACTAAATCATTACCGAACCTAGCGCTACATTTTAAGTTAGTTTGTGTGTTATAGAACAATTTATTATGACGATTTTTCGATAACATGGAAAAAGTCCCTGTTATTTTTTTTCCATTATCTATGAGTTTAATTTTAGTCGAACTTATTTCAAAGTCTTCGTTGTTCAAACTACCAACTGGACTTGTACTGATAACTTTTGAAACAGAAAAAGAAAGATTTGAAAGTGATTTCGGAAGTTTGAAGATATCGCCTCCAAATCTAGATAATCCTCGCCAAGTATTAAGAATTGCATATTCAGATGAGTTTGAATTTGCTGAAAGAGTTCCTGATACCGGGTTGTTATCATGAACTGACAGCCAGATCGCTCCACTGCAAGCCAAGATACGCACATCTGCTCCTGGACTCCCAAACCGTTCACGATTAGTACCTTCACATTCAATTTGGATTTCACCGCAACCACCGTCGCCACCACCCGATGAACCCGAAGACCCGTGTGATCCATCAATAGGAGCGCCGCCGGATCCTCCAGAATTAGGTTGCGAAGATTGACCACCATCAATTGATGCAAAGCTGATTGAAGAGGCTATTAAAGCCAAAACAAAGATCATGCAGGTTTTTTGTTTAGTAGCTAATTTAACTATTTCTTTATTCATAATATTCTCCTTAAGAATGTTTTTTTGCTTTTCAGGATAGTGCCTCATAAAACTACAAATAGCAAATATAGTCCTATAATTTATAGTATTTATTGAATAATTTATATTATTGTGTAAAATATGAATATGCCTGAATCAAATAAGCTCAATGTAAAGTTAAACACAAAGGATTTAATACTTAATGCGGCTCGAGAGCTGTTTTATAAGAAAGGTTTTGAGACCACTACATTTGCTGATATTGCTAAAAAAGTAGGGATTTCACAGCCCTCAATTTACGCCCATTATGATAATAAGATGGATTTACTTAAATTTGTTTGCCTCACATCAATTGACATCACACGTTCATATATAGACAGTCGTGTAAATCCAAACGAGAAGGCTGTCATTAAGCTAAAAAGTTACTTGTACGCAAATCTAGATTTTTTTAGAAATGAAAAAATACACGCCCATGCAAACTTAGCATTCTATTTTTTTTCATCGACCTATCCTGAAATGATAGATGTCTTTCACGAGTCGCAGTCAAAAGCATTCTTACGGCTGAGCGCAATTGTTTTTCAGGCAGGCCATGAAGGCCTATTAGATTTGGCTCAAGCTGAATCTGTATCTCACTCATTGCACTCGATGCTGATTGGCGAATGTTACAAAGCCGTATACGCAAAAAATGATATTGAATTTAAGAAAATTAAAATAAGAATCTGGAACTTTGTTGAATCAAAGATTTTAACCTAATTTAAATTAATTCCATCTGCCATCTGCTTTACTCGCCTTCGATTTTTCAGCTGAAGTTTAGCTCAAGCACATCGTCTTTAGACTTTCGTTTCTTGTAAGTCATTGTCGATCGATTTAGGCCCAAAACTTTTGAAGTCTTTCGAACGCTGGAAAACTCTAGTTGCAAGTGGTCTGCATTTTTAGGGTAACCTCAGGATGTCTAAGCGAACCTAAATTTATCTTAAGAATGTTAAGAAAACTAAAGGTTCAATTAGCAGCGTGGCGATCATTTGAATCCAATATTTACAAAGTAGGAAGTTCTGTTCCGGGCAACTAGTCATTGGTTTAACATGGAGTTGTCTGTATGAATTCGTTTGTGGTTTTAATGAAAATATCAAAAAAATCAGAAACAAGATCCTGATTTTTTTATAAATTCTATCTACGTTCGACTAAAGTTCCTTCTTCAAATTGAACTCCAGGATCAAATTTAACGACTGAATAGTGGTCATTAAGAATATCTTTAACAGTGCCCATTCCAAGCTGCTTAATTTCACAAGTTCCAGCAGTTCCATCAATGAGATTACTTCCACCCCTGTTAGCGCAAACATTTTTAAAAATATTAACCCGGTCGCCTGTTTTTACTTCTCCTTTCCCAAGACATACGTGTGCTTCATCCTCGCTTATTTTCATAGCGACTGTGCCGCGCATAAGACTGTGCGTGCAGCCTGAAAAGCCGATAGCGAAGGCAAGAATTATCAGTAAATTTTTGGATTTCAATCTAAACCTCATTTTATTAGTTATTTTGTTTTTCTAAAGATGGACTCATTGCATGATTCATCATTTTTTTGCAGTCACCCTTAGACATTTTCATTTCGCATTTGTTCATTATTTGTTTGTCACACATTTTTCCGTTTTTATTTTTTGCCATGCAGTCCTCTTTCATTGTTTTCATTTCTTCCATTTTCATTCCGCCCATATTGTCCATATTCATGCCTTCATGTTGTGCGAAAACAGTAGTCCCTGAAAAAGATCCCATTAGTGTTAAGGCCGCTACTAATTTAATAATTCGGTCGTTCATAAACTCTCCTTTTGTAATTTGTTATTTTGTTTACTTCTTTTTTTTAATTCAATTTTATTCCTGTAATTTCTTTTAGTCGGACAATTTGCCCCAAACGCAGTTTGACTTCGTTCAAGTTGATTCAATTAAGAGGTAGCAGCATTCCGTGTGCCGAAATAATTTTCGAGGTACTTAAATTGCAGCGATTTTTGTAACTCATTGAGTACAGTTAAGTACAGCGGAGAATATATGGAAATGTTTAATTCAGAAAACAAATTGTCCCAGTCTAACGAAATTTTAACTCAAGCTCAAACTTTGAATAACCCAGGCGAAGATACAGTCGTTGATTTCTATGAAAGCATTAATTTAATTACTTTTGAAATGAGTTTGTCGCGACTTCAGAATAACTATTCGCTTCAATCAAAAACACAGTCACTTGATATGTCTGACCATCATCAGTAAGTTCTAGCGAATTTCCCTTTTGCAATATCCCATTGACAAAAATTTGAATTTTTTTAGGTGCAGACAACGCTGCCTTCGGTATTCTGTTTTGAAATGAAATTTCGTAAATGCTTGAATGAAATTGATAACGAGCTTCAAATTTTGGCAGGCCTGCAGCAGCACAAGGATTGATGCTAAGCGAGTTTCCACGCAGTTGAATACCTAAAATTGATTCGATGAACGCACGGTAGTACCAACCTGACGACCCCGTGTACCAAGACCAACCACCGCGTCCTACATAGGGCTCGACTGCATAAACATCAGCAGAAATGACATAGGGCTCGACTTTATATATATGAGTGGCATCAACTGAATTTGAATGAAGTATTGGATTTAGCATCGTTAATAACTCGATGGCTTTGTCGCCTTCACCGATGGATGCATTAGCTATAGCAACCCAAATCGCGGCATGTGTATATTGACCACCATTTTCGCGAACACCAGGCAAATATCCTTTTATGTAACCCGGGTCCTGCGGAGTCTTATCGAATGCTGGCGTGAACAAACGAATCAGTTTGGCATCGTAATTCACAAGATGTTCATCAACTGCTTGCATGGCCACCTTCGTGCGCTCGGGGTTTCCTAGTTTTGAAATCGCTGCCCAAGACTGAACCAATGAATCAATCTTGCATTCGCTATTTTTATTTGATCCGAGTGGCGAGCCGTCGTCATAAAAAGCGCGAGTGTACCAATTTCCATCCCACGCTTCTTTTTCTACTGCGGTTTTTAAATCTGCTAAATGATTTTTATATTTCAGAATGTGCAAGATGTCGTTTTTACTTTCACACAACGGCAGAAATTTTTCCAACACGGAACCTAAAAACCAAGCCATCCAAACGCTTTCGCCTTTTCCTGCGTGGCCAACTCGGTTCATTCCATCGTTCCAGTCGCCCGAGCCAATAAGCGGTATTCCGTGCTGACCTACTTTTAAACTGCGATCGATGGCGCGCACACAGTGTTCATAAATTGTTTCTATTTCACTGCTGATTTTAGGCTCCATATAAATATCTTCGCGGTCATCAGGAATTGGGTCTGATTCCAAGAAATGAATTTTTTCATCCAAAATCTTATAATCACCAGTGGTTTCAATATAGAAACTGACGACATACGGTAACCACAAAAGGTCATCGGAAAAATGGGTTCGGACACCTTTACTATTTGGTGGATGCCACCAATGCAGTACATCGCCTTCTTTAAATTGGTGTGCAGCAGCTTTGCAAATAATTTGGCGTGTTAGTTTAGCATCAATGTAAATTAATGCCATAGCGTCCTGTAACTGATCTCTGAAACCGAAAGCTCCACCTGACTGATAGAAACCAGAGCGAGCCCAAACTCTGCAGGCTAGTGTTTGATACAACAGCCAAGAATTAGCTAGTAAATCCATTTCAGGAAACGGCGTCTTAACAGTTAATCGAGACAGGCTTTTATTCCAGAACCGTTCAACATCTGCAAAGGCGTCTTGAACATTTTTTGGATTTAAATATTTTTCTACATTTGCCGTGATCTGCGTTTCATCTATTGACTGACCAAGCAGCAATATTATTTCTTTTGATTCACCAGGATCTAAAGTTATTTCCATTTTCATTGCCACACAAGGGTCTAGGCCTGCACCAATTTCAAAATTTAGTTTTTCTAATCGAAGACCTAGCGGATCGCTAAAATGTCCATGGCGTCCTAAAAAACTTTTTCGATCACATGTAAAAGATGTGATTGTCTCAGAGGTTGCGGCAAAGGCTGTGCGGCCAGAAAAATCGATACTAAATGGATTTTTTACCAAGAACATTGTTGGGTGTTTTTTTATTTCAGTTACTATAAAGGGCGCTGTTTTAGATTTATGAAGGCCTAACACCCATTCAACGTAGGACGTGATTTCCAGCGTGCGGGCATAAGAGCTTTTGTTTTCTAAAGTAAGCTTGGTGATTTTTAATTCTTGATCCAGAACGACAAACACCGTCACTTGAGATCTGATTTCGTGACTGATGTGATCAAAAGTTGAGTAACCCTGTCCGTGAGTTACTAAATAGTCGCTGTCGCCATTTCGAAGTGCTGGCATGGGAGACCACATTTGATTTGTATTTTTATCTTGGATATAGATTACCTCGCCCGGTGAATCACTGATTTGATCATTATTCCACGGGGTGATTCGATTTTCTCTGCTGTTGGCTGACCACGTATAGGAACTGCCACTTTCTGAAATAAGAAATCCAAATTCTAGGTTATTAGCAACTACATTTATCCATGGAAGCGGAGTCGATTTTCCCTTAAGCAGATGAATTACGTACTGCTTGCCATCACTCGAAAAGCCACCAAGACCGTTAAAAAATTGTAGCTCAGGAATCTTAAGCGAATGGTTTTCCCAGTTCGGTTTGGAAATAGAAATAGGCAAATAAGAGAGTTCGGCTCTTTGATTTGATTTCAGCCGTTGTGCTACTTCTTTTAGTGAAAACTGGTCGGATTCAAAATAAATTCGCGCTGTGCTTTGCAGTAAAATCCAATCTTGATCTGGCAGCATGTCCTGGCGTAGCAAAAAAATTCCACTTTGCTTATTCAGCCAGTGACCTTCTCCGGCTGTGCGCACTTGCTGCAATATTTCTTCGAATAAATCAAGCCGGTAGCCTGAATTTTCTTTACTCACCAGCACCAAATCAAAAGCGATGCCTTTCATTCTCAATCGGGCTTGAAAGCGTAAAAGTTGCTTAATCAGATTTATGTCCCGCGCGCGGCTAACGGTGACAACCATTATCGGCAAATCACCACTGATACCATAAAGCCAAAGTGCCGACTGCGGACGTGTATTATTTTGTAATGTATTGGTGTTGACGCGCGCTAATTTATTAGAAAAAATTAAAGCTCCGCAAAGCGTTTGAAAAATTTCAGCTTCCTGCGCGTCGATGTTCAAGTGGCGCTGATCCATTTGCTCACGGGTCCAAGCCATCTCTTCTTCTCGTTGAAAAGCATGAGTATCATGATATTTATCTAACAACCGAAGAGCATCTTCTTTGCAGGTAGCAACGCCTGTGGCAAAGCTTAACTTCAACGATGCATTAGCGGGCAGAATAATCTTTTTTCTTAAAGACAGGCAGGGATCTAAAACAAATCCACTTGTATTTGTTAAAGATTTTTTATTTATAATAGCTTTTGGCTGGGTTGGGTCGAAGCCGCGCCCCAGAAACAGAGCTCGGCTTGTTTCATATTGTGTTTTGTTCAAAGCATCGGTTTCAACCCAGTCTAAAGTGACTAAATGAAAGCCCCATTTGTCAGATTCAGTTGCAGACCTTTTTCGGCGATGGACTAAAAGTGCATCTTTGGAAGCTATAAATTCAGTTTCGATAAACAAATTACTAAATGCAGGGTGCGCCAGATCTGCTGCATGTGATGTAAGTAGTGGCTCAAGATAACTGGTTATTTCAATAGATCTTTTTTCATCGGTTAAATTTGTCAGGGTGATTCGCCTGATTTCAACATTATCTTCGGCCGACACAACGACTTCGGTTAAAGTTCCGCAGATTTTATTTTGGCAACGATATTCAACTTTGTGTTCTGAAAATAGAGCCGTGTAGTGGCGGGCATCACCTTTAAATGGCTGCTTCGTCGCAGACCACGTGGCTTGGCTTGCGTGATCATGCAAGTAGAAATAGGTACCGCAAGCATCGCGGGTAGGGTCCTCAAACCACCTGGTGACGGCCATGTCTTCGCAACGGGAAAATCCAGAGCCAGCAGCTGTCAGTAATACGGTGTATTTACCATTTGATAGAACCTGCGTGATAGGATTGACCGTTTGTACATTCGGAATAATTCGCAGTGCCGACTTTGTTTTATTTAAAAAATGTTGGTCCGAATGCACTTCTTCGGCTCGAAGCAGTGACATCACTACTTTTCTTGGAATTCGCTCTTGCAACAAAAGGTCAGAACAGCGAACAATTTCATCTTTATGAAACCGCCTTTGCATAACCCCATGATTTAAAAAATTATCTAAGGAAACAAAAATCATTCCTTGATGATGAGCCATAAAGCTTTTAATCACCGCCCTGCTTTGTTGTGGTGGTAGTCGATTCTTTGTATAATCGACAGCCTCGTAGAAACCGAAATCAGTCAGCAAATCTTCAGCAATCAATCTTTTAATATTACTTATAGCAACTTTAGCTGATACCATTAGCGCTAAAAATGTCGAGTACGGTGAAACAACGACATCGTCTTTTAAGCCTCTTTTTAGCCCTAAACCAGGAACGCCAAATGGACCATACTGATAATTTTGCTGCAAATCGCGAGCATTATAGCCTGATTCAGATACTCCCCAGGGAATTCCTAAATTATCGCCGTAATTTTTTTGTTGGTGAATGACCGACAGATGAGTTTCATGCAAAAGAGTTTCTTCGTAATTTCGCATAACTAAAAGAGGCATTAAGTATTCGAACATGGAAGCCGACCAAGAAACTAAACTGCGTTTTTGCGCTAATTTTGTCATTTGTCGTCCTAGGTGAAACCAGTGGTTTTGCGGCACATCGCCTTTGCTAATAGCTACAAAACTGGCAAGGCGCGATTCAGATGCTAAAAGATCATAAAAGGCATTGTCTAAACGGCCATCTGAAACATTATAACCTATGGTAAAGACTTTACGTTGCTCATCGAACAAGAAATTAAAATCCATTTGTGAAAAAATATCTTGCGCTGTTTCTGCGACAGCTATTAGCCGGTGGGACAAATGCGCAGCAAAGCTATCTAAGGTCATACTTATTTGGAATTGTGAAAACTCAGTGACCATGTCCATAAATTTTTGTGACCAGGAATGAACTGAACTCAATTCCTTTGTAAGCAAAAATGTTTCATGAATACTTATGTACTGCGATTCAATAAATTTCAAATCTGATTTCTTTGCTAATTGTAAAATCAGTAAATCAATTTTAGGATAGTTATGATTTAAAAAAGCCAACTTTTCCTGAACAATAAGTAAAGTGTCAGTAAGGCCAGTCCAAAAATTTGCATTTAAATCTAGGCTATTTGCAACTTCCAAACAGGTCTGCTTCACGGCCAGAAGGTGGCCTGCCAAATTTCCGCTGTCCACAGTAGAAATATACTTTGGTAGCAGCGCTTCCAACGACTGAGTATCATACCAATTGTAATAATGGCCTTTAAATTGTTCTAACTTTAAGAGTGTTGAAAATGTTTTTTCTAATCGTACGGCAAGCGCTTCCCCCGAGATGTAGCCAAAATCATAAGCCGAACACGTTGATAATAAAAGTAATCCCATGTTCGTCGGTGATGTACGATGGGCAACAACTGGTTTGGGTTCTTCTTGAAAGTTATCAGGTATAAGCCAATGATCTGTAGGTGTTGCAAACGTTTCATAAAAGTTCCAGGTTCTTCGCGCGATCTTACGTAAAAGTTGGGCTTCTGCCGCGCTAAGCTTGTGCTGAATTTTCTTCCGCGTCTGACTCATTTGCACGGACAATATAGGGAACAGCAGCCAAACCAACAGAAAAGTACCGGCAACTGCTATAGATTGAATTTTAACAAGTACTATAATTAGAAAAATTGTCGCTGTCATTAAAAGTGAAGAGGTAAGAATACTTTTTGAAAAGTAATTGTGTGTTAAAACCTTTGATTCTTCCTCAGCTGCTGAGACCCATTGAAGCCTATTTTTTTTGGAAATAGTTATTCTATATAGAGTCCTGATAATTGCATCCATCTGCAAATAGGACTGATGAAGTAAACAAACCATGTGTAATGAAATTTGCATAGTATTGGTTTTGAAATCTCCCCAGATATTCCAGAAATGGCTTGTCCACGGAATGTCACCCGAGTGAAAAAGAAAACTATTCGTAGCATGAGCGTATGCTGGTAACGCCAGATATAGTAAAACAGAAAGAGTCCAAACTTCTGGTGAACCAGGAAGTACTGTCCACCCTAAAATAAGCCACACCAAGATTGCGGGTGCCACAAGGCTTCTGCGTAAATTATCTATTATTTTCCAGTGAGAGATAAATGATAAACTTTTTTGCGGAAGCCAAGGCAGCAATTGCCAATCTCCGCGAGTCCAGCGATGCTGGCGTTTCGAAAAAACATCATAATGTGTAGGATAGTCATCCAAGAATTCGACATCGGAAACCAATGCTGTTCGGCAAAAAAGGCCTTCCAAAAGGTCGTGACTTAGCAGACTGTTTTCGGGAATTCGTCCAGCCATTGAAGCTTCAAAGGCATCAACGACATAGAGCCCTTTTCCAGTAAAGCTGCCTTCTTCAAAAAGATCTTGATAGACATCAGAAACCGCTTTTGTATAAGGATCGATTCCAGTGTTTCCAGAAAATACGCGAGAGAATAATGAACGGCCAGAACTTTCGGGTGTCATGCTAATACGCGGCTGCAAAATTCCGTAGCCTTGGATAACCTGGTTTTTTTCCGCATTCAGCTTTGGTTTATTCAACGGATGTAGAATGGCTCCAATTAGTTTTTTTGCTGATCCTCGCGGTAAATGCGTGTCTGAATCCAGAGTGATCACAAACTGGGTTTTTAAAAAGAAACTATAGAATTTTGGAGCATGGATAAAATCAATGGTCGATTTCCCCTGCAAAAACTGATTGAACTGAAGAAGCTTGCCCCGTTTTCTTTCCCAGCCAATCCATTTGTTTTCAGAGGCATTCCAAAATCTTTCACGGTGAAAAAGGTAGAATTTAGGTTCTTCGCTTGTTTTTGCAACGTAGCGTTCGTTCAATTCGATTATTTTTTGTTGAGCAAAATTGAGAATGGCTTCATCTTCGGGTTCAGTTTTATTTTCCGAGTCCTTAAAATCACTTAGAACAGCAAAGTAAAGATTTTCGTCTGGATTTGATAAATACCGAGTCTCTAAAAAATCAACCATCTTGGTAACTGAAGCAACACTAGAAAAAAGAGTTGGAATAACAACAAAAGTTTGAGCCTCTGCAGGAATACCGGTATTCAGATCAATTTTTGATAAAATCCGCGGAGGAACTAACCGGGCCACAAGTAGGTTAACAATCGCCAAACAGCTGTCTACAACTGGTAAGAATGCGGCTGCAATAGCTAAAGCCCATTCGGCAGGCGTGCAATTTAAATGGTCTAAATAAAAAGCTAACGGCACTGCTGCTGCGAACAATAAAATGATGAGCGCAGCAAAGTAAAAAGACGTTCTATTCTGGATCAAGCGGCGTTCAAAAATCTCGCTAGGTTTTAGTTTATAATTAAATATTTCTTCTAATTTGCAACGACCACTTTCAACTAAATAAAAACCAACATGGGCTTGGGCGATATTTTCGGGATCAGTCGTCAATGATTTTTGTGCAAAATCTACACAAGTTTCAGCGATAATATTTTCTGCGACCCCAGTTCTTTTAGCGATGCGCTCGATAACATGTCGATAACGATCTCGGCTGGCAAAGTCCATTTGCATATAAGCCCGGGCCGGGTCCTTGGCAAGAATGGGGTCAATTAAGTTAACACTTTCAAAAAATTCATCCCAATCAATATTAGAAATTAAACGCATGCTCGTAATAATATTTCCAACAGTCACTTGCGCGGAGGCCTGAAATTGGTGTTCTGACTGTAAAACGGTTTCGAATGTTCTGTTTTTTTCGACCATGTGACTATCTAGTTTTTCACAAAGACAGCGTACACTGCTATGGTGATCACGAAGACGTCGTAGCAATTGCAGCGTCATCGAGGAATCTGCAACTTCTGAAAGTCCCAGACATTTTGTGATCACGACCAGATCGTCAGAAAATTCTTCGGTTTCATTTTTTCCAACTTTTTCTAAAACAAGATCTGCAAATACATTGCTGCTTTCAACAATTTGGTGGGTGTAAAGCACATGCATGATGACCCGGCGTAAATTTTCGACCAAGCCAATCCGAAGAACGATAGCGATGGCCCAGATTTCACCAATTGTCAGTGGTGATTCAGTTTGAAATTCGCGGATGAAACGCTTCAAGGTTTCAAGTTCTATATGACTGTCCGTGTGTGCAATAAGGCTAAGTGCGATGGCATAAACTCGTGGATAATTGGCTAATTCGCCGCCGCTTAGTTTTGGCAATTCCAGATAATATTTGTCAGGTAAATCTTCTTGAATTTCACGAATTTGATCTTCAATGATATGAAAATTATCGATTAACCATTCAGCAGATGGTGGCAATGTTTGTCCTTTTCCGACGGATTCAGAAAATATTTTATAGGCATTGACCAACTGTTTTTCATTTTCAATGGCTCTGGGAAGCAAAGACTTTCTTGCCGTAATTGTGCTTGTTATTGGAATTTTCGCAGCTAAATACCTTCCGAATTGTTCCAATCGATCGGCACTAAAGATTTGATCACGAATGGGATCTTCAAAAGGTTGATCCTTAATTCGTTGTTGCAGTTGCTTAGAAATGTCCATCCTTGTTAATTAACACGAATGGACATTTAGAATAAACTGAAGTCTATTCATTGCGAAAACTAAATGTTGGTTCGAATAAATTGCCGGCAGTAATTAAGCCGTTGTTAATTTAAATCGACATCAATTTTTTAGAAGACTTGAAATTATTGAAACAAATCCCATAAAGAAAACAAAATAAAGAACTAATTTTTGAAATTGTCCTTTCTTCATTCGTTTTAACCAAAACCGTGCTAACCAATTGGCTGCAAATGCTATAAGAATTAAAAAAGGAAAATAGAAATAATGTTGCTGATCAAGATATCCCTTTTTAAAGTAGACTACGAACCGAAAAATATCCCCGCCGAAATCTATTAATGTAGAAGTCGCCGTGAACGCTAGTGGGGTAAGACTAAATGTCGTTAGCGCTAACGAACGTACAGCTCCACCGGATCCAATCATGCCGGTAAGCAACCCAGATAAACCACCGCCAACATAAGGAAGCCATTTTCCTTCAAATATGTGTTTATCTTTAAAAAAGAGAAAGTAACTGGAAATACTTATTAAAAAAATTCCCAGAGCTATTGGATATGATTTTTCAGAAAACAAATCTGAGTACTGCGCACCTAAACCAGTAAATAATACGGATGGTATGCCAAGCTTCAAGGTGAGTTGCCAATTTATATTTTTCCAATACATTACTGTTCGCACTGAATTTCCCAGCACGTGCAACGTTGCAGTTAGAGCTAAAGTAATTTGAATTGATTCGAATAGGTTTCCGAGTGGAACAAACAATGTCGAAGAGCTAACGCCGCTAAGCGTACCAATTAACTCGGAAAAAAAAGCCAAAATAATAAAATAGAGTTCATGATGTTCTTGCACTTAAATTTCCTAAAACAATGCATCAGATCCATCGTAGACATATTTTACACAAGATTTTCTTCCTGAAAAATAAACGTCGGGTCATATTTTCTCAAGAAATTCGATATGTCTTCAATCGATGAATTTTGTAAATCTTTATTAAACCAATTCAAATGTAAACCTTCGATTTCTTTTCTTTC
>JAYUCH010000049.1:0-1537 GCA_043740435.1 Bdellovibrionales bacterium | reverse complement strand
TTTAGAATCTCGATGGGCGATTTTCCTTTAAAATCTGCTGCAACTTTCCGAACGGCCGCCATTTGCTCAATGGGGGTCTTAAAACTAGCTGCATTGCTAAAAACGATGAGACCCTTGGTCAGAAGAAAGTGTAAGGCCTTGTACAAAGCTGAATCATTGTATCTTTTTTCTGATAATAACTTGTTGATATTGGTGTCCTTATTGATTTCTAGGATAAGTCCTTCCAACTGTTTGATCATGGACATCTGTAAAGCAGGATGATCTGCTCTAAAAAAGCTTGTTTTAACAATCGCGTGCCCTGCCCAAATCATATAAAGTGACTTCAACCAATTAGCGGATAATTTAGAGACGATCCAATCATGTAAAAAACCCAATAATTGATCTGCATCGATATGAGGAGTCGATATTTCGACCTCGCTGCTAGAAAAATTAACTTTTACCATTTGATCAGTAATCGTGCGCGATAATCGAATATTCATCTGTTCTGAAAGAGCTAAATCAAAGGCATGAGGACTCAACATGTTTCCCCTGATCAGCTTTTGCCCCAAACGCAGAGTAGACTTTTCATTAATGGCATTTTGCACATCATTCGGAGTTGCATAACCACTTTGAATTAATAAGTTGCCCAGATAGGTGGTCTGATCTTCAGCATCGACACCTATTATATGACCAGAAGCAAACGAAATTCCGGAAACGGCACCGCTTTTTTCATAGATATTTAAATAACCAGAACTTTTAGTTTCAACCAATAGAGAGTAGATAAAAGGCAGGTCAAAACCACAGACCTCGTCTAGGGATTCAATGATTTTTCTTTTTTCTCTTATGGTTACTTTTTCTTTATCAAAAATTTGATAAAGCGTTTTTCTAAGGGGCGTTTCTCCACTCGTATTAAATATCGGTATTTTGTGGATCGCATCCAACACTTGCCCATGATCAAATGAGACTTCTTTTTTAATAAATGCAACAGCCTGTGTTCGCTTGGTGGCTTCTTGTATAAAATTTTTATCAGTGTAGATTCCACTCATTAAAATAATTCTGAACTTTAGACTCGGGAAATTTTTACGAAGTTGTTCGATAAAATCAACACCGCTAATTTTAGGCAACATACAGTCAACAAGCATAATATCAATTCGATGAGCATTTAGAATTTCTTTGGCGTCATCAGGATGCAAAATATGAAACACCTGATACCCATCGGTCGTCAGAGTATTTTTAATGGCCTCCCCTAAAGAGAGTTCATTTCCAATAATTAGAACATTCGCTTTTGCTTGGCTCACGATCAATGCATCGGGAATTCAACAAGTTATCTGAAGGTAAAACTTTTTATCCCAGACTAAAGTTCAGCGTTTGATGAATTTAAAGTACTTGGATTCAATGATATCCATTTCCATCTCGTTACCTTGATCATCCTTAATTTCTGTCGGTGGCTTAACGTCACCTTCAGTGAACTCTGTCCCATATCGAAACAGGATATCTTTTTCTGAACCCGAATTATCATTATAATAAGGCACAAAAAAAGAACTGACTTTTCCGTTTT
>JAYUCH010000048.1:0-3837 GCA_043740435.1 Bdellovibrionales bacterium | reverse complement strand
TTGTCATTCCTTTAATTGTTAACGGACAGGTCAAAGGTGTTCTGGATATTGATTCTCCGCTATTGGCTCGTTTTGATCAGCAAGACCAGTCTTTTTTTGAAACTGCAGTCCAAATTTTGTTAGAAAAAAATAATTTCTAGTAAAATATTTTAATTCTAGCTAATCTTAGCCATGGCAAAAATACTCGTTGTCGATGAAAACACGGAAGCTCTTAAAACTTACACAAACGTGTTAACTCTTGAAAGACATTCTGTCGTAGGAATCATGACAGCCAAGGATGCTTTGCAAAGAATGAAAATTGAAAAATATGATCTGCTGATCACAGAAGTCGATTTACAAAATATTTCAGGCCAAAAATTAGTTCAAATTATACTTGAAGGTCGAGGCGAATTACCTTTTCCGATTATTATTTCAAGCAATTCAATTAACGATACCATTATCAGAACTTTTGCCAGCAACAAATTAATTCATTTTTTACCAAAGCCCATGACTGATCAGCAATTGCGAGAAAAAGTTACTGAAGTCCTGTCTAATCCGGTCGCCAAAAGTAAAATTGACGTTCGTTTTATTAATCCCATCTTAAACGCCACAATCAGCGTGATTTCAGAAATGACTGAACTTAAGGTAACAGCTGGTAAACCTTACGTTAAAAAGCCAAATGAACGCAGTGGTGACATCAGCGGAGTCGTCGGCGTTGTTAGCTCGGGCTTTCGGGGAACTATTTCATTATCACTTTCCGAACGGGCATTTTTAATTTTAATTTCGAAAATGCTGGGTGAAACTTACACGGCTGTGGACGATGAAAATAAAGATGCGATTGCTGAATTATTGAATATTATTTTTGGTGCTGCAAAGAAAGTACTGAATGAAAATGGCATGAATATTCAGCCAGCTATTCCTACAATTATTCGCGGAAAAGATCATTCATTGTCTCATCACTCGCAGAATCAGACGATTGTCATACCATTTTCAAATCCCGAAATGGGTGATTTTCGTGCTGAAGTTTCATCCATCGGCTAACAAATTAATTCGTTTCTTCTTTTGGTTTACGTCTAGATCCTTCGAACATTTCATATTTTAAAAATCGGCATTCAATATTGCCATTGAAAACAAAAAATTTCTTGGTCGCTTTTAACTTCATTTCTGACAGCAATTCTTTGTTACCCGCCAATATCCAAGCGCTCCAACCCATAAACCGGTGCTTCAGTGAATAACCTAAATCTCGGTATACGTCTTTCAAATTATCTTCGTCACCAATACGAGCCCCGTAAGGTGGATTGGCTATGATCATTCCGCTTGTAACATCTAGCGGAGGTGCTGCCACCGCAATCGGTGTAGCACTGAATTCGATAAAATCTAAGACGCCTGCGTTTTTGGCGTTGTCTTTAGCCATTTGTAAAACTTTTTTATCTAAGTCATATCCATACAATTTAAAATCTAAATTTTCTTTTTCGTTATCGATAGCCTCTTGTACGACTTCATCCCAAGCTTCAGAATTGAAATCCGAGTAATTCATAAAGCCAAATTTTTTGCGCTCAAGACCAGGCGCCATATTCAAAGCCATCATGGCGGCTTCAATCAAAATTGTTCCTGATCCACAAAATAAATCGACCAGCGGTGATTTTTTATCCCATTCACTTAAACCAACTAATCCTGCTGCTAAATTTTCTTTCAGCGGAGCATCTCCGGTTTTTTGCCGATAGCCGCGCATGAATAAGGAACTGCCAGAAGTATCTATCGATACTGAATATTGGTTTTTATAACCACGAATATGAATACGTAAATCTGGATCGGTATTTTGTACATCAGGACGCGAATCAAATTTATCACGAAATTGGTCAACGATCGCATCTTTCACTTTCATCGCTAAAAATCGCTGATCAAGGATTTTACAATCCGTGATAGCCGCATCCACCGCTAAGGTTTGGTTTGGTTTGATATACTTTGTGAAATCATGTTTTTGAATGTTGTGATATATATCTTCATTCTGGTATGCAGGAAAATCTAAAATCGGCTTTAAAATTCGGCTAGCAAACCGTGAATTCAAATTAGCTTTGTAACAACCCGCCCAGTTGGATTCAAAAAGAACTCCGCCGTTTGTTTTTTCAAACGTTTTTAAACCCATGCTTTTCAATTCAGTTTCAACCAAATCATTCATACCCGTCGGGCAGGACGCAAAAAAAGTTGCCATGATCATTCACCGTTTCTATATTTTCAAACTTAAGTTTCGGTATACTTCGGACCGCCGCCGCCTTCTGGCACGGTCCAATCGATATTCTCGAATGGACATTTGATATCACAAGTCTGGCAGTGGATACAGTTTGTATAATTGATTTGTAAATCATACTGACCTGGGTGCTGCTTCGCCGGAACCATTTCATAAACACTGGCCGGGCAAAATAAATTGCAGGGTGATTTATATTCAGGCTCACAGACCGTGCGACAGATATCACCATCTCTAAGTTTCAAATGATTGGGTGAATCTTCATCGTGGCTGGTTCCAGTTAAATAAACGCTTGATAGCTTATCAAACATCAGTTCACCATCTGGCTTCGGCAACTGGTTTTCAACAGCAGCTAAGCCTTCACTTCCCCAGACTTCTTTAACTTTCCGTGTGGTTTTAGCATCAATGTGATCCATTTTCATATTATCAAAAAGTCCACGTCCACCCGTAATTTCTTGCAGTCCAATCAGCGGCAAAGATGCAAAAATACCTTTGCTTAACGTTTGGTGAAAGTTTCGAACTCGGTAAAGCTCTTTTTTTACAAAACTTTGTTGGACCTTATTTTCATAAATTTGCAACAGGGCCGCCGAAGAATCCTGTTTTTTTATGGCTTCAAAGGCAACTTCAGCCGCCATCGTACCCGCCTTCATTGCTAGGTGGATCCCTTTAAGCTTCTGCACATCTACCATGCTGGCAGAATCTCCACAGACCATGAATCCGTTACCATATAACTTCGGCATCGAATACCAGCCACCAGCAGGTAAAGTCTTACCCCCATAGCTAACAACTTTTCCGCCCTTGATCATTTTTGTTATAAAGGGATGGGTTTTTAGTTTTTGCAATTCTCGGTGTGGATCTAACAAAGGATCTTTAGAATCTAAATACGCCACCAGTCCTAAAATAATTTTATCACCAGGAATAGTGTATATAAAGGTTCCACCAATGCTTTTACTAAGTGGAAAGCCTAGGGTGTGAATAACTTGTCCAGGCCTAACTGTACCTGGTGGCATTTGTATAATTTCTTTTACGCCCTCTTCGAAAACTTCAGGATTTTTTCCTGCGCGCAAATCTAATTTTCGACTGACTTGTTTAAATAAACTGCCGCGCGTGCCTTCTGCAAAAATGGTCGTCTTTGCTTTCAGAATAAGTCCAGGCTCGAAGTTAGCTTTAGGCAGACCATTCTTATCTCGACCTTTGTCCCCGGTGCGAACACCAATAATTTTATTCCCATCGTACAACGCCTCGACCGCGGCAAAGCCCGGAAAAATATTTATTCCTTTGGCTTCACACTGCGCTCCTAGCCAACGATTAAATTTTGAAAGTGAAATAATATAATTTCCCACATTGTGAAATGGCGGTGGAACAAGTGGTAATTTAAAAGCTGAATTTTTACTTAAATAATAAACTGCATCTTGCAAAACTTCACTATCCAGCGGGCAACCAAGCTCTTTATAATTTGGAATTAGCTCTTGTAAAGCTTTTGGATTTAGAACAGCACCAGAAAAACTGTGAGACCCGATTTCTGCTCCTTTTTCAAGAACGACTATCATCTGTTCAGGTATTTTTTCGGCCTGTAATGTTCCCGCATCAACAGCTGCATTGTGTTTTTCAAC
>JAYUCH010000047.1:0-1542 GCA_043740435.1 Bdellovibrionales bacterium | reverse complement strand
AAAACACTGCTGACCGGTATAAATTAAGTAGTGTCAGCACGCTAAAGGCTTTGTCGCATTGACTCTCCAACGGCAGCCTGTCGGTGGGTCTTTACCAGCAAGACTTTTAGCTAAGTACATTGATCTAATCTGTCGAAGAAGCTGCCACAGAGAACCTTTGTATCCATCAATAATTTTTTTAAGTTGTAAAAGTAATTGCACCATCACAGCAACCGCGAGTTGAACTTTAACGGCATTAACTGTTTTAGCTGGAAGTCTTCTGATATCTAAATGGCCCTTTAGCCAGCGGAATAGTAATTCAACAGCCCAGCGTCTTTTATAAATATCTGTAACTGTTTGCGCGCTGATTTTAAAATCTGAAGTTACAAAGTGAAATACTTTTTTGGTTAAAGAATCGCGGTAAACAATATGACGTAGTTTCAATTTACTTTTCTTTGACTGACTGTAAGTGTCATCATAAATAACGCCGTCTTTAGTTCTGTTTTTTTCATTAATCATCAATTTAATTTCAGCCATATGAACTCGTGGGTAATCTTTCAATCGGGTTACAAAATGTGATTTTAAATTTACTATTTTTTCCCAGAAGATAAAGTCATTGTAAGCCCTATCAAAAACATACATCTTATTCGAAAAAATCTTCAGTTCAAGGCTAACAGGGGAATCGTTTCGTCTACCGCCAGTTATAATAAAATCATCGATCCAGTCATTGTTGACGTTCCAAATAACGTGCAATTTTGCCGATGCAAGATGGGCTTGGTTTGAATGTTTTTTCTGCCATCCCGGCTTCGAAAAAAGGCTTCCGTGAACATCAATTTCGCTTGAGTCTATAGCTAAAATTTCACGAATCGCGCGTTTTAGTTTTCTTTTTTTAGATTGAGTTTTTATTTCCAATAAAATCAAATCGCATAGATCTTGAAAGAAATTAAAGTTGCGAAGTCGTAAAGCGTCGCCAAATGTTGAATCCGGAATTTTTAAAGTGGCCTCCACTTCACGATACGAACCAAGTCGCATAACAAAACAACAAATTAAAGACTGAGTCATTTCCCAAGTTGAAAACTGGCGCACATTTTTATCAATTTGCCACTTCAATGCTAGGTCATCAAATTTTTTTCGATTTATAAGTTGAAATAACGAAGAACCTTCGAGATGATTTTGCATGTTGCCGCCCTTCCTTGGGTGCTTGAAATTTCTTTACAAAAATATCAAATCAACTCATCGAAGGTCTGGCAACATCTTGTTTTTATTAACTATTCAACCGGTCAGCAGTGCCCCTCACCACCCCAGCCCCCTCGCCTGTGGCGTTCGTAACCACTCCCCCCCAACGATGTTGATGGAAAGTGGTTACGAAACGGGGTCTGGGGTAGTGAGGGGGGAAGAATGAATATAAATAATTAATAATATGAGGAGGTAAGGAATGGAAATACAAGAAGAGGTACTAAAAAATAAGAAGTCTAAGAGTGAGAATGCTATGCTGGCCGGTGACGAGATTAAAAACGATGGTCTTAAAAAGTCCGACGAATTGGCTAAAATAGCTATCTCGCG
>JAYUCH010000046.1:0-1556 GCA_043740435.1 Bdellovibrionales bacterium | reverse complement strand
TAAGAGCTTGCTCAACAAATTGCATGGATTCAGGAGCCAGATTTCGCAGGCCGGTCTTTTCATTCAATTTTTGAAAATAAATATTAAGGTCAAAATGGGGATAAGTTTTAAGCCATTTGTCTTTTGGCCAGTAGGTATTTGATGAATATCGTTGGCGCATCTCTGCAGGCTTTGGGTAAACTTTAGCAAATTCAGTTTCAAAGTTAACCACATCTTCAGCACGTTTCAAGGGATGGTCAATTCCGACTTGTTGAAAAAGTTTTTCGATGACTTTTTTGAAATCCGATAGCAGCGGCTTATTATCATAATAACTATTTTCAGGAAGATTGATCAAACGCGAAACCAAAATAAAATCATAGTTCTTAGGATCGTCTTGATTGGCCGAGATATCAAAAGCCACCAGCGCAAATAAATTTGAATCCAGTCTTAAGTTATTAAATTTAATAAAATCTTCCCGAGTCTTTATTTTTAGAATTTCATTTTTCTGTTTTTCAACCCAAAATTTTTCATCCTTGGCTTGCGCTTTTGAATTCATGCATGAAGAGTAAAAGTCTACAAGCTGTCGCGATCTTTCAGTGCTTGGTCGATCCGTTTTTCCTAATTTTTTAAAAAAAGTTTTTTTAGCAAACAGCAATCTTTCAGCGGCATCCGTGAAAGAGAAAACCCAGTGATTCCGATCGTCGGGAAGTTTAAAAGAGGTTTCAACTTCGCTGCAGACATAGGCGTGAAAATCTTGGCAAGGACTAATTTTTGAGCTTAGCGGAAAGGGTCGTTTTTCGGGAACTTGACTACCCGATAAAAGCTCCGCTTTGGTGCGGGCCCAAGTCGTCGGGGTGATAAAAAGGCTGGACGCGATGAGGAAGAACATAACAATAAATAGACGCATAATTTTCCAATGGTTTTAAAGTTTTAACGAGTGTAGGGGATTTGACTGAAGTATTCAAGGTTTGCCAAATCACAGGAAGTGATGCGTAAAACGAGAGCAGACTAGGCTTTTTTCAATCGTTTGTTTGAATGAATTGATTCAAACAAACGATTGAATTAAAGTCGGATATGACTAAAAAAAGAATTCCAGATAAAGCTCGGACGAAAATTTTGAAAGTTGCGACCAAACTGTTCGGCGACCAAGGGCTAGAGGCCACTTCAACTCGGCAAATTGCCGCGGCCAGCGGCCTTAATATCAGCCTGATTTCTTATTATTTTGGCGGTAAAACGGGGCTTTATAAGACAATTATTTACGAACACGCTTTAAAAATTAAAGAAAATTTAGATTTAATTCTTCATCATCATGGCAAAGAAAAATTCACGGCGCAGGTCTTCAAGAAAGAAACCACTATGATTGTTCGCCATTTGGTTGAAATGCGACTGTCCGATGTTTCGATCGCAAAAATTTTTATGGCGGAGCGAACTCAGAATATGCCCTATGCCCGCGAAGTTTTTGAAAGTTTGATGAAGTCGACAATGGATCAACTGGTCGGCATGATTAAACAAGGGCAAGACCAAGGAATTTTGAAATCTGATTTTCCGCCAGGGGTTTTTCTGGTTCTTATGATCGA
>JAYUCH010000045.1:0-10375 GCA_043740435.1 Bdellovibrionales bacterium | reverse complement strand
ACGGGAAAGGCCGTCTTGGTGTTGTATTTTGCGGAAGCCTTTTTATTGTAAGCATTTAAGACTTCGCCCTTGGTTTCAAAATAAATAATTTGGCCAATCGGCATTAAAGGATAAACACGGACAGGTTTTTTCACCGATATTTCCAAAGTCCAGTGGTTGCAAAAACCAACATCACCCTTACCTGCCGTGGCATGAATATCAATTCCCAGGCGACCTACACTAGATTTACCCTCAAGAAAGGGAACATGAGCCAGGGTTTCCGTATACTCGTGCGTAACGCCCAAATAGAACTGATCAGGCATCAAAACAAAGCCCTCTGCTGGAATTTCAAAGGTTCTTATTTTATTGTGGGACTTTGCATCCAATATATCTGATTCATAAAGACCAAGTGTTGTTCCCAGATGCACGTCATAAGAGTTCGTTCCAAGGCATGATAAATTAAAGGGCTCAACTTTGATGAGCCCTTTTTCCATATAATTTAGAATTTCTTGGTCCGTTAGAATCATAAATAATGAAAAACTATTTAGTTTCGCGGTGAACGGTATGCTTTTGCATATTCGGGTTATATTTTTTCTTTTCTAAACGACCTGGAGTTTTGGTTTTATTTTTAGTCGTTGTATAACGAGAAACTGGTTTACCTGCAGCTTTAGCTTCGGTGCATTCTAAAGTAACTATAATTCGTCCGGATTTCTTAGCCATAATCTGTACCTCTTAAAAAATAATAGATTACCTTTATAAGTAAGTTTACAGCAGCTAGTCAATGGAATATAAGCAGGTCGGGGGTTCCCATGATTAATTGTAGCTGTTTGCGACTTATTTTGCCTTTGTTTGTGTCACTCGCGGTGGTAAATCCTCAGATTGCTTTGGCTCTGACAAATAGCCCTGCAAATAATCAGACAAACAGTCAGTCACAGGTTCTTGACGGAAAATCGCTTCAACCGGTTCTTACCAGTCAAATTATCCAGAATATCCAACCGGGTTCAGTGCTTATTTTAGGCGAAAATCATGGACTAGCAGCCCACCGAGATCAGCATCTTGTATTGCTGCAATTGCTGCGTGATCGTGGACTGAAAGTTTCTGTCGGCATGGAATTTATTAATTACCCAGATCAAATTTTTTTAAATCAGTACCTTAGCCACGAAGTCGACGACGAACAGTTTTTAAAGTTGGTCGACTGGAAGGGATTTCCTTTTGAGTTTTATAAGCAACAAATTCTTTTTCCAAATTTTCTAAACGGTGAAAAAACTTTGGGCTTAAATATTCCAAGGCTGATAACTTCTAAAATTGCCAAGACTGGACTTGAAAGTTTAACCGTGGGCGAACGAAATTTATTACCAACAGATTTTAAGATTGGCCGCGACTCTTATAAACAACGTTTTGCCAACACCATCCACGTGCCGCCGGGGCCTGTACTGGATCGTTATTTTGTTGCGCAGTCTGCATGGGACGACACGATGGCTTTCCAAAGTGTTAATTTTTTAAATGCAAACCCAGATCAGGTTTTAGTTATTGTGGTCGGAGAATTCCATGCGCAGTATGGTGGTGGATTAGCTGACCGCATTTTGGCTCGAAAGCCCGGCACTTCAGTCACGGCTTTATCACAAATTTGGGCGGTTGGAATTTCAGAAAACGGTAGCGAAGTTGTTCTAACTGATGAAGAGATTCAAGCTTTGATTCAACCATCAAAAACCGAAGGTCCTCGCGGAGATTTTATCTGGATATCAAAGCCATCTGTAAAAAATTAATCAATACACGCAACAACAGCGTCATGTCCAATCCAAGCGACTGGGTTGTTTGGCACTTTAGCCTCGTGAAGCATAATATAACCACAAGATTTAAAAATCAGCTCACTGAGCGAGCCTGTCATTAAGATTTTCTCATCTTTATGAAGAGCAACGATATCGTCCGAAGTTTTTAAAGTAAGCTCAAGCTGTTCTTTGGTCGAATGTTTTGGCCAATTTTCAAAGACACTGGTTTCTTTTGTAGCTGGTGATAAAAAATAATTATCGACTGCTTTGTAAATTAGATTCAAGTCATCAGGTGAATTTAACACAGATTGGCACTCAGCCATAATCTTTGCTGTAATTTCAGAATTAGGTTTATCTTTTTTCAAAGCCCGAACCAGATTATAAACGGCAACTTCGATACCCCGAAAAACAGAACTTGAATTGGTTAAAATTTCGGGGCAGTTGTAAACACAACAAGCGATTCCCTTTTTAAACCATTTTTTTGCTATATTTTCTAGATCGCATTTGGCCCAACCTTGAATGTAGGGCGCATAGGATTGCCATTTATATTTATCTGCAATAATGACTTCCGTGCCATGATAACCGTAAGCGACGTAACTGACCGTGCCACCATCAGCTACGATTTTGTTTCTGAGTGAAGTTGATTCTTCCAAAAGTGTGTTAAAAGTTTCCGCTGTGACTTCATGAAAATTCATTTCTAAAAAACGACCGATGCCACTTTCCCAAAATTTTTTCGAAGAAATGTAACGATCGCCTGAACCCTTAAAAACACGATTCATTAACGGCAGAACTATTTTACAACGTGGAACACCACCAGCCATCAAGTGGGCAAAGTGAACGTGTCGCCCAGGAATAACTAATTTTTCAACTTCTTTCAAAAAATCTTGGGTTTGTTTTTTAAAACGATTTCGGCCTTGATCTCGGCAAAACTGAAGCGTTTCAGCTGGAACTTTGCAGTTTTCCCAGTCGCTTAGTTTGGCATCTTTTAAATAATCGTTAGAAGTGTTGCCGTTTTGATCACGCTCCAGATCAAAACCTGCCTCGAGGGGTACGTTGATAAACGGTTTTGGTATGTTTTCAGTTTCTTCAGGTGTTAGCTTTCTAATATTTAAATTTTCATCGCGGCGCCCGACTGTTGCGCGAACTATTGTAACACCAAATTTTTCAGCTTCTTCGACCAAGCCGTTGGCATAACCTCGATTAAAAAGTTCTCCGAATAGAACTAACAGATCACCTTTTTGAAAAGTTGAAACAACAGGTTTAGTGCGTATCGCATTGAAATCTTGCATGCTAACTCCGATATAAAGATTTAAGTGTACGTGAGAGTATTGATTGACTCAAGAAGCACACGTTTGACACGATTAGTTGATGGAACAATTCAAACCTTCAGTCGTAAGCCTGGTGCCATCTTTGACTGAAACCTTGATAGAAGCTTCGGTCAAGGTTGTTGGGCGCACTCGGTATTGCATTTATCCTGAACAAAAGGTTCAAAATATTCCCGTTGTTGGCGGAACGAAGGCTTTGAAACTAGATGATATTAAAAAACTAAATCCAGATTTTGTGATCATCGATCAGCAAGAAAATACCAAAGAAATGGCGCTTCAGTTAGCAGACGCTGATCTTAAATTACTAATAACAAATGTCACAAGTTTTAAAACTGTAATTTCGGCGCTCGAAAACTTGGGTGAAAAGCTGCAATCAGAGAAACTTAAAGAATTTGCTGCACGCTATCAGCTGCTGAGTTCCGTGAACCCAACAACTTTTTTGCAAAAAATAATTTTGAAAGGTAATTACCAGCAGCTGCTAGCAGATCAGGAATCTGCTGGATTTGAATATGTTATCTGGAAAAACCCGTTCATGGTCATCGGCCCAGAAACATTTATCTTTGATAATCTTAAATTAATTGGTATCGAGCCTCAGCACAGTCAAAAATACCCCACCATTTCCGATTCGAAATTAATGAAGGCGAAGTGTTTATTTTCAAGTGAGCCTTATCCCTTTGCAAAAAAATATGAAGAATTATGTGCTCGAGGGTTTAAGGGCATTGTTGTAGATGCAGAAAAGTTGAGTTGGTTTGGAATTCGCAACTTACTTTTTTTAGAGTCTACTCAACAATAAAAGTCATAATTTTCTGGGTCGCATAACGGTTTTTTTCTAAATGGCCTATCAGTAGTTTTTTGAAATCTGCCTTATTTGTGTTTTTAATCTTTTTTACAGCGTTCAAAAACTCTGTCGTCGTGCGAACTGATTGCACTACGCGCAGTTCATTCATAATAACTTGATGATACTGCAAAGCTTCGGGAGAATTGTAAATTTTGGGGCCTGTTATAACGGGAACAGCACAGCACAGTGGCTCCATCACGGAATGGACTTTTGATTTGAACGATCCGCCGATGAAAGCCCCGCTGCAATCTCGGTAAAAATCGGCTAAATAACCCACTTTGTCCACCAAAATGACTTCGGCATCTACAGAATTTAGTTCAGAAAATTTTTCGCAGCTTAAATTTAATTCAGTGATAAGCTTTGCCAAACGATTGATATTTACAGAATCTATTTCATGGGGCGATAAAATAATTTTGTATCCCAAATTTTTTATTTCTTTCAATGCGGGTAAAATAACGGATTCGTCCTCGGGCCAAGTCGAACCCAAAACGAAATATTCCGATAATATCTGAAATGGTATTTTAGTTGGTTGCCGCAAGCGCCAAAAAACTTGGTCATAGCGCGTATCGCCCGGTGTTTTTATAAGGACTGAATCTGGAAGTATTTTTTTCAACATATCTTCTTGTGAAACATGTGTGCAAAATAGTCCAGAAAAATTTTTCAAAAAAATTCTTGACCAAAGCTGATTCAAAAATCGCAGGTTGGGATTGTAAGACAAAATATAAGTTCTAACAGACCGTAAAAACAACTGGTAAATAAGTTCTGGCCACAGATCTGTTCGTCCAAAGTAAAATGAACTTGGGTTAAGAGCAGTTAAAATTTTTTGAATTTCCCCAGGTTGATCCCATGGCAAGGGAAAAAAAATATCAACGGAAGACTTTATATTTTCAAATAATTTCGGAGCAGACGGAGAAGAGTAAGAAACTGCAATAAAAACTTCAGGATAATTTTTTTTATGTTCGCGAATAAATGATTTTAAATACTCGATTTCACCACTTGAAGCATGCAGCCAAACACTTTGCTTTTCAATTTTAAATTCAGGCAGACTTTGCTGGCGTAAATCGATCCATTTCTTCGTTTTTTCATCTAAGAAAGGTTTGAAAAGTAAAAGTTGCCACTTGAAGAAAAAATACAGGGGCCGATAAAAAAATACTACAACTAACTTCATCATTGCAATTCTCTTAGTTTTTCTGAAACCAGTTCGGGCGTAATCGATCGCAAACAGTCTTGAAATACGGGATTGGTACACGGACCCTGCCCATGCTTACTGCACGGTCTGCAGGTTAGATTTTTTTCTAAAATAATTGTCGACGATCTCGAGGGAAAGCCAAAAGGTGCCGGACCCATCAAAGCGATCGCAGGCTTACCTAATTGCTCTGCAATATGTAATAATCCTGTATCGTTACTGATCACAGCTTTGGCTTTTTGAATTACGGCGGCAGATTGCAACAGTGTGGTTTTTCCAGTTAAATTATAGACGTTTTTGTAAATATTAAGATGCTCTGTGAAATTATCATCTGATCCAGCAAGAACAACGAAGTTTTTTTCAGAATTTAATTCTATTAATTTTTGCCAATGAGAAATTGGCCAACGTTTCAATTCATAGGTTGCCGAAGGGGCTAAAACGCAAAATGTTTTGAACTGACGTTCCTGTAAAAAACGGTCAACTTGTTGAGCAACATTGGCCTGCAAAAAAATCTGCGGTGTATCTGGTAATTTAAACGGATAGTTCCATTTCTCTAGTGGCTTTATTAAATCTCTTTGCCCCGAGAATGGCTTTTCAAATAAATTAATGTGAAATTTTAGCAGTAATAATCGTTTTATTCTTTCGATAGGCCGAACCAATTTTTTGGGCCCGTAGATGAATGAACGAATCAAAAATGATCTTAAGTTATTGTGTGCATCATAAATATGAGTGAAGTTTTCTTTTCTTAATTCTTTAATAAGTTCAAATAAGCCAAACCAACCAGCTGTTTTGTCTAACGTCCAAACTTTAAAAATGTAAGGGTTATTAGAGGCAAGTTCGGCTAAATCTTTTCGCGTGACGAAATGAATTTCTGTTTGGGGTTGTGCGGTTTTCAGAAAAGCTGGAATACTTAATGCCTGAGTTAAGTCGCCGATGCTTGAAAAACGAATGATCATAATTTTCATTGCTTCCATGTTATTTACAAAATCTGTCACCTGTCTACGAGTGTCTACAGAAATATCTTATTTTCGAGCTAAGCTCTGCTATAGGCTCTGATTCCTAACCAGTTCAAGGCATAACCCTTGTATATCTAAAGTGTATGTCACAGCTGTGTAAGAGTGTCTCAATTTTAGTCATTTTATTCTTCTCGCAGCTGGGTTGGTCTGAAACTTTGACTTCACTGGGATTGAACACGTTGTCGTTCATCAGTTCCGATTATGAAACGTCACAAAAAAACTTCACATTTCTGGGGGCAACTTTGCGCTCTGATGAGAAGCACCCCGAACAATTCATGACGAACATCTCTGGATTTTATGCTGTCGGAAGCCCTGCTTTGACTTATCTGAACGTACGTGAACTTTATTTTTATTTTCCAGCTTCAAACGATGCAAGTTCTGCCAAAATTTATTTGGGTCGTAAAATCATGAACTGGTCGGCTTTAGATTCGGATTTTAACTTAGGATTTTTTCAACCCCAGTTCAGATGGAATACTTTACAACCAGAAAATCAAGGGTTATTCGGTTTTTTTTGGGATCGTCAGAACACGAATTGGGGTTTTACTGCTTTTGCTTCTCATTTGTTCTTGCCAGATCAGGGAGCAAGTTATGAAATAAAAGACGGAAAATTCGAAGAAACGAATCCTTTCTTAAAACTGCCGCCTCAGCGTATCAGGTTTCAAGGCCAGATTTTACCCATAGATTACAAAATAGAAAAACCTGAAGCGGGCAGCGTTATTAACAGGCCATTATTAGCCGCTCAGTTACGTCTCGGGGCAGGCAGCGGCTTTTTTTCACAGTTTTCTGCGGCTTACAAACCCTCTCATCAGTTAGCCCTTGGATACAGTGGAGTGCTTGTTACAACGCGAGTAAAAATTAATATTGTTCCCAAAGTCTACAACGAAAAAGTCTTTGCATCTGACTTAGGATACCGTGCTGACTGGGGGTCTTTGCAAGTCTCTGTTTTGCACACCCAGCCAGAAAATCCGACTTTTGAAAACAGCGCAAACGTGCCTATCTTTCAGAACAGCACGACTTGGGGACCACGCTTCACATATAATTTTGATCCGTTCACTTTGAGTCTAGCCTTTTTTGATACTTATGGCGGTCGAGTGACTGAGAAGGGGCCAGATTCTGATCCTGACAGAGCCAGCCTGAGCCAGCGGTTTTTGTATCGGCAAGCGATTCAAGGTCAAATTAAATACAGTGAAATTTTGTTAAAAAAAATGAGATTAGATTCTCAGTTGCAATACACTTACAGCGAACTTGATAAATTCACACAAATTAACTTTAAAAACAAAATTAATTTAAATGGACCTTGGGCTTTTTGGTCAAACGTTATACTTATTGAGACGGCCGACGATGCTAACCTAAACATAAATGTGAACCGCAACCTAGATCAACTTTGGCTCGGAGTAAGTTATGATATTTAATTACCGTACAATATTAGCGATTGTTTTTTTGGTGGGGCTTTTCAGCTGTGAAAAGTTTCTAACGGGCTCGTCAAAAAAAGAAAATTTCATTGAAGTCAAAAAAGACAACTTAAAATGTTTAAAAGATATTCCACTTCAGATTAAAAATATTCTAAGTACAGAAGCTGGGGTTCAAACCAATTCGAAAAGTATTGATGATAGCTTTGCTTGTTTAGATTTGACTTTAAATGAATTTCAAATGCGTGCTGATGGATCTCAAGATAAAAATATTTTTAGTGAGGATGATCTATTTCAAATTTTTCAAACTTTCTTAAGCGAATCCCGGATTTCCAGGGAATCTACATCCGATATACTGAAGCTAAAGGTGGGTCTTTTAGGGGGCAGCTCGAAAAACTTGACAAAGTCAGAAATTAATCAGCTGCGTGATTTTTTAAAAGTTTTGAAAAACGAGCTGCATTTATTAACGCCTTATGTGGAATTATTTTCTTTTACAAAAAGTGAAAGTCAGCAGCCGAAGCAACGAATTGAAATAGCTTTTGTGCAACTGAATTCAAGTTTAAAGAAGTTATTAAATGCAAGTCAGTTGCCTGAAACGACATACAATTTTGATGACTTCAAAATAATGACAACCCATTTGCAGCTTGTTGACAAAAATGCAGAAGGACTTTTAGATTTAACGACGGTTGTGAAAAACATTTTAACCGGACCCGAACCACTTCAGTCGAAATATGAATTTGAAACCGTAATAGATAGCATTGTAGAAATTTTAAGGCTCTATTCGATTCAAGTAGAAGGTCACGTATCTTTTGAAATAAAAGATAGCTACAGCTTGTCAGGGGCAATTGATTATTTAGAAAGTGGTTTTAAAATCGTTGAAAACAGCTTAAACTTTAAGAAAAAACATTTAATCGCTGCAAATGAAATCGACAACTTGATTTCAAAATTAAGCCAAATGGGCTTTATTCCACACAATATCAAGTCACAGACAATTATTCAGTTTTATAAAATGATTCTGGTCAGAGTGTTCGAAAAAGGAAGCTCAGGAATTATTTCGAACTTTGTGGGTTTAAATAAAATTCACTTGCAAAATCTAAAGCGCGAAATTGCAATATTTAAGTTGTATCAAGGATTCATCAATACTTTGAAATTTGAAGTGCCAAAAGAAAAAATGAAAGAACCAAGAGCCGCTTTAGCTTCCATCCAGAAAAGCCTAGCTTCTTATAATTTCAAAACAGAACTGACAAAATCATTTCGGTTAGACTCTTCAGAAGAAAAACAAGTTTTATTGTCTGCGAACGAACTGCGAACCGAATTTGTTTCGGAGCGGCCGGTCATTTACAGATTTAACAAAATGGTCGTAGCCCCCAATCAGGATATCTGGTCGCAAAGTTGGCAGGATTTAACTCGGGCCCTTATTGTCAAAGTGAATGCGCGGGGGTTACTGATTGGATGGGGTAGCGCTGCAGAAAGCCGACTGATCGAAAATGCTACTTTAACAGAATCTAATCTTGTTAAGTGGTACGATGAATTTAAAGGACTGGCCATTGAATTGAAAATTTTTGATCCCCGATCTGTTAATGCGGGAGCGCGCAGTTTTAAAGAAGCAAATCTTTTTGCATATTCGGCCGACGGTAACGACCGGATGAATTATTTTGAAACAGTTCAGTACTTAAATATATTAAGTTCGGGCGGTAGCCAGACATTGGCTGAAATCAAAGCGGGCTCTTTAAAAGCGGGTTGTAATATTTTTGAAATAGATGTTTTCGATCAGCCTTGGAATGATGAAACGTGCGTGTTGAAGGATTTAAAATTAAACTATAAGTATTATTTTAATAATATGTCTTACCTGGTGGGATTCCTAGACCGCATATCAGACCAGCAGTTTTCAGAATTTTATGATCAGGCCATGAGTATTGCCCGCGCAAGCCCCTTTACGAAAGGGAAAGTGGAGACTGCAGATCTGCGCAACTTTACTATTTTATTGTATTACATGGAGTCCATGTATGCCCGATTTGACGTGAACGCAAACTGGACTTTTTCACCGAGCGAAATTAGAAACGCGTATCCAACTTATAAAAACTTTGCCGTCGAATTTGCAAAACAGACTTCGGCCGAACAGCTGTCTTTGTTTAATTTAGATATTGTAAAATTGGCCGGCTATTATTGTTATTCGCAGGATGATCTTATTCAAGAATCTTTCATATTTTTACTTTTCAATGGCAGAACTCCGGGACCGCTGGATCTAAACCTGGCGCCGTGCTTTGGTCAACGAGCGCTGATTGATTTCAAAGGTGAAGTTGATCGCAAAACCTTATTGAATACTTTCAAAATTTTAAAATCTGTTGTTGGGTCTGACTAAGTATGAGTTTCAATGTAGACCGAAAAGTTTGGGCTATTTTTTTTGCTAGCTTGTCGATGTTTGTTCTTGGGATGTCCGACAATATTCGTGGACCTCTTTTCCCCGAACTTTTATCTTTTTTTCATCTTACTAATGCCCAGGGGTCATTCAGTTTCGCGATGTCGTCGGCGGCAGCTTTGTTTGGAAATATTTTAGCCAGTCAGTTATTAAAAAAATTCACCTTAAGTCGGGTCTTATGCATTTCTGTTTTTGCGATGGGACTTGGGCTATTTACGCTAGGTGTTTCATCCACTTACATGTGGTATATTTTAGGATCATTATTATTTGGTGCCAGCATGGGCTTAGTTGGTTTGACTCAGAATGTTCTTGTGACAGAAAGCTCGCAAGGTAAAGCTCAGTCCAAAGCCCTGGCAGCACTTCACGGTATTTACGGGTTATCAAGCCTTATGGCACCGCTGGTGGCCTCTTACTCGGCGTTGTTTGCTGGCACT
>JAYUCH010000044.1:0-1567 GCA_043740435.1 Bdellovibrionales bacterium | reverse complement strand
GCTTCGAAGTATGGGGCAAGAAATTCAATTACCAAGTTATGAAAAGTTAAAACAGCGCGGTCAATTTAGCGAAGAGATTTTAACAAAAATGATGTCAGGGTTATCAGCGCGTCGTTACGAAGAAACTGTGACTGATGCTGCAAAGGCTTTTGGCGTGTCGCCGTCAAGTGTATCAAGACATTTTATTGAGGCCACCGCAAAGCAGCTGAAAGGATTTTTAGTTCGAGATCTATCAAATTTTGAAGTGTTTGCAATGATGTTGGATACAGTTCATAGAGGCGGTGTTGCGTTTATCACAGCGCTGGGCATATCGACGACGGGCCAAAAAATGGTTTTAGGTTATTGGGAAGGTGCCACTGAAAATAGCGATATCTGCAAAGAGCTTTTTAGTGATTTAGAAGATCGCGGATTAAAGCTAAGTTCCAGAATTATTTTTATCACCGATGGCGGTAAAGGAATTATCAAGGCTTTGAAGGATAAATTTGGAAAAAAATTATTACATCAACGTTGTACAATCCACAAAGACAGAAACATCCAAAAACATGTGGCAAAAAAGTATCGAAAACGTGTTCATAATTTATTTAAAAAAGCTATGGCACATGTGAAATATGAAGACGCTTTAGCTGGGCTAGAAGCTCTTGAAAAAGAGTTAGATACAATGAATGTCTCTGCGGCAAGATCACTGCGTGAGGCCATGCCAGAGCTTTTAACTCTGCATAGACTGAACATCACGGGTGAATTATATAAATCACTTCACACAACAAATGGAATTGAAAATTTATTCTCGTCAGTTCGTCATCGTGAGCACAATGTTAAAAACTATAATCCAATGTACAGAGGTAAAAATGTTAAAAAAACGTTATCACAACGCTGGCTGGTTGCGGTATTTTTAAAAGCCGAAGAAAATTTCAGAACTGTGAAGGGCTTTAAGCAGATAAAGTCAGTGATCAAACACATTGAAAAGTTGCAAACAGAAACAGTTGACAGCAAAAACAAAGCAGCATAAAAAACTAAAACTTCACGAAAGCGGCTCCTGACTTTCAACTATAAATGAGACATCTCCCGGAATTCCTTGTTTTTCCGCGATCTTTTTTAGCTCTTGAATGGTTTTCTCATCCAAAGCAATACTCGTTGGCTTTTTCTTTGAGTCTTTGAACCTTTTCATCGCTGCAAGAATTTTATCAGATTCGAATTCGAAAGGCTTATCATACTCCTTTAGAGATTTTGCGTAAGATTTCTTCATACTGTTTCCTTTCTTTTGGATGAGCTGGTCTTGCACTGATCGGGCGAACTTTTCCTTCACGTAGCGTAAATGCAATTTGAAGAAGCTTCACCATTCAATGTTGGACCCACGACTCCAAGTCTTTGTTCGCTGACAGTAGGGCTTATTTGAATACCTAAAGGAAGTGCTACTCCAGAGCGAAACACAGCCTCTATGTCTTCCGTCCCGATGCCATGTTTTTCTTTATTTTTAGTTTGGTTTCCTTTGTCCCACTGAAATTCATAGTGAGAGGTCTCAAGAATCCAAAACATCAGCCATTCAACAAATTCCCACCGTGCCATCAAG
>JAYUCH010000043.1:0-10466 GCA_043740435.1 Bdellovibrionales bacterium | reverse complement strand
CAAAAGCTTTAAGTTAAGTTGCCTATTCTATTAAAAAAGCCTTGTGTTCTAGCAAGGTTTTTTGTCAAATAGAATCAGAAAATAAAGCAGTTTACTAGGACATTAGAGGATCAAATGGATAATTTAAAAGAACTTGTAGAGCATATGGCTAAGTCACTAGTTGATAAGCCTGAAAATGTCTCCGTCGATGAAATTCCTGGTCAACAAACAACTCTACTTGCTCTTAAGGTCGACAAGGAAGATTTAGGTAAAGTTATTGGAAAACAGGGTAAGACAGCTGCAGCGATGCGAACAATTATCAGGGCTGCTGGTACCAAGTTAAACAAACGATATCACTTAGACATCGTCGAATAAAACACTGTTAAAAAGACATAGAAAAAAAATAAATATCAAACAGGAGCTTCTTAGGGCTCCTTTTTTTTTACATAAACTGTTACACACATAAGCTGTGGCTAATGCAGCAAATTTGAAAAAAATTGGAATTGTTTCTGACGCGCATGGAATTCGCGGAGACATCTATGTGATTGTTTTTTCCGGCGAGATCAGCTGGATCAACACAGTCAAGCATCTGACTTTGAAATCTGAGTTTGATCAGAATCAAAAGAACTTTGAGATTAAGAAAATAAAGCCGTTTAAAAAAGGTTTTATTGCTAGTTTTCTAAATATTTCTAATCGTAACCAGGCCGAAGAATTAAAAAAACAGGAAGTTTGGCTGGATGAAAATTTATTTATTTCAAAAAATGGCGAGCAACCATTTTTAGTTGAATTGATTGATTTTGAAGTCATCGATTTAAAATCTGGAAAAATAGGAAAGGTCATCCAATTTTCTTCGAACGGTCAGCAAGATCTTTTGGTTTTAGATCAAACAGTCAATACACAAAATATTGAAATTCCATTCGTTAAACAGTTTATTATTCAAGTCGATTATGATGCTAAAAAAATTACGACAGATTTACCTGAAGGATTAATTCAAATTAATGAAAAGGATTAATTTTAAAATCATTACACTTTTCCCAGATTTGATAAAGGCGTACTTAGCGGATGCTTTGCTATCAAAAGCAATAACAAATCAGATCGTCACTATAGACATCATTGATCTGCGTAAATTCTCTCAAAAAAAATATAATTCTGTGGACGATACGATCTTCGGTGGTGGGGATGGGATGTTGATTCAAAACCTTCCCCTAGAGTTGGCACTGAAAGAAGCAGGTTCGCAGTCGAACTTAACATCTTCAAAAAAAAAAACTGTTTACTTATCTCCGCAAGGTAACAAATGGGATCATCAGCAAGTTAAAAACATGACTCAGCTTGATGAAGTCATTCTTGTTTGCGGGCGCTATGCGGGGATTGACCAAAGATTTATTCACCAGCACATCGATGAAGAGATTTCAATTGGTGACTTTGTTTTATCTGGCGGCGAGCTGGCTGCACTTGTAGTGATTGAAAGTGTATCCCGATTTCTACCCGGAGTTTTGGGGGATGCTGAATCTGCAACCCGTGATAGTTTTGAAAATGGGCTTTTAGAAGCTCCACAATTTACAAAACCTCAGTTGGAAAATGGTTTGTCCGTGCCTGCTGTTTTACTTTCTGGCAATCATCAAAAAATCACCGAATGGCGACAGATGTGCTCTATTTTAATAACCTTAAAAAAAAGACCCGACTTAATTGATGCTGATCAAAAGAATATTGATTGGAAAGCCGTTTTTAGTTTTTATGAGGCCATGAATTTTGCTGATAAAGAAATACTAGGTCTGACAGATTTGGAAATTCCCTATGAATCGTAAAGTTCCGTTAGCCGTCGCATTGATGCATTATCCAACGATTGACCGTCAAAAAAATTTGGTGGCAACAAACATAACCAATTTTGACATTCATGACATCGCCAGAGCCTGCCGGGTCTATGGAATTGATCGTTATTACTTAATTCACCCAGCAGGTGATCAACTGATGTTTGTAGAGCGAGTTTTAGATCATTGGCGGGTTGGTGAAGGTGCCAAGTTCAATCCCATGAGACGTACAGCCCTTGAGCAAGTTTTCACCGCAAAAAATTTAGAATCTGCAATGTCTCAGTGGGGCTATCCTAAGGCACGGGTAATTGCCACGGCGGCACGGCCACTGGAGGCTCAAAAAAGCTTTACTTTTAAACAACTTCGAAGCGAATTCGAAACTAGTACTGAGCCTTACTTTTTAGTTTTTGGGACTGGATTTGGGCTTACTCAGGACTTTATAAGTGAATGTTACGGGATATTAGAACCTATTAAAGGGGCCTCAGCAGACAACTACCGACATCTTAGTGTCAGGTCCGCAGTAAGTATCTGTCTTGACCGACTACTAGGGTCATGGTAACTCTTTGCTCTTCTGAAACGTAAAAACAAGGATAGAACTATGGCTAAAGCAAAAACAGCAGCAAAAAAAGCATCACCTAAAAAAGTAGCGAAAGTTAAAACAACAGCTCACAAAGAAACTAACTTAGTTAAACGTGTAACTCAGAAAAAAACCAATACAAAAATAGCAACATTTTCAGCTGGCGATACAGTGAACGTATTTGTTAAAGTCATCGAAGGCGAAAAAGAGCGCGTTCAGGTTTACAAAGGTGTTGTAACTAAGATTCAAGGTCATGCTCACAAAACATTTACAGTTCGCAAAATTTCAGCGGGCGTCGGTGTTGAAAGAACATTTCCATTCAATTCACCAGCAGTCGATTCAGTTGAGTTAGTCAGTCACGGTCGTGTTCGTCGCGCTAAACTTTATTATTTACGTGGATTAGACGGGCGAGCAGCTCGTATTGAATCTGAATTAGTAAATACAGAATCAAAAGCAGTTACAGCGGCTAAAGCAGCTGAAGCAAAATAAACTTAAAGAATACCTAAAAACTTTGCCCCAACCTTTAGTCGGAATCGACGAGGTTGGAAGAGGCTGTTTGGCAGGTCCGGTCTATGCGGCTGCCGTTTTTTTCCAATCCGATATCGATGTCATCCAATACAAAGATTCAAAAATAACCAACAGCACAGACCGCAAAGAATTAGCACTTAGTATTAAAAAAAATCATTTTTATGCAGTTGGCAGCGCCAGTGTGGATGAAGTTGATCAACTTAACATTTTACAGGCTACTTTCTTAGCGATGCGTCGGTCAGTGGAACTCTTGTCCAAAAAAATAAATCTATCTGGTGCCACTTTGCTGATTGATGGCCGAGATAAAATTCCGAATCTCGCTGGTTACCAGCAGCTGCCGATAATTAAAGGTGACCAACACGTTAGCCTTATTTCTGCAGCATCACTGGTTGCAAAGGTAGAGCGCGATCAATTTATGACAGATCTTTCGGCGCAATTTAAAAAATATGGATTCGAAAAACACAAAGGGTACGGCACTCAGTTTCACCGACAGCAAATTCAAAAATTTGGTCCTACAAAGTGGCATCGTCAGACCTTCAGTGGTGTCCGGGAATATATCTAAACATCCCTGTCATATTCAGGGGCAACGTTCAGAATCAGCCGTCATCAGGCTTATGCTTAAACAAGGTTGGACCTTAGAATATCAAAGAATGCGTACCACAATCGCAGAAATTGATCTGATCTTTTCAAAAAAAAACGAAATTTTGTTAGTCGAAGTTAAAAAATTAGATAATCCGTGGAGATCCTTTGAAAGAATCCACAAAAATCAATTAAACAAACTGCGAAAAAATTTAATCTTTTTGGCAACAAACATTCGAAACTATAATTTCAAAGCGACCGTGTGTTGGGTTGATCAGCAAAATCAAGTCTCATTTGTTTTGATTAATTAATTTTCAATTCTTCTGGAGGAATAACTTTTGTAGGTTTACCGTCATAAGAAAAATCAAAAGTAAAATTCCATTGGCCATCAGTACTTTCTTTTTGATCATAATAAAAATTAACGGCCCAGCATTCTCCGGGTGGTTTTAGCTGAGTAATAAGTGATGTTCGTTTTAATCTTTTTGCGCTGTCACGATCGGCGCTGGCATCAAAAACAATACCTGTTAACACGTTGATGTAGGGACTTACAAAACCAATCGCAAAAGAGATATCATCTTGTTTAGCTTCAATCCGATTACTGGTTAAACCCACTTTGAAATACTGTTGTTTATCGTTTAAATAACTTAAAGTCGTCGTTGAGTTTGTAGCATACTGATAGGGACTGTACTTCACCTGAGAACTGCTTTGTATATGATCCAAATCCAGAACCATTGTAGCTGCCACGTTCGATAAAGGCTGATCTTTTTTTTGCCCGTACTGGGCTTGAAATAAATCATAAGCTTGCGACAAACGGAAAATAAAAACAGATTTATAGCTGTCATCAATCTGCTTTTTTTTAATGACTCGGTTAAGTACTGAAACTGATATAACATTTCTGTCGTAAACCCGATCTTCAAAATCATATTGTAAACCGCGTTTTGAATTCAAATCACTATTTGAAATAATTAAATCTTTTGACGAGTAAGGATCATCGTTAACTGAAGAGTTTCCAAAAAATGGGTGTTGTTCTTGTTCGATCCACGGCACGACCGTGTACTGAATTTCGGGTATGATTTCATGCTTGTATTTAATCTGAGTTGTTGCAAAGTCTTCATCGTAAATATGATAAAACTTTGTTCTGGAATTAATATCAAGCTGCGCATAGTGCCGAGCATTAAACCGTTTTTCACCGATCGGAAAAAAGTACTGAGCTTCGTTATAACTTACAGCTGTGCTTATGTTGGCAAAATCGTTTATGTTAAACGTGTCGGTTAGTAAACTTGTTTTCAATAAAGCTCTTTGCCCCGATCGAATTTGATCAATAGCTGGGTCATAATTTTGATCGTAAGTCGTCAAACAATCTGGATCTTTTTTGTTTTCGCATTCTGGATTATTCTTATTGTTTGAAACATATTTTTGCCCTCCTACACTGGCTGTTTGGCTAATATCATCGTAAGGATTTTTTCTTACAAATTGAGTAAAGGTTGATTCAATTTTGTAATAAAACGGTGAGTCTGCAATTTTATAAATGCTTGAATCGTATTTAATTTCAGGGGCGCGGTGAACAGAATCTTTATTTTCTGACAACGGATCTGCATTCAGTAAGTTTCGATAATACGAAGCATCAATGGTCGCTACGGAATGAGAAAATTGTTTAGAAACACTGAAACGATTTTCTAAAGACGGATCAGTATAATTTTTAAACTCATCATAAAAATCTTTTGGATATTGAAGATCGTTGACCAAAGAAGTCTGAAGCCGTGTTTTAAGTGATTCTTCAAACGCGTATTGATTTTTTGATTGAAAGGACCAGCGATGAACTTTTTCGTCTCTTTGTTGGGTGTGGTAGCGGTAAAACCTTTCATCCGAAGCAAAAACACTGTCATGAATATAAGACGCATGAGCCGTTCCGAATGTTCCTTCAGATAAAGCATAACGATATTCAACCAGGGGTTTTAATCCGCCAAGTTCATAGTTTTTTAAAGTGATAGTCGTATCGTGAGATCTAGATAAAGCCCAAAATAAACTTTCAGCCACGATAAGGCCTCGTCCTGGAATGTAGCCTATTGTCGGTGGAAGCAGACCTGTTTGCCGGTCTGATTTTAACGGAACGGCTAAGTAGGGAAGCCAAAATATAGGAACGTGGCCAACCTTAAAAAAGGTATTTTTTAAATAAGCATAACCACCTAATTCGGCTTTGATATGTGAAGCCTGAAAACTCCAAGTTGCGGGGCAATTTGAACACGTTGTGTAATCGGCTGCAGCCACATCGAATTCAGTGTCAGAAATTTTCTCGATCAAATTACCTTGGAAGCGAATATTATTCGACTGCACGAATCCATAATAAATAAGCCCCTGACCGGATTCGTAATCAAGTTGCACTTCATTTCCGCCAATTTGATACTGTGCTGTTTGAACTTTTACTTTTCCTTTCAGCAACGCTCTTTTTTGTAAAAGATCGATGACGACTGAGTCGGCTTCGAAGTATTGATTCAGATAAATAATTTTTACGTCACCGTCGATAAAAACTTTTCCGGCTTCTAAATCCCGTACAAGATTATTAGCAGTGATGGTGAAGCCCTGGATTTTAGCAGAAGCAGCTAGGTTTAAGTTCGTTTGCGCATATCCGGATAGACTAGACATAAGACCTAGTGCAAAAATAATAAAAAGGGGAATTAGGCCCGGCGATTTCACTTTTAAAGTGTAGCATTTCTTTTTTTAAAGTCATCACTTGCGACCAAAGCCGCATCAATTATTTTTACTTTCTACCGATAAGAAAACACGAGGTAATTATGCAAGCACGCTATTATGAAGTTGGGGACCTGACAGTTGTAGAAATTAAAGGGCGGATAGAGCCTGAACAAAATAAACCATTTCGTGATGTCTGTGAAAAAGAACTTAAAAATAAAAAAGTTGTTTTTTGTTTGGAATCACTTAACTTTACAGCCTCTGCAAATATTACGACGTTTTTTGAATCCATCCGCGTTATTGTCGATGCACGCGTAGTTGGTTTGCAACCAGATTTTTACAAATTACTTACTTTAAAAGGCATTGATATCAAAATATTTTCAAGTCTATCCGAGGCCATTAAGTCATCTGATGCATTTGTTGGCTAAGGTTTAAATTTAATTTTTCTAACCGAGCTAATCTTTCATTTAAAACATGAGAATGGTCTAAGTTTTTTGCCAGCTGATCACGAGTTGCTTCAAGCATTTGCGATGTATCAATCAGCTGGTTCTCTGTGTACTTTAACTTTTCAAACTGTAAACACGTCGTCTGATCACTTTCCATAAGACGAACCTCAAGGGCGCTCAATTTATCTTTCAGGACTTGGACTTCCCGCTGATCTTCTTCGTGAATTCTTTTAAATTTTATCAGCTCATTTTCAAAATAGTTCTTAAATTCAACGGCTTTTTTCAGCCGAGCGACTTCTTTTGAAAAGTCATCTTTTTGTTGCTCGAGTCTGATAATTTCTTTTGAAAAAGAATGAATTTGTTCTTCGTAAGATGCAATTGTCTGATTTTTATCAAGTTCCATCGCTGTGATTTTTTGGTTATAGAAAAAACGTTCGGAATCAAACTGAGTCGTCATTTTTTTTATTTGGGTTTGGCTTAACTCGCTCACGTCATTTGATTTAGATAAGTCTGTTTTTAGTTGAAGAATGCTTGCTTTAAGCTGCTCGATGTACGGCTTGATAACGTTTTGAATTTTTGCATGGAATTTGGTAAAGCGTTTAAGCTCCATTTTAAGTTTTTGATTTATCTTTATATAGGATTCATTTTTTTCATTCAGTAATTCATTTTGGTTTCGGACAATTACAAATTGATTTTCTAATTCCACGTTTCTTTCAGAAAATAATTGGATTTTTTCGATGGTATTTTGTGTTTCAAAAAAAAGTTTATTTTTCTCTTCGATCAATTTATTATTTTCAGTTTCAAACAGTAGAAGTCTTCGATTATTTAATTTCAGTTTATTTTGTAATTCTTCGGTTTCTTTTTGCAGTTCATTCAGAATAAGGGATTGGGACGTTACCTTGCTATGGTTAATACCTTCGGATTGGATAATGTCTAAATGTTGCATTTCAAATTCCATAACTTCCTCCTGAAGAAACTATTGCTAGTTTGCCATAAAATAGTCCAGTCCTGCTGTGCGAAAGCCCAAAACTAGACCAAGGTATTAGTTTTAGTAAAAAGCAGATCCAGCCGATATGTATCCCATGGGTGAAGTGGCCGAAGTTTCAAGTTACTTACGACGAGAGAACGACCTGGATCTTAGCGATCTGGGGCGCCCTGATACGCTGAGATATAATATTTTATCTTTTGTTATTAATGACGAGTACGAAAGAGCCATCAAAGGTCTAAAAGATTTCATGATTTCCGAATCCGACTATCCTAATTTTAAAAATAAAATTGAACGTTATACGTTACATGCCATCGATCTAATTTATGCTATCAGAACAAAACGTAATTTTCCTGGCATCAACGCGCTGACCAGAACCAAACAGCAAGAGCTCAAAGAAAAATTCCGCGAGCATTTCAACGAGCTTAAAGTCATCCTAAGAAAAATTGAAAACTGCCTTGAAGAGATGCGTCTTAACGATGTGAAGTCCACACGAATTTTAGTGAATTCACTGTGGCTTTCCGTGTTTACTTTGTTTGTCGCGGGCATCATCGTCGAATTAGTTCAGGGGCTGGGTCAAACAGCCGCCATTGTTTTTGACTACAACCTAGATATTTTATTAAACTGGATTTTTAATAAAATTTTCTAAGCTATTGAAATTAATTAACTTCGGCTGATGCAGCTTTTAATACATCTAAAAACTGACCGTATGGTAATTTCTTGCCATTCATATAAATTGTTGGTGTACCTTGAACTTGGGCCTTAGCTCCTTCTTCAGAGGTGCGCAGGATCAAGTCGTAAGTTTCTGAAGAGTCACTGCATGCAGTCAGCTTAGCCGTGTCTATTTTTAAAGTTTTTTCCAATTCTACTAAGTAAGGTTTTAAATCAGTGGCTGCAAAAAGCTGCTCTTGATTTTCAAAAATCCAATGATGAACATCCCACCCACGCTTTTCATTCTTTTCAGCACATAGGGCCCAAGCGGCTAGCGTACATCTGCTGCCGTCGCCCTTATTGGGAATGGATTTATTGCAAGAGCCATCCAGCGGAAAAGGTTTATAAATGAAAGTGACTTGTGGATTACCTTTTAAAAAAGAATCAATTGTCGATGAAGCCGCTTTGCAATGGGAACATTTAAAATCGGCAAATTCAACCAAGGTAACTTTGGTGTCTGTGCCTGGACGAATAAGCCCTTCAGATAAATTGAAAACTTGCACTGGGGACGCTTTCCATTGAATCAATTTTTCGGGAATTAATTTCTGCACTTCGTCTAGTCCATATTGCTGTTTAATCATTCCAGCAAAGGCCCAAGCGAAAACCGGTACACAGGCTAGAAAGATCAAATGAGATTTATAATCTGCCATATAGCCAGATAAAAAATGGGGAAATTCTTTCGTTTTTTCTGGTGCTTGAAATAAATTCCAGCCTAAGAAAAGCTGAAGAAAAGAAAAAATATAGGTGCCTATACAAAAAGGACACAAAACTTTAATATAATAAAGTGAAATAAATCCCATGATGAGCGAAGTGCCTGCGGCCACAAGTAACATAAACCTTACGGTCGATAATGCAAAAATTGTTTTTTCTATCCAGTCCAATTTCAGAAACAAGACAAAACCAAAAAGCAGTAAACTAAATACGCCACCAAGGACAGCTAGAGGTATCCCAAAAAGCTCAGAGAAAGAACTGGTCGCAGCCGCATCACAGTTCAAAGTTGCACTGATGCTACATAAAGAGCTGCCTGATAACCCAATTTTGACGGCGTAGTGGTGCAGGGTTAAGTAAACGAATAGTCCGACGGAAATAAGTAAGCTGCCTAAAAGAAGGTTGGTTTTTTTATTCATAGGTCTATTTTTTTGTTTTTCAGTATTGAAATCAACTAAAGTTTACTAAACTAGAAAAATAATTATGGATTCGACGCGATTAGCTCAAATTAGGAAAGAATTTTACGTTTCAACTCGCAGCCGGGTTGAAACGATTCTTGGACGTGAGCAACCTCATTTAGCAAATTATCGCCACAAATATGAGCTAGAACTAAGTCGGCTGAAGTGCGTAGCCGGTAATAAAAAGCAATTCATAGTCCGGCTGAAGCAAGCCGACATCATCCTTGTCGGAGATTTTCATGTCCAGAAGCAATCATCTCGGGGTCTGTTAAGGTTATTAAGAAAAATGGGGACTAACTTTATTCTGTGTGTTGAATGTTTAACGGCCGAGGATCAACCCCATATTGATATGTTTATTCGCGGTCAGTTGTCCGAAAAAGATTTTCTGACCCGAGTCCAATGGAAAAAAAAATGGACTTTTCCCTGGGAAAATTATCGGCCTCTTTTTAAGTGGGCACAGCTGCATCAGGGTTTAATTTATGGAATCAACGCAAACCCCGATTTAAAATCTTTAAAACTTCGTGATAAGTATTCAGCCTTACAAATAAAAAAAATCCGAATGGCTCATAAAAATCAGCAGATTTTTGTTCAATTCGGAGATCTTCATTTAGCCTCGGCCCATTTACCTCGGCAAATCAGAAAACAACTGCCGGCAGATAACTTATGTACTGTTTATCAAAGTCCCGAAATTATTTATTTTCGTATTATGAAAGAGCAAAAAGAACAAAGCACCGATGTGGCCAAACTGTCAGAAGATCAGTGGGCTTTAAACGTTTTACCCCCTTGGGTTAAGTGGCAAGACTTTTTACTTTACCTAGAGAGCGGTTACGATAAAAAAATAAAAAGAACAGAATACGATTTAACGGACAGTGTGGCTACCTCTGTATCTTTACTTGCAGATTCTTTTGGTTTTAAATTAAATATGTCCTCACTTTCAGTATATTCTGGGTTGGAGGAAACATTTTTTGACCAAGTTGAGACGTTACCACTGGTTGTACG
>JAYUCH010000042.1:0-30068 GCA_043740435.1 Bdellovibrionales bacterium | reverse complement strand
AACATCATTTGCAATTTTATAGGCACATGACAAACCGGCAGCACCACCACCAACAATCAATACATCCACATCCATGGTTTCGCGCACGACACCCTCAGGTAAAATATCTTGATTGGCCGCAAAGTCAGAGACTTCGCTATTTGACGGATCGTGTGTCATTTTAAAATCCCTCTTCACTTTCCTGAGAATTAATTTCCTGATTATTGATATTTTTATTTTTCTCGACCGGATTCAATTGCAGCTGCACTTTTAAATCTGATTCTTCTAATCCACCGACATACTGCCGTTCACGGGCTAATAATACATAATCGGAATCTTCCGCGGCCATGGCCGCTACAGAAAAGGCAAGAACTAGCAATAGTCCACAAATTAAGTTTTTGGAAATAAATTTAGTCATGCTTAGTTTTAGTCTGAGTTTTAGATAAAATAAAGGTCTAAAAACGGTTACTCTAAAGCTTACGATGGGCTTTCATCGGTATTTGTTGACGCACATTTTTGATATGTTGCTTATTTATATCAATAAATATTAACCCAACATTTTTTTCTTTTTTTTCTAAAATTTCACCCCAGGGATCCACTGCCAAGGTGTTACCGAAAGTTTCCCTTTGCTCTTCCTTGAAATGACTACGATGAACCCCCGCCTGAGCCGGAGCCAACACATAACACTGTGATTCAATTGCACGAGCTCTAAGCAATACTTCCCAGTGGGCTAAACCCGTTTTAACCAAAAAAGCAGAGGGCACCAAGATAACATCGACATCCTGCTGGGCATAAAACCTAAAAAGCTCAGAAAATCGCACATCGTAACATACAGCGCTTCCAAACTTGATATCATCAATCACAAAGGTCGTTGGCTGATTTCCACTTGCGAATACATCAGACTCACGAATCGGTTTTTGCCCTGTTAAGGCAATATCAAATAGATGTACTTTTCTGTATATAATTTCAATTTGGCCATCATCGCTAATAAGTACACTTCCATTATAAACTTTTCCGTCTTCATCTTTCAGAGCTGTAGTTAAGTGTAAATTGATTTTTCTTTTTTTTGCTACTTCTTGCAAACGTGGCCAAAATTCTGATTTTAAATTTAAAGGTATGACCGAATCAGCTGTATTCAGACGAAAAAAAAGACTATTTTCTGGAAAGATAATTAACCTGGGATTTTGCGAACTGGCTTCCTCGATTAAAGCCAATACGCTTTTTAAATTTGTCTCGACGTCATCATTCGAGTTCATTTGTGCTAAAGCAATTCTCAAGCTGGACTCTGCCATTTCTAGCAATTTTGCTATTCTAATTCAGCAACAGTTGCTGTGGAAACTTCGGTGCACTTAAATCCACCCTCTTCAATATTTTTACGAACACTTTGTAAGACACCCTCGCACGAAGCAAAAAAAGTCGCCGAGCTTATTATTTGTAAATAACCTTCTTTGGAATAGTAGGTTTTGCACTTTCCACTTTCCAATGTAAATGCTCGTAACCACCGAATACTTTTATCTCGCTTACAAAGTAAAAAAATGTCTGTGTCTTCAACCGCATTTACTGTGGTGAACTGAACTGAAAAGAAAATGATGGTTGAAAGATAAAAGCCGGATGAAAACATAAGTAATTTTCATCCGGCTTTTATAAAGTGGCTATTAATTAGTGCGTAATTGTGTCAGGACTAAACTTTAGACATTGTTTTTCCAGAGCCCAGACTAGATATCAGTCGAGGCTGTTAGATAACAAAACAAATCCTTCAAGTTTACTTGGCTTTTGCCGATGTTTTCTTGGCTGTTTTAGTCGCTGCTTTCTTTTCTTTGGCAGCAACTTCAATAAGCTTCACATTTGAATAATCGATAAAGCCTTCTTTTTTCAAAAGACCATCTTTTTTATCATAATGAGTCTGAATTTTAACACCTTGAATTTTGATTTTCATTGCAAGTGGTTTCACTTCAATAACAGTTCCTTTTTTTCCTTTGTCAGAACCAGTAATGATTTGAACAGTATCGCCCTTTTTGATTTTTAATTTCATAAATTACCTCTTATGCCTTTTTCTTAGCAGTCATCTTACGACGAATTTTAGATTTAACGACGATTGCACGCTTTGATAAATTTTCTTCAGACGCGTTCAAAATAAAGGCGTCAAATCCACCTGAGTGCTCCATATCGCGAATAGTGCTGGTAGCAACGTACAGACGAACCATTTCATTCAACGTTCGGCTAAATATTCGTTTTCTTTGAACATTTGGCTGAGCAGTGCTCTTTGTTTTGATATTCGAGTGGCTCACTAAATTCTTTACAACCACACATTTTCCAGTTAATTCGCAACGACTCATATCTGACTCCTTAAAATACAGTTCTGTAATTCACGTTAAAACCACATTAATCTGTGGCCATCAAGACCTTGTTTGGTATAAAACGAATTAAATCCAACAAAGTTCTTCCAAAACCGAGCTTTCTGGTATATTCAAATATTCTTTAATAGGCAAGAGGTTTACATGGAAAAAGACTACAAAGATAACAAAGATTCAGGCAACCGTAAAAACGTACGCAGCAAGTACCGCACAGAGTACTCAGGCGATCACACTTTTGATTACAAAGATCCAGCATCTTTACATCGATTCATCAGTGACGGTGGAAAAATCACTCCGGCGCGGATTTCGAAACTAAGCCTTAACCAACAAAAGCAAGTCGCAGCGGCTGTTAAAAAAGCCCGCAACCTGGCATTGCTACCCTCTGGTACTGACGCTTACGATGTGTTTCATCGCGCAGAATTGATCAGTCCAGTTCCTTTCGAAGCTTAATTGCCCTAGTTATTCCACGACTAAAAAAACGCTAGCTTAACCGCTGGCGTTTTTTATTTATCCACTCTTTGGCACATTCAAAAACGACCACCGCTACCAGAAGCAAGTAACTTATGTTTGAGTACTTGTGCAACACACTGGGGCTGATGCCGAAAAATTCAATTTTTTCAAAAGCTGTATTCCAGTTTAATACTCTTAATAAAAAAATGGGCCCTGCAAAAAAAATCAAAAATTGAAGACTGCAAAAAATCACCAGCATCGATCGTTGCTGTTTAGCTTTAAATTCTTTCATTAACAGAACTGCGGGTAAAAATAAAAAACCTAAGCCAGCTATAAGTGATGCTATCTGCCTGTCTTCCACAAACTTGAACAGAATAATCACGACGGGAATCCAAATAAGTAAGCTTAAAGTATAGGTTAAATAAGTTATTTTTTTCATGGTCACCTTCAACTCTTTTCTTAAGTCTTAGATTTACTTATTAAAGTTTAGATTTTTATACCTCTAATGCAATCAATTAATTTACTGGCAAAAATAATCGGCGCTGACCTTGCAATTCACAAAACTCGACAACTAACAAAAACCAAGGGGTTAATTATGAACTTATTGCAAAATTGTGACGAACAAAATTTGGTGGAATTAAAATTACAGTTATCTGATTTTGGCCTTTATCCATCCGATTGGGAATTAATCAAAAGCACTTCTCAGCAAATTAAAATACAAAATAAGTCAGAAGATTCTTTTTATTTCCATGGACTCACCGAAGAGTCTGCCGGAAAAAATATTTGGAAAAATATCTCGCTCGTTAGTTGGTAGCTCAGTTGGTGGATCACTGATACAGATCACACCGCACTGAAAACAAGCTGCGCTGATAGATTTGATTTTTATCTAAGGTTCCTGAAATATTTATTTCGGACTTCAGCGCCTTTGGGCGATTTTCTGCAGTTCGCAAATCCAACGTAACTGTGTCAGCCCAAACATCTGGATACTGTTCATAAGTATTGTTTTTTAAAGCCGCCATGCCCTCTGCACCCACTAAATCTGTGTAGACTTTCTTTAAAATACAAAACGACTGCAGATTGGCTTCTGTCAGCCAGCCCGCTCTTTCGCTGACACTAGCGGGTGGCTTTTCTCCCCAAGCGATCACGGCCAAAGATTGAATGGCCTGAACAATTACTTTTAAAAGCCATTCGTTATTTTCTGAAAAATTTGGCAAGCACTGCTCGGGCAACACCTTCAGTGAAGTAGATATTGTTCTTAGCCCGTTGAAGTAATCTTCGCATGCGCCGATGCTATTGCCTTCTCGACATCGATCTCGCCAAAAACCAAGCTGAGCAAACTGCGTCTTTCCTTTTATTGTTGTGGATCCAGTGATACCGCGTAAACTATTTAAAAAGAGAGTCGTCTTAATATCACACTCATCTTTCAGCGGATTTTGAAAAACTATAAAAATTAAAGCCAGACCAAGAACCGAAACAATCAAGACAGGTCGTGGTATTTTTGAAAGCAGCTGATTAATATCCATAAGAAAATTCTAACTGAAATTAGAATTCCGAACAATAGTCTAATCATCCGATTTCGGTGGCATCAAGGCAATGTAAGTTCTGTTAATATCGGCAGGTGATCTGAAAGACCCTTCCAAATTCCATTTTTTAACGCCACCGCCGAGCCACAACCTAAATTTCTGTAATAAACTCTGTCTAAAGCTAAAAATGGCAGTAAAGCTGGAAAGGTTGCCGCATGACGGCCTTTCATTTGCAGAAATACTTCCTGAAGATTTAATTCATCTAATAATAAATCACTGGCATTTTTTCGCCAGTCATTAAAATCCCCAGCAATTATCAATGGAGATTTCTCTGGGACCGACGAAGATATTTTTTTCGCTAATGTTAATATTTGGTTTTTTCGATCTTTTTCGAACAGTCCAAAGTGAATACAAAAAACATGTAGCGGTAATACCTGGCCACTTTCAATTTCAATCACGGCGTGCAGCAATCCACGGCTTTCCAGAGCCGTTGAAATATCCTCGTTGGACCAAGAAGTTATTGGAAATTTACTTAAGATTGCATTTCCATGATGACCCTCTTGATAGATAGCATTCTTACCGTAAGCGAAGTGTGACCAAGTCTCATCGGCTAAATATTCAAACTGTGAGTTTGTAGGCCAATTTTTAACCTGAGATGAATGTTTTTCGTGTTCTCCGATGACTTCTTGTAAGAAAACAATATCTGCATTTGTTGCTTGAATGCTTTCTTTTATTTGTTTCAAAACAAATTGCCTGTTGCCGGCGGAAAATCCTTTGTGGATATTGTAGGTCAGAATTCGAATTACTTTCACAACAGTCCCTGAAATAACAAAAAAAACTTCTCGAGTTGCTGGTGAAACCAAGATCTTTTTTTCCACAAGCTCAGTTCAATTTTGTTTGAAATTTTGATGTCATCTAAAAACTGCCGTTCTATCAATTGAATATTTTCAATTCTGGATAATTTGGCACTTGTTTCTAAATTATAAAAAATACTTCGAAAATCTAAATTGAATGATCCAACACTGACTGAATCATCTACAACTAATATTTTTGCATGCAGAATAGCTGAACAATATTCGTAAATTTCAACCCTGCAAGATAACAGCGCATTATAAAAGCTTTCTGTAGCAAACTTTAATCCAAAAATATCACTTCGACTTGGCAGCAGAATTTTTATATCAACCCCAGATTGTGCAGACCTGCAAAGTGCTCGAGTCAGTCTTAAATCGGGGACAAAGTAAGGATTCGTTATCCAAATTCTAGTTTTACTTTGGCGAACCTGCTGCAAAAGTTGATCATAATGATTTTTTTTCTGCCGACTTATCTTATGCCAACGGCGGCCATGATGTTGCTGGGAAAAATTCCATGTGTCTCGCGCTTCAATGCAATAGCTTTCATTACTAACACCCTCGGTTTTAACAGCAATATCGTGCCAGGCCGATTGACCATAAATGCTTGGCAAATGCCGATCACTGATATTCATACTGCTTATGAAAACAACCTGATCATCAACAAGACACACTTTTCGATGATTGCGACGATTCAATTTAAAAAATCCCAAGGCAATTTTTTTCAAAGTTAATAGCTTCCAAATTGCAGAGGGATGCTTCTGCCAAGGTAAAGCATGAAAAAATTTAATTTCCACACCTTGTTGACGCCAAATTTCGGCGCTAGCATACGTCCAGGACACTGAGCCCACTCCGTCTAGAAGCAGTTGAACACGGACGCCTCTTGAGGCCGCCGCCGCCAGTTGTATCAGGACAGCACTGCCAAAACTGTCTTGCTCGAAAATATAAGTTTCAATATGAATAAAATCTTTAGCTTTCAAAATTGATTCAATTAAGCTTTTGAAGAAATCATCGCCATTATTAAAAATTGTTTCTCTGAACATGGTTAATTTTTACTGTCTAACCTAGCTGTGGCAAAAGATATCTATTCTTTTAAATTAAGCTTTGGTTTAGAATTCGCAACACAAGACTATTGCCTAGTCACAATCAGATATCAGCTAGATATCTGCCAGGTATCCACAAAAACGCTTTTGCTTCTTACAGATAATGTTAACGTAGAAAAGATGGATTCTTCTTCTGATAGTATTTTTAATCAACTTCAGGTTTTAATTCGAAAGCGTTCACTTTATGCACTTGAGGTAATGTCAAAGAATTCCAATTTACAAGTCCAAGAAGTAAGCGCTGACAACAAAGTAAAAGGTCACTGGATGTCAGTAATCTCAGTATCTGGCGAACAAATACATATAACCCTAAGAGTTCAGTTCAATATTGAAGCGGCTCAGTTCTTATCTCAAGAATCTACTGGCCTCTCGAACGATAATTCAACAATGTCACAGCATAAAGATTTTATTCGAGAATTCTGCAATATGCTTGCCGGCTACACTAAAAATATTTTAATAAACAACAGTATTTCAGTTGCAGTCAGCTTGCCAATTTTATGCAGAGGCTTCGATAACTACTTTTTTGATTTTAATAAACAACCCTCTACGCAACAAGACGAGTGGATTATCGCCTATGAAAAATTTCGGGTTGACTGCTCTTCAGTTATCGAAATTTATGATACTTTAAGAATTAATCATTTAACCAACGAAGACACCGAAATCGGTGGCGAAGTTGAATTTTTATAAGACAGATATGAAGGATTTGAATGGCAAAAATTTTAATAGTTGATGACTCAGAGACCGTTCGTTCACAGTTGCGTAAAGATCTTGAATCTCATGGCCATATAGTCAATGAAGCCCTTGATGGACTTGATGGTATCCAGCAACTGGCTAAGCATCGTGAAACAGAGCTGATCATTTGTGATGTTAATATGCCCCGTATGGACGGCCTTTCCATGTGTGGGAAAATAAATATGGATCCAGACAATGCGAATGTGAAAGTCTTTATGTTAACGACAGAGGCCAGTGCAGACATGAAACTTAAAGGCAAAAGTGCCGGGGTTAATGCTTGGATCACAAAACCCTATATTTTAGATAAGCTATTATTAGCCATACAAAAAGTGTGCACAAAATAAAGGTGAACTCTTGAACACTCATAAAGATCTGCATGCCAACCATAAAATTATTCGCTTCATCGAAGAGGCCAAAGCTCAAAGTGAAATGGTTTTAGATGCCCTACCAGGAGTTTTCGCTGTCATTAATAAAAATGGTCAGATTTTTCGGGGTAATTTAAATATTTCGAACTTATTTGGGACTCATTTCGAGCATCTGACAGAAAGCCGATTTGAAACTTTATTAAGTGCAAGCAACTGGAATTTATTTTTAGAAAAAGTATCACAGTCAGAATCATTCCTCGAAACCGGTGTTACTTTTCAAATGGAATTGCTGAACTTACAAAGAACTGTATTTGATTTCGTATTGAATGTTCGTCCTATGAACAATCCAGATTACAAAGCAACCCAGCTGGATTTATTTGTTGTCACAGGAAATGATGTGACTGATGTTAAAAAAGTAATTGAAAAAATGTCACGGATGGAATCAGAGCTGCGTACTGCAAAAGCAGTTCAGGATACTCTTTTTCCTGAGCCCGCAGAATTTACAAATACCAAGATTTCTTTAGCTGGCAGCTATCAGCCTGCATCAGAGTGCGGTGGCGATTGGTGGTTTTACAATACCATCGGCAATCGAATTTTTCTTTGGATCGGAGACGTTACTGGCCATGGCGTCAGTGCAGCATTGGTCACCAGTGCTGCACGGGCTGCAGTATCTGGTGTCGAATCAAATCCAGATATAACGCCTGCCAGTGCGCTTTCTATTTTAAACAAAGCCGTCTACGACGCCTCTAAGGGCAAAAAGTATATGTCTTTTTTTGTGGTGGCGATTGATCTAAAAACAGGAATTTGTACTTACTCGTCAGCGGCTCATGAACTGCCATTTGTCATTCGAAGTTTAGAAAAAGATGACCCAAAGAAATTTGAAATTAAATTCTTACCAACCCCTGCAACTTCCTTCTTACTTGGTCAGCAGGAAGTTGCTACATTTTCTGAAGATACGATTCAGTTAAATCAAGGCGACAGCTTGTTTCTTTATACAGACGGCATCACCGAGCTCACGAACCAAAATGAACAGCAATGGGGCGACCGAAAGGTCCGCCAAGCCCTTTTAGAGTGCGCAAAAAACACGGACTCGGCACCGAAATTTGTCAGTAAATTTAATGAACTTCTTAACAACTTTCGTCAAAATGCTGAGATTCAAGATGATATGACTTTCTTTATTTTTAATTTAATCAAATTTGATGAACTGCCACCAAAACTTAAGTCGCGCCAAACGATCATCGGTACCGTTGATTAGAATTAGGCTACAGATTTAAAAGGGACTGCAACAGCGTCAGTATGGTACAGTTTGATGGTAATGACCATGCCTTTATTTTTCTCTGACTGCAAAGTAAGTTGACCACTTAATTTTTCAATTTTTTCTTTCACGACGTCCATACCTAAACCACGACCAGAGATATCGGTTGCAACATCTTTCGTCGACAAGTTTGGTAAAAATATAAGATTAATCTTCTCTTGTGCTGAAATTTCCACAGCTTTTTCAACAGAAACCAACCCATTCTTGATGGCTCGTGCAACAACTTTTTCAACATTAATTCCTGCGCCATCGTCACTGATTGTAATTGTCACCGAATCGATACTGTCCAAACAATAAATTTTAATTCGGCCTGTTTCTGGTTTTCCCAGTTGTAATCGCACATCTGGAGTTTCTAACCCATGGTCAATCGAATTTCTGATTAGATGCAAAAGACATTCGCTGATACCTTCGGCTTGATCAGCGCTAGCCAAAGCATCGCCTTCAATTTCTAATTCTATTTTTTTTCCAAATTCCTGACTGATATCTTTTACCATGGATGTAAACTTTGTTGTTAAGGCCGCTACAGATTTATACCCAAGGCGATGAATCGACCCTTTTATTTGTTGATAAACTTCGGGTACCACTAAATCTTTACAGGTTTCAACGGTTTCTTCAGCCTGCTTGATCGCTAAGGGGTAAACCGGTATCAATCCCTCGCCCCAACTGCTTTCGGAATGTAAAAACTTTTGAATTAATTTAACATGGGCGTGAATCACTTTATCAATTTTATTTAATTCGGTAATTATTCCCTCTGCATTATCAGAATGAATAATTTCCGACATTTGTGCCATAATGGCCGTTTCAGAGTTGTGAATTTGATCAGACAATACTCGCATTTTCAATTGGCGCGCATTTCCCTTGAGTGTGTGTAATACTCGCTGCAATTCCATGAAGCTCATTGGGTCTATGGTGGCCGACAATGTTCGACATTCTAAAATAGATTCCTGAAAGTTTTTTATAGCTGCTTTTAAATCTTCGATGCTGTTTTCTAGAACACACTCGAGCATTCCGCTTTGTTCTTGTTCCTGCTTAAATTGCAATTCCATTTTTTCTAAATCGGTGATGTCTTCGACTACAAATAAAAGACGCTGTAAGTTTTCATTGCTATCCCAGATCGGCGAGATATTGATTTTCAGTAGTTTTAAATTTACTTTTTCATCGATCGGTTCAGGGGGCAGATAATTAATCTTTCGTGGAAAATTTGATTCTACCAAATCCCATTGCAGTTCATTTTCACCCATAACGGTGATCAGTGCGCTTTCAACCGAATCATAAAGTTCTTTTTTTGAATTTAAACTGTTATATAAGGTGTGCATCACGTTTTCACCGGTGATGTTTCGCCCAAAAATCTTTTCGGTGTGTTTAGTTACCGGATCAACGATGATGCCGCCTGGGCCAACAGCAAAAAGTGCCTGTTGCAAATTATCTATAATAGCTTCGATTTTTGTGGCCTCTACACGAACGGCTTTCTCGGTCCGAAGCTTGGCCGATAAATATTCATTTTCAAATTTCTTTGTAAATGAATTATTTAAAATGTACAGCATTGTCGAAAACAATATAACAATGCCTACAATTACAATAACCGCCATTAAAGACCCTTCTCTGGTTCAAATATCCATAATTGATATCGTCACCTTTAAAAAGGATCTTAACCTAGACCTTGGCCTGGTTTAATATGATGTGCACATTTTTAGGAACTTCATTTCGCTCCTTAGCGGACATATTTACGGGAAATGCGCAGCAAAGCGTGGTGGCTACGCCTGGGTCAACAGCTACGTAGTAACTCATACAAGAATCGAAGATCATATAAGAGCCAATTCCTGCTCCACCCGCTTCGTAATTGATCATCTCGCCGGGGTTATTTACGTAACAAGACTTTATTCTTTCAATCAGCTTATTGATGTTAAGCTGCCCATAAAAATCCGTGCAACCAATAATGACTCTGTTTTGATCGTACCCTGCATATACGTGGGGCTTCTTCAAAGGATCAATCGAAATCTTAGCGTAATCGCGTTCGATATTTGCATTTGAGTTATCAAGATTCACGTAAGGGGCATTAAATAAAGAATTCGATATCAGCTCATCGGCAGCTAATCGAATATCTGCAATGACAGACTGTCGCTTACAGTGCTGGGCGATGAAAGCATCCAGTTTCTCAAGGACGATTTCTTTTTCTTCCGGTTTGGTTAAAAATACGGATAGACCTAATTTGCTAGTTTCGGACTCAGGTGTTGGATTATCAACCCCCATAATGACCGATAGCGGGTACTTTATAAACATTTCCGGAGAATTTGTTGTGTAAGAAGAAAGTTTTAGTTCCGTTTCTATCTGCATGTTAGATTTTTGCACAATATGTTCAGCCGTTTTGTCAGAACACATACTAAGGACTTGGACCGACGTCAGGCGGTCACATAAAATAATTTTTTCATCTGATGGTTTCGCCAATATTTCTGACAATTCTTTAAGTTCATAGAAATTATTTTTCTGATCCATATGCTTCCCGCGTTGATTGTTAATATCCTATCAAGAAAAAGTATAGAGTCATTATGAAGATCGCAAAATTCACATTTCCGTTACAACCTTATCATATTTCTAGACCTAGGTCATCCAAGCGAATTAGTTATGTTGTCTTACTAAATGTGCGACAACATTTGGACCTACTTAATCTAACAAAAGACCAGTTTAACAAAAGCGATATTACATAAATACCAAAACCAAGACTGCTTTAGTATTCTTACTGTTATATGAAAACTTCAAAAATTACTCTCGAAGAAAATGGCGATCAGTTAGTGATAAAAATTGTTGGTGAAATATCATCGCAGACACAATTTCCAAGCCTGCAATTGAAACCAAATCAAACTAAGATACTTTTATTATTAGATGAAGCCGGGTATGTGAATTCAGGTGGCATTCAAGGTTGGATCTCTTGGCTGCAAGCTGTCCAAAAATCTCACACGGACTTGAAATTTTCAATTCAGATGTTGCCGGCTAACTTTGCAAAATTATCAAATAATATCCGAGATTTTTTACCCAGGTTATCCAAAGTGGAATCCTTTGTCGTCCCTTACTTTTGTGACAACTGCAACGAAGGCTTTAAAGTTACTTTCAAAAAAGGCTCGAACTGGGAGACCGAATGCACAGGTGCCGAACTTATAAAAAAAATTTCGACTGCAAATTGCTCGGGTTGTGGCGCTTCGTCTGAAATTGATACACCCGTTGAGGCCTATCAAAATTTTTAATTTTAATTGTTTTTAAACTTAATTAACGTAGGATTTAAATCATGCAAGAATTCATAGTTACAACAGAAAAACAAGGCAACTCAATATTGTACACAATGGGTGGATACTTATCGGAATCTGCAAAGTTACCATTACTGGATTTAGCGCCGACGATAAAAATCAACCTTGGCAAAGTCATGGGTTTAAACTCGTACGGTATTCGGTGGTGGTGCCAGTGGGTAAAGCCAGTTCCAGCCACTACTAAAATAATTTTATCAGAATGTCCGATGGTCTTTGTAAAAAGCTTTAACACTGTTGGTGGTTTTTTAACGGCCAATATGGAAGTGGTTTCTTTTTACGTCCCATTCTATTCACCGATCGATGAAACACGAAAAGATATTTTGTATGTCAAAGGCGAAAACTTCACGGGCACGAACCTAAAACACCCGACAGTATTAGGTGCAAATTCGACACTTCTTGAAATGGACACGGCTGCAAATTATTTCAAATTTCTTGAAAGACAGTCGTGAGATCTATTCTGCAAGATTTTGCGCATCTGTGGCCAAAATCTCGCGAATCAGCTTTAGCTCCGATTTTATCAAAAGTAACTTATTTAAAATACCCCGAAGATACGAATTTGTTGGGTCTTGAAAAAAGACCCGATAAAGTCATAATAATCACCTCGGGTGAAGATTTTTTTGCAATAAGGCCTTTCATCTTTAGTGGTTTTCGTCATTTTGTGAACAGACACCGCAGTGATTTACCACAAGAGCTTTTAGCTTCGTGTCTGATGATTGTGAAACCTACAATTTTCGTTCAAAATCCAATTCCATTTTTCTTAGCTGGTTTTAGCAATTTACAAATTCTGCAGGACAAAGAGCGGAATCTGACTTTGTCTTTTAAGAAAAGCGCTCAAAAAGGTGAACTGCTGGAAGAGCTTCAAGCTTTCTTAGCAAAAAATCCTAAGACTCATAGCCTAAGTGATCTTTGTATTCAAACGGCTGACGAACTGATTACGAATGCTTTATTTAATGCTCCGGTCGATGCTGACGGCGAACGAATGTTTTTAAATAAGGATCGTTTAGACCGAATCGAATACCCGCCCGACAAAACGGCCACACTGTTTGCATGTTTCTCGGATGATCGAATTACGATTGGCTGCGAAGACAGTTACGGCTCAATGACCGTGACCGAGATGTACCAGTATTTACGTACAAAATTCAGCAACGATTTATCTGTACCCCGAGACAATACGGGTGGCGCAGGACTTGGGTTAAAAATGATAATGGAAAATTCTGCTAACTTTTATTTATTTAGCGAACGCTATCGCCGATCTCTGGTGGCGGCTTCGTTTTTGTTATCTGGATTAAAATCGAACATGTCGAGCCGGAAACATTTTCACTGGAGTGTTTCTTAGATTAGCGCTGAAAAAATCGAGCTCGTTTGAAAACAAGAGTGCCAACAGGGGTCATTCAAATTGAAAATTTTAAGTAAGGGGCTTTCGGCAGTTCAAATTGCGCGGAAATATGGGGTTTCCAATACGGTTATCTTATCGGGCTTACACCAAATGGGTATCAGAGTTCATATCCATGATAGCGGATCCAATGACGCTGATAATTATAGGCTAAAGACTGTGCCCTCTGGCCACAGAATTCAAGAATTTTACACCAAGTATTATCAGGTTCAGCTACCGCTCGTGAACTTGGGGCCAAGGGTTACAAAATAGAAATGGTCGGACAATTTGGGATCATAGCACCGTTAGAAACATTTTTAATCGCTGGAAAAATAAACATTAACTTAAAGGTTTTTTATGAAGGAATTAATTGGTGCAGCCGTTTTATTGGTCAGCTTATATGGTGGGACAAAAGCTCTTAAAGAAATTCACAGCTTTATTTAAAAAGCTGCGCTTGAAAAAACATCGCAGGAACTCCCCCTCGTTCACGAGATTTACAAAGACACTCAAGAAATAATAGATCTGAGAGAAAATAATTTCAACGACATCAGAGTCCGTCTTGATACTTTTATCGGGGACAGAATGCATCATCTGTGTTTCTCGTGTCGAAGGATTTTATTTATTTTCAAGCAGTAACCCTTCCCTTCAATGGCACTAATTTCACATTGGGTTGTCTTCATTTTTTTTCGCAAGTTACTGACGTGCGTATTAATAACCTTGTTCGACATCGAAAAACTGGTTCCCCAGACATAATTAATAATTTCTTGGCGTGTTATTATTTTTTCAAAATTTTCGCATAAAAATGAAAGTATTTTGTATTCATTGGGAGTTAGGTTCAAAAAAATTTCTTGATTATTTTGCAATAAAAAAACGCGCTGCTGATTCCATTCGAATTTCAAATCACCGCACAAATGAGTTCGCGATGATAATAGTTCTGATTCATTCTTTTTAAGTCGTGATTCTATTCGGACAGCTAATTCTTCTGGATAAAAGGGTTTTGTAATATAATCTTGTGCCCCAAGCTCAAATCCCTTAAGCCGACTAGCCAGCTCATTTTGACCCGTTAGAAAAATAGTCGGCGTCTTTTGGTTTAGTCCCGTCTTGATCCACTCATACAAATCAAAACCATTACCATCTGGCAAAGCAACATCAAGTAGCAGTAGATCAAATTGTCTTTCATTAAGGTTTTTTTTTGCATCTGCAGATGTGGATACCAAAGTCAGGTTGTGCTTTTCAGATAAAATTTGGTTAATGACTTTGGCACTGTTTGAACAATCTTCAACCACTAAAATATTTGACATTTTTTTCCTATCTAAAGTCTTTTACTTGTCTCGGAACAATCATCTTAAAACTTAAAAAATAAGACGCAAACAGTAAATAAAATCAAGAAGCTGTTAAGAATCTCAAAATCTACCTCATTTATTTTCAGCTTAATAAATCTGATCCAAATGAGCTTCTCTTTTAAAAATCAACAGATTACTAAATTTATTGAACCTTGGATTAGAAAACTGAATCCCAGAGAATCAAAAAAGATCCGAAACTAAAGATGTACGTAAAACTAATAAAAAAGAAGGTATGTATGCGAAAAATAATTGTGGTTGTAGGTCTAGTAGCCCTAACACTTAACTTCGGATGCTCGGGAACTGGCTTAACACCCGAAGCTAGTGTGATTGATGAAAACCCAAAAGTGATTCCTAAATTAACGATCTCGGCAGCTTCGCATTCGGCAGTTAATCAAGCCTTAAGTGTGATTTATCAAATTAGTTACACCGAAGTTAGTGGCGTAACATTAAACGTCAATGACATTATTCTAAACACGACTGGAACAGCCACGTGTTCTAAATCTGTAACGATAACAGGCCCTAGTACAGCCAACGTGTCCCTTAGTAACTGCGCCGGAGATGGTAGCGTTAGTTTTCAAGTCAAAGCTGGATCAGCTGTAAGCTCTAGCGGTGGCTTGGCGGAAATTTCTACAGAAAGCGCTGCTTTTTCAGTGGATAATTCGGGAGCCACTTCAGTGAGTTTTGGATCGCCTACAGGCAGCTATTCTGCAGTTCCCTCATCTGTGGTGATTACCTTTCCTGAAATAATGGATGGCTCATCGATTTCGGCAGCTAACTTTGTTTTAGGAGGAACCTGTTCAGGTATTAGCATTGGTAGCGTGACAACATCAGGGGCTACTTGCACAGTGAACCTAGCAGGCACACTAGGATGTACCTTGTCACAATCCGTCAGCGTAATGGCCGATCTAAGCACTATTCGAGATGCATTGGGAAATCTAAGTAGCGGTTCTTTCGGAGCCACATACACGGTCGACACCGTTGGCCCAACAAGCGGAACTTTTTCGCCAGTCTCTGGCGCGACAATTAACCCAACGATGAACGCCGTCAATATTACTTTTTCTGATCCCATCACACCATCATCAATCTCAGCCGCTGATTTTTCTATCAGCGGAACATGCAGCACAGTTAGCATTACTGGAGCCTCTGGATCAGGCTCTGCGGCGACAATCAATTTATCCGGAGTCAGCAGTTGTACGAATGGACAAACTGTCGTAGTCACCGCGAATTTAGTTGGCATTCGAGATAATTTAGGAAATAGCGGAGTCGGCTCAGTATCTACAACTTACACTTTTGATAATGTTGGCCCCACAGCTATTTTTGGAATCGCCTCTGCAGCAGTTGCTGTCATTCCAGCAACTGTCGCTGTATCGTTTACTGCAGACACAGACATGAGTACTGTGACTGCTGCTGATTTTTCTGTCGGTGGAACCTGTCCTGGAGCAAGTCTTGCCGGTATTATCAAGGTTGGCGTGATTGCGACTGTACAAATCGCAGGTGGTGGAACCTGCGCAGATAATCAAACTGTCATCTTAACGGCAAATTTATCAGGTACTAGCGATTTAGCGGGTAACGCTGGAAGTGGAACTACTTCGGTCACAGCGACATTAGATACACAAGGACCAAGTGCCATATTTTCACTGAGTAGTGGCAATGTGATTATTATACCGACCTCTATCACTACAACTTTTTTATCGGATACAAACATGAGCACTGTTACTTCAGCCGATTTTTCTGTTAGCGGAACATGCGGCGCCACTTTAAGCTCAATCACGAAACTAGGTCCCGTTGCCACACTGAATTTAGGCGGAACGGGAACTTGTACAAATGGTCAATCAATCATCGTGACAGAAAATTTTTCTGGTGTGTCAGATCTCGTTGGGAATACAGGTTCTGGGTCCTCATCAATCACTTTAACTTTAGACAATCTAGGACCTGTCAGCTCATTTAATATTCCAAGTGCAAATTTAAATCCGCTTCCAACATCAGTCCTTCTTACTTTATCCGCAGACACAGATATGAGTACAGTTACATCAGCAGATATTTCGGTTAGCGGAACATGTGGAGCCACACTAGGCAGTCTTGTTAAAGTTGGAGTCGTTGCAACAATTAATTTAAGTGGGACAGCCGGATGCACAAATGGTCAAACAGTAGTCGTCACAGCAACCCACACCGGAATTGCAGATCTTTTAGGAAATGCGGGTTCAGGTTCAACAGCGATTACACTCACTTTTGACAATGTTGGGCCGACTGTTTCGCTTATTGCGCCAACAGGGCGCTACAATCCATTACCAACAACTTTGATCGCAACCTTTTCAGCCGATACAGATATGTCATCGGTGACCTCTGTCGATTTCATTGTGACAGGCACATGCGGAGTTATTTTAAGTTCAATTAGTAAGTCAGGGCAAGTTGCGACTGTAAATCTTGCGGGAACTGGAAGTTGCCTGACTGAACAAACTGTGATTGTGACAGTAAATCCTTTAGGTGTTACAGATTTAGCCGGCAACCTCGGTTTAAATATTCCCGTCATCGTAACTCATACTTTTGATAATGTTGCTCCGACAGCTTTAATGCTGCCATTGGGAATTCCCATGCTAACTTTACCAACTTCAGTCGTGGTCACCTTTGATGTCGATACTGACATGAGCACCGTGACCGGAGCCGATTTTTCTATCGGTGGAACATGCGGAGCGACGATCAGCTCGGTCACAAAACTAGCAAATGTTGCAACCGTTAATCTTTCAGGAACAGGTTCTTGTCTTTTAGGAACGACGGTTATCGTAACAACAACACTGACTGGTGTGCAAGATCAAGCCGTCAACTCAGGTGTCGGTTCACAATCACAAACATTTACCAAACTTTAATTAAGAATAGAGAGTAAATATATGAACCATTTAAAAACGTTTTTTTTATCATCGCTGATTTATATTTTGCCTAATTTCGCGACTGCAGAGGGTGATATCCGATTAAAAAATTTTCGCTTAGCCCCGCTAGTGGCCATTCAAGATAATGGCATTAGTTATTCGACGATGGTATCGTGGAATCCAGAATATCGCATCACCGCAAGATGGAGTGTCGGTTTTAACTTAGGAGCCTCAGTTCTTGAAACTAAAGCAAGAAATGATTATCTAGTAACAGAATACCAGCTCACCTCTTCTTATCAGCTCGGCTCTGCATTAGGACTTGAGCTTGGCTACGGCCGTCAGAATTGGTTGGCTGATGGTGGTCGCGAGGCTTCATGCTCTAGTGGCACATTTTTCTATCTTATCGATAATAATTCTTACGCTTTAGATAGAATATTTTTGGGATACTCGTATGTGGCTTATCCGATCATAATAACACGTGAAATTAAATTAGGTTTTGGCTTTTCATTTTAATAAAAGGAAAACTATGAAAAACAATTCAGATATTGAAAATTTTTATATCGAATTCCGCAGGAATATTTCTGTTACCTCGGGGTTGGATTATCGTTTTCCCATTGAAAAAAGTTTATATCAAAAAATAACTAAAGCTCTTGAGACTGAGTTTTCATTCGAGTTTGCCATTGATCGTGATGTTTTATATTTTGAATCGCAATACGCAGAACTTATTCTTTTTCCAGCAAGTCTAAATCATTACGCCCATAGACGACCGATTTGTTTTAAAGTGAAAGGAGTTGGACAATTACCTGGACCAATAGGCCAGGGTCAGATCCTTCAGGTTACAGTTGTAAAATTTTAAGAGATCATACGATGGATACGAATTAGTTAAAGATCTATCTAAAAAATCCATTCAAATCCAGGAGTCAAGGTGGTCTATATAAGTCGAAAAAAAATTATGATAGGATGCAGTTTTATTGGTTTGCTAATAAGCCTAAGTGTTGTCTTAGGATGGATTTTACACATTCAGACCTTGACTAGCTTACTACCAGGTTACGCAACCATGAAATTTAATGCGGCTCTGTGTTTTCTTTTTTCCTCTCTCGGGTTACTAGCAAGTATCAATTGGCGCCGTTTTGGATCTTATAAAATCCGCACCATTATTCGCTTGGCGATGGCATTTTTGGTATTTGCAATTTCACTTCTAACAATGCTTGAGTATATTTTAGGAAAAGATTTTGGGATTGATCAAATATTTATCAGCGATATGATGTTGGATGGATACTCATCGCATTTGGGGCGTATGGCCCCAAACACAGCTTTGGCTTTTCTACTTTTAAGTAGTTTTCAATTTTTTTCATCAAAAACTAATAAAATAGTTCAAAAACTTATTCAGTTAATAGGTCTACTCTTATTTTCAGTCGTTACTTTAGCATTTTTAGGATATGTATTTAACGCTCAATTTCAATATGGTTTTGCAGCTCAAAATCAAATGGCTTTCCATACAATTATTAATTTCTCTATTCTTGGATTTGCAAATATTTTGCGTTTTATTTCTCGAGAAAATTTTAAGATTTTATTTGGCAATAGCATAGGAAGTTCGATATTTAAACAACTGATTGTCCCCGCTACAGCTTTACCTGTACTACTTGGTTGGGTTTTTCTTTGGCTTGAAAAAGCGGAAATGTTTGATTCGGTTTATTCCATGAGTCTTATAATTGTAGGGATCATGTCCGTTTTCACCTTAGTTATTTGGAAAACGGCTCGTTCAGCTAATAAGAAAAATGACGAATCTAAAATAGCTCAACAACAACTTCAGAACAATGAAACACAGCTGCTTGCCGTCATCAATCATGCTCCGATGATTTTAGCCTGTGTCGACAGAAAAGGTATTTATACCGCTTTTATGGGAAAAGCTTTCGGCGATGTCGGATTTAAGACGAATCAGGTCATCGGGCAATCGGTATTTGAACAAAATAAAAATAGTCCGACAATTTATAATGTGATGCTTCGAGCTTTACAAGGGGAAGCCTTTTCACAGATGATTGATTATCAAGGACGTGTTTTTGAGTGCAGTTACTCTCCGGTTCTTATTGGTGGAAAACCAGATGGTTTTGTAGCCGTTACAACAGATGTCACAGAAAAAAAACATTTTCACATTACACAGATTGCAGCCGAATCTGCAAAAATGAAATCCAAGTTTTTGGCCAACATGAGCCATGAAATTAGAACTCCCATCAATGGAATTATGGGAATGGCTAATTTATTATCAGACACGATTCTGAATCAAACTCAGCAAGCATATTTGGAATCGATTACTCAATCGGCTGATTCTTTATTAGTTATCATTAACGATATTTTAGATTTTTCAAAAATTGAAGCCGGCAAACTTGAGATTGAAGACGTTGATTTCGATTTACCGCGGACTATTAAAGAAATTGAAAATACAATGGGTCTACTTGCTCGGAAAAAAGGGCTTCATCTCATCGTTGAATTGCCTTCAAATTTTCCACAAGTTTTAAAGGGAGATCCTGGTCGGTTAAGACAAATTTTTAATAACCTTATCGGAAATGCTATTAAATTTACCCAACAAGGATCAATAACCGTTCGTGCCCGTGTTCTTGATCAAGACCAAGATGAAGTTCGACTTCGTTTTGAAATAATAGATACCGGGATTGGTATTTCAAAGTCCGCTAAAGGAAAAATATTTCAAGCTTTTTCGCAAGCCGATGCCTCAACAGCGCGACACTTTGGAGGTTCTGGCTTGGGACTTTCCATCAGTAAACAATTGGTCGAAAAAATGAAAGGACAAATCGGCGCTGAAAGCAAAGAAAATCAAGGATCTACCTTTTGGTTTGAACTTATATTCAAAAATGGAAAGCTTCAAAATGAGAATCAGAATAAGGAATGGACTATCAATATAGCAAACAGATTAAAGCGGCCAATGCGAATCTTAATCGCCGAAGATAATCTAATCAATTCAAAAATTGCAATGAAATATGTTGAAAATATTGGTCTACGTGCTGATGCCGTTAGCAGTGGAAGCGAAGTTCTTGAAGCACTTCAAAATATTTTCTATGATTTGATTTTGATGGATTGTCAAATGCCTGGAATGGATGGCTTTGAAACAACGCAATTGATTCGTCGAAGCTTTACCTTAAAAAACCCTCATATTCCAATTATTGTCATGACAGCCAATGCATTTAAAGACGATCACCAAAAATGTCTAGCCGTCGGAATGGATGATTATATTTCTAAGCCAGTTCGTATCGAAGACCTTTCAAAAATGTTATTTAAATGGCTAACGCTGACTAAGAAAAAAACTTCTGCAGAAGCTATTATTGATATTAATGCGATTCGTCGACTAAAAAAATTGGATAAAAAAAACGAACCGTCATTTACAAAAGAATTGATTGAGTCATTTCTTCATTCAACACCCGCGGATATTCAACATATGAAAAAATATTACGAAATAAATCGAGACCCAGAAATTACATACGGCGCACACAAATTAAAAGCCAGTAGCGCCAATCTAGGTGCGATGCGATTTTCAAACCTTTGCGCCACCCTTGAAGTACAGTCTAAGAATAAAAACTTCGAAGCGATGCCTTTTTTATTAGATAATTTGTCTTCAGAATACAAACTTATTGAAATAGAATTAATTGATATCGCAAAATCCTTATTAGATAACGTTGTTTGATCTTTTGAATTTACGCCTAAAATCTTTTACTGCCAAAGCTTGCTTATTAGCTCACAACGTCGAAACTTAAATCGGTAACTAATCTTTTTAGTTTCGAATTTTCCTACTCAAGCTAGCGAAATCTTTTCGCTTCATTGACCGTCATGTCTGCAAACTTCTTTTTCCAAATATAAATGGTCGCTTCAGAAGCTCCGAACTCACGACTTAATGATTTAGCTGATTCACCGTTACGGTTTCTGTTCAAAATTTTGATGATCTGTTCTTCCGTGAATTTTTTCTTCATTTTGGATCTCCCTTGGTTTAGTTAGACAAGGGGAAACTCTACTTACAAGTGGTCTAAATTTTTAGGGTAACTTCAATATTACCAAATTATCCAACCAGAAATTAATGACCTATTGATGCAGTTCAAGAAAAAGTATAATTGTGAATCGGGTCTTTTATTTCCTCTCAGCCCAGACTGCGCCCAACCTCTTTCCTTTAGGTACATTCAGTATAATTACGATCTAGCTTTTCAGAAGGCTGGAATCAAATTTAGTGGAACACATGTACTAAGACATGGTGGCAATCGACACGACCTGCACTCGCATGGCGACATAACCATAGCTCAAGTGAGGTTAGAAAATAGATCCATGTCGGCAACTGAGGTTTACTCTGCGAGAGATATTAGAGCTCTGGATTCATTCACTCTAAAAAAGTATGATCTAATAAAGAATGCTTTACCAAAAATAAGGAGCCTTCGCTGCAAATCGCTGCAGCGAAAGATTCTAAAAATAATGTTACGTGATATTAGATACTTAGAGAAAATTGGTCGGGGCGATAGGATTCGAACCTACGACCCTCTGGTCCCAAACCAGATGCGCTACCAGACTGCGCTACGCCCCGACGAACTACAGAACATATAAATACGCTTAAAAGATGTCAAAGAGAAAGGCTTCTAAAAGCTATTTAGACGCTTTATAAAGGCCTAAAAGCTTAGATTCTAAGCTTTTAGGCAGCCGACCTTAATGGTTGCTTACGCAAAGCTTCTTCACTCAGACGAACAAACAGTTCAACTTCTCCAGACTGTCCCTTAAATTTATGTGAACCAATTTCCACTAGGCTATCTTTTCCCATCGTAATTCGCTCGTAAAACTCTTTGGTAAGAATAACGTTCGATCCTGGATACTCATGGGCTACTTTTTCAATACGGTGAACTAGGTCAATTCCAGAGCTTGTCGCATCAAACGATTTCTGGGTAATTTTTTGTCCAAAATGATCAATCTGAACTTCATGGATATCGATCAGGCAATCTTTGGCAAAATGTAAGCCGATTCCACATTCAACCACAATACCCGATTTAAGACTTAGATTTCTTAAAAAACTTCTGAACTCAGAGGCCACAGAAAATAAAATGTCACACGAGTTCGGGACATCTTTAAATAAACCAATATGTCCAAAAGCGGAATCACCGGAGTGCGATTCGCGCCACGCTTCTGATTTTAATAAAATTTCTGTAAATCCACGCAGCACCAAAGAGCGAATCGAAATATTATTAAACGATTTATCATGCAGTTCAGAACTTTTGATTATATCGTAAGTTATTACAGCTAAATCACGTCGGCACGGAAAATTTTTCTGTCCTGATTCCAAAACATTAAAAATAAAAGGCGGAGCCCAACACTCAAGTTCTTTGCGAAATTTCTCTTCACGCAGCTTTGCTTCTTCAACAATTTTAAGCGCGGTGTTTAATTCAAGATTTTTCTTTTCAAGCTCGATAGATTTTTCGCGACTTTCGCGCTCGAGTAAGTAGGTATCCACAAGCTTATGCACTCGATGTTCTAGATCATCAACGTCCCATGGCTTTCGAATATAATCTGAAATCTGAGCTTTTCGAACTGAATCAACAACTAAGTCTTCGTCGGAATAACCGGTGACCAACACGCGTATCGCATGCGGATTCGTCTTTTTAATAATTTCAAGAAAAGACACCCCATTCATGCCTGGCATTTTTTGATCAGATATAACGACCCAGGGGTTTATATCACTCATGGCATCCAGTGCCCGCAGTGGATTATCAAAAGTTCGAATATCCCATTCGGAAGGCAAAGCTGCTTCTAGGACAGTTAAGTTCATTGGTTCGTCATCAACGTACACGATAACGGGCCTCATGCAGCCTCCGAGATTTTCAAAGATGATTCAATATTTTTTGGAATCTGAATAACAAAAGTGGTCCCCACACTAATTTCAGATTGAACCTTGATAATTCCCGAGTGCCGCTCAATTTCTTTTTGAACAATATGAAGCCCTAACCCAGTGCCCTTGCCGACTTCTTTGGTGGTAAAAAACGGATCAAAGATACGATCTTTGATTTCGTTGGTCATACCATGGCCGTTATCAGTTAAGCGTATTTCAACGATGTCACCTTCAAGCTCTTTGGCAGAAATAGAAATCTTTCCACCAGAAGCAGGTAAAACATCAACAGCATTTGAAATTAAATTCATAAAAATTTGGTTAAGACCAACTTGATAACAATTTAAAACCAACTTATCAGAAATATCAGTATGAATCGCAATATGGCTTAGTTTACTTTTTAAAATTGTTAACACCGACGTTAAAGTTTCAAGAAGATTCACATCTTTAACTTTAGCCTGATTTAAGCCAGTAAAGTTCCGCAAACTTCTAACGATTTCAACGGTAAGATGCGTCCCCTCTTTAATGGCAGCAAATAGTTTTTGCGTGATCACTCGGTCAGATTCAGGAATAGACTTCATAACTTTACGCTCAAGCGGAATGACTGCACCATTTACATAATTGATAGCATTATTAATCTCATGGGCAATGCCAGCGCTTAATGTACCCAACGAAGCAAGTCTTGCCGACTGTACCAGATCGGCTTGCGATTTCTGAACCTGGTTCAGCGCTGATGTTAAATGTCGAGTTTGCTCATCTACTTTACTTTGCAAGTTGTTAACTAGGTCGTCACGTTCTTGGTATGTTTTTTCGATGTCTTGATTTACCGAAGCTGCAAGGAAAAATACCCCGAAAAGCGATCCTACCGGCATAAGCATGTTGGTGTCTACAATACCTAGAATATGAAATAAATCATTGCACCCAGCCGTTACAAAGGAAGTAATTGAAATGATGCCCAGTATATTATTTTTGTTGAATCCTTTTTTAATTCCGTCATGAATAGAGTGCAGCAAAAACGAAACCATACAGATAAATGCAAACGGTATGGGAATAGTCGTACCCATTTGAACGACGTCAGCAGATTTGCCTAAAATAATAATCAGCTCGCCGATGGCAAAAGCAATGCTGAAAAATATAAATTCGATTCGACCTAAGAAATTAAAATTTCTAAAAAAATAAATGTAAGCAAGTGAACCAATCCATACAAAAACGTCAGCTATTTTATGAACGGTTAACATGGGCAGCTCAAGTCCAATATAGTTTCCGCTTGTTAGCGCAGCATAAACTGATAAGGAAATAGATCCAACTGTTAAACAAGCAATATGTTGCTTCTTAACTCGACCTTTAAAAATAAAAAGGGAAAATAGTGCCAAAATAATCAAACACCCTGACGCAACAATATTAACAATAACGTCTAGAAAAAAGTATTTACTCGAATTTGCCGTAATGGGCATCCCATGGATTCTTGCAAAATATTTTGAATAGGTCTTCACTGTCCATTTTACTTCTTTTGCGTTGCTTAGATAATTACATTGAACGACACCCCGTTCATAAAAAGAAGAAGTTTTTTTGAATGTGTCGTCACCGGACTGATAAATTAATTTCTTATCTGAATAAACTTTGTGAATTCCGTGTATCACTTGCGGTAAAATTAGAAACTTACCAGCAGAACATATTTTATTGATTTCATTGTTTGTGGCACTTAAAGTCCAACTTCCATCTTCTTCGGTCCAATTATCAGTAATCTTCCAATCTTGTTGCACTGTTGGCAGTTTCTGAATGCCTAACAGAGCTGAAAATCCTAATAAAATGGAAACAAGAAACTCTTGCATTGCTAAGCAACCTTCGACTTTTCTTCCTTAGCATTATTCCCGAAAGAGAAGTTTGCCTTCATCATAGCTTTTTCAAGGCAAGCAGTAGCGTAATCCAAATCTGATTTTGAGTGCGTTGCCATCATTGTAAATCTAAATCTGCAGTTTTTTCGACTAACAGCTGGATAAACTATCGGTATACACAAAACGCCATCGTCTAATAAACTTTGGTACATGATTCCGAGCTTAGTCTCATCGCCAACGACCACAGGAATAACTGCACTTTCTTGTTTATGATCAAATTTATATCCGATCGATTCCAGATTTTTAACAAAATGCTCAATATTGGAATGCAAATTGTTAATAATAGATTTGTCGTTGGTAAAGATATCGAGCGACTTACTCACAGCAGCTACAGTAGACGGTGGCAAACTAACCGAAAATACTTGAGCTCTACTGAATGCACGTAGCCACTCAACAAATTCAACAGATCCCGTTGCAAATCCGCCAATCGCACCACAAATTTTTGAAAACGTACCCATAATAATATCTGTTTCACGTAACAAATTATACTTATCACAAATACCCAACCCATTCGGTCCGACGACACCAAAGCAATGTGCTTGGTCCACCAAAATGCGGCAGTTATATTTTCTTGCCAAAAAATAAATTTCATCAAGTTTGGCAGTGTCACCATCCATCGAAAAAACACCTTCTGTAATTACTAAGCAGCCGTTATAATTTTCGCGCTCTTTAGATAAAATTTGCTCCAGGTGTTCGATATTATTATGTTTAAAAAAGCGTGACGTGCTGCGGGACATTTGCATCGCATCTTGAATAGAAGCATGACAAAGCATGTCCGCAACTACTAAATCGTTTGCAGAAGTGACTGCAGATATAATTCCGATATTTGCAGCATAACCGGAGTTAAAAAGTATGGCTGCTTCCTTTTTATGAATTTTTGCTATTTTTTCACAAAGCTCAAGGTGCAGGTCGGTGGTGCCCGTTGTAACCGGTGACCCCGTTGAACCGAAACCATACAGATCTAGCGCCTTGTGAGCTGCCGCTACAACTTCTAAATTGGAACCCAATCCCAGGTAATCGTTTGATCCCATTACTATGTAATCTTTACGATTATTTTTCCTTGGACGACTTAATGTTACACGCTCACCCTTGGAAGCTTCCCTAACAGTTTTATATCCGTACTTATTACTTCTTTCCCACTGAACACGAAAAGTATCAAATTTTCTCATACGATCGAACAGATCTACGTTTGAATACTCACTTTCAACAAAATGAGCCAAAGAAAATTTATCAGAGCTCAACTCTTCAGATTTACCATCATCTAATTTATCAAAATCTACTTCTAATAATTTAGAGATCGCACCACCAACAGGAATTTTTATATCTACAGTAGAAAATGCAAAATCTAAACCTGATTTGGTAGGAAATGCTCTTCGAAAAACTAATCGACCAAGGGCATATTCTGACTGCCCCCAAGAAAGCTTCGATGCTGTTACTATTGAACCCTGCTCAGGCATTTTATCTGCAGATAGATCTAATTCGCAAATTCCTCTAATACCTGTCATCGAACAATCAGATATTTTAAATTTAAGCTGGTCACCGTTATTAAAATCCACGGTAAGGAACAGATTAGATTCGTTTCTTACACGAAAACGCTTTGACCGAATTTGTTGATCTAGTTTACTCATGATGTTCTCCTACAGTTTTCTTGTCGGAGATTTATCACAAAATCTAGTTACTACTAATGGCTAGGATAGGTCCGGGTGCTCAAAGAAATGGAGCCCCGCCTAAGTTTTGTACAACTAAGTTTAAAATACATTTCTAATGTATTTTAATATTAATTTTAATATGAACGGGTAAAGTGCACTTCGAGGTAAATATGATAAAAAAAATGTCCCAAATTTTAATTTCACTGTTCTCATCAGTTAGTTTTTTTTCGTTAAAAGGTAATACTGTCGAAGCGATTATCTGCGTAGAAAATCAGACATCGCAATCTGAATCAGACAAATATGTTTGCCGGATACCGATTAAATCGAAGAAATCAAAGTTGGGTTATTTGGATAAAAACGTTTACGAAGCACTTAAAAATAACAATAAGATAATCGTGCGCCCTACCACCGAGGGCAGCGAAACAGGCTCAAAAACAACAAACAGCATGTAGGACTTTTGAAAAAACTTAGAATAATCATTTGCATTACTGCTGCTTTCACAACACTCATTGTAACGAAGTATTTACCTTCAGAAAAAAAGAGGTCACAATTGCTATCCGCCCGATTAGGCTTGTCTGTTGATGTAAAAAAATTAGACATTGATCCTGCAAAAATTGACAATCTAACTAAAGCGATCCTGGTCGATAACCTGTACGCTCGTCTTGTGACAGATGACGACGGAAAAGTCAGATCCTGGCTTGCGAAAAAAATCTACATCGTCGAAAACGTAATACATGTAGAACTAAATAAAAATAAAACTTCGCTTGGCGAGGCAATAACTTCAGCAGATGTAGAAGCAACATTAAAGCGGCTGTTAATACTAGACACGAACAGCCATGCAAAACTGAACAAGTTTTTAAAATGTGAGAAAAAAATATCAAAGATTACAGATAGCTGTGATTCGATTAAGATTATTGATGACATGAGTTTTCAACTAACTGCAGAAACTAATACAAAAGCCCAAATCCTTCTAAAAATTCTATCCGCTACCGAATATGGAATCGTTCCAAAAAATGCAGTTGATCCAATTTCCCTGCAAATAATGTCAAATGAAAATACCACTGGCGCATATCAATTTAATAAAAACGATAACACATTATACAGAAACAAATATTTTATCGCAGAGTCAGATTACTTTGAAAAAATTCGAATTGTTGGAACAGACTCCTCTGCTGACTTAATAGATTTGTTTTTAAAAAATGAGCTTGATATTATCCCCACACCAATTAATCTAAACAAAATCAGTGCCAAAAATATTGTAGACTCTAAAAACTTCAACATTTTTTATACAGATAAAATTAAATTATTCATGATTAATTTTGGTCCGCGTATGATTTCAAATTTTTCAGCTTCTGAGCGTCATCATATAATAAAAAACATCCAAAAATTAATGGTAGAAAAGTTTTCATTTCCCCTGGAAACAGAACCAACAGATCAATTCCTATCAAAAAATGGGACCGGCAATTTAACTGTGAAACAAAAAAATACAATAAAAGAAGCTTCTGAATCAGGAAGCATTGAGCCACATGATTTTTTTGAATTTCAAAGCTATCACGGACTCGAAAAAAGTATGGAAATATTAAGTGAAATTCCAAAAATAAATTTAAAATTTGGTGACCAGTTTCCACCTGAGGAAGATTTTGAAAAAAGACCTGATGCCTATTATATGATGGGCGATATTTCTTTTGATGAGGATTATACCCTGTTAAGTTACTATCTCACAAACAGGATTGTCGCTGTTGATACTAAAACAGCTGATGAAGTTCTAACTAAATTTCTAAAAACGAAAGATGAATCCGAAAGATCCAAGCAGGTAAACCAACTTCACTTCAAAATAATAAACGAAGCTCTGGTCGGTCCATTAGCTATTGCACCGTATTCCATTGTTACCCGTAAGCCTTACAGCTGTAATCAATCGAAGATGTCAGCGTCTACAAAGTTATGGTTAATTTCTGAAAATGGCGAATAAACTATATAACCTGATTGAAAATTTAACGATAAAAAATCAATTGAAAGTTTTTGAAAATTCCTACATCAAAGCTGTTGATTCAAATTACTGTGACATAAGTTCAGAAATTGTGGTCGACGGTCACAAATATTATGGCCGGGGTATTGACACCAATCCAGACATTGCCGTCAAAAAAGCTGTGTTTGAGTCAATTGAGCGCAGTCTTATCGACTTTAACAAGCTAGAAAATTCGAATGGGATAGCACTTTCAGATTTAAAGCACGGCGCTATGGAAAGTGCAAAAAATGAAGTTTTAGAGCGACATTTATTCTTGTATCACTGGCACAATCAGTTGCCCTATTTATATTTTGAAAATTCACTAACGATTCAGTTGAAAAAAAAATTTTATTTATCATTTCCATCCACAATAAAAATTCAGTTTTTCCATACCTTATCCTGGCAACTCTCGAGTTGCTACATTTGCGTAATTACTGGCTCAGAACATATTCAGCGTTTTGGCTGTATCATTGGAATGGGTTTCAATATTGACTTAAACAAATCCATTTTGCATAGTTTTTTCGAGGCACTTTCATCTCTATCTCATGAGTTAAATTCTGGCTCAATAGCACAAAGTCACAGTCTGGATGAATTCAGTGATATCAAAAATCCAAGCTTCAAAGACCATGGAAAACTTGCTAAAAACTGGCCTTACTTCAAAAAGTTTCAATTCTTATTTCCTGATAGTGAGAAAAAATTAAATATGCACGACATTAATTCATGTGATCTGTTTCAATTTAAAGATTTGAAAATTCCTGTAGAATGTGAACTCTATGGAATAAGATGTTCCAACGATTCCCTTTTTACTCTTTATACCGGGTTCAGCAATCTAATTAATAAAAATAACTATCCACACCTTTTGGATTAAAAAATGAAAACAGTTAATAGACCATTGGTAGTTTCCATTTTCCTATTTTTGACTTCAGTCTTTGTCATCATTTTAATTACTGGTATATTTGAATACAATAATAAACTTAATTTTTTGAGCTACTTTTCGGAGCAACTTCGTGATGGGCGTTGTCCATCGATTAGTTGAAATTCAAAAGCCGAGTGGCGGTTTGTGTTAAGCAACTTCGTTGATTTCTTGATTCGTGTCAACGTCATTTTGTTCG
>JAYUCH010000041.1:0-10833 GCA_043740435.1 Bdellovibrionales bacterium | reverse complement strand
TTTTTTTGTTACGGCCATAATCGCTATGATTGTAGGAATTTTTGCGACAGTAACGAGGGCTCAGCCGCAGTTTGAAATTCACTACATGGACCCCAAATTAAAAAGTAAAACAATTGCAAAAAAAGCACTATTTATTTACGGTGGAGTTTTAGCCTTCTACGTTGTCGCCGAAATTTTAATTTCCAGTCGGTTGGCTTTATACATGCGCACTTACTTTAATATGGACCTTAAAGAATCCAGTGTTTACGTAACAACTTTTTTCGTTTTTTTACTTATGGGTCGCATTCTTTTTGCAATAAAAGGTTTTTCATTGAGTCTTAAAAATATATTAAACGTTTCATTGATCGCATCTTTAATTTGCTTATCTTTAGGATTGAAAGTTCATCCGGTTTTTTTAGTCATTCTGGGTTTTACAATGGCTCCGTTTTATCCCATGTCGGTGGCCTTTATCTCGGAACAAACTGGTATTTATCAGCGTGAATTCATCACTTTCACCATGAGTTTTCAAAGTTTATGCGTTATTGCTATGCATTTAGGAGTTGGTTACCTGACAGATCATTTTGGTTTATTTTATGCTTTCGAAGTTGGACTTATTTCGTTACTGTTATCTTTAGTATGTGTAAACATTCATCCAAAAGTATCTCAGTATTAATCGCTTTGATTTTAAAGACCACATTGGGGCTTGCTGCAAACGGCTCAGAACCTGTTTCAGCCATCGTCGATAAATTTATTGATTATCAAAAAATCACGGCTATTTCTGATCAAAGCAATTGGGAAGTGGGTGAGATTTTACCTGTCATTTCGAAAAATTCAAAGTACGGCGTAATTGGTTTTCTTGAATTACAATCCGTTCGAAGTGTGGCAAATAATAAATTTGAGCTTCGTGCAAAATTATTACGACAGTCTCGACGTTATTTCATTCAGTCGGGTGATATTCTTCGCCACATGGATTTATCAGTCTATAATGACGATTTTGTGGGCTCTACCGATTTGATTATTCATCAAAGTTTTGCAAATGTATCGTCACGTTACCGACCATTATTTTATCAGGGAATTGCGATCGGAGAAACAGCCCAGACTTTATTTGAAAAAGAATATTTAGTTAATTATTTGGGAAATCTTTTTTACGGTTTTAAAGATTGGCTAACGGTCGGAACTTTTTTAACAGTTAATCTTTTTGGACGGCCCAATTTTACTTTCAAAGCACGTCTTATTGACACGGAATCGACCACGGTTTCTTCGGGCCTATCGCTCATTAAACTGGTAGATGAAAAAGAAACAACGATTAATTTGAATGTTTACTGGGATACAATTTCTTCGGATGCACAAATTGCGCATATTTTTTTAAGTTTAGGTTTGATCAAATGGGAAGGGGCCGCAGATGCCGCAGCTATTAAAGCCTTAGGATCCAGTTCCTTTCAATCAGGTTATGAAATTATTTTAGATAACTGGGATCGCTTTTTGCTTGGGCCTAATTACAATTTTGAAAAAAAAGCACTGGGTGGTTTCGTTTCTTACATATGGATATATGACCGTTTTCATGCACAAGCTTCGTTAAATGCGACCGATATTACAAAATTAAAATTAGATCCAAGAGACGGGTATTACGGATTCGTGGATTTTTTCTGGAGATTTTAAATGCCTGTATTTTTTATTAGTTGCCCTTTACATTTTGAAAATCAGCTTGCTGAAGAAATAAAATCCTTTTGGTTCGAGATGATGGATTTGGACGGTCAGCCTACGCGCGAGCCTTTACCTGAATTTTTCATCGATGCAGGGGGAATAGAAATAAAGTGTTCGGATCATTTGGGTTACCAAATTAATTTTTTTTCAAAAATAGCTCTTCGGGTGCTGATTCGTATCCACCGTTTTACGGCGCGTTTTTATGATCAGTTTGAAAAAGAAATGAAATCGTTGCCGCTGAATAAATGGATTGATGATAAAAATATTGCGGTGAAAATTGAAACTGCAAAATCCAGATTAAATCATGAACGAAACTTGATCGAAGCAGCAACGAAAGCTTTATTAAGCTCTGGGTTCAAATTGGCAAGTGGTTCTCAGCATAAGCTTTACATTCGAATCGTGAAGGATAATGCCGTTGTCAGTTTAGATACTTCCGGTGATCATTTGCATCTGCGTGGTTATGCTGTCTACCGCGGAGAAGCTCCATTGCGGGAAAATTTGGCGGCCTTGATGATCCAACAGATGTATCACCACAATCAAAATCCGCAAAATACGACGATTATTGACCCCTTCGTAGGTTCAGGGACGACGCTTTTTGAAGCGGCTAGTTTTTTCACGCCGAACTTTAAGCGTAAATACAATTGGCTACAGTTTAAGAACAAGCCCAAAATTTTTAATTCGGACAGTTGGGTAAAAAATTTCCGTTGGCTAAAACCTGCAAACATACCCAACTTAGTAGGAATCGATATTGATGAAAATGCTATCGAAAATTTAAATAAAAATGCCGTATTATTTACAGAAATATTCCCCGAGATTTCACTAAGAATAAAGTCAATCTGTGGGGACAGTAACCAGCTTCAGAAAACAGACATCAATGCGGCCACTAAGCCTAATTCCGCTGGGTGGATTGTCTCGAACCCGCCCTATGGAATAAGGCTTCAACAAAGCTCGGCTCATCAAATTTTCAGACATCTAGAGGATTTGGTCAATTTATCCGGAGCCGTGATATTGCATCCAGAAGCGATGACAATCGATTTTAAAGAATTAAAATTGAGATCACAGTTAGACTTTTCAAATCAAGGGCTTAAGATAAAACTATCAGTATTTACTAAGTAGACAAGTGTGAATTTTTCACATTTCACAATAGGGTTTCGTCAGTTTTAGTAGCTTAAACTGGACGCCATTTAGCATTTTGGTTATTCTTTCGCAGAATAAAGCGTTTCCTTCAAATTTAGGGGTTCAGATGCGAAATAAAGCGGTCGGTTCATTTATTGTCTCAGCAGTTATTTTCACATTAGCAATAAATCTTGCAGCGCAAGAGGCTGCAACACTTGTTACGACCTTACCGACTGGGGTTGAGTCGCAGAAGGCTTTCAGTGTGTCGCTTTTTAGTTTGGGTGGCTTTACTGACAAGCAATTTCGCCAAGCTGATCCATCGATGGATTTTTTCGATAACTATCTTTCTTTTAATTATAAAATCAGTCGTGATTTAAAAATATCTGCCAGACCTGCCTTTGGTTATTCGACAGCTGGTCGAAATATCTTTAATGACATTGTTACAGATAAAATCAGAACGCGGGATTTTTCAATCGTCGCAAAAATTAGTAATTTGCTTGAAAATGTATTGCCTGCTGATTTGGATCTATCGAACGCATTTCGTCTTTTTTTCCCGTCCAGTGATGCATCTCGTGATCAGGGTATGATTGCAAGGCTACGCTACGAGATCGAAGGTAAAAGTAATTTTAATAAATCTTTAGGGTTTCGTTATTACGCTAAGCCCAGTTACTATTTTCAAAATTCGACAACGTACTTAGATAATTCAAATCCTAAAAAACCAAACGCAGTTAAAACAACCAGCAAAATCGATTTAGAACATGGCGGGGAATTCAACTTTGATATGAACCAGTATTTTTCACTGAAGCCAGGTTTCGAGTTTCAAGAAAAATGGTCCAACAGTTCGGCCGACTTGAATAAGCCTGAGATTCATCTGACTGGTTTGCGCACAGGACTGGGTCTTGAAATTCGACCAAACCGTGATATGAATTTTACGATTGGTATCCAAGATTCCCGAGATTTAATTTTTATGAGTAAGCCTGCAGAGACCGGGTATACCTTGATGACCAACATCACGATGTTTTAAAACATGTCGTTAAGTTTATAACAACAGGATTGATCGTTCCAAAAAAATTCAATTTCACAGGCTTTGAGTGCAATGCCTTTCGTTTTCCAGCTGGATTTGGCGCCATAAAGGGTATCACCGAGCAGCGGGGCTTGCACGGCACTTAATTGAGCTCTGATTTGATGAGTGCGGCCCGTGATTAAGTTGATTTTCAACCAGCTGTGGTCGTCATGAACAATTTGTTTTTCGATGTCCAGTTCGCAAAGCGCTGATTTTTCCTGAAAAAATTCAGTCACCTTTTTTGGGGCCCTTGGAGAACTTTCCATGTAATGAATTAGTTTTTTTGGTAATTGAATTGTAGTTTCAGCTAGGGCCACATATTTTTTTTGCACAAGACGATTTTGAATCTGGATATTAAATTTTTTAACAAAACGTTCGGATTTACCATAGACAATAAGCCCCTCAGTTAAAGTGTCCAATCTATGAGTAATGTGCAGCTTTATGTTTCTTGCAAGTTCAAGCTGGTAAAGCGAATTGTCGATCCGATTATCTACCGAGGCATGGCTGGGAATTCCTGCTGGTTTATCAAGGACTAAGTAATCCTGATTTTCAAAAACAATGCGTTCACACCAGGAGTGATCTGTTTGGTGCCGTCTTGGTTTTGTATGCACACGAAATAATTTTCCAGTTTGTATGATGACATTTTCAGTTTGCCGAATATTTTGAATGTAAACAGATCCAAGATTGAGTAAGAATAAAATTTGTTCTTTATCTAAATCAAGGATTTCAGACACAATTTCAGAGATAGTGCCAGGCTTTGTACTAATAAAATGTTTCACACCGTATTCAAAACCATGTGATCCCACTAGAGAGCCTACAATTTCAGCCATATTAACAGTTAGCACACTGTTCCGATCTATTTCAAGAGCTTAACATTTTTAGCTTTCTTCTTCATGATAGCTAAATGAATGTTTCGCTTGTTGAATGCTTGATAAATAGTAAGGATACTTTAACTTGCTTAATTCCATATGCCTACGAGCCCACATGGGTTTATATTTTTCTGGTTGGCATGATGGCTTTATCTGCTATCGGTTTTCCGTTTCCCGAAGAAGCCACTCTGGTCAGTGTTGGAATCTTAGCATACATGGGGGCGCATCCTGATAAATATCCTCCGCCGTTTCGTGGAGCCCCATTCGTGCATGCAAAAACGGCTGCTGTCGTTGCATTTTTTGCTGTGTTCGGTGCCGATTTTTTTATTTACGGGATGGGTCGTTTTTTTGGGCGCCGAGTTTTTGAATGGAAACCCGTACGAGCTATTTTGTCAGAAGAAAACCGGCAGCGTATCGAAGCTTGGACCGTAAAATATGGAGCCTATGCTTGTGGTATTTTCAGATTTACTCCGGGCATTCGGTTTCCCGGACACTTGGCTTGCGGAATGTTGAAGTTCCCGATTTGGAAATTCGCATTAATTGACGGAATCGCCGCGATGATATCTGTACCTACCCAGATTTTGCTACTGTCTCATTATGGCGAAAATATTCTTGGGTTTTTAAAGCAGTTCAAAATTGTCGTGCTGTGCTTACTGGTGGTAGCACTTTTTGTTTTTATTTACAAAAAGTGGATTATGCGGCCACCGGCTCTTGATTAAGATCTTTTGAAGTCACTTGAAATTCTAACTTCAGTTTAGAACTGGTTTTCGGTTTCAGATTCAAGGCCTCTGGCCAGAACACTTTGTCGTAACCTTCAACAAGCCCAAATAATTCTTCGCGAATTTTAAATAACAGTCCAGCTGACGATCCTAACAACCAATCCATCTGCACATGATGTAAAGTTTCTTCTAGTTGTGCAGGCGATTGTGAACTTAAAAATGAATGGGGTAAATTTTGGATTAAACAACATGCGTTGTGATTGTATTGATTAAAATACTTTTCAAGGGGTTGAACTAATAATTTTTCAATACGTACATCTTTATCTTTGTGACCTACAAACGGAGTCGATAATTTTTTAAATTGCCAAAATAAAAGTGCATCATTTGTGGTGTAATCTGATTTAGGTAAATAATCAGAAATCGAATCGCATTTGACACTTTCAAGCGACGAGTCCTCGACGTAGGCGTTATGGTCGATGGCTATGACCGAGCGTAAATGAAATAGAAATGAGTAAAATGCAACCAGCTTACCTTGAAAACCAGGGCTAAATTGTAAACTAAAGTTATAAAGAAAGGGTGCACCTAAATGATTTTCAAAATCTGAAATAACATCGAGTGATTTTTGAATTTGCGAAAAATCAACGGAGTCTTTCAAGAAAATTGACTGCCAAAGATCTGACATGTTTTTTTCAAAATTTTCAATTTTTAAATCTTTTCCTGGCTTTTCTGAATTGGACTTTGATACAGATTGAACGCGAGGTGCTGATTTTCTAAAAAGTTCGATGTACGGGTTTAATGTTGAATAAGCATTTTCGACAAATGGCTTTTCGCTGGATTCTACAAATTTAAAGTCTGTTAATTTATGATAACTTAGTCCGAGAATGGCATCCGTAAAGTACTTAAATGGCGCAGACGGTGACGATTCAAATTTATCCAATTTTTTTGAGGTTAATTTTAAAGCTACTGGATGAAGCACAGAGCCTGAATCTGTTGAAATCTCGATACCCATTTTAAGGCCATTATTTTTCATATAAAGGATCTCCTATCCATGGAAAATTATCGGCAGTTGTTGTGATCTTATGAAGTCCAGATGTTGTCACATGTTGTATCGACATAGGTCTTGTTAAAATAATAAAAAGGACTAGTGTTGAGCCATGTTCATAGATGCACATTCTCATTGGTCAGATTCCCGTTGGAATTTAGACCAAGGCGAAATCCAAAAAAATCTAAATCTAGCTGCCGTGGAACAGATTAGTTTTTTTTTGCAGGGCGGAGTTAATCCTGCAGATTGGCAAAAGCAAAAGATATTAAAAAAAAATTTCCCCGACCAGTTTGGTTTAAGTTTTGGACTTCATCCTTATTTTGTTTCTGCCCAGGACGAAGAAACCTGTGAATTGGCATTAGACGAACTTGCAAAAGAATTACCTGCTGCGATGGCTTTAGGTGAATGTGGTTTGGATTTTAGACCGCACATCATGAAAGAGTCGATGATTCAGCAAATTGAATTTTTTGAAAATCAGCTTGAGCTAGCGAAAGCATTTAAAAAACCAATGATTTTGCATGTGGTTCAGGCGCATGATAAGGCGCTACAAATTTTAGATATTTGGGGATTGCCAGCAGAAAACGGGTTTGTGCATGCATTTACTGGAAGCTTTGATACGGCCAAGAGATACATTGATCGTGGCTTTTATATTTCGGTAGGCGGGGCTGTAACTTTTGACAAGAATAGAAAACTCCTTGATTGTGTGAAAAAAATTCCACTGGAATACCTTTTAGTAGAAAGCGATTCACCCGATCAGGCGCCGGCGGGGTGGGTCGGGTTAAACAATTCAACCTCGGTTAGACTAATAGCTGAAAAAATAGCCCAACTGCGGGGTTTAAGTGTTTTGCAGGTCTTAGAAATAACCACCAGTAACTTTAAAAGGCTTTTCAGGATGCCCCAAACCTGATAGTTTTCGTCCACTATGAATAGTCCCCAAACAGAGCCCGTCAGACCCTTTGAAATAAAAGAAGATAACTACACTTTGCATCGTCGCTTCGACCGTATGGGTCGGCTGGTTGGTGACGAAATGATGAAAAAACTTTTCAGATCCCACGTCATGGTTATTGGCCTAGGTGGAGTTGGTTCCTGGGCCGCTGAATCGCTAGCAAGGTCGGGTGTAGGAAAATTAACGATCATTGATTTTGATGAAATCTGTATAACCAATGCAAATCGTCAGCTGCATGCATTACAAGGACTTGTCGGTCAAAAAAAAGCCGTGGTTATGGGAGAGCGTTTAAAAAAAATCAACCCGCAGGCTGAAATTCAAGTACTGACTTCGTTTTACAACAAAGACACATCGGCCGAAATATTAGCATTGAAGCCAGATTTTATTGTCGATGCGATCGACAATTTAACGGCTAAAACTTTTTTATTAAATGAATGTGTACAACAAAAAATAAATGTCATAACCAGTGGTGGTGCTTCAGCAAAAATGGACCCTACCATGATCAAAATAAAAGATTTAGCTAAAACCGAAATGGATCCGTTAGCCCACTCTGTTCGAAAAATATTACGACAAGACTATAATTTTCCGCGTAAGGGGAACTTTGGAATTCCTTGTGTGTTCTCGGATGAAATTCCAATGGAACCCGTGGAGCTAAAATATGATTTAGGTATGGGGTTTAAATGTGTTTGTCCGCAAGGTGAAATTGATCCGCACTCGTGCATGCACAGATCAGTTATTTACGGTAACGCCAGTTTTATAACAGGTTCTTTTGGCTTAGCCGCTGCATCGTGGGTCGTGCGCCAAATCACCAACCATCCGAGCGTTTTTAATACATGAGTTTAATTATTTTTTTCGGAATAGCTTTAATTATTTTTTTAGCAGGCGTGTTGGTCTTATCAATTACTTTTTATCATTGGTTTAAACAATACAAGATATCAAAAAAACAGAATCCAGAAGTTATTATTTCTCAGGGGAACTTATGAATATTACAAATTTTATTGATCATCACTACCGACATTTCAATGCAGCCGCTTTAAAAGATGCAGCCAAAGGCTACAAAGATTTAATGAATCAAAACGGAAAAATGTTAGTCACTTTGGCCGGTGCCATGAGTTCTGCCGAACTAGGACTATCCCTGGCCGAAATGATTCGGCAAAATAAGGTTCACGCTATTTCTTGCACGGGTGCGAACCTTGAAGAAGATGTTTACAACTTAGTGGCGCACGATCACTACGTACGTATTCCAAATTATCGTGACCTTACACCAGAGGACGAACAAAAATTATTAGAGCGTCATTTAAACCGCGTGACAGACACTTGTATTCCTGAAGAAGAAGCTATTCGCCGTATCGAAAAAGCTATTCTAGAGGAATGGCAAAACGCTGAAAAAGAAGGAAAAAGTTATTTTCCTCACGAATACATGTATAAGATTTTACTGTCTGGAAAGTTAAAACAACATTACCAAATCGACCCAAAAAACTCGTGGTTGTTAGCAGCTGCCGAGAAAAATCTGCCGATCATTGTTCCAGGATGGGAAGATTCAACCACAGGAAATATTTTTGCAGGTCACATCATTAAGGGTGATATCAAAAATTCCAGAACAGTTAAATCGGGCATCGACTACATGATTTACTGGGCTGAATGGTACATGGCTACAGCCACAAAAAATAAAGTAGGATTTTTTCAAATTGGTGGCGGTATTGCCGGCGATTTCCCAATTTGCGTGGTGCCGATGTTGTCGCAAGATCTAGGTCATAAGGAAGTTCCGCTGTGGAGTTACTTTTGCCAGATTTCTGATTCGACAACTTCGTACGGATCTTATTCAGGGGCTGTGCCAAACGAAAAAATCACTTGGGGCAAACTTGCTATCGATACGCCAAAATTCATCGTTGAAAGTGATGCCTCGATTGTGGCTCCGCTGATGTTTTATTATATTATGGGTATGTAGTAGAATCTCGAATTAAGAAGGTAAAAATGAAATTTATTTTTGCAATTATTTGTTTAGTTCCACCATTGTCATTTGCACTTGATGAAAAAGGAACTGACCGGGAAGAAGTTCGCCAAGTTATACGAAAACATACAACAGAATTTAAAAACTGCTACAGCGAAGGGGTGAAAAAAAATCCTTCACTTGAAGGAAAAGTAGTTATCGAATTTGATATTGCTGATAATGGATCGGTTAGTAAAGCAGCTGTGCAATCAGCGACATTAAGTGATGAGGCTGTTCAAAGCTGCATAATTAGCAAGATCATGACTATGAAATTCCCGCCGCCACCGATGGGAACAATTGCGGGGGTTAGATATCCGTTTATTTTTTCTAAAGCAAAAAAATAAACTTTTCTTTAAATGGCAATGACTTCGTTGATTTCAGGGTACAGCTGTTTAAAACGAACTTCGATGCCATCTTTCAACGTTGCCTGAGATGACGGGCAGCCCGCACAAGCACCACGCATATGAATGTACAGATTGTTGTTTTCATATTTTGCAAAAACAATGTCGCCGCCATCAAGAGCCACAACCGGTTTAATTTCTGTTTGCAATGTGCGTTTTATTTTTTTGACCATTTCAGAATCGTTTTCTGATTCGTCGTTAGCCGCCACTAAATCAATTAAAACGGGTAAACCACTTTCAATGTGTTCACCCAAGAGACCAGCCAGTGGTGTAGCAAGCACTTCCCAGTCAACCCAATCTTGCTTCGTGATAGTAACGAAGTCTTCACCGATAAAAACTGAGGCTGTCCACGGAAAGCCAAAAACTTTAGCAGCCAAAGGTGATCTTTCAGCAGATTCAACGGTTGTAAAGTCAGCACTTTGGTCAGCTATTTTCTGACCAAAATTAAATTTCATCGTTGATGGATTTGGAGTGGCTTCAAAAGTTACTTTCATAGTTTTGTTTGTAGCAGGTGTGTTAGGAATGTCAATTTTTACCTTATACAGTCAGACAAAGTCTTGATAACTTTGGGAAATTTGCATAGTTTCATAGAGCTTCGTGATGTCTAATAACAGGAGAATTTATGACCCCAAGAGTCCGTGAAATTTTGAGTTGGTATGGCGCAGAGAGCGTTGGTGTTTTAACAAACATGGCGCGCATAATGAACACCGGCAAATTAGCTGGAACGGGTAAAATTGTTATTCTTCCTGTTGATCAGGGGTTCGAGCACGGGCCTGCGCGAAGTTTTGCAAAAAATCCAGATGGTTATGATCCAAGTTATCACTTTAATCTCGCCATTGAATCGGGTTGTAATGCCTATGCGGCACCGCTTGGATTTATCGAAGCTTGCGCTCGTGACTATGCCGGTGAGATCCCCCTAATTTTAAAAATTAATAATTCTGATACCCTCATTTATAGTAAATCTCCTATATCAGCACTTACGTCTTCGGTTGAAGATGCTTTGA